>CACNVX010000008.1 GCA_902624045.1 uncultured Pelagibacteraceae bacterium
GAGGCATTCTATGCTGTCATTCTTGGAAGTGATCAAGGAAGAGAATTATATAAAAAGAAATTAATCAGGCTCTCTGAGCAATACAGATTATCAAAACAAATAAGATTTATAGACCATTGTAAGGATATGGCTTTAGCTTACAAAGTTTCAGACATTGTAGTTTCAGCCTCAACAGAACCAGAAGCTTTTGGGAGAGTTGCTGTTGAAGCACAATCTATGGAAAAACCAATTGTAGCTAGTAATATTGGAGGATCAAAAGAGACAATAGTTGATGAAAAAACTGGTTTTTTGTATGAAGCAGGAAACGCTAAATCTTTAAGTAATAAAATCTTAAGAATTCTTTATATGGACGAAACTCTATTAAAATCAATTGGTATTTATGGGAGGAAAAATATTATTCAAAAGTTTAATGTTGAAAAAATGTGCTTTTCTACTTATTCAGAGTATAAAAGATTATTAAATTAGATGCCTATTATTACATTACCAGATGGAAATAATATTGATTTCCCAAATAAAGTTACAGGATTAGAGATTGCCGAAAAAATAAGTAAATCTCTGGCTAAAGAAGCACTTGTAATGAGTGTTAATGGTGAATTAAAAGATTTATACTCTGAAATAGATAGCGACTGCTCAATTAAAATTTTTACTGCAAAAGATCGTGAGGGTTTAGAAGTTATCAGACATGATGCAGCACATATAATGGCAATGGCTGTGCAAGAATTATATCCAGGCACTCAAGTAACAATTGGACCTGTAATAGAGAATGGATTTTATTATGACTTTGCTAGAAAGGAGCCTTTTACAAAAGATGATCTTGAAAATATTGAAAAAAGAATGTCAGAAATAATTGATAGGGATGTTAAAACTAGAAGGGAAGTTTGGGAAAGGGAAAAAGCAATAGAACATTTTAATAAAATTGGTGAAAAATACAAAGCAGAGATTATTGAAAGTATTCCTAAATCAGAAGAACTTTCAATTTATCATCATGGAGATACTTGGCACGATTTGTGTAGAGGTCCACATTTGATATCTTCTGGTAAAATAGGTAAAGCCTTCAAATTGATGAAAGTTTCAGGAGCGTATTGGAGAGGAGACTCTAATAATGAAATGCTACAAAGAATTTATGGAACAGGATGGGCAAATCAAAAAGATTTAGATAATTATTTACATCAATTAGAGGAAGCAGAAAAAAGAGATCACAGAAAATTAGGTAAGGAAATGGATCTGTTTCATTTTAGAGAGGAAAGTCCAGGTGTAGTTTTCTGGCACCAGAAAGGTTGGGCTTTATTTCAGAAATTAATTAATTATATGAGAATTAGACAAGATGCAGCTGGTTATAAAGAGGTAAATACTCCTGAGATTTTAGATAGACAATTATGGGAAAAGTCTGGCCACTGGGAAAAATATGGAGAGAATATGTATACTTCTGAAACTCCAGATGAAAAAGTTTTTGCAATCAAACCTATGAATTGTCCTGGGCATATTCAAGTGTTTAACCAAGGATTAAAAAGTTATCGAGATCTTCCTTTACGTATTACAGAATTTGGAAAAGTTCATCGATATGAACCATCTGGAGCATTACATGGGCTTTTAAGAGTAAGAGCGTTTACCCAAGATGATGCACATATTTTTTGTTCAGAAGATCAAATTACCAGTGAATGTTTAGAAGTAACAAATTTAATATTAGATATCTATAAAGATCTTGGTTTTGAGGATGTAATTCTAAAATATGCCGATAGACCTGAAGTGAGAGTTGGAGAAGATGAGGTTTGGGATAAGGCAGAAGCTTCATTGCTAAAAGCGGTAAAAGCTTCAAAGTTAGAATATAGTATTAACAAAGGTGAAGGTGCATTTTATGGTCCAAAGATTGAATTTGTATTAAGAGATGCGATTGGTAGAGATTGGCAGTGTGGAACTTTGCAAGTAGATTTTAATTTACCTGGAAGATTAGATGCCTCTTATATCGATAAAGATGGAAGTAAAAAGGTTCCTGTTATGTTGCATAGAGCGTTATTTGGATCTTTAGAGAGATTTATAGGTATTTTAATCGAAAACTATGCAGGCAAGTTTCCTTTTTGGATATCACCTTTACAGACAATGGTAATACCAATCTCTGAAGAATTTAATAGTTATGCAATTAAAGTATCTGAAAAAATTAAAGGCGCAGGTATAAGCTCATCAGTTGACTTAAAGAATCATAATTTAAATTATAAAATAAGAGATCATTCTTTAGCTAAAATACCAATTTTGTTAATTTGTGGTAAAAAAGAAGTTGACTCCAATTCAGTAACGATTAGAAGTTTAGACTCAAATAAACAAGAAAATATGGATATAGACAAATTTTTAAAAAAATTTTCTGCTTTAAATAAAGCATCATCAAACTAAGTGGCAGACTTCAAACAAAATTACTTTCAGAGAAGAACAAAGGACAAAGGTCCAAGGTCAAATAATAGAATTTCTTCTCCAGATGTACAAGTAATCGCAAGTGATGGCGAAAATCTTGGTGTATTAAATACTAATGAAGCCATATCTTTAGCTAAAAATCAAGGATTGGATTTAATTGAAATAGCACCAAATGCAAACCCACCAGTATGCAAAATTATGGATATGGGTAAATATAAGTATGATGCTCAAAAAAAAGCTAATCTCGCAAAGAAAAAACAGAAAATCGTTTTATTAAAAGAAATTAAAATGAGACCTGTTACTGAAACACATGATTATGAATTTAAAGTTAAAAATGCTAAAAAATTCATAGCGAAAGGCGATAAAGTAAAATTTACAATAAGATTTAAAGGTAGGGAGCTTCAGCATTCTCATTTAGGAAACAAACTAATGGGTAAAATTAAAGAGGATATGAAGGATATTGGCAAAGTAGAACTTCACCCCAAGTTTGATGGTAAGCAAATGATCATGGTAATTCAGCCTTTATAAGCCTTAATATAGGTTGTAAAATTATAACAATCTTTGTATAAGTCCGCAGAATTATGCCAAAATTAAAAACAAAAAGCTCTGCAAAGAAAAGATTTAAAATATCTGCTAAAGGTAAAGTTATATCTGCACAGGCAGGGAAAAGACACGGTATGATTAAAAGAACTAATTCACAAATAAGAAAGCTAAGAGGCACAACAACATTATCTAAACAAGATGGAAAAATTGTTAAGTCATACATGCCTTATAGTTTAAGAGGGTAATAATGGCGAGAGTTAAAAGAGGTGTTACAAGTAAAGCTAAACATAAAAAAGTTCTTAAAGCTGTAAAAGGGCAATGGGGCAGAAGAAAAAATACAATAAGAGTTGCAAAGCAAGCGATGGAAAAATCCATGCAGTATGCTTACAGAGATAGAAGAAACAAAAAAAGAGATTTCAAATCATTGTGGATTCAGAGAATCAACGCTGGTGTAAGAGCCGAAGGCTTGACTTATTCAAGATTTATCAATGGTTTAAGCAAAAGTGGCATTATAATAGATAGAAAAATTCTTGCTGAAATTGCTTACGATAGTCCAGAAGCATTCAAAACAATTGTACAAAAAGCTCAATCAGCTTTAAACTAATCTTCACTATTGTTTTTATTTCTTAAGGAAATAATCTACTAATATGTCAGAGATAAAAAATATTAGAGATCAGTATATATCAAAGCTCGAAAATGATTTAAGCATTGATCAAGTAAATGAAATCAAAACTGAGCTCTTTGGTAAAAATGGTTTAATTTCATCAAAATTTAAAACAATAGGATCCATTCCAGAGACTGATAGAAAAAAATTTGCATCAGATTTAAATCAAACTAAAGACGAACTTCAGAACTTGATAAATTTTAAAATCAAAGAGATTGAAGGAAAAAAAATAAATGAAAAATTAGAAAAGGAAAAAGTTGATATAACTTTACCTGAAAGACCATTCGTTAGAGGAAAAGTACATCCAGTATCACAAACTATTGATGAAATTTCATCTATTTTCTCCGAAATAGGATTTAGTGTTGAGGAAGGCCCTGATGTTGAAAATGAATATAACAACTTTACTGCTTTAAACACACCTGACAATCATCCAGCGAGAGATATGCATGACACATTTTACTTGGATGAAAACAAAGAGGTTTTGTTACGAACTCATACTTCTCCAGTTCAAATCAGAACTATGCTAAAGGACAAACCTCCATACAAGATAATTGCTCCTGGGAGAACTTATAGGTCTGATAGTGATCAAACACACGCACCAATGTTTCATCAAGTAGAAGGTTTACATATTGACACAAATATTAATATGGGGCATTTGAAAGGATGCTTGAATTATTTCATTAAAGAATTTTTTGAAGTCGAAAAAATTAAAATGAGATTTAGACCTAGTCATTTTCCATTCACAGAACCATCTGCCGAAGTAGATATTGGTTATGAAATAAAAGATGGCAAAATAATTATTGGAGAAGGAGATAAGTGGCTCGAAATTTTAGGCTGTGGGATGGTGCATCCTAATGTCTTAAGAAATGTCAAAGTAGATCCTTCAAAATATCAAGGATATGCTTTTGGCATAGGTATAGATCGATTAGCGATGCTTAAATACGGCATTAATGATTTAAGAGCCTTTTTTGATTGTGACTATAGATGGCTAAATCATTTTGGTTTTGACCCACTTGATGTTCCTTCAAATTACCGAGGTTTAAGCAGATGAAGATTACATATGATTGGTTAAAAGATCATTTAAAAATAAGTGCTAAAGAAGATAAACTTCTTGAGAAACTAACAGACATAGGTCTTGAGGTTGAGAGTATAGAAAATTTATCTGAGGGATTAGATTTATTTAAGGTAGCAAAAATTGTTAAAACAGAAAAGCATCCTAATGCAGACAGACTTAAAGTTTGTGATGTTGATGTTGGTAATAAAGAAATTAAAAAAGTTGTATGTGGGGCCGCAAATGCAAGAGAGGGCCTTCTTACTATATATGCTCCGCCAGGTGCGATAATCCCAAAAAACAAAACTAAACTTGTTGTTGCCAAAATAAGAGATGTAACATCTTATGGAATGCTCTGTTCCGAGTCTGAATTGAATTTATCAGATGAAAGTGATGGGATTACTGAGCTGTCGTTATCCAAATATGGAAAAAATATTGGAAAAAGTTATTTTTCTAAATCAAGTTCCAATCTTATTGACTTATCAATTACACCGAATAGACCAGACTGTCTTGGTGTTCGAGGGATTGCAAGAGATTTATCTGCTGCAGGTTTTGGAAATTTAAAAATGGAAAAAGACAAAAAAATTAAATCTTATAAAAAACAGACCTTAAAAGTAAAAATAACAAAAGAAAAAAATCAAGGCTGTTTATCTTTTGGTAGCTGCTTGATAACTAACGTCAAAAATACAGAAAGTCCTCAGTGGTTAAAAGATAAATTAATTTCTATAGGTCAAAAACCAATATCTGCAATTGTAGATATTACTAATTATATCATGATTGATATTAATCGTCCTTTGCACGCATACGATGCCAACAAAATTGTGAAGGGAATAATTGTTAGAAATTCAAAATCTGGAGAAGAATTTACTGCTCTAGATAATAAAAAGTATAAACTGGATGGTGGAATGTGTGTAATAAGTGATAAAGAGGGTGTCTTAGGCCTTGGAGGAATTATTGGAGGAACAAGATCAGGTACAGAGTTAGATACAAAAAATGTTTTATTAGAATCTGCTTATTTTGATCCAAGATCAATTAGAAAAACTGCTAAAAAATTGAATATCGATACGGATGCTAAATTTAGATTTGAAAGAGGTATTGATCCGTTATCTATTGAAGATGGATTAAATAAAGCAGCTCTTTTAATTAAGGAAATTTGTGGAGGTGAAATTAGCAAAATAGACATTCAAAAAATTGAATCTTATAAAAATAAAGTAATAAAATTTGAACCTAAAACTTTTGAAAAAGTCTCTGGTTTTAAAATTCCAACTAAGGAAATGATAAGCATTTTAGAGAAACTTGGTTTTAAATTAAAAAAAGAAAATAAATTCTTTAAACTATCAGTTCCATCTTGGAGACCAGATATTATTCAAGAAATTGATATAGTTGAGGAGCTTGTAAGAATTAGTGGCTATAAAAAAATAAAAATAGAAAATCCTGTTAAAGAAAGATCAAAAAATACTTTAAATCCAACTCAAAAATTATTTCATTTTCTTCAAAGGGCAGTAGCATCTAAAGGTTATTTGGAGGCTATTACTTGGTCTTTTGCAGATTCAAAATATAACGATCACTTTAAAGAAGCCAATAAAGAAATAAAAATTGTAAATCCAATTAGCTCTGAATTGGGAGTATTAAGAAATTCAATTTTTTCAAATTTAGTGATGTATATGAGCAAAAACTTAGATAGAGGAATTAAAGATTTATCAATATTTGAAATAGGGCCAATATTTTATGGTTCAGAACCTGGAGCTCAGAATACAGTTGTTTGTGGTTTGTCAGCTGGGAAAAAATCTAGACTTTCATGGATTGAAAAAGAGAGAAATGTAGATGTTTTTGATATCAAAAGAGATGTTGCGCAAACTTTAGTAGAAGCCGGCTATGACTCAGAAAAATTTTATATTGATGATGAAAGCCCTAGTTATTATCATCCAGGAAAATCAGGTAGAATTTTTTTAAATAAGGGAAAAGATAAGGTAGCTGCTTATTTTGGTGAAATTCATCCAAACATTATCAAAACATTAGATATTAAAACAGATTCTCTAGTAGGTTTTGAAATATTTCTAGATAATTTAAAATTACCTAAAAAACCTCTAAAAGATCAAAAATCAATATATTCAGTATCAGACTTTCAAAAATCTGAGAGAGATTTTGCATTTATTGTCGATAGAAAAATAAAAGTACAAGATTTAATAAATGTAATATCTAGTATTGACAAAAATTTAATCTCAAACATTAAAGTATTTGATGTTTATGAGGGAGAAAATATTCCTGAAAATCAAAAATCAATTGCCTTCAGTGTAACAATTCAATCTTCAGAAAAAACTCTAACGGATAATGATTTGGAAAAAATTAATAATTTAATAATAGAAACAGTTGAAAATAAAACTGGTGCTAAAATTCGTTCCTAAAATAAATTAATGAGTTCAATTGATAATATAAGAAATTTTGCAATTATTGCACATATTGATCATGGAAAATCTACTATTGCTGATCGGATTATTCATAGTTGTGGTGGATTAACTGAAAGAGAAATGAAAGCTCAAGTTTTAGATTCTATGGATATTGAACGTGAAAGAGGAATCACAATTAAAGCCCAAACAGTTAAATTAAATTACAAAGCTAAAAATGGAAAAAATTATATTTTAAATATTATTGATACCCCAGGCCATGTTGATTTTAGTTATGAAGTTAGCAGATCTTTATATGCATGCGAAGGTTCAATTTTAATCGTAGATAGTACTCAAGGGGTAGAGGCTCAAACTTTAGCAAATGTTTATCAAGCTTTAGATACTAACCATGAGATAGTACCAGTTTTAAATAAGGTTGATTTACCTGCATCAGATTTAGATAGAACTAAAAAACAAATTGAGGAAGTTATAGGAATTGACACCGAAAATGCAATTCCATGTTCAGGTAAAACTGGAGAAGGGATAGAAGATATTTTAGAGCAAATAATCACAACATTACCCGCTCCTAAAGGAGAAAGTTCATCAGATTTAAAATGTTTATTAGTTGATAGCTGGTATGACACGTATCTAGGAGTAGTAATTTTAGTAAGAGTGATTGATGGTAAACTTTCAAAACACATGAAAATAAAAATGATGTCAACAAATCAAGAATATATTGTTGAAAAAGTAGGAGTTTTTACTCCAAAACCAGTGGATATAAATGAATTAAAAACTGGTGAAATTGGATTTATTACAACTGGAATTAAAGTTTTATCTGAAACTAAAGTAGGAGATACAATTTGTGATGCTTCGAAACCATTAAATAAAGCTTTGCCGGGATTTAAACCAAGTAAACCAGTAGTGTTCTGTGGGTTATTTCCAGTAGATAGTTCTGAGTTTCAAAAACTAAAAGACGGTTTAGCTAAACTACAATTAAATGATGCAAGTTTTTCGTTTGAACCTGAGTCATCATCTGCCTTAGGATTAGGTTTTAGATGTGGATTTTTAGGTTTACTTCATTTGGAAATCGTAACAGAAAGATTAGAAAGAGAATTTGATGTTAATTTGTTAACAACTACACCTGGAGTTGTTTATAAGGTTTATCTTAACAACGGAAACATAATTGATCTTCAAAATCCATCTAGCTTACCTGATCCAACTTTCATAAAATATATTGAAGAGCCATGGATAAAAGCAACAATTATTACACCTGACCAATATTTAGGTTCAATTATAAAAATGTGTCAGGATAAAAGAGGAATTCAAACAAATTTAAGTTATTCAGGAAATAGAGCTGTAGTAAATTATGAGTTACCATTGAATGAAGTCGTTTTTGATTTTAATGATAGACTAAAATCTATGACAAGTGGGTATGCTAGCTTTGACTATGAGATTATTGAGCATAGAGATGGTGATTTAGTGAAACTAAGTATTTTAGTCAATGGAGAACCAGTTGATGCCTTAGCAATGATGATACATAAAGATTTCGCACAAAAAACTGGAAGGGAGGTTTGTGAAAAACTAAAAGACTTGATACCTAGACATAATTTTATGATACCAGTTCAGGCTGCAATAGGAGGCAAAATTATTGCTAGAGAGACAATTAAAGGTTTTAAAAAAGATGTTTTAACCAAAATTCATGGCGGTGGAGCAACTGATAGGAAAAGAAAACTTTTAGAAAAGCAGAAAAAAGGAAAAGCTCGATCAAAACAATTTGGACGAGTTGAAATTCCACAAGAGGCATTTATTGGTGTACTGAAAATAAATAAAGAAAAATAATTAATTAATTTTAAATGATAATTGACAGCTTTCCTTTCTTTAATGAAATTGAGTTATTGGATTTAAGATTAAATTATCTCGATAAGCAAGTAGATAAATTTGTTTTGGTTGAAGGCACTAAATCACATCAGGGAAAAGAAAAAAAACTTTATTTTGATAAAAATAAATCTCTATTTAAAAAATATAAAAAAAAAATTATTCATCATATAATTGATGACTACCCTCCAATTAAAAATTTTAATAAATTTGATCCTTTTATTTATGATTACCACACCAGAAATAGTATTGGTTATGCTCTAAAAAAAATTAAAACATCGAGTAATGACATTTTATTAATTTCTGATGTTGATGAAATACCTAACCATAATTTTTTCTCAAAGTTTAAAGGTAATTTAACTATTTTTAAACAATACATGCTATATTTCCATATGAACCTAAGATGTGTAGGCTTTGAATTAGATTATGGAGATGGTTTATGGGGAGGAACAAAAATGTTGTACTTGAAAGATTTTACTACAGCACAGGAAATACGGAACATTCGACCAAAAAAATATGGGTGGTGGCGTTTCGACAAGCCAAAATTAGATTTTTTTTATGAAGCAGGTTGGCATTTCAGGTTTTTAGGTGACGAAGTTACATTGTTTAATGAATTCAAAAATCGAGCAATTGGATACACTGAGGAAAAATTAAATACTTACACAACATCCGATTTAAAAAAAATTATACAGAATCGATTAGAATTAGTTGGAGGAGAAACATATAGCAAATTTGACTTTTTTAAGTTACCTGACATAGTTGTAGATAATAAACAAAAATACAAAAAATACTTGGTTTGATAAAATGTTATTTTATATTTTTTTAATATTTTTAAACCTGATATTAATTTTTTTTTTACAAAAAAAAGAAATAAAAAAAATTATATTTAAGAAAAAAATTCCTGAAAAAAAAGTTAAATATATACATCCTATATTTGAAACAGAAAAAAATAATTTGAATTTTCCAACAGAAGAACATATTACCAAATTTTTTATAGTTCCAAGTGGATCAAATATAATTGGGATGACCAGTGATTTAGAAGCCTGGATTCTATGCATGATGTCAAAAATATCCAAAAACATATTCGAATTTGGAACTTGTAGCGGTAAAACAACCTATTTAATGGCCCTAAATTCCCCAGCAAACGCAAAAATTACCACACTTACCATTACTTCTAATGAAAGAATCTCTATATCAAAAGGAGAGAGCAAATCAGCTTACAGAAATATATTTACTGAGAGCCAGTATGAGAAATTTATGTTTTCAGATACAGCTTTCGAAAAAAAAATAGATATTAGATTTATAAATTCGTTACAATTTAACGAGCTAGAGTTTACACATAAATGTGATCTAATATTTATTGATGGTGGACATACCTATTCAATTGTTAAAAATGATAGTGAAAAAGCTTTTAAAATGATATCAAAAAACGGATATATATTTTGGCACGATTACGCTTTAGGAAAAAGATCTGCAAAAGATGTTGTTAAATATATTCATGAGATTTCAAAAAATAAAAAATTATATAATGTAAGTGGTACTTCTTTAGTTTATTATAAAAATGAACAGAATATTGATCATTGATCCTGGTAAAGGTTGGGGGCATTTTGTTTCTAAATTTTATTGTTACCAAATATTAGCTGCAGAATTAAACTCTAAAATTATTTTTTTTACAAAAAAATCCACACAAGCTGAACATTATTTAAAACTTTCACCATATTGTGAAGAAGTAATTTATCTTGATGAGCCTAAAAAGGGAATTAATAAAACTTTACAAAATATAATATCATTTAAAAATAATATAAAAAAAATAAATAAGTTTTCGTTTAAAAAGTGTTTTGTCTTCCATCCATCCTTAAGATATTTACTTATTGCTAAATTTTCAAAATCAAAAGAAGTTTGGGGTTTAGGATTAAAATTTCAAAACTTTTTCTTAAAAAAAAATAGAAAATTATATTCTAGTTTTTTTTCAAATACAATTCGTAATGATAATGAAACTTTGGAATTTGTAAAAAAAATTACATTGAATTCTAATTTTAAATTTAAACCACTTTATAGTTATAATAAGAAATTAAGAGATACAGTTGGTATTATCATTGCTGCATCTGGTTTTGAAAAAAGATGGTCAATTCAAAACTATATAGAGATCATAAACTTTTTAAAAAAAAAAAATTATAGAAAATTTTTAATAATTAGTGGTACTGATCAATATGAGGATGAAGAAATGATCAGAAAAAAATTCAATGATACAGAAATAATATTTACATCAGGAAAAAAAATTAAAGATATAATTCCTTATTTAATGAAATGTAAATTTTGTATTGGAAATGATACAGGTTTTGCACATTTATCAACAAATTTAGATATACAAACATTTATGATTTATGGTGATTGTCCACCACAATTATATTCGGATCTTATTTATCCTATAGATATAGAAAATAATCTAGTGAGATCTTCCAATTCTATTCACAGTATTACTGCCGATAAAGTAAAAAAAGAATTAACTAATTTTTTTAATAGGAGAGGTGGCCGAGTGGTTGAAGGCGCACGCTTGGAAAGCGTGTAAAGGGGAAACTCTTTCATGGGTTCGAATCCCATTCTCTCCACCATTAAATTAGCATTGAAATTCAATGATAATTTAAGTTTTTTGTATTTATTTATTGAAGATAAATAAGCAATTTTTTTCAAAAAATGTTATAAATTTTCTTTTCCAAAATTTAAAAATGACAAATAAAAATACATATCAAGCAGATTCCATCAAAGTGCTAAAGGGTCTTGAGGCAGTAAGAAAAAGACCGGGAATGTACATTGGGGATACAGATGATGGTACAGGTTTGCATCACATGGTTTATGAAGTTGTGGATAATTCTATTGATGAAGCTTTAGCAGGTTATTGCAAAAACATAAAAGTTAAAATAAATTCTGATGGAACTATAACCGTTTCTGATGATGGCAGAGGTATACCTGTAGATATACATAAAGGAGAAAAAAAATCAGCAGCAGAAGTTATTATGACACAACTTCATGCCGGAGGTAAATTTGATCATGACTCTTATAAAGTATCTGGGGGGCTACATGGAGTGGGTATTTCAGTTGTCAATGCTTTATCGGAGAAGTTACAACTAGAGATTAATCGAGATGGTAAAAAATATTTTATAGAATTTAATAATGGTGAAGCAAAAGCACCTTTAAAAGTAGTTGGAAAATCAAAACAATCTGGAACTCAAATTACTTTTTTACCATCAAAAGAAGTATTTTCTTCAATTAATTTCAGCGGAAATATTTTAATAAAAAGAATGAGAGAATTAGCTTTTTTAAATAAAGGTATTAAAATTATTTTTACTGACTCTAGTCAAAAAAAAGAAAAAAATTTTGAATTCAAATTTGAGGGTGGTGTTCTAGAATTTGTAAATTTTTTAGATGAAAAAAAAGAAAAATTACAAAACAAAAATGGAAACGACTTATTTAAAAAACCAATTTATATAGAAGGTAATAAAAATAATATAGAAATAGAGTGTTCTTTAAAATGGAATGCAGGTTACTCAGAGGACATTTTTCCATATACAAATAATATATTTCAAAAAGATGGTGGAACGCACTTGCTAGGTTTTAGAAGTGCACTAACAAGAGTAGTAAATAAATATGCCAATGAAAATAATTTACTAAAAAAAAATAAGTTAGCTATCTCAGGTGATGATATTAAAGAAGGTCTTACTTGTGTGCTTTCAACAAAAATCCCAGATCCTAAATTTTCTTCTCAAACAAAAGATAAACTAGTTTCATCAGAGGTAAGAATGATTGTAGAGGCAATTATCAACGAAAAATTATCCATATGGTTTGATCAAAATCCATCAATTGCAAAAATTATTTTAGGCAAAATTATTCAGGCAGCCATGGCGAGAGATGTAGCTAGAAAAGCCAGAGAAAATGTTAGAAGAAAAGGCGCTCTTGAATTAAGTGGTCTCCCTGGAAAGCTAGCTGATTGTCAAATTGGGAAGCAAGAAGGAACGGAATTATTTATCGTAGAGGGTGACTCAGCTGGTGGATCAGCTAAACAAGGACGAAATAGAGCAAATCAGGCAGTTTTGCCACTTAGAGGAAAAATATTAAACACATATGTCGAAGATTTTAATATAAAAAAAAACGGTAATAACAGCAATGGTAATGGCAATGATTCAGATCAAAGAACTAAAGCTTTATCTAAAATGATTTCCTCAAATGAGATTGTCACCTTGATTAATGCTTTAGGATTAGATCCAAAAGCTCAAGAAATTGATTTAAAAGATTTGAGATATGGAAAAATAATTATTATGACAGATGCCGATGTAGATGGTTCACATATTAGGGCTCTTCTTTTAACTTTTTTCAACAATAAGCCATTTAACAAATTAATTGAAAATGGGCATGTTTATCTAGCACAACCACCGTTATTTAAAATTAACAAAGGTTCTAAGGGTATTTATATCAAAGATGAGAGTGAATTAGAAAAATATATTATTGATAATAAAAAAGAGTTAAAAAAAGTCAAAAGAGGATCGCAAGAATACTATAAATTATATAATGATGAAAAATCAAAAATGAATATTCAGCGATTTAAAGGTTTGGGAGAGATGAATCCAGAGGAATTATGGAGTACTACGTTAGATCCTGAAAAAAGAAATTTATTACAAGTTCAATATTCAAAGGATAGTAAAAAAGATCAAAATCTTATTCATACTTTAATGGGGAACGATGTTGGGTTGAGGAAAGATTTTATTGTTGCTAATGCTATAAATGTACAAAATCTTGATATTTAAAAAATGAAGTTTTTTGAAACTTCAAAGTATCATTCCTTTAAAAAGTCAACTTATGTAACTTTAAGATGGATTGGTATAACAGGACAATTAATTGCAGTAAATTTTGTTTATTTTTTTATAAACTCTGATTTTGATTTTATTACATCTAACATAGTTATTTTTTTAGGTATTTTAAGTAATTTATATTTAATTTTTGTTTATAAAAAAACACAACTATCAGACAGATCAGCTTTTCTTTTTCTACTTATAGATATTTTACAATTAGGTTTTCTTCTTTATTTATCTGGTGGAATCACTAATCCATTTGTAATTTTTATACTAATTCCAAGTGTTTTTTCATCATCAAATTTAAGCTTTAAAACAAATACATTATTGGTGACTTTGACAATAATTACAATTATATTTTTAACTTTTCATTACGAAGATTTGCCAATTAATTTAAATTCTGATTTCCATAATAATCATTATTTCTATTATTCCATCCCCATATCTTTGATTATTGCTTTAGTTTTTTTAAATTATTTTGCAATGACTTTTGGAACACAAAATAGATTAAGAAAAGAAGCATTGGGAAAAATGGAAGAAGTAATGGCTAAAGAACATGAATTATTATCTTTAGGTGGTCAAGCAGCTGCTGCAGCACATTCTTTAGGTACTCCACTTTCAACAATAACAATTATCGCTCATGATTTAAGAAAGCAATTTAAGGGTCAGAAAGATATAGAAAAAGATATCGAATTATTAAACAGTCAGGTTGATCGATGTAACGGTATTTTAAAGCGTTTAACTCTTAACCCAGTCGAAGAAGATGAATTTATAGATAAAGATATTAGTATTAGGGACTATTTAAATGAAATTATTTTATCATTTAAAGAAATTAGTAAAAAAGATTTTATTTTTAATTTTGATCAAGACTCTAACCCAAAAAAAATAACTAAATCTATAGAAATTGTATATGGTTTAAGAAATTTTATTGGAAATGCGAATAAATTTGCTAAAAGTACAATTTTTATCAATTTAAAAAGTGATAGCGAAACAACTGAAATAACAGTTGAAGATGATGGGGATGGTTATCCAAGAGATATTGTCTCAAAAATTGGAGAGCCATATTTGAAATCAAATTATTCTAAAGACAGATCAAAGGAGGGGTTAGGTCTTGGATTGTTTATTGGGAAAACTTTATTAGAAAAAAATTTTGCATTAGTAAATTGTATAAATTCTAAAACGCGCAGTGGAGCTGAAGTCAATATTAAATGGAAGAATAAAGAATTATTTAATATTTAGTGGTATTTTTTCTTTGTTTCAAATAATGAACTTAATTGAGATATCATAACATCTCCCAATTCATTCACGTCAGTTATTTTTATCGCTTTATTATAATATCTAGAAACATCGTGGCCAATTCCTATAGCTAAAACTTCGATATCAGATTTATTTTCAATAAATTTAACAATTTTTTTTAAATGTTTTTCTAAAAAATCTCCTGAATTTACTGAAAGTGTTGAGTCATCAACAGGAGCACCATCGGAAATTACCATTAAAATTTTTCTTTCTTCTTTTCTTTTTTTAATTCTATTATATGCCCATGATATTGCTTCCCCATCAATATTTTCTTTAAGCAGGCCCTCTTTAAGCATTAGTCCCAAATTATTTTTTGCTTGCCTCCAATGAGTGTCAGCACCTTTGTATATAATATGTCTTAAATCATTTAATCTACCTGGTGTTTTAGGTTTTGAATTTTTTGTCCAAAGCTCTCTACTTTGCCCTCCTTTCCAGTTTTTAGTTGTGAAACCTAAAATTTCAACTTTGACAGAACATCTTTCCAGAGTTCTAGACAAGATATCTGCACACAAAGCTGCAATAGTAATTGGTCTTCCTCGCATAGATCCAGAATTATCAATTAATAAAGTTACTACTGTATCTTTGAAATCTAAGTCCTTCTCTTTTTTAAATGATAATGAATTATAAGGGTCCATTATAATTCTTGGAAGTTTAGAGCTATCTAATAACCCTTCCTCTAAATCAAATTCCCAAGCCCTATTTTGTTTTGCAAGTAATTGTCTTTGAAGTTTATTTGCTAATTTTGTAATAACATCTTGAAAACCAACTAGCTGTTGATCTAAACTTTTTCTAAGTTTAGTTGCTTCATCAGCGTTTTCTAAATTCTCAGCTTTTACTATTTCATCAAACTGTGTAGTAAATATTTTGTAATCAAGATTAATATTATCTATATTTTTTTTTACTATTTGTTCTGAACTTTGTTCATCTGATTCAACTTCGTTGAGTTGTTCATCTAGGTTAAATTCATCAATGCTATAATCAGCGTCTAAAGAGGCTTGGGTTTCCTGGTCATTGTTTTCATCTTTACTATCCTCATTATCACTGCTTTGATCATCGTTTGAAGGATTGTCTTGGCCCTGATCCTGATTTTCCTCTTCCTTTTCGTTATCTTCGTCACCTTGAAAAATATCCATTTCTTCTAATATTTGAGAAAACTTTGATGAGTAAGTGTTTTGATCTTCTAAATTATTCATCAAAAATTCCCTGTGTTTTTCAATAGAATTTTCAAAATCTTTCTCCCAAAAATTTAAAATTCTAGAAGTTAGGGTATTTAACTTTATTTTATGAAAATTTTTAAGCATATATAATTCAAAAGCCTCTGCCACAGGCACATCTTCTTTCGTTTTTAATTGATCTTTTCTTTTACGATTAATTATTTGTGAATAGTTTTCATGAAAATTTTTTTCTATACCTTTGAGCATTTGCCCCCCTAAAGCCTCATATCTAATCTTTTCAGCAATGTTATAAAGTGATCTTGAGGAAGTATTACTAGGTAGGTTTTTTTTATAAATTAAATCATCAGAAAATTTTTTTTTAAGCGCATTTGAGTCAGTCTCAGCACGAAGTCTTATAAAATCACTTGGATTAGTAAGATTATCGATTTCTAATGAAATTAAATCTTTATTTTTTTTGTTTTCTAAGTTTTTTTTATTTAAATCAAAATCATCTGAAATTACTTTTGCTGTTGAGTTTAAAGCAATTCTGAATTTTTCTTTTAAGTCTGTATCTCTAGAGCTCATTTAAATTTGAATATTAACTAAAGACTCTGGTAATTCTTCCCCAAAACATCTCTGATAATATTCCGCGATAGTATTTTTTTCTATATCATCGCATTTATTTAGAAAAGTTACTCTAAAAGCGTAACCAGTGTCTTTAAAAATCTCAGAATTTTCTGCCCAGTGCAACACAGTTCTAGGGCTCATTACCGTTGAAATATCTCCTGCGATAAATCCCTTACGAGTAAGAGAAGCTACTTTTATCATATTAGCAACTTTTTCTTTACCTTTTGCATTATTTAAATTTTTATTTTTAGACAACACAATATCCATTTCTCTATCTAGACTAAGGTAATTTAGTGTTGTAACGATATTCCATCTATCCATTTGACCTTGATTAATTTGCTGAGTTCCATGGTAAAGACCGGTTGTATCTCCCAATCCAACTGTATTGGAAGTTGCAAATAATCTGAAAAATTTATTTTGTTTAATTACTTTATTTTTATCCAATAAAGTAAAATTACCTTCTGCTTCTAAAACTCTTTGAATAACGAACATAACATCTGGTCTACCAGCATCATATTCATCAAAAACAAGCGCAACTGGATTTTGGATTGACCAGGGCAAAATTCCCTCTTTAAATTGAGTAATCTGCTTGCCATCTTCAAGCACTATCGCGTCTTTTCCAATTAAATCTATTCTACTTATGTGACTATCTAAATTAACACGTATGCAGGGCCAATTTAACCTTGCAGCAATTTGCTCTATGTGAGTAGATTTTCCAGTACCATGATATCCTTGAACTAAGACCCTCTTATTAAATGAAAATCCTGAAATGATAGCTAAGGTAGTATCTCTGTCAAATTTATAGTTTTTATCAATTTCGGGAACATAATCATTTTTTTTTGAAAATGCTTCAACTTCCATTTCAGAATCAATTCCAAAAGTTTGTTTTAATGAAACTTTGATATCAGGCTCTATATTAAGATTTGGTGTCAATTTTTTCTCTATAAGTGTTTTTTAGCTGAGTGTAAGCTAAAGTTATAAGTTTTAATTTTTCCTCGTATTTTTTATTTCCAGAATTCATATCAGGGTGAAATTTTTTAACAAGCACTTTGAATTTGTCTTGTATTTTCTTCCAATTTAAACCAACAGAAACACCCAGTATTCCAAATGCTTTTATGTCTTTATGATCAAATTTAAATTGACGCATATGATTATAATCTCCATTTATTTTGTCTTTATCCAGCTCATCTCTCAAAGTTGTATTCCATAGTACTTTGAAAAAATTATCAGAAGAACTGAAACTTTGTGTTGGTTTATGCCAAGTCATATCAGATTTTAAAAATTCAACTACTTGATCATCATTCATACCCGAAAAATAATTCCAGTTTTTATTAAATTCTCTAACATGCTCAAGACATAACATTCTATATTTTTTACTATTATCTTTTTCAACAGGTGCTCTATATTCCCCAATTTCGTTACAATTATTCCAGTCACAAATATTTTTCATGATATATAATAAATATATGGATATAAATGAGTTAATTGCAATTGTAAAAAAAAATTTATTAGATCAACTAAATATTGAAAGTATTAATATAGAAGATAAATCTTTCCTTCACAAGAATCATCCAGGTAACCAAGAAGGAAAGTTTCATTTAAAGTTAACTATTGTATCTGAAGAGCTAAAAAAAATGAGCAGGATCGAGAGTAACAAAAAAATTTATAAAATTTTAAATAAGGAACTAAGAGAGTCAATTCATTCGATTCAAATTTTAATTTCCTAAATAATCTCTTAAAAATAATTTTAAATTTGTTTGTGAATACTCCTTATTAAAAACCGGTGAGCCAATTTTTTTTAACAAGACTAAGCTTATATTTTTAGAATTATTTTTTTTATCTTTAATCATAAAAGATAAAATTTTATTTAAGTCTTTTAATTTAAAATATTTATTTATCGAGTAAGGCAATCCTGAATTTTTAATATGATCTGAGATCAACTTAAACTCTTTTTTATTAATAACATTTTCCATCAGACTAAAATTAAGTGCTGTTTTCATTCCCAAAATAACAGCCTCTCCATGATTAAGTTTATTACTGTAACCTAAGCTCGCTTCATAAGCGTGAGCAAAAGTATGACCAAAATTTAAAATTTTCCTTAAACCTGACTCTTTTTCGTCTTTTTCAACAATTTTTTTCTTAATTTTACAACTCTCATAAATTGATTTTTCAATGAATGGAGACGAAAGATTCAAAATTTTTTTATAATTTTTATTTAGGAAATTAAAGAACTTTTTATTATTAATTAATGAGTGTTTCAATATTTCTCCATATCCACAAACTAGCTCTCTTTTTGGTAAAGATTTAAGAAATTTTGTATCCGAGATCACAAGAGATGGTTGATAGAAGCTTCCAATTAAATTTTTACCATATTTTGAATTAATTCCGGTTTTTCCACCTATCGATGAGTCAACTTGCGCTAAAAGTGTCGTTGGAATATTTACAAACTTAAGACCTCTCTTAAACAGACTGGCTGCAAAACCACTAATATCCCCAGTTATTCCTCCACCAACCGAAATTAAACAATCTTGTCTTGAGAAATTTTCACTTAATAAGATTTCTAAAATATTATTGATACTTTTAAAATTTTTATTTTTCTCGTTTGAACTAAAATAATAAGTTAAAATTTTTTTATTTTTTAGTGATTTTTTAATATTTAAAATTAATTTTTTTGGAACTTTACTATCTACTACAAGAAAAAATTTTTTACTATAAATTGAGTTTTTTTTAAAAATTTTTAAAACTTGTGATGTTAAATTAGATCCTATAATAATTGGATATTTTTCTGTCTCTGTGCTTATATTCAATTTAATTTGTTTCATAAATTCTTATAACTTTATTTGCGATTTCGGTTTTTGAGAGGTTGTCACATTTTATTTCATACAATGATTTTGAATAAATGTTAGACCGTTTTTTTATTAAATCAATTAGTTCTTTATCTGTAGCATTTATAGCCAATGGTCTTTTTTTACTATTTTTAATCCTATCCAACAGTATATTGTCACTCCAATTGAGCCAAAAAGATAAATGATTTTTTAGAACTTCTTTTCTAATATTTTTATTTGTAAAAGCTCCACCACCTAGTGCAATTACAGCGGAATTTGACCTTAGCTTTTTCAACGTTGTATTTTCTTCAATTTTTCTAAAATATTCTTCACCTTTACTTTCAAAAATTTTTGAAATTGTAGTATTTAATATTTTCTCAATTTCTTTATCTATATCAATAAAATTTAATTTTAATTTATTTGCTACTAATGAGCCAATTGAACTCTTTCCTGATCCCATCATTCCCAAAAATACGAGGTTTTCTTTTATTTTCATAAGTTTCTTTATTGAAAAAACATAAATATGTCTTAATTTGAAATTAACTAAAAGTATATGCAATTCTCTAAAAATACAAGTTCAGGTAAAGGAAGTTTTGTAATACTTCTAATTAAACTTATAATTGGATTAGGTATTATTTTGGGTATTGTTTTTTTTCTTAGTACATTAGATTTTCCAGCACCAAAAAAAGAAATAGAAAAAATTATTCCAAATGAAAATTTCAAGATTGTTAAATAAGAAAAGCTTATTATTTGTATTTGTTTATCTTATTTTATCTATTTCAGTTTTTGCTGAAGACAAGCCAATTGATATTTGGAATTTGGATAAATCAGATAGCGATACTATCTCAGAAAATAATTCACCGATAGAAAAAGTCAAAACTGATAATCAGAAAAGTGTTTACGATTTACAGCTTAATAAGAAAAAAGAAACAATAAAACTAGATAAAAAATTTTCATCAAAAGAAATTAAAATTGTTGGATTATATGACCCAAGTAAATATGGTTTGACCATGGACATGTGGTCTAATTCAGATGGAAAGAGATTAAAGAACTTATTTAAAAATATCAGTAAGTTTAATCTTTCAAGAGACGCCACTGAAATAATGCATATTTCGCTTTTAACAAATGCTTATTCTCCAACTCAAAATATTACAGAGCAAGAATTTATGAATTTTAAATCTAATTGGTTAATAAAATATGCTAATTTAGAATTAATAGAGGAATACTTAATAAAAAATCAAATAATAAACCTTCACCCAAAGTTAACTAAACATTTGGTTGATAGTTATTTGTCAGCATCAAATGTTAAAAAGTCGTGTGAAATTTTTTCAAAAAATACAGAACCTCTTCAAGACGAATACTTATCAAAATTCAATTTATATTGCTTAATCAACTATGGAAAAAACGAGGAAGCACAACTAATTTTAGATTTAAAAAAAGAGTTGGGTTTTGATGATATTTACTTTGAAAAAAAAATAAATTATTTATTTGGATATTTAGATGAAATAGATAAAAAAATATCAGAAAACTCAATTTTAGACTTTCATTTAGCGCACAGAACTGATCCAGATTTTATTTATGAACCAAATAAAGATACACCAAAGATAATTTGGAAATACCTCTCATCTGCAAACTTATTATTTAAAATTGAGGATATTGAAATTACGGATATAGAAAAAATCTCTACTATAGAAAAAGCAGTAAGTGATAAAAATTATTCCGAAGATGATTTATTTGAATTTTACAAAAAATTTCAATTTAATATTAACCAATTTATAAATGCAAAGGAAGCATATAAAACACTACCACCAATTGAAGGTCGTGCACTTTTGTATCAACGGACTTTATTAACAAAAGATCCAAACTTAAAGCTAGAATTTATGAAAATGTTAAAAGATTCATTTATATTAAGTGACATAGGTGATGCTTTTGATTTAGAATTAAAAAAGTTTTTAAGCCAAATAAATGCAGAAGATGTTCCTTCAAATTTTACAACATTTTACAGTGAAAATTTAAACAAAAAAGAAATTTCTGAAAAAAAAATTAAATTTAATAATAAAATATTACATCAATCAAAGCTTGTTAATTATTTTAATGGAGATTATTCAAAATCTAAAATTGAAGAGGATTTAGATAAGTTTCTGAAAAAAATTAAAAAGGATAAAAAATATTCACTATCAAAAAAAGATATAATATTTTTAGAAGCTCTTAAATCTGATGGTATTAAAATATCAAAAAAATACGATAATTTATATAAAATTAATAAATACGAGATACCCGAGGATATACAGACAATGATTGATAATAATGAAATTGGAGCTGCTTTATTAAGAATAATTGAAGTTATTGGACCTGATAAAATAGAAAATATTGATGAGGATACTATTTACTTTATTATTAATACCTTAAACCAATTAAATGTTAATTTAATAAGAAACAAACTTTTACTAAAAGTTCTTCCTTTAAAAGTTTAAAAATTAGTTTATTTATTCCATAAATGAGTATTAAACCAGTTATTACAGTTCCAGACGAAATTTTGCGAAAAAAGTCAGCATCGATAGAAAATGTTGATGATAATGTTAAAAAACTAGCAAAGGATCTATTAGATACGATGTACAAATCTAATGGAATTGGACTTGCAGCAGTTCAAATAGGTATTTTAAAAAGAATTTTGGTGATTGATGTCTCAACAAAAGATGAAAAAAAAAATCCGCTTTGTTTTATAAACCCTAAGATAAAAAATTTTAGTGATGAAAAATCTGTTTATGAAGAAGGATGTTTGTCCATACCAGATACATTCATTGAAATTGAGAGACCCAAAATTTGCGAAGTTGAATATATAGATATTAACGGAAAATTGAAAAATATTGAGTGTGATGGTTTACTATCAACTTGTCTCCAGCATGAAATTAATCATTTGGATGGAAAGCTTATAATTGATAATTTAACCAAATTAAAAAGAGACATAATTATTAAAAAAATTTCAAAAAATAAAAAAAATCCTAACAGAGTAATAGTCTAGTTATGTTTAAAAAGATTATTTTTATGGGAACGCCGATGTTTTCTGTTCCCATACTAAAATCTTTATATCAAAATGGATATCCAATTGAATGTGTATATACACAGCCGCCACAAAAATCCCAAAGAGGTCAAAAAATCAATAAATCTCCGATACAAAAGATTTGTGAAACTTTAAATTTAAAATTTAGATCTCCAAATTCGCTAAAAGAAAATGAAAATGAATTAGAATACTTTAAATCATTAGACGCAGATTTAGCAATTGTAGTAGCTTATGGTCAAATTATTCCCAAAGAATTTTTAAACCTTACTAAAAAAGGATTTGTTAATATACATGCATCCATTCTTCCAAAGTGGAGAGGTGCTGCTCCTATTCAACGATCAATTATGAATTTAGATAAAGAGACAGGGATTAGTGTTATGAGAATAGTAGAGCAATTGGACACAGGGCCAGTATGCAATGTTTATAAAATTAATATTGAAAATAATTTTAACGCCGAAGATGTTAGTGAAAAGCTCTCAAGTCTAGCATCGGAGAAAATTTTAGATAACATAGATGATATATATGAGGGTAATGCTAACTTTGTAGAACAAGATCATTCATCAGCTACATATGCTTCAAAAATTCAAAAGTTAGAGGGACAAATTAATTGGAAAGAGGATGCTAAAATTATAATTGGTAAAATCAATGGACTTTATCCAACCCCTGGAGCGTATTTTATGGTTAATGGTGAGAGGTATAAAATACTAAAAGCAGAAATTGGACAAGCACAAGGAAAACCAGGAGAGGTTTTATCTGACTATTTAGAAATTTCATGTGGAGATAAAAAATCAATTAAAATTAAAGAAATACAAAGAGAAGGAAAAAAGGCTCAAAGTATTGGCGAATTTGTTTTAGGAACAAAAATTAAAAAAGGTTCATTTCTATAATGAATAGATACCAAATACTTATAGAGTATGTAGGTACAAATTTTAGAGGATGGCAAATTCAAAAAAAAGGTCCAACTATTCAAGGATTAATTCAAGAAAAATTATCAAAATTATTAAAAGAGAGGATTATTTTACATGGTCAGGGGAGAACTGATGCAGGTGTTCATGCATTTGGGCAATCTGCACATTTTGATTGTAAAAATAAAATAATTGATACAATTAAATTTTTAAAATCAATAAATCATTTTTTAAATTTAAAAGATATTGCAATTAAAAATATTAAAAAAAAAAATAAAAAATTTCATGCTAGATTTTCAGCAAAACAAAGAATTTATAAATATTTTATTTTTAATCAAATAAGCCAACCAATAATTGAAAAAAATAGAGCATGGCATGTTCGACGACCTTTAAATTTAGAATTAATGAAAAAGGGTGCAAAAAAGTTATTAGGAACCCATGATTATTCAACTTTTAGATCTTCAAGCTGCAATGCGAAAAGTCCAATTAAAACTATAAAATCAATAAAAATTAAATCATCAAAAAATAAAATAGAATTTCAATTTAGTTCTCAATCATTTTTACAACATCAAGTTAGATCTATGGTTGGTTGTTTAAAATATTTGGGAGAATCTAAATGGGATTTGAAAACTTTTGAAAACAGATTTAAGTTAAAAAAAAGAACATTGTGTGCTCCTCCAGCACCACCAGGTGGTTTATTTTTATTTAGAGTTCTCTATTAATTTATTTTTTATTGCTCATTGCATACTTTTTATTTATTCGCCATCTAGACTCAGCTCTAACAATATAGCCACAACAGTTTTTTGATTTACATTTACAAGGAAATTGTTTATAGTTTTCATCATAACCAAATCCATAATCACAGGTAAATTCCTCACCTTTTTTAATGTCTTTGATTGCTTTGACCCAAATTTTTAATCCCTTTCCATCGTAATCACAATTATTATCACAAGAATGATTAATTAAACCCGCGGTATTCCATGGAAAATCTCCATCCAAATCATATCTCTTATTTATTGTAAATAAATATATCGGTTTACTATTATCGTACTTATCAGATATTTGTGTTTGTTTTTTTGTTATAAGTTTTCCAACATAATCAATTATTTTAGTTCCTTCTTTAATATCACAAGTTGCATAAAGTCCTCTACCTTTATTATCAATTTTAGATTTTTTTATTTTATATAATTTCATGAAGAATTTTTATTTAGAGTTTTATTAAGATTTATCAATTAAATTCTAAAAGAGCATCTACGTGTCTTTTAGTGCTGTCTCGAAGTGCATTTAGGTCATAACCACCCTCTAAAATTGAAACAACTTTTCCATTACAAAATTTTTTAGAAGCCTCTAATATTCTTTTGGTAATAGTGAAATAATCCTCTGTTTTTAAATTAAATTGAGCAAGAGGATCATCCTTATGGGCATCAAAACCAGCACTGATTAATATAAATTCTGGATTAAACTCCTCTAATTTTTTCAATACATGGTCAAATACGTTTAAATATTCATCTGAACTTATGCCAGCTGGCAAAGGTATATTAAAGATATTGTTAAATTTACCTCTTTCTTGTTCAGAACCAGTTCCTGGGTAATAGGGATATTGATGAGTTGATATAAAAAGAACATTTTCATTTTCATAAAAAATATCCTGAGTTCCATTACCATGATGAACGTCAAAATCAACTATAGCAACTTTTTTATATTTATATTTTTTTAATAAATAATTAGCACCAATACTTACAGAATTTAAAATACAAAAACCAGCAGCTTTACTTTGTGAACTATGATGTCCAGGAGGTCGAACACCACAAAATGCATTTCTAAATTCTTTTTTTTCTACTCCATCAATTGCAGTAATTATTGATCCCACTGCATCAAAAATTGCCTCTTCACTTCCAGGCGAAATGATTGTGTCACCATCAAGTGAAGAAAAACCTTTCTTTGGAAAAGAATTTTTAATTAAATTTAAATAATCTTTTTCGTGAGTTGTTAAAATAATATCATCTGAAACTTTAGACGGTTTCTTCCATATAAGATTTTTATTATCAAGTTTTTTAAAATTATCCACTATCACAGATACCCTTGCTATTTGTTCTGGATGACCAGGACCTGTATCATGATTTTGAGATGTATCTGATGTGATTAATCCAGTTTTCACTTAAAGTAATTCTTTAAAATATTAGAATAAATTAAGGTTAATTTTTTTAAATCTGAAATTGATGATCTTTCATTGACCTGGTGAATACTGTTGTTTCTTAAACCAAGTTCTAGTCTCGGTATTGATCCTAAAAATCTACTATCACTTGTTCCACCTCTACAGTTTAATTTAGCTGAAAGTCTTGTTACCTTTTTGATAACATTTTTTACCATAAGAATATCTTTATTTGGCTCTGTATAAAAAGCCTCACCACTTACTGTGTATTCTATTTTAGCCGTACATTTTTGTTTTTTTACAACTGAATTAATTATTTTATTTAGTTTTTTCTTTAAATCAGTTGATTTGTATTTAGTATTAAATCTCACATTAAACTTTGCACTTGCAGTTTGAGGCACCACATTTTCAGATAAATTTTCAACATCCATTTTAGTAAATTCTAGATTAGATGGTGGCATGTATTTAGTTCCATTATCTAAAGGAGCACTTTTTAATTTTGCTATTATTTTAGCTAAAGCTGTACAAGGATTAATATAAGAGCCATAAAATGCAGAGTGACCACTTTTACCATATACAGTTATAACTCCATTCATAGAACCTCGTCTTCCAATTCTTATTTCATCTCCAACTGATTTATTTGAAGATGGTTCTCCGACTATAGAAAAGTCAATTTTTTCACTTTTTTTTCTTAAGTATTTCATAACTGCTGGACATCCATAACCGGTAGTTTCTTCATCTGCAGAAATAATGATTGAAATAGATCCTTTAAATTTATTATTTTTTATAAAATTACTTACTGCACTTATCCAGCAAGCTACACCTCCCTTCATATCCTGAGCACCTCTTCCGTTTAGATATCCCTTGCTTACCACAGCTTTAAAAGGCGGAAGTTTCCAATTATCAAGATTTGCAACAACATCTGTATGACCTAAGTACATTATGTGAGGTTTTGATTTACCATATCTCGCATATAGATTAAGAGCTGGTTTTGATCCACTTCCTTTTGATTTTATAATTGTGCATTTAAAACCGATAGCAGTTAACTTTTTTGATAAGAATTTCATTATACCCTTATCTTCTGTTTTGATCGTAGGAAATCTTATTAGCTCCTGAGCTAAATTTGTTTCATTATAAGTTTTCATTAATTTATTCTCTTAAAAGATCATTAACTGACGTTTTTGATCTTGTCTTTTCATCAACTTGTTTAATTATTACTGCACAATATAAAGATGGGGCTTGTGGATTATTTTTATCTGGCAAGGACCCTGGAACTACCACTGAATAAGGTGGAATTTTTCCATACGTTATTTCACCAGTTTTTCTATTAACAATTTTTGTGGATTGTCCAATATACATTCCCATACTCAGAACAGAGCCCTCTCCAACTATAACACCCTCTACTACTTCAGACATTGCACCTAAGAAAACATTATCTTCAATAATAGTTGGCAATGCTTGTGCAGGTTCTAATACACCTCCAACTCCAGTACCAGCTGAGATATGACAATTTTTTCCAATTTGACAGCAACTTCCTGCACGACTAAACGTATCCATCATTGTACCTTCGTCAATGTATGCTCCTATATTTACATAACAAGGCATCAAAACTGCATTTTTTCCAACAAATGATCCTTTTCTTACGGGTGAGTTTGGTACCATTCTAAAACCAGCTTTTTCGTGATCTTCTTTTGTCCATCCGGCTGTTTTTCCTTTAAGCAAATGAGCTTTGTCATACCAGCTACTGTATGGACCATTTAAATTTTCCATTGGATACATTCTAAAACTTAACATGATAGCTTTTTTTAGATGTTGATGAGTAATCCACTCACCATTAACTTTTTCAGCTACTCTTACTTTTCCACTGTCCAAGTCATTGATAATTTGATTAACAGAATCCTTTAAAGACTTATCTGAATTTTGGTTTACTTGGTCTTTATTCTCCCAAGCTTCATTTATAATTTTTTCGATACTCATAGTTTTATGAGTTTTTTAATAACCTTATTTCTTTTAAAAATAAAGAAAGATTTTCTATTTTATAATCAATATATTCCTTATCAGATTCTTTTTTACCCCAATATTCATTATTGATTAACCAAACTGTTTTTGCTCCTCTTTCTTTTCCTATTGATAAGTTTTTTGCGATATCTTCAATATAAAGAGTTTCGGTTGGATCGATTTGAAATTTTTTGACCATGAGATCAAATGCTTTTGCTGCAGGTTTTGGACTATATTCAGCATCAACAATGTCAAATACACCATCAAATTGGTCATCAATGCCTAATTGAGTTGTGATATTTTTAACATGTTCTTTGCTACCATTTGTAAACACGTACTTTTTCAGATTAATATTTTCTAACTCTTTCCTTAAAACTTTATCTTTTTCTAAAAAATCTAAGTCAATGTCATGAACATAATCCAAAAACTCCCGTGGCGGGATATTATGGTGTATCATTAGACCATTGAGACTCGTATTATATTTATGAAAATAATTTGTTTGCAGTTCCTTAGCTTCTTTTAAATCTACATTTAATTTATTTGATATATATTGAGTCATTTTTTTACTGACCTGTCCAAATACACCTTCAAGATCAGCATATAACACGCCGTCACAATCAAATAAAATATTCTTAATATTTTTTAATTCTTTCATTGTCTTATTAGCGTACCTGATCCTTTGTCAGAGAAGATTTCCCATAAACATGAATGTGGTTTCGTACCATTAATTATACCCACTGCAGTAACACCGTTATTGACTGCATTTAAACAAGCATTTATTTTAGGTATCATTCCCTCAGTAATAGTTTCGTCTTTGATCATTTCAATAACTTCAGATGAGGAAATCTCCTCTATTAATTTCTTTTTTTTATCTAGAACACCATCCACGTTCGTCATTAAAAGTAGTCTTCTAGATTTTAAAGATTTTGCTATGGCCATTGCAGCCGTATCTCCATTTATATTGTATGTTTGATTTTCCTTGTCTAAACCTAAAGGTGAAATTATAGGAATTTTATTTTGATTTATTACGTTTAATATTTTTTCATTATCTATATCATTTGGTGTTCCCACAAATCCTAGCTCTTCTGCTTCTGGTATAACCTTAATAACGTTATTATTCTTTGTATGAATAGAGATTGCTTCTGTTTTTTTGTTTTTTAAGGAGCTAACAATGTCGTCATTAAAATCAATCAAAACTGATTCAACAATGTTAATTATATTTCTATCAGTTACCCTTAGTCCTCTTATAAATTTTGATTTGATATTTGATTTTTCCAGCTCTCTTTTAATTCTTGGTCCGCCACCATGTACCACAACAGTTGCAAGGCCCAACTTGTTTAAAACACTAAGATCAGTTATAAAGTTATTAAATACGTTTCTATCAATTAAAACGTTCCCACCATATTTAATTACTATTAAATCATTTTTATATTTTTCAATATATTTAGTAACTTCGTTTATTGGTGGCCCATCTTTAGGTAGTATTTTTTCTAGATCCATTTACTATTTATTGAAATATTAGTTTGCAGTTTTAACAGTTGTACGTTTCATTATTACAACTTGCTGAGCCATTGTTAAAATATTATTAACAGTCCAATAAATAACCAATCCACTTGGGAAAGGTGCTAGTATTACTGTTAAAAATAAAGGAAAGAACATAAATATTTTTGCTTGCATTGGGTCTGTTGGAGCAGGGTTCAATTTTTGTTGCACCCACATGGAGACACCCATTGCTACAGGCCAAGCTCCAATTACAAGGAAAGATGGTACATCAAATGGCAGTAATCCAAATAAATTAAATATAGACGTGGGATCTTTAGCACTTAAATCTTGGATCCAACCATAAAAAGGCATGTGACGCATTTCTATTGTAACAAATAAAACCTTATAAAGAGCAAAGAATACAGGAATCTGAATCAAAATAGGAAGGCATCCACTCATAGGATTTACTTTCTCTTTTTTATAAAGAGCCATCATTGCTTGCTGCAATTTCATTTTATCATCTTTATGTAGCTCCTTAAGTCTTACCATCTCAGGCTGGAGGGCTTTCATTTTAGCCATGCTTCTGAATGAAAAATTTGCAAGAGGAAAAAACGCTACACGAATACAAACAGTAACAGCTATAATTGCTAATCCGTAATTACCAAATATTTTAAAGAAATATTCTAATGCAGTAAACAAAGGACGTGTTAAAAAGTATAAGAAACCCCAATCAATAGTAAGATCAAACTTATCAATTTTTAAAGATTCTGCATACCCATCTATTACATCAACTCTTTTTGCAGCCACTATTACTTGCAACTTTTCTTCTATAGAGGAGTTTCCAGTTAACTCTAATGGTTCTGTTGTAACAAAGTTTATTCGATATTTATTTTTGTAATCCATTGTGGTTTTAAATTCTTTTTTTCGTGGTGGAATAAGGGTTGATATGTAATATTTATCCCCTAAACCTAACCATCCTTTTTGGGCAATTCTTGAAAATTTCTTCTCCTCAATATCATCATAATCTTCCTCAATTAATTCTTCATCTAATGTAGCGATAGGGCCTTCATGAAGAATATAAAAATCAGTCAAACCTTCTGGGATCTGATTTCTTATAATTTGTCCATAAGAATAGAAGTCATAGTTTTTATCTGTAGAATTTATAACTCTTTGTTTTATTGTGAATAAAAATTTATCATCTAAAGCAATTTCTTTTTCAAAAGTTATTCCTTGATCATTTGTCCAACTTAGTTTTATTGGAGACTGATCTGTTAATTTATTATTTCCTTTCACTGACCAAATTGAGTCTGCACTCGGTATATTTATATTTTTATCGTTAGTTATAAAACCACTTTCAATTATATAACCATCTTTAGAACTTCTTGGTGTGAGAAATTTTACTTTTTCGTCACTTTCTAAACTCACATTATATTCCTTGAAAGTTAAGTCGTCTATTGCAGCCCCCTTTAATGAGATAGATCCAAAGATACTTTGGTTCTCAAATTGAATTCTTTCACTTTGTTGTAAAGCTTCTTCTCTTGAAATCTTAGTTACATTTTCTGTTTGCTCAAGACTAGGAGCATCTGAATTCAGTTCAGTTTTAGTTTTTTCAGCTAAATTTTCTTTAGTTACAGGCGGAGGCGCAAAAAATAATGAATATAATATGATTACTGCAGCCGATAAACTTATAGCAGCAATTATATTTCGAGTTTCCATTATTTATTATCCTTTATTTCTTTTTTAACTGGATCAAATCCCTCCCCACCACCTAAAAATTTTATTGGATGGCAGGATAAAATTCTTTTTATACCCAAAAACAAACCTCTAAAAAAACCGAATTTTTTTAAAGAATCTATACAGTACTCAGAACATGTTGGTAAATATCTACAAGAATGGCCCAACAACGGACTAATCAAAAATTTGTAAGTTTGGATGAATTTAATTAAAATTAGAGTAAATATATTCATTATTTTATTTTTTCAAAATCCTGAAAAAGAGTTTCTTTTATAATTTTGTACTCATTATTTAGCATAGAAGACTTAGCGATAACAAGAAATGAATAATTAAAGTTTATCTTTATTTCTTTAACAGCTTCATTCATGATATTTCTTAATCTTCTTTTAATTTTATTTCTCTTTATTGCATTACCAATTTTTTTTTTGGTCACAAAACTTATATTTAGTCTTTTTTTATCTTTATTTATTAATTTTCCAAAAAAAATACTTACGTATTTATTTGTAATTTTTTTTTGTTTAAGTAGATTTTTAAATTCTTCGTTTTTAGAAAGAGCAAGTATTTTGCTTTTCATTATTCTATATAGATACTGTTAGTGATTTTCTTCCTCTCGCTCTTCTTCTAGCCAAAAGTTTTTTACCACCTTTAGTTTTCATTTTTGAACGGAAGCCATGTTTTCGAGCTCTTTTTTTATTCGAGGGTTGATAAGTTCTTTTCATAATTCAATTTGATAGGTTTTTTATAATTTTTGGACCTTTATATTAGTAATAATTAAAATAGCAAATAGAAGATTAAGCATTAAAATGAGAAGAATCATGGGAAATACAAAAAAAATTAAATTATTTATTGGTTTGTCTTATGTATTAATTGTTTGCCTCTTTTTATATTTCTTTTTTTCAAAATTTAGTCTCTCAGAAATTACATCCTATGATTTTCTAAGAGATAACCGGTCTTATTTTTTTGAACTTAAAAAATCAAACTTATTCTTAATTTCTATTATTTTTTTAGCATTAACTATTCTTTGGGTTTTCCCTTTTTTAGGATTTGGATCTCCAGTCGCTTTGATGGGTGGTTTTATATTTGGTAAGTGGATAGGCACTCTTGTTGTTGTTTTAGGTTTAAGCATAGGTGCTACTTTTTTGTATATTTTTGGAAATTATTTTTTAAAACAGCTGATTAGAGAAAAATTTTTAAATAAGTTTCAAAATTTAGAAATAAAATTTAAAAAATCTGAATTTATTTATCTATTAATTTACCGTTTTATAGGTGGGATACCTTGGCAGTTGAGCTGTCTCCTACCAGCTTTATTTAATGTTAAAGTTATTAACTTTTTTTTTGCTACTTTGATTGGAATCATTCCTCAAATTTTTTTAGCGGTATCTATTGGAAGTGGATTAGAGAAAATTATAGACCAAAATACCGAAGTGCCTGGAATAACTGATATAATATTTTCACCAGATATATATATTCCTATAATAGCTTTTTTTATTTTAATTGTGATTACAATATTTTTAAGAAAGTTGTTCTATAGAAATTAGTGGTGCTCCCACCCTGTACTGACCAGGGAACTAGTCATTACCAATGACTTGTTATACCATTTAACTACAGGAGCTTAGAGACAAATTGTATTTTATTGATAATAAAGCATTTTTTTCAAATTATTGCCTTAATTTTTTGATCAATATGATCTATATCTATTTTAGGAAAATGTTATGGGAATTCATTACGATTACAAATCAACTAAAGGCAATAAGCTTATGGAAAAGCAGGCTAAAAGAGAAAAAAAGCTTGCTGAAAAAAAAGCTAAACGTTTAGCCAAAGAAGGCCGAAAAAATGAGGAAAATAAAACATCCGCATTAGATCCTAATAAACCAATTTCTTTAGATTTTTTGACTAACCCAAATAAAGAATGAGTTCAAAAGATAAAAATGAGCGTTTAAGCCTAGCGCTTAGAAAAAATTTAAAGAAAAGAAAAATTTTTCAAAAAAAAAATAAAAAAAAAAATAAGTAATGTCAATTCAACCTGATACTTGGATAAAAAAAATGTGCAAAGAGCATAATATGATTGAGCCATTTTTGGATCATCAGGTTTCCGAAGGAAAAATTTCTTACGGATTGAGTAGTATGGGATATGATGTAAGAATCTCAGACGAATATAGAATATTTACAAATGTTAATAGCTCTTTAGTTGATCCAAAGAATTTTTCAGATGATAACTTTATAGAACGAAAGGGGCCGCACTGCATTATTCCTCCAAATTCATTTGTTTTAGCTAAAACGGTAGAATACTTTAGAATACCAAAAGATGTTTTATGTATTTGTGTTGGAAAAAGCACTTATGCAAGGACAGGAATTATTTGCAATGTTACTCCAATCGAAAATGAATTTGAGGGCAATATTGTAATTGAACTTAGTAATACAACACCAAATCCTGCAAAAATTTATTCAAACGAGGGAATAGCACAATTTTTATTTTTAAAATCAGATACTCAGCCAGAAACAACCTATAAATCAAAGAACGGTAAATATCAGGGTCAAACCACTATTCAGGTTGCTAAGATTAAAAAATAATTTATGGATAAGTTTCTGATTAATGGCCCTTGTAAAATAAAGGGTAATGTTACAATTTCAGGTTCGAAGAATGCATCCTTACCGATATTAGCTGCAACACTATTATTTGATAAACCTGTAGTTATTAAAAATCTACCAAGAGTCAGAGACATTAATACAATGTTAAATTTATTAAAGTCTCTTGGTTCCAAAATAATTTTATCAAGAGATAAAAAAACAGCAAAAATTCTAAATAAAAAAAATATGAAAACTTTTGCCAGCTATTCTTTAGTCAAAACAATGCGTGGTTCTATTTTAGTTTTAGGTCCACTTATTTCAAAATACCATAAATCTAAAACCTCTTTACCTGGAGGATGTTTAATTGGTGCTAGACCAGTTGATTATCACCTAACAGCATTAAAAAAACTTGGTATGAAATATCAATTAAAAGATGGATATATTTTAGGAAAATCAAATGGAAAACTTATTGGTACAACCATAAATTTTCCCAAGATTAGTGTAGGTGCAACAGAAAATTCTATAATAGCAGCTTGTTTAGCAAAAGGAAAAACAGTTTTAAAAAATTGTGCAGTAGAACCTGAAATTAAAGATCTTACAAATTTTCTAAATAAAGCTGGAGCAAAAATTAAGTGGAGTGGAAGAGTCTGTAAGATTATAGGTGTAAATTATTTGAATGAAACAGAATATTCAGTAATGGCCGATAGAATAGAAGCAGGTACCTTTTGTGTAGCCGCAACACTAGCGAAAGGAAATTTAAAAATAAATAATTTAAATCCTAAAATTATTGATACGGAAATTAAATTACTAAAGAAAGTAGGTGCTAAAATAAAAACAAGTGAAAATAAAATCTTAATTAAAGGACCTGAAAAAATAAAATCAATAAAAAGCATTAAAACTAAAGAGTTTCCTGGTATTCCTACAGATCTTCAGGCGCAATTAATGGTTTTAATGTGTAAGGCAGCTGGAAAAAGTTCAATTACTGAAAGTATTTTCGAAAATAGATTTATGCATGTTGCAGAATTGCAAAGACTGGGAGCAAAAATAAGTATTAAGAATAATACTGCTACGATAGAAGGAAATACTAAATTCATCGGAGCTGAATTAATGTCTAGTGATTTAAGAGCCTCCGTGGCTTTGGTTCTAGCAGCTATAGTATCTAATGGTAAATCATATATTAATAGAATCTATCACTTAGAAAGAGGTTATGAAAAAATCGAAAATAAATTAAAAAAAATTGGTGTTAAAATTAAAAGGTTAAAATAGTGAGTAAATATTTAGCAAAAATAATAGCAAGTGACCAAGAAGGATTACAAATGATTTCAGCGTGTAGTTCAGGGGCTAAAGTTAAAATTGCCGATATAAAATATCTCTCATCCAACAAGGTTTTTTTACTGTCAATTGAAAGAACTAAAGTTGAAAGTGATCAGGAAGATAAAAAAATTAACAGTATTTGCAGGTTTGATTTCGTTGATAAGGTAAGATCAAAGAATATTGATCAATCAAGTCAAGAAACAGTGTTAGAGCTCATAGGTATAGATTATTTGAAAAATAATGACGTTTATGAAATAAATCTTATTTTTAATAATAATTCTTATATTGCTTTAACTACAGAAATTATCGAAGCAAGACTAGAGGATCAAAATGAAGTTAATTAGTTATGAATATATTAAATAGTAACAGTAAAAATTTTGATAAATCATTGGAGAATTTGCTTTTACGGAGAAAAAAAAAAATTCAATCCGACTCTGTTTCTGTATCAAATATAATCAAAGATATTAAAAAAAATGGAGATAAAGCATTATTAAAATATGAGAGAAGATTTAATCAAAACAAAATAATTATTCCAAGCCCAAAACAAATAAAAAAATCTATAAATTCTCTTGATAAAAAAGTAAAGAAAGCAATTGATACGGCTTATGATAGAATTTATAAATTTCATTCACTTCAAAAATTTAAAAATATTTCTTATGTAGATAAACTAAAAAATAAACTTGAATATAAATACGTCCCTTTAGAGTCCGTTGCAATTTATGTCCCTGGTTCTACTGCCTCATACCCATCAAGTGTTTTGATGAATGCTATTCCAGCAATTGTTGCAGGAGTTAAGAGAATAGTTATGATTAATCCAGGCCATAAAGGTATACAAAATCCTGCAGTATTATACGCTGCAAAAAAATGTAAAATAAAAGAAATTTATTCCATAGGAGGTCCTTCTGCTATTGCAGCAGCATCGTATGGGACAAAAAAAATTAAAAAAGTACATAAAATAGTTGGTCCAGGTAATGCATATGTTGCAGCAGCAAAAAAAGAGGTTTTTGGAGATGTTGGAATTGAAGGTATGACTGCTGGACCTTCAGAAGTGACTATTGTTTGTGATAAATTCTCAAATCCTTCATGGATTGCAAGTGATTTAATTGGACAAGCTGAACATGATATTCTTGCACAATGTATTTTGATTTCAAAAGATAAAAATTTGATAGGTAAAGTAATAATTGAAATAAATAAACAGTTAAATGAAATTCCAAGAGCTTCTGTTGCAAGAAGAAGTTTAATTGAGAATGGAATTTTAATGCATATTTCTTCAGAAGCCAAAATAATAAGTGTTGTTAATAAAATTGCGCCAGAACATTTAGAATTAAATATTAAAAATTACAAATCACTAGTTCCAAAAATAAAAAATTCGGGATCAATATGTTTAGGAAAATATGCAGTAATGGCAATGACTGATTATAATGTTGGATCAAACCATGTATTGCCAACTAATGGTTCTGCAAAATACTCAAGCGGCATAAGTGTAAATGAATTTTATAAAAGGATTTCATACATAAACCTATCAAAAAAGGGTATTGAAAGTCTTGGACCATCAGTTATAACACTTGCAAATTATGAAGGGTTGGTTGGACACGCTCAATCTGTAGTAAAAAGAATAAGGAGAAAATAAATTTGTCAAAACAAGACTTACTGGAATTTAAGGGTACAGTTATAGACCTACTTCCTAACGCTATGTTTAGAGTAAAATTAGAAAATGGACATACCGTTACTGCTCATACAGCTGGTAAGCTTAGAAAAAACAGAATTAGAGTTCTCCAAGGTGATAATGTAACTGTTGAAATGACACCTTACGATCTTACTAAAGGGAGAATTATCTTTAGGGGATAAATAAGGCTGAGTAGCTCAGGAGTAGAGCAGAGCCCTGAAAAGGCTTGTGTCGGAGGTGCGAATCCTTCCTCAGCCACCACCATAAAGTTTCATCTTGAAATAATCCTAAAAGAAATTACCTTCATTATATAATAAATAACAATAGGACTAAGAAATAAGATGAGTACACTACAAGGAAAAATTAAATGGTATAATGGTAAAAAGGGATATGGCTTCATTGAAAGAGATGATAAAGAAAAAGATGCCTTTGTTCACGCTTCAGCTGTAAAAGCTGCTGGTATGAGATATCTCAATGAAGGTGATAAACTTGAATTCACATTAGAGGATGGTCCTAAAGGTCCTTCTGCAGTTAATTTAAAAAAAATAGATTAATTTAGAATTATTTAAAAGGGCGTTTTATTTATTAGATAAATAAACGTCCTTTTACTATTTAGGCCTTGAATATTAATTTTTTTTGTCTAAAAGACTTCTCATGAATATAAATATTACATTCAGAAGGACTTTTAGAAGTACTCACAGAAACTGTTTCCATAGCCAGTAGGCTATTTATTTATATTATAATTTTAAATCCACATAAAATAAGATAAAAACAAAGAGGATAAGCCCGCGTAGTATAATGGTCAGTACGGGAGTTTGTGGAACTCTAGGATTTGGTTCAATTCCAAGCGCGGGTACCAAAAAAATGAATAAAGAAAAAAAATTACTTCCTGGGTTACCTTCAGGATTTGAAGATCGATGGGACAAGAAACTTCTTCTCAAAAAAAAACTTTTAAAAGTTATTGAGAATAATTTTATTAAATTTGGAGCAGAAGCTCTGGAAACCCCTTCGTTTGAGATAAGTGAAAATATAGGATCTTTTTTGGCAGAAGATGAAACTAACCCTATGTCTGATGTATTCTCATTTCAAGATGGAGAAAAAAGTATCACTCTTAGGTACGATCTTTCAAGTCCACTAGCTAGATTTGTTGCACAAAATAATCAAGAGCTTCCATCAATCTTTAAAAGGTATGCTATTCAAAATGTCTTTAGAAATGAAAAGGTTGGTAATGGAAGATATAGGGAATTTATGCAAGCAGATTTTGATATTGTTGGAAATGTTAATCCTGCCCAAGCAAATGCTGAGCTTTGCAATTTAATATCAAGTACTTTGTTAGATTGTGGTCTAAAAAAAGATCAATTTACAATTAACATTAGTAACAGAAAAATAGTTCAAGGATTAATTGATGATTTAAAAATATCACAGGAAAAGCAAGTAAAAGTAATTAGAGCAATTGATAAATTAGATAAACCAGGTTTTGGTTTAAAAGGCGTTGAAGATCTGCTTAAAAAACAGAGAAAAGATATAAGTGGTGCAATCACTAAGGGTGCAGATTTAAACGATGAACAAGCGTCAGAAATACTTAATTTTTTAAAAATTAAAGATTTGAAAGAATTAAAAGAAAAATTAAAAAATCCATTGTCTCAAGAAGGTATTAAGGAATTAGAACAAGTATTTGAAATATTGAGCTATAGTTCAAATTTAAATCAGGTTAAAACAAATTTTACAATTGTTAGGGGATTGGCTTATTATTCAGATTTCATTGTTGAAACAAACTTAAATTTCAAAGTTACAAATAACAAAGGTAAAGAGGTCGATATAGGCAGTATTTGTTCTGGAGGAGCCTATGCAAAATTAATTTCGAGATTTAAAGGGGTGGATATTCCAGGCACTGGAATTAGTTTTGGGGTTGATCGATTGTTGTTTGCTTTGATGCAATTAGATCAAATAAAAGTAGATAGTCAAAAACCAGTTTTAGTTTGTATAATGGATGAAAAATATCTCAAAAATTACTATGAAATTTTAGATCTATTAAGAGATAATAATATAAATGCTGAAATTTTTTTAGATATAAAGAAAAATTTAGGTAAGCAACTAACTTTAGCAAACAAACGTGAGCTAGATGTTGCGATAATATGTGGTGAAAATGAATTTGATGAAAATACAGTCACGATAAAAAACCTCAAAGGTGTTAAGGGTGAAAACAATAAAACATTCCCAAAAGAAAATTTAATCGATGAAGTTAAAAAACTTATCTGAAAATATTCTTAGATCGGTAAAATCTAAGGGTTTTAAATATATTGATTTACCCTCAGTAATTGAGGCTAATCACATTGTTCAAAGATCAGGAGAAAATTTTAGAAAGTTTATCTTTTCTTTTACTGATCAGAATGGAAGTGAGTTATGTCTAAGGCCAGATTTAACGATTGTATCTTGTTTAAGATACTTAGAAAATAATTTTAAGGGTAAGGAAAAGATTTTTTATAGCGGTCAAGCTTATCGAAAATCGCAAAATAAAAAAGATTCAATCATTAGAAATCAAATTGGATTTGAAATTTTAGGATCAAAGGATGAAAAAAATGACGATAAAGAAATTATAAATACATCTCTTAAATCACTTCAAAATGTCAAATATTCTTCAGGAACACTAACTATTGGAAATGTTGAAATATTTAATTTATTAATTTCAAAATTAGATATTCCAAAGAGATGGAAGCTAAGATTATCCAGACACTTCTGGAGAGAAAAATATTTTAATGATTTGTTAAAAAGATTAGAAACTAATTCAGATGTTGATCCAACAATTGTAGAAATAGATAAAAAGCGTTACGTGAAAATGCTTAAAAGAGATTTATCAAATATTGTGGCAGGAAGAACAATTAATGAAATATTAAAAAGATTTGATCAGAAAATAAAAGATCCTAGAAGAGCTAGTAAAGGAAAAAATGTTTCAAAAGTAATAAAAGACTTTTTAAAAATTAAATGTCCAATAAACAAAGCAGCAACAGTGTTAAATAAATTTTTTAAAAAAAACAGAATAAATTTAGCTGTAGATCAAAAATACTTTCCAATATCTAGCAATAAGGTTTCAAAATTAAATGTAGTATTTTCAGCTTCCTTTGGAAGGCAATTAGAATATTACACCGGAATGGTTTTTAAAATTGATATTAAATCTAAAAACTCTTTAAAAAATATTATTAATGGTGGTCGTTATGATGGTCTAATTTCAGACTTAGGATCAAAAAAACAAACCCCAGCAGTAGGTGCTGCTTTAAACTTAAATTACTAATGACAAATAATATTTTAAATATTGGAATCCCAAGTAAAGGCAGACTTAGAAAAGATGTTTTAAATATTTTTAAAAAAAATAAATTAAATCTAATTTCTGAAAGAGGAGAAAGAGATCTTTTAGGATCAATTAAAAAATATAAAAATATTAAGATTTTATATCTTCATGCAAGAGAGATTATTGAAAGACTTGGAGACGGATCTTTGGATATAGGTTTTTCTGGTTTTGATTTATTGAAAGAGAGTGAAATAAACATTCAAAAAAAAATAAATGTTTTAAAAAGATATGATTTTGGTAGGGCTACATTAGTAGTTGCAATTCCTGACCCATGGATAGATGTACAAACAGTTGCAGATTTAGAAGAAATTGCATTTCAATTTAAGGATAAGAAAAAGAAAAGATTAAGAGTAGCAACAAAATATCCAAACTTAACAAGAGAATTTTTGTTTTCAAAGGGTGTTACCCAATTTAAATTAATTGATAGTTTAGGTGCAACTGAAGCTTATCCTTTCACAGGCTCTTCGGAGATAATTACCGATATCACTTCTACTGGAGAAACTTTAAAAGCAAATAATCTACGTATTTTAAAAGACGGAGAGATACTTCGATCGGAGGCTTGTATGATGATTTCTAAATCATCAAGTAATAAAATGGGCCTTAGAAAAATGTTAAAGTTAATTTCTAAAAATTAAATATTTTTTCAAATAAATTTGTATTTTGAAAAATCAGGTATATCTTAGAATATATGGATACGATTCTATTAATTATCTTAGTTATATTAACTGCTATAACTCTAGGTATTTTATATTTAAATTTAAGATCAAAACCAAAAGACGAGAATGAGAACAAGGAAGCTGAGGAAATAGCTAATCTAAAATCAGAAATTTCAAGTTTAAAAGATACATTAAATACTACAATCAATACATCTCTTGGTGCAATGTCGACTTCGTTTAATAACCTATCAACTGGGGTTACTAAAGATATGACTGAAACTTTAACAAAGGTAGAGGAAAAGGTTGGTAATTTTAATCAACAAGTTCAACTATTAAATCAAAGCCAAGAGGGGATAACTAAAATTTTAGCTGGAGTTAAGAAATATGGAACTCTTGCAGAATTTAGCTTAGATGCTCTTATTAAAGATTTGCTCCCAGCTTCTCAATTCATGACCAATATAAAAATGAAAGAGGATACAAGTGAAAATGTTGAGTTTGCTATCAAGCTTCAGGGAGATGTTTTGGTTCCTGTAGATAGTCATTTTCCAGTAGAAAAATTTAAAGCAATTACAGATGGTTATGACGCGGAAGATAAAAGGGCTGTTGCAGATGCTAGAGCAAAATTAGCCACAGCATTCAAAGCAAAGGCTAAAAGCGTAAATGAAAAATATATTGTACCACCAAAAACTACTGATTTTGCAATTGTGTATGCTCCAACTGAAAGTTTGTATAAAGAACTAACTGAATATCAAGATCCAAGTACAAAAGAGTTATTAACTCAAGAGTTAATGAAAAAATATAAAGTTGTAATATGTGGGCCTAATACTCTTTCTGCTTACTTACAATCTTTACATATGGGATTTCAATCATTGAAGGTACAAAAAGGTGCTACAGAAATTTATAATCATTTAAAAACAATCAGTACAAGATTTTCTAAACATTTTGATAACATTATAGTTCTTAGAAAAAAATTAGAAGACGCTATGGGAGTTGTTGATAAATTTGGAACTGATGCAAGATCAATTTCAAGAACTTTAGAAAACATTAAAGATCCCGAGCAGGTTGAGCAAGCTGTACAAAATGAAAATGTAGAAAAATTTATAGAACAGAAAAGGCAGCTTAAAAATTAATTTTTTTTTTCTATAATAACGTCTATAAGAAATCTCATGCAATGGAATCAAAAATATGATTATCCAACATCCTCCAGAGCAACAGTAGATGGTGTTAGAAGATATTTATTAGGAGAAAAAAAATTACCAAGCGTTACTTCAATTTTAGATGCAACAAGATCAGAAGAAGATAAAGCAGCATTAGCAAATTGGAGGGAAAGAACTGGTTATAAAGAAGCTGAGGCAATCACTAAAGCTGCAAGTAGCAGAGGGTCTCAAATGCACAATTATTTAGAATCTTATTTGTTGGGTAGGGAAAATTTAAGTTTTTTTGAAGATAATGAACAATACAAATTAATGGCTAAAGAAATTATTGAAAAAGGTTTAAAAAATAGATTAGAGGAAATTTGGGGGGTAGAGTGCACTCTTCATTATCCAGAAAAATATGCTGGGACCGCAGACTGTGTTGGTGTGTATGAAGGAAAAGAAACAATAATTGATTTTAAACAAAGTAATAAACCAAAAAAAGCTGAGTACATCGACTCATGGCTTCTCCAAACTAGCGCATATTCATTAGCACATAATATTGTGTATAACTCTAATATCACTTCTTGTGTAATTCTTGTTTGCACAGTAGATAAGTTATTCCAAAAATTTAAAATTCAAAGTCATGATTTGGTTATCTATCAAAACTTATTTTTAGGAAGATTGAAAAAATTTTATGAGCTTACAAATTTAACTTAGGGATTATTTAAAAATAATGGATAAAATAGTAATTTACGATACAGAAACAACTAATAGCACTATTTGGGGCTCAATAATTGAAGTGGGTGCCGTAGTTGTTGACAAAAATTTAAAGGAAATCGGAAAGTTAAACATCCGCGGGCGTATGCCCGAGGGAGAGGTGCCTTCAGCTAAAGCGTTACTTGTTAACTCAACAAGTATTGATTTGTTAACAAAAGGAAATTATTCACACTATGATTTTTTAGGTGCTGTAGAAAATTTTTTTTCTAAAGCTGCACCCGCATTATTTATGGGGTGGAGTAATTTAAATTTTGATAGGCGGATGTTTCATTTTAACTTTTTTAAAGGTAATAGATATCCCTATGCTACTCATTCATCACCAAACAAAGAGCATGATGGTTTACATATTGCCAGAGCAGCACAAACTATAAATGCATCAACTTTAAAAACTGAATTGACAGAAGCTGGCAACGTAAGTCTTGCACTTGAGGGTTTGGCTAGACAACAAGGGTTTGATACTTCTCAACAGCATACAGCTTATCATGATGCATTTACAAGTTTAAAAATTCTTAGAATTATAAAAGATAAGCATAAAGAAAACTGGGAAAATTTTTTAAGCACATCTACAAAAAATAGTGTTGAAACTATTTTAAAAAGTGAAGGCATTTATTCTATATTTGAAAATGTAAAAGGTAGAAACATGATGTACTTAGTTTCAACTATACATCCAGAACATTGTTTTCATCCTGCTTATGCTTCTTGGGGATACTTATGGGATTTGAGAAGAGATCCTAAGCCATTATTAAATCTTTCAGTAAATGATCTTAAAGTTTATTTAAAAAAGTTTAGTCCAAAAGCACTTAGAGTAATTAAAACAAATAAAGCTCCAGTTATTTTAGATAAAAGGTTTGCATTAAAGGAAAAAGCTTACTCTGAT
>CACNVX010000009.1 GCA_902624045.1 uncultured Pelagibacteraceae bacterium
TATCTTAGATTATTAAAAAATGACAAAAGAAAGAAACAAAAATCCTATTCAACCAGTAAGTGGAACAAAAGTACCACGATTTGCTGGACCGAGTACTTTTGCAAGATTGCCAGAATTGAGAGACGTTAAAAGTTGTGATGTTGCGATTGTCGGTGTTCCATTTGATGCCGGAACTAGTTATAGACCTGGAGCAAGATTTGGCCCTCAGAGTATCCGACAAGCATCTAGACATTTAAGAACAAACTATCACCCAAGTTATGATGTGGAGCCTTCTATAAAGTGGTTGAAAATACTCTGGTACAAGCTGGTGATATTGAATTTGGTAACATTAAGTATTTAGATTACTCAAAAATTGGAAGTGGCAAATCAGGATTGGGATTATTAAAATCAGAGATTAGTGATGATTTTGAATTTACTGAAGGTAGTGTTGGTTTTGCAAGATCCACAGAATTTGACTCTGAAGATAGTGAGTTTTTTATAACTTTAAAAGAAATCCCAATTTATCAAGGAGAATACACTCCAATTGGAAAAGTGAGATTTGGCCTAGATATTCTTAAGAAAATTAAAACAGGGAATAAAGCAATATATGTACTTAGACCTGATTATATAAACACTTTTAGAATGCTAGAGATTAATTAACTAAAGGTTTTCCAGTTGAAAGAGTGTGTTTAATTCTATCTTGAGTTTGTTTCGTTTCTATCAATCTCATAAAAGAATCTAACTCTAATTTATAAAGATCATCTTCTGATAAAGTTTTATCTAAATTTGTATCGCCGCCACTTAAAACATTTGCCAGTTCTGTTCCAACATTCATTCCATGGTCTAATATAATTTTTTCATTATATAATTTCTCTAAAACTTTAATCATCTTCTCTTTTAATGGTTTTCCAGTTAGATTAAATTTACACTCTTCTGGAGGAACAAAATCTTTGTTTTGATGAATAAGTTTTCTCGCCTCCTCAAAAAGACTGTTTCTATTCATGATTTTTTTATCTTCGGGTTTTAAATATTTTAAAGGCTCTGCTTCTACAGGTGAGGTTGCAGTTTTTGCGTATCCAATAATATCAAATACTTTCAAAGGAGCATAATCAGGATCAGATTTTGCTTCATCAGTTTGTGACCATCTCCAAAGCATTTCTTTACATCCACCTCCGGCTGGCACTAATCCAACAATTGTCTCTACAAGACCAATCACAATATTTGTATGTGATGCAACAAAGTTACTTTGAACTAAAACTTCAAAACCGCCACCCAAAGTAAGACCAGAAGGCGCAGACACTACTGGGTACTTAGAATATTTTAATGTTTTGCAGGTATCTTGAAAATATTTAATAAATTTTTCTATAGATTTGAAATCACTCTTATCTGCAAAATTCATCGTATAACTTAAATTCACACCTGCAGAAAATTGCATACTTTCATTCATAACAATAAGCGGTTTATCAGTTGCATTTTTTAATGCATCCATTGAATCATAATCTAGTGCACAAGCTTTTGTGGTAAATTCAACAATATTAAAATCTTTAAAACGGTGAATTTCAGCAGAGTTATTTTTATCTACTTTAATTGCTACTGGTCTAATTTTTCCCAGTGTTTCAATATCAGTGTAAAGTTGTCTTTCTCCATAAAAGTTTTCATCTTTTGATTTAGATAAATCCTCTAAAAATTTATTGTTTTCAAAATTATCTATTCTTGAAAAAAAATTTTCTACTCCAATTGATTTTAACATTTCAAAAGGACCCATTGTCCAATTAAAACCAAGTCTCATTGCTTCATCTATATCGTTAAACTTATCTGTAATTCCTGGAACTAGAGAAGACGCATATTTTATTATTTTAGAAATTACTTCCCAAGCATATTCTCCATATTTATCTTTTCGATTAATTAAATTATTTATATCTACAGTCTCAAATCCTAAATCTATTTTTTTGGAGGTTGTATATTCACCTGTTTCTAAATTAATAGCTTCTAATATTTTTTGGTTTCCACTTTTATTCATTCTATAAAAACCACCTTTTCCTTTACGTCCAGTATAACCAGTATCAATTAATTTTTTTACTAATGGAATTTCTTTTGCAACTGTTTGAAATTCATCATTTTCAGAAAGTTCTTTGATAAAACTTTTTAAAACATCAGCCATCAAATCAATTCCGATTAGGTCATATAAACCAAAAACTCCTGTTTTAGGAATACCCATTGGTCTTCCAAACACTGCATCAGCTTCTTCAATTGATAATTTCATCTTGAATGCTTCAGTCATTGCTACCTGCATTGCATAAACACCTATTCTATTTCCCAAGAAACCAGGTGTATCATTACAAACAATAGCCCCTTTACCTAATTCAATTTCACAGAATTTTTTAAGAGAATTAATTTTATTTAAATCATTATTCTCATTCTTAACAATTTCTAACAATCCCATGTATCTAACTGGATTAAAGAAATGAGTTATACAAAAATCTTTTTTTTCTTCTTCAGTTAATTTTTCTGACAAAACTTTTATTGGGATAGATGATGTGTTTGATGAAACAATTGCTCCCTTTTTTCTATTCTCAAATATTTTTTCATAAATATTGTGTTTTATATCAATTCTTTCAACAACAGCTTCCACAACCCAATCAGCTTCTTTTACTGCATCAAAATTATCATTAATGTTCCCAACTTTAATATTTTCAATTTTACTTTTATCTAAAAGTAAAGGTGGTCTTGATTTATGAATTCTATCTCTAGCTTTTTCTGATATTTCTGTTGTTAAATCTAAAAGAGTTACTGGTACATTGGCATTACAAAGGTGTGCTGCAATTCCACTACCCATCGTACCAGATCCTATAACAACTACTTTTTTTATATCCATAATTAGCAAACTTTTATAGAATTAATCAAAAACTTGAAATAAGACAAATTTCCTGATTAATTAAATCGGTAAGCTATATAAATTAACATAATATTAAAGAGAAAAATGTACAATTCAGTAATAGCTGGTTACTCTAGATCACCTTTTGCAATGGCTAATAAGGGGAAATTAATTGAAGTAAAACCTGTTAATCTTCTAGCTGAAGTAATCAAAAACCTTGTATCACAATCAAAAATTAATCCGAAAGAAATTGAAGATGTTGTTATTGGATGCGCTTTTCAAGTTGGAGAGCAATGTTTTAATATTGGAAGATTGGTAACTTTTTTATCAGACTTAGACATAAGAGTGCCAGGAATGTCTATAGATAGATGGTGTGGATCTTCTATGGAAGCAATTCATATTGCTGCAGGAAAAATAGCAATGGGTTCTGGTAAAGCATTCATTTGTGGAGGCGTAGAAAGCATGACAAGAGTTAAAACTGGCTTTGATCCTTTACCTTATCCTTACTCAGATGATGAAAAACAAAATCCACATTTATATTTATCAATGGGCATTACTGCAGAGAATGTTGCAAAAAAATATAATATTTCAAGAACAGAGCAACAACAGTTCTCATTAGAAAGTCATAGAAAAGCAAATGAGGCACAGCAAAAAGGGAAATTTATTACTGAGATTACTAAAATAGGTAATTATGAAACTGATGAAAATATCAGGCCTAATAGCACAATGGAAAAATTAAATAGTTTAAAATTAGCTTTTGATCAAAATGGAACTGTAACAGCCGCAACTTCATCTCCCCTAACTGATGGAGCTGCTGCAACTCTTTTATGTGAAGAAAATTTTGCTAAAGAAAATGGCTTAGAAATTCTTGGAAGAATAAAATCTACTGCTGTTGAGGGTTGTGATCCAAATTATATGGGATTAGGTCCTATTGCAGCCACTAGAAAAGCATTGGAAAGAGCAAAACTTTCAATTAAAGAGATAGATATAATTGAACTTAATGAGGCTTTTGCGTCTCAATCACTAGCTTGTATAAAAGATCTGGATATTGATATTGAAAAAGTAAATTTAGATGGTGGCGCAATCGCTTTAGGACATCCTCTAGGCGCAACAGGTGCGCGGATAACAGGAAAAGCCGCACAACTTTTAAAAAGAGAGAATAAAAAATTTGCTCTTTCTACACAATGCATTGGTTTAGGAATGGGAATTGCAACGGTAATAGAAGCAGTTTAATTTTATCTATTAATTCCTCTTAATCTCTCTGATCTTCTTCTTAATAATTCTGCACTAATTAAAATCAAAGTTGAAAGAATAATTAAACATGTTGCAACAGCAAGAATTGTTGGGCTTAATTGTTCTCTCAATCCTGTCCACATTTGGATTGGAATAGTTGTATTTTCTAAACCTGCTAAAAACAGTACAACAACAACTTCATCAAAAGATGTTACAAATGCAAATAATCCTCCTGAAATAACTCCAGGCAATATTAAAGGGAGTGTAATTTTCATAAACGTATTTACAGGGTTACTACCAAGACTTGCGGCAGCTCTTGTTACACTGTGATCAAAACCTGAGAGTGTAGCTGTAACGGTAATTACAACAAAAGGAGTTCCTAAAATTATATGGGCTAATACTATTCCAGTATGAGTTGCTGCTAAACCAACCTTTGCCATAAAAAAGAAAATTGCAACTCCAGAAATAATTAACGGCACAATCATTGGAGAAATTAAAGTAGCCATTATAATTCCTTTATATGGCATATGCCTGCTGCTTAACCCTAATGCAGCTAAAGTACCTAAAATTATTGAGCCAATTGTTGCAAATATAGCAATAATAAAACTATTTTGTGCAGCTAAACCCCAAGGGTTTTTAGTTCCATAAATCATATCTTTATACCATCTTAAAGAAAATGCATCTGGATCAAGATTCTTCATTCCTTCCGAAAAAACTAAAAATTCTTCTGCGTTAAATGATAATGGAAAAATTACAAATAATGGCGCAATCAAGAAAAAAAATACAAAAGTACAAATTGCAATATATATATAGTGCCAAATTCTGTATCTTGTCTCTGTATAACTTGGTAAAGCCATAATTATCCTAATTTAATATTATCTACTCCAACTAGTTTATTATAAATCCAATAAACAACTAAAACTCCAGTCAGTAACATTAGCCCCATTGCAGAAGCAAAACTCCAGTCTAATGTAGTTTTCATATGATAAGCAATTTGATTACTAATTAAAGTTCCTGACGCACCACCAACTAACGCTGGTGTTATGTAATATCCAATTGCTAAAATAAAAACCAATAAGCACCCTGCTCCAATACCTGGTATGGTTAAGGGAAAATAAACTTTCCAAAATGCTACGAAAGGAGTTCCTCCCAATGATTTACCAGCTCTCATTAAACTTGGAGATATGGTTTTCATAACACTGTAAAGCGGAAGGACCATAAAAGGTAGTAATATTTGAGTCATTGCTACATAAGTTCCTACCTTATTGTACATCATCTCTGGGCGGCTATCATCTGATACAAGACCAATCATCACAAAGAAATCATTAACAACTCCTTGCTGTTGTAATAAAATCATCCAACTAGCTGTTCTCACTAACAAAGATGTCCAAAAAGGTAATAGAACACAAATCATCAATAAATTTGAGTACTTCATTGGTAAGGTTGCAAGTAAATGAGCTATAGGATATCCCATTAAAAAACAGAAAATAGTTACTAATAACGCAATCTCTAAAGTTCTTAGCCACAAAATCCGATGAATCCTTCTATCTTCCTCAACTTGGACAATACTGCCGTCAGCAGCATAATACATGTCCATTCCTTTGAGGTATTTTGCCATAGTATATGGAGGAGCTGTTCTTTTAATAGCTTGCCAGTACTCAACATTTCTCCATCTTTTATGAATTGCCATTATCTGTTCTTTAATACCAATACTTTCATCAATCTTCTTCCTTTTTACTTGCCTAAATAGTTTTTTGGTTATGGAATTAAAACCATTTTTTTCTTTATTTAATCTTTGACCAAGTTTGCCATGTTCTTGCTTCTCAACAAGAACTTTAAAATCATAGTAAAAAGCTGCAAATACTTCTTCGGGGGGTAGCTCTTGTCCATCCCACTTTTCCATTTCATTAAAAGTTTTTGGAAGCATATTTGTAATCATTTTATCGTCTATACTTCTACTAAACATTTCCCCAATAGGAAAAACATATGTAATAATTAAAAATAAAAGTAAAGGAGCTACGAGAAGAAAGGCTTTGATTTTATTTTTCTTCTCAGCTTTTTTTAAACTGACCTCTAAAGGAATTCCGTCAGTCGTTAAAATTTGTTTTGTTTCAGAGCTCATAAAAAAATAGGGCGGTTAATAATAACCGCCCTAAATATATTATATAAATTCAGTGTTTAAAACTGAAATTATAGGCCTGCTTTCATTGCTTCCCATTTTTCACCAATCTCTGTTCCATTATCAGCCCAGTAGAAAGGATCAACTAAGAAATAACTCTTAGTGTTTGCAGGAGCAGTTGGCATTTGAGGCATCATTTCAGTTTTACCATCTTTGTACCATGGCTCACCAGCTTTGATAATCTCGAGAGAAGATTTTCTCCATGGAGCATATGCAATGTACTTCGCGCTACCAGCTAACATTTCTGTATTAGTCATCATAGCTAAAGCTTTTTTAGCATTTGCTTCATCTGGTCCACCTTTAACAAGTGCAAAATATTCATAATCAAGACCTTGTCCATCCCACACTTGTTTAATTGGAGCATTTTCACCCACTTCAGCATTAAAGAATCTTCCGTTCCAACCAGTTGCCATAACAACCTCACCAGCAACTAATAATTCTGGTGGTTGAGCACCTGCAGACCAGAATACACATCCACCATTTGGATCTGTACAAAGTTCTTTAATTTTGTTCATGGCTCTATCAACTCCACCTTCTTTTTCTAAGAATCTGTAAAGTCTTTCACCGCCTTTACCCATTTTAACACCGTCAGCAGCTAAAGCGATTTCTAAATTAGTTAAAGCACTTTTGTAGATTGCTCTTTTACCTGGAAATTTTTTAGTGTCAAAAAAGTCCTTTATTGTAGTAGGCTCTTTACCACCAAAAGCTCTTGTATCAAAAGCGTAGTTCCAAGAATATAAAATGTTACCTACAGCACATTCACTAGGCATTCCTGTAAAGAAGTCCTGACTTGCAGGAGTTCCATCTGGTGCAGCTGGGAAATCTTTGTCAAAATCAAATTTAACAAATAAACCTTCATCACATCCGTTAATAGTATCGAATGCAAATAAATCTATAATATCCCAAGTTATAGCACCTGCCTCTTTTTGTGCTTTTATTTCTGATAAACCACCAGAATAATCAACCCAGTTGATTTCTATTCCAAGTGCTTTAGCAGTAGGATCACCATACCCTAACTTTTGAGACTCTGTATAAGCTCCACCCCAAGATGCAACCGTTACTGCAAATGCTGATGAAGTTATAGAAAGAGCAAAAGAAAGAGCTAGTAATAATTTACTTATTTTCTTCATTATTCCTCCGTTTAAACGTTGATATAAATTAATTTATATAAACAAAATTACAACAAATAGACTAACTGAAGTCAACAGCTCATTTTATCTTGGTATGTTTAATTTTTTTAAAAAGAAATTACTTAGGATCTAATGCCCTGGCATCAGTACTATTCCATCCAATTTTAATATCTTGAGTTACTTTTAGCTCTAAGTTTGAGGTGCTATTTGGAACTTTTAAAATAAATTCTGAACTTTCTAAAAGGTTTAATCTTACTCTAGTATGATCACCATGGTAAATTACCTCCTCAATTTTTCCTGTGAACATATTATCCATTTTATCAGTTGGATTTATTAAAGCTCTTTCAGGTCTAAGTGACACTGTAGTTTTTTCTCCTTTAGACTTAACTGAAATAGGATTAGCTAATATTTCTGAATTTGCTAACTTAACTTTACATTTATTTTTATCTATATCGATTACCTCTCCATTAAAGGTATTATTCTCTCCAATAAACTCAGCAACAAAAGAATTTACAGGTTTTTCATACAACTCAGCTGGGTCTGATAACTGTTGAACTTTTCCGTCATTAAATACAGCAATTCTATTTGACATGGTTAAAGCTTCGCTTTGATCATGAGTAACATATACAACTGTTACACCAATACTTTCATGGATATGCTTAATTTCGTATTGCATGCTTTCTCTTAAATTTTTATCTAATGCTCCAAGAGGTTCATCCATTAAAACAACAGCAGGATCAAATACTAAAGCTCTTGCAACTGCAACTCTTTGTTGCTGACCCCCTGAAAGCTGAGCAGGCATTCTAGTCTCGAATCCATTTAGTGAAACCATTGATAAAGCTTTATCAACTTTTTTATCAATTTCATCTTTTTCAACTTTTCTTACTCTTAACGGAAAAGCCAAATTTTCATAAACTGTCATATGAGGAAATAATGCATAGTTTTGAAAAACCATACCAATACCTCTTTTATGTGGAGGAATATTTGAAATTATATTTCCATCTAACAATATTTCACCATGAGTAGGTGTTTCAAAGCCAGCCAACATCATCAGACATGTTGTTTTCCCTGAACCAGATGGTCCAAGCATTGTAATGAATTCACCTTCTGCAATATCTAACTGTAGATCTTTAACGACAAGAACTTTGCCATCATAACTTTTATCAACTTTATCAAACTTTACAAATTCCGGATTTTTACCCATAAGTGTGAATATAAAACATTTGTATAGATATAATTCAATAGCTAATTAACTCTTAATATGAAGCTCTTTTGGAAAATTACAAAATAATTCAGATCCATTCTCTGTAACCCTAATAGCCTCTGATGCTTCAACACCCCAATCTCCAAATTGCATTACAGCAATCATATGAAAACAAACATTGGGCTCAAGTACTGTCATATCTCCTTTATATATATTAAGAGTGTGCTCACCCCAATCAGGAGGATATCCAATTCCAATCGAATAACCTGTCCTAGATTTTTTTTCTATTCCATATTTATCTAAAATTTTCCAGAATGCTTGTGCAACGTCATCTGCTGTATTTCCTGGTCTGATTGCACTAATTCCAGCGTTCAAAGCTTCAATTGTTTTATTCATTGTATCAATTTTTAATTGATCAGGTTTTCCAAGCAGAACTGTTCTGGCCATCGGAGCGTGATATCTCTTATAAACTCCAGATAATTCAATAATTGTAGCCTCTCCTTCTACAAATTTGTCTTGAGTTGCTGTTAAATGTGATGCTGAAGTTCCTTTTCCTGTTGGAAGTAAAGTTGCAATACTTGAATATTCCCCACCAAACTCGTCTGTTCCATAAAATAAAGTTTTTTGAATTTCACCAACTGCATCACACTGTCTAATACCTGGTTTAATAACCTCCATTGCAGTTTTCATTCCTTTTTCTGAGATTTTTGCAGCAGATTTCATGTAGCCAATTTCAGCATCAGATTTAACTAACCTTGCCCAATTAACTAAACGATCACTATCTATAATTTTTGCGTTTGGTAATCCTTGTTTAATTTTTTCATAACAGAATGCAGTAAAATAATGTGCATCCATCTCAACGCCTATATTAAGTTTATCCCACTTTCTCTCTTTAATTATCTCAACTAAATAATCGTAGGGATGTTTTGGCCATTTATGAATATAGTTTTCATCATAAACAATAATACTTTCGTTTTTAAGGTAGGTTGTTATATATGCGCCACCAGCATCTTGTGCTCTTACGAAACACAAAGGTTCATCTTCATTCACATGAACAATAGCACATTGAGCATAATAGAAGGACCATGCATCATAGCCTGTTAAATAATTCATATTATTCGTATCATGAGATATCAAAAGTTCGATGCCTTTTTCTTGCATCATCTTTTTAACTTTTGTTAATCTTTGTTTATATTCCTCTTTGGTGAATAGCATTAATTTGCTTGGAATAATTTTCCAAATCCCTCTATTGAATTATTTTTTTTTATTTTTACAAGGGTATCCCAAATTAACGCCTGATTGCTAGATAAAACTATGGTATTTAATTTTTTTTCTAATTTATCAATAATTTCTAAAACTGGTAGAGCAGTACATGAAACAAACAAAGCGTCTGCTCCATTCAAATCTATTTTTGAGAGAACATCATATAAATAATTTTGATCAACTTTTCCAATATCATAATCATCTTGAATATCAAAGTATGAATTTGAAGTAACTTCGAAACCTTCACTTTTAAAATAATCTAAAACATCATCGTTTAATTTTTTACTGTAAGGTGTAAAAATTGAAACTTTATTAATATTTAATTTCTTTAATGCTTTAATAGCTGCAGTGCTTGGTGTTGAGACTTCTGCCATTGGTTTTGCAACTTTGACTTTTTTTTCTATTGAATCGTGTCCTGCTGCAATAGTCCCTGATGTACAACCATAAACTACACAATCCAAATCTTGATTAGGCAAAATATCTTTAGTTACTTCCGTCACTTTATTAGACATTTTAATCAGGTTCTCTTTCGTGAGAGGGTTGTAGCATTCAATACGATTAACAAAAAAATCAATTTTCCTATTTTTAATCACATTAATAAAATCTTTTTCAATCATAAAGTCACTTGCAAGAGCAATTAATCCAACTCTAGGATTAGCTTGGCTTATAAACTTTGGATCTATTTTTGTTGAATTCATATTTTAAAAAGTGAATATATCACAAGTTCTTTAATAATCATTAATATTAAAATAGGCATGAATATAAAAGATACTTTTGTAGCATCCTTGGTGCCTATTTTTTTAGGCTTCGGTTTTGTAATTGCAAAACCTGCTTTTGAATCTTTCCCCCCAATACTTTTAATGGGTATAAGATTTACATTTGCTGCATCATTATTAATTTGGTGGTTTCCAATACCAAAAGGATATTTGAAAAGAATATTTGCTGCATCATTAGTGGCTAATACGTTGCAATATAGTATTACATATACTGGTTTAGATTTAATTGATGCATCTTCAGCAGTTCTTTTGGTTCAGATGGAAGTTCCGTTTGGAGTTATTTTTGCTTACTTCATTCTTAAAGAAAAACCAACTATTAGAGCTTTGATTGGTATAGCTATCGCTTTTGTTGGTGTTTATATTTTAACTGGATCTCCTAACTTAGATGGAAAGTTTATTGGAATTAGCCTTACAATTTTAGGGTCAGCTATATGGGCTCTTGGACAAGTTATGGTTAAACCTTTAAGCAAGGAGATAAATCCTTTAGCTCTAGTTGCTTGGTTAGCATTTTTCTCTGGTCCAATTTTAATATTGCTTTCTTCAATAATTGATGGAAATACAATTAATTATTTAACAAATGCCAAGATTGATCACTGGATCATTGCAATTTATATTGGTTTAATCATGCAACCAATTACTTATGGTTGTTTCTATTATGTTTTAAAAAACAACCCACTTTATAAAGTGCTACCCATCGTTACCATGGGTATACCCCCAACAGGTTTACTAGCTGCTATATTTCTTTTAGGTGAAAAACCAACACAAGAATTATTTATAGGTGGTGCAATAATAATAGTAGGTGTGATTTTAATTGTATTTACAAAAAATAAAAAAAAAGAAGAGGAAATAAAATGAAAATAGGTTTTATTGGTTTAGGAAATGTAGGCGGTAAACTAGCTGGAAGCTTAATAAGAAATAATTTTGATCTAACTGTTAGAGAAATAGATGAAAGTTTAACAAATGAATTTAAAAAGCTAGGTGCTAAAGTTGCAAAGTCTCCTAAAGAATTGGCAGAACAAACTGATCTAATTATTACTTCACTTCCCTCACCTGAAGTTTCTGCAGAGGTTATGGAAAGTGAAGATGGAATTCTAAATGGTTTAACAGAAAATAAAATTTGGTTAGAAATGAGCACAACTGATGAAGATGAGGTTAAAAGACTTGGAAATAAGGTGCTATCAAAAAAAGCTATCCCACTAGATGGACCTGTTAGTGGAGGATGTCATAGAGCAGCCACAGGTAATATTGCTATATTTGTAGGAGGAGATAGAAAAGCTTTTGAAAAAATATTACCTGCCTTAACTATAATGGGTAGAAAAGTTTTACATACTGGGGAGTTAGGTAGTGCATCAATTCTTAAAGTTATAACAAATTATTTGGCATCAGTTCATTTGGTAGCTTTAGGTGAGGCGTGGACTATTGCGAAAAAATCAAATTTAGATCTAAATAAAACATTTAAAGGTATAGCAGTCTCATCTGGAAATTCATTCGTTCATGAAACAGAAAGTCAGGTTATTTTAAATGGATCTTATAATATTAATTTTACAATGGATCTTGTTTTGAAAGATACCGGTTTATTCGACAATTTAGCTAGGAAATTAAATGCTCCTTTAGAAATTTCTCCAAAAATAGTTGAGATATTTAAAGATGGACAAAAAAAATATGGTTCAAGAGCATGGTCATCAATGATTGTAAAAAGAATGGAAGATTTAAATAAAATTGATTTTAGAGCCGATGGATTTCCTGAGGAGCTTGTAGATAATGAGCTAGAAGAAAAAGGCTATGAAATTTAATTAATATGTTAAAGTTAATAAATGTTAGATAAAAGAAAATTTTATATTAACGGTAAATGGGTTGACCCAGTAGAAAATAATGATTTTGAGGTAATCAATCCTTGTAATGAGGATCCTTTTGCAATTATTTCATTAGGCTCTAAAGAAGATACTGATAATGCTGTAAAAGCGGCAAAAAAAGCATTTGAAACCTGGAAAGAAACTAGCAAAGAAGAAAGGTTAGATTTGCTAAAAAAACTATTAACAGTTTACAAAAAAAGATTTGGAGAAATGGCAGAGGCTATTTCACTAGAAATGGGAGCACCAATAGATTGGGCAACAGATGTTCAAACTGGATCTGGACAAACACATTTAGAAGATTTTATTTTAAGATTGAAAGAATTTAATTTCGATGAACACTTTGATCAAAAATCTAATAATCACATTTATTATGAACCAATTGGAGTATGTGGATTAATTACTCCATGGAACTGGCCAATAAACCAAATAGCTCTTAAAGTCATCCCCGCATTTGCAACTGGGTGTACGATGATACTTAAACCATCTGAAATAGCTCCTATCTCTGGAATGTTATTTGCTGAAATGATTGATGAAGTTGGATTTCCTAATGGTGTATTTAATCTAGTAAATGGTGATGGCGCAGGTGTTGGAACACAAATGTCAAGTCATCCTGATATTGATATGGTTTCTTTTACAGGATCAACTCGTGCTGGAAGACTTATTTCCAAAAATGCAGCAGAAACAATTAAAAGAGTTTGTTTAGAGCTTGGAGGAAAAGGTGGAAATATAGTTTTTTCAGATAGTTACAAAAATGCTGTTCGAGATGGCATAAGAAATGTAATGAGTAACTCTGGCCAATCTTGTGATGCTCCTACAAGAATGCTAGTTGAAAAATCTATTTATAAAAGAGCAGTTGAGGAAGCAGTTGATGAAGCAAATAAAATAAATGTGGATCAAGCCTCAAAGAAAGGTGATCACATAGGACCTGTAATATCTAAAACTCAATATGATAAGATCATCAATTTAATTGAAAGCGGAATTTCTGAAGGTGCAACATTAGCAGCCGGTGGTCCAGAGTTACCTAACGGATTAAATAAAGGTTATTTTATAAAACCAACGATTTTTACAAATGTTACAAACGATATGAGAATAGCAAAAGAAGAAATCTTTGGTCCTGTCCTTTCTATTATTCCGTTTGAAACTGAAGATGAAGCAGTAAATATTGTTAATGATACTTCTTATGGTTTGGGGAATTATTTACAGACAGAAGATAGAGAAAAAGCGCATAGAGTTGCTAAAAAATTACGCTCAGGGTGTGTTTACATTAATGGTAATGCAGCTGATGCTGGTACACCTTTTGGAGGTTATCGACAGTCAGGAAATGGCAGAGAAGGTGGAGTTTGGGGTCTTGAGGAATATCTTGAAGTTAAAACTGTTACTGGTTGGAATTAAAAATTAATGCATTTAATCCATCGAGGGATTGTAAGCAAAAAATATAAAGAAAACCTTTTAAATTCATTTAAACAATCATTTCAAAAAGGATTTGGAATAGAAACCGATATACACGCAACTAAAGATCATAAATTTATCTGTTATCATGACTTTACTTTAAAAAGAATTTTTAAAAAAAAAGAGAGTATAAAAAACCTAAATTATCAAAAAATTAAAGAAATCAGCGTTAAGTATCAAAAGCCAATACCTCTGCTCCAAGATTTGCTTAAGATATCAAAAAATAAATTCTTTTTATTTATTGAGATTAAACCTAAATTTTCAACAAAATTGCTTAAAAAACTGATTAAAGAAACATCTAAATATTCAAAATGTGTATTTATCTCCTTTAAACATCAAAATATTTATAACCTTTTAAAATTAAATAAAAAAACAAAGGTAGGTTTATCTTTTTCACCACCTACAAACATAAAATCAATATCAAAGAAATCAAAAATAAAAAATGTTGATTGCTTAATTCTTGATAAATCTTACATAAAAAACAAAAAAATTCAGGGCTTAAAAATTAAAAAATATTTTTATACAATTAAAAACAAAACCGAATTTATAAAATATAATAAAAAAAATAACTTAATATTTGAAAATTTATAATTTCTGCTTTAGATAATTTAATCTTCCAATTATTTCATCTCTATCCATATAATAACCTTGGAGATGTCTATTACCTGAATTAGGATCAAACTCAGTTCTGCCGTGAAGCAGTCTTCTATTATTAAATGAAAAAATATCTCCTGGTTCTAACCTAAAATTAATTTGAAATTTGGAATCATGTAAAAGATTTCCAAAACGATGGTGTGCTTTATAAACCGAATCCATTATGTCTGGATGACAATCTAATGCATCTAAAGTTGCAATGCTATATCTAACATCATTATAGTCCCCATCTTTAGTTAGTGAAATAGCTGTACCATGGACGCTTCTTATTGCTTCTTGTGTATAATCTTTATCTCTAAATTTTAATGGTGTGTTTACTAAAATATCGAAAATATCTTTTTCGTTTTTTCTCAAAAAATCAGCAACCGCAAAAGCATCAACAGCTGATGAATCTCCTCCTTTTGCTGAATTTACTAAACAATGTAGGAATTGATAACCTGGAGGATTTTCAAACCAAGGTAAATCCATATGATTATTTAATGCATGAGCTGTATAAGCAGAATTATTCGGTTTAGGAATATTTATTACCTCAAAAGGGGTTTTAAAAAATGTTTCACGAGTATGACTTATACGATTTAAAACATTTAATGCAGAATTTTTTTCAATTGGTGAATTTTTTACAATTGCAATACCAGTATGGTGCAAAAGTTCTAACCATTTAATTAATCCAGATTCAGAATTTATTATTTCATCATGATCAATTTGAATAGATTTTAAATCTTTTTCTAAAGAGTTGTCCCAAAGCTTGTATGGTGAAATATATTTGCGTTTATGTTTTAAAGTATAACAATTTTCTCGTAACCATTTAGGATCATAATAACTTTTATGATCTCCCTCGCTCCATTCAATTTCCAATTTTCCATCTGAACTCATTGAATATGTTTTGGGATTAATACTTTGAGACACTTTTAAAATATTAAACATTCTGTGTCTCGAATCTTTATCGTGCGCAGATGGACAATTATCTCTTAGCCAGAGATAGTTAAATTTACTCTCTTCACCATCATTCCAAACAATTTTTAGATATGTAGAATTTTTTTCTAATTTCGAAATCATTATCAGTATTAATATTTATATAAATGAGTATTCAAATCAACTCAATTAATGGTTGTATTTTGAATTCAAAGCTTGTTTTTTATCTTTATTCATTATTAAATCTTCTTATTAAAACTTAACCTTAAGGAGATAATTTAATGAAGTTTTTAAAAAGATTAACTATCTCGATTTTCCTTTTATCATCTTTGGTTGTGTCCAATGCAAACGCAGGTGACTGTAAGGCTAGATTGGGAGATTTTGACTGGAGTAGTGCTAATATTCATACAGCTATTACTACTTTTATTCTTGAAAAAGGATACGGTTGTGAAGTTTCTGTAACTAAAGGAAGTACAACTCCGATTATGGCTGCTCATTATGACGGTCAATTAGATGTTATTACTGAAGTTTGGTACGACAACATCATTGGTAATTACAAACCTCACGAAGAGGCAGGTACAATTATCCATATGGGAACAAACACACCAGACTCTCAGCAAGCATTCTATGTTGATAAAGCTACTGCTGATAAATACAATTTAAAATCAGTTGAAGATATGAAAGATCCAAAAATAGCTGCGCTATTTAAAGATCCAGAAGATCCTTCAAAAGGTAGAATGACAAGCTGTATATCTGGTTGGACATGCTACACTGTTAACTTGGTTAAACAAAAGGAGTATGGTTTAGATAAATACTACACAAACTTTGATCCAGGTTCAGGAGGTGCATTGGATGCTGCAATAGCGGGTGCATTTGCTAAGAAAAAACCAATCTTTACTTATTACTGGGCACCAACTGGTTTAATGGGTAAAGTTGATCTTGTAAGATTAAAGGAACCTAAATTTGATCAAGCATGCTGGGATGCAATGTCTGCAGTTGTAGAAGACATTAAAGCAAATGGTCCAGATGCTTATAAACCTTCTTGTGCAAGTGAGTACAGAGATATGGCTTTAACTAAATCTGTTCTTGCTACTTGGGCAAAAGCTCATCCAAAAGAAAATGAGTTTATTGGAAAATATACTATTCCAACAGCTACTGTTAACAAGATGTTGGCATTTTATGAAGATGAGTCAGGTGGTGATATGGAAGCTACTGCAATAGAGTTCTTAAAATCAGAAACTATGTGGAAAGACTGGGTACCAGCTGATGTTGCTAAAAAAGTTTCAGCAGCATTATAATCACTAAGAAAAATTTATTGATAGAGCCCCTTTATGGGGCTCTTTCTTTAAATAAAGTAAAACTATGGAAGCATTAAAGAAAAATAAAAAAATATTTTTTAATATTGGTTTGTTAGCTATTTTTGTTTGGTTGTTAATAACTAGTTACAGTCAATCAAAAAGAAAACCTGATAATATAGGAGAATTATTAAATGATTTTTCATGGTTAGGAGGTAAATGGCCTAAGTGGTTAGACCTACCATTAATGAATTGGATAAATTCTGGTTTTAAAACACTTAACGAAAAATATGGATATATATTTGAGGCTATAAATAATGTTCTTCTTTATATGCTAATGCTTGTAAAAAACTTTTTAATTCAAGCTCCATGGCCTTTAGTAATACTTGGTGTTATAGTATTAACTTATTTTGCAAGCGGTAGAAAAATAGGAACAACAGTATTTGTAGGTTTTTGTACTTTTTTTATAGGTTTTCTTCACCCAATATTTTGGCAAAAAGCGATTGAAACAACTGCTATAATGTTAATTGGGATATTTCTTTGTGTAGTTGCAGGTATTCCATTAGGAATAGCGATGGCAAGAAGTGCAAGAACTAGAAATGTCATTTTACCAGTTTTAGATTTAATGCAAACTATTCCTAGTTTCTGTTATTTGATACCTGGTATTATGTTATTTGGCTTAGGAGCAGTCCCTGCGATTATAGCCACATTTATTTATGCAGTTCCACCTTTGGTAAGGCTTACAGATTTGGGAATAAGATTAGTTGATACTGAAGTTATTGAGGCTGCAGACGCATTTGGTGCAAGTAAAAAACAAAAGTTATGGGGAGTACAAATGCCTTTAGCTTTACCAAATATAATGCAAGGGATTAATCAGTGTACAATGATGGCATTAGCTATGGTTGTTATAGCATCGATGATAGGTACTAGAGGTTTGGGAGATGAAGTTTTACTTGGTCTTCAACAATTAAATGTGGGAAGAGCTGCAGAAGCAGGAATTGCTATTGTCCTTTTGGCAATAGTTCTTGATAGAATAACCCAATCTTACGGAGAAACTCTCCAAGAGAGAACAGCACCGAATACAAAGAAAGGTAAATAATGTCAAAAATTGAAATTAATAATGTTTACAAAATTTTTGGTAATAATCCTCAATCAGTAATGCCTATGGTAAAAGAAGGAGCAAACAAAGAGGAAGTTCTTGAAAAAACAGGTCATACAGTTGGTCTAGATAACGTTTCATTAAAAATAGAAGAAGGTGAAACTTTTGTTTGTATGGGTTTATCTGGATCTGGAAAATCAACTTTAATTCGACATTTAAATAGACTAATCGATCCTACAGATGGTGAAATAATTGTTGAAGGAACAAATGTAATGTCTTTCAATAAAGAACAGCTTATAGAATTTAGAAGACATAAGATGAGTATGGTATTTCAGAGATTTGGTTTATTTCCTCACAAAACAGTTATTCAAAACGTTGGATATGGATTAGAAATGCAAGGTAAACCATTGGAAGAAATAAACAAGACCGCTATGGAAAAAATTGAAGCAGTTGGTTTAAGTGGATTTGAAAACCAATTTCCTAATCAATTGTCAGGTGGTATGCAACAACGTGTTGGTTTAGCAAGAGCTCTAGCAACTGATAGTGATATAATGTTAATGGATGAAGCTTTCAGTGCTTTAGATCCTCTAATTAGAAGTGACATGCAAAAACAATTGCTTGATCTTCAATCAGAATTAAAAAAGACAATCGTATTTATTACTCATGATTTAGATGAGTCTTTAAGACTCGGGGATCACATTGGAATATTGAATGCTGGAAAACTAGTTCAAGTTGGAACTCCAGTTGATATTATTATGAATCCTGCAGATGATTATGTTAAAGCATTTGTTAAAGATGTTAATAGAGCAAAAGTAATTAAAGCTAAAATTATTATGAAAAGTACTAACGAGTCGGATGATATTGATAAAACAAATTTAATTAAAGTAAATGAAGATCAATTTATTGAAGAATTTTTACCACAAATTGTATGCTCAAATTCTAATTGTGAAGTAGTTGATAAGAATGGAAATGTTAAAGGCTATATATCTAATAAAGAATTACAGACATCATTAACAAAAACGTAATTAATGATTAATCAATCATTAAAGGGTAAAAAAATTATAATATCTGCTGGTGCGTCTGGTATTGGATTAGCTACAGCTAAGATTTGTCTTTCACGTGGAGCGTATGTATATCTTTGTGATGTTGATAATAAATCGTTAAATAAACTAAATAAACATTCTCTTAAAAATAAGAGACTCTTTACATTTAATTGTGATGCTTCAGATGAAAGCCAAGTGTCAGATTTATTTAAGAAAATAGTTAAGAGAACAAAAATAATTGATGCTTTAATAAATAATGTTGGAATTGCTGGACCAACAGGATCGCTTGATAAATTAAAATCTAAAGACTGGGAAAGAACTATTCAAGTAGATGTGAATAGTCATTTTTATTTTACTAAAAAGGCTATACCCTTAATAAAAAAATCTAGAAACGGATCAATAATTAATATTTCGTCAACAGCTGGGATACTTGGTTTTCCTTTAAGATCACCTTATGCAGCAAGTAAATGGGCAATAATTGGCGTTACCAAAACTTTGGCAATGGAACTTGGAAAATTCAATATAAGAGTTAATGCAGTATGCCCAGGTTCTATTAAAGGTAAGAGAATGAAAAGAGTAATAAGAGATAAGGCAAAATTTACAAATATTTCATCAAAAAAAATAGAAAAAGACTTTATTTCGATGAGCTCAATGAAAAAGTGGATACTTGAAGAGGATATTGGAAAAATGTGTGCCTTTTTAATTTCAGATGACTCTAGTAAGGTTTCTGGACAAGTAATTTCTGTAGATGGACATACAGAAAGAAACGACTAATTTGAAAATCTTTTGTACTTTGGGAGTTTATCAGTTATTTGATAAAAATCTGATTTAGTACCAACAAATATATTTCTCATTGTTTTAAGACCTGTTTTTCCGTTAAACATACCTGCTGCTATCGAAATATTATCTGAGTTTTTAAACTTAAAAAAAATACTAGCTCCACATTTATTACAAAAACCTCTTTTTGCTCTGCTAGATGATTTAAACCATTTAAGTGTTTTTTTATTTATAAATTTAATATCCTTTTCTTTAACATTAGAATAAGCACCATATGATCCATGAGTTTTTCTACACTGAATACAATGACAATTTGAAACGTTTCTGTGTTCACCACTAGTTTTAAATTTAACTCCCTTACACAAACAATTTGCTGTTAAAGTTTTTTTCATTATCTTCTAATTTTATTTTCGTATTTTTTTCTTAATTTTTGAAGGTCAACTAAATACTGATCTCTTATATTTGATATCATTGCAACTGATTTACCTTTTGCTTGTTTTGCTGTCCCTGAAATAAGTCTAGATGATAGTTTTTTTGATAATTTTGGAGCTTTTAATTTTGTCCAAGGTAATTTTAAAGCAGGTCCAAATTGTTCGAGCATATGTTTCATTCCAGTTTTTCCACCTGCTAGATGAAAAGTTAAAAATGTACCCATTAAGGACCATCTTAGTCCTGGACCATCTTCAATTGCTCTATCTAATTCTTCTGTTGTTGCATATCCCTCATTAATAATATGTAAACCTTCTCTCCATAAAGCTTCTTGTAATCTATCAGATAAATATCCAGGTAATTCATTCTTTACCATAATTGGATTCATGGAGATAGATTTATAAAATTTTTTAGCTAAATTTAAATTTTTTCTTGAGGTTCTTTTGCCTGGAACAATTTCTACAGCAGGTAAGAGATAAACGGGGTTAAAAGGGTGTCCAATTATACCTCTTTCTGGATTTTTACATTTTGAATAAATTCTTGATGGCAACAATCCTGATGAACTTGAGGAGATTATTGAATTTGATTTAGTATATTTTCCAATTGTTTTCATCAATTTAGTTTTTAAATAATAATTTTCTGTTGCACATTCTTGGATAAAATCTGCATCTTTTAATGCTTGTTCTATTGAGGTAAAAAAATGAAAATTTTCTAAATTTAATTTTTTTTTGTTAAAAAGTTTTTTTACAAATGGCCATGTTCTTTTTATTTCAGATATTAAATTTTTTTTTAACTTAATATCCTTATCAAAGGCAAAAACGATTTTGTTGTGAGCTAAACAGCGTATGATCCACCCCGCTCCAATCACTCCAGTTCCAATGACTGCAACTTTTTTCAAGTGAGACATTACTTGTGTTTAACAAGTTTTAATTTTTCTCTTGTTTCAGCTGGTGTCATTGGTGAATATCCAAGTTCATCTATTATTCTTATTGCTTTTTCAACTAATTGAGCATTAGTAGCAAGTTTACCTTTAGATAAATATAAGTTGTCTTCCAGTCCAACTCTGGGATTTCCTCCCATTAGAACAGTTTGAGCAACAAATGGCATTTCGTTTTTTGAAATTGCAAATCCTGACCATACACCCTCCTTGGGCATTATATCTTTCATTGCTTGCATTGCTGATATTGTTGCAGGTGCTCCCCATGGAATTCCTAAACACATTTGAAAAAGAGGTGGATCACTTAGTAGTCCCTCTTTGTAAATCTGTGAACCAAACCACATATTACCTAAATCAAAAGCTTCTATTTCTGGTTTAACTTTAATTTCTTGCAACTTTTTTGCAGCTTTTCGTAAATCATTTGGAGTGTTAACTGTAATAACAGAACTATCACCAAAATTTAGAGTTCCAGCATCAAGTGTACAAATCTCAGGAAGAAATTGTTCTGCATTTGCAATTCTTTCCATTACATTTGCCATATCAGTCATCGGTCCAAATTCTAAAGGATTTTTTCCTTGTCCAATATCAAGGTCTCCTCCCATACCAGTTGTTAAATTCAAAATTACATCTGTGTCACTTGATCTGATTCTATCAATAACCTCTTTATATAATTCCAATCTTCTACTTGGAGTTCCGTCATCCTCTCTAACATGAATATGAGCGATTGCAGCTCCAGCTTTTGCAGCCTCTATTGAGGCTTCGGCAATTTGTTCTGGTGTTTTTGGTAAATCGGGATGCTTACCAGCAGTATCACCTGATCCAGTTACTGCACACGATATAAAAACTTTATTGCTCATAAATTGTAAATTAAATATAGTTTAATTTAACAAAAATGGAAATAACCGAATTACAAAAAGATTTAGCTGCTACTTTTAGATGGACTGCAAGACTAAATATGCACGAGGGTGTTGCGAACCATTTTAGTGCGTGCCTTCCAGGCTCCTCAACAGATTTTTATGTCAATAAAGCTGGTATACATTTTAGTCAAGTAAAAGCTAGCGATCTAATTTTAGTGACTAAAGAAAATATTAATGAATTAAAGAATAAGCCTAATTTAATTGATCCTACAGCAATTAGTATCCATGGTGCAATACATCAAAAAATTCCACATGCAAAATGTATTTTTCATTGTCATTCAAAATATGCAACAGCATTATCAACATTAAAAGATCCTATAATGAAACCTATAGATCAAAATACTATGATATTTTATAATAGAGTCTCAGTTTATAATGAATTTGGAGGATTAGGATTTGAAGATGAAGCTATGAAGATGGCTAGTGCTTTAGGAAACAAACAACACATGTTACTTGCTAACCATGGAATTATTACAACAGGACAGACCGTTGCAGAAGGTTTTAATTATTTATATTATTTTGAAAAAGCAGCAGAAACTTATTTAACTGCTTTATCCTCAAATAAGGAATTGAACATAGTTAGCGAAGATATCGCTGAAAAAACAGCTCAAGAAACTGCAAACTATCCAATTGATTTAGCAAAATTACATCTTGATCAAATAAAATTAATTTTAGATAAAGAAGAACCAGATTATAAAAATTAAATGTCAATACATATAGCAAATCAAATTATCAAAAAAGAATGGACAGACTATAATAATCATATGAACATGGCTTACTATGTTCTTATTTTTGATCAAGTTTGGGAAATAATGTTACAAAAATTTAAGATGGGTGAAGACTCTGCGAAAACTGACAAGATGAGTACCATGGTTGTTGAAACACACACAACTTATAACAATGAGGTAAAGGAAGGTGAAGAGGTGGAAATTAATCTTACCTTTTTTGATCACGATAAAAAAAGATTGCACTTCAAAATGGAAATGCTTGAAAAAACCACAAAAAAATTATCAGCAACTTTGGAAATGTTATCTTTGTATATTGACTTAAATAAAAGAAAAGTAGCAGAATTTGAAGAAGACAAAATTAAGTTAATGGGCGATTTTATTAAATTAAACAAATCAAATTTTAAAGATAATGATCTTGTAATAACTGGAAAGTTGAAAAAATAATGGAAATTAAGTTACTTTCTGGTGCATTAGGAGCTGAAATAAAGGGTATAGATTTAACTGATGTTTCAGATTTCAATTTTAAGAAAATAAATGATCTTCTTTTAGAACATAAAGTTATTTTTTTTAGAGACCAACCTATTACAAAAGAACAACAAATTGCACTTGCTGAAAAGTTTGGACCTTTAGAAACTCATGCTTATGTAAAAGGATTAAATGATTATCCCGAAATTGTCAGAATAATAAAAGGTAAAGAAGAAAAAAACCAATGGGGTGAGAATTGGCATAGTGACGTTAGTTATAATGCAAAACCAACAAAAGCAGTAATATTAAAATCTTTAAAAATCCCTCCTGTTGGTGGTGATACCTGTTTTTCCAATATGGAGTTAGCTTGGGAAACACTAGATAATAAAATTAAAGAGAAAATAAAAGATAGAAAAGCAATTCATAGCTCACTTGGTGCAGAATTTTTCATAGATAACTATAAGTATATGGAAGGAAATGAAAAAAGAAATTATGACTCTTATTCAAATGAACATCCAATTGTTAGAACACATCCAGAAACGGGTAAAAAAATTTTATTTGTTAATTGGACTTATACCAAACAAATTATTGGATTGGAGAAAGAGGAAAGTGATCAAATATTAAAAGAAATATTTGAGCATCAAGCAAGATTGGATCTAACATGTAGATTTAGCTGGACAGAAAATACTGTTGCGATCTGGGATAATAGAAGTGTTATTCATTATGCAATTGCAGATTTTTTTCCTGGAAGAGGTTTGGGATATGAGAGAATTATGGATAGAATTGCAATTGAAGGGGATAGACCTCAATAATTATAATGCAAGTAGTTGAAAAAATAATATCAAATTTTACCAATAACCAATCTCTATATATTGGTGAGAATGTAACTATGTCTCAACACATGATACAAGCTGCAATGTTAGCTGAAAAAGCTAAATGTAAAAAAGAGGTCATATGCTCATGTTTATTACATGATTATGGGCATTTCATTATTGAAAATCCAGACGAATTAGTTGAATCTAATTTGGATGGCGAGCATGAAAGTATAGGATATGAATATTTAAAAAGTTTTTTTAAAGAAGAGATTGTAGAACCAATTAAATATCATGTTCTCGCTAAGCGTTATTTAGCTAGGAATAAAAATTATTATAATAAACTCTCAGAGGCTTCAAGAGTAAGCCTTAACTTACAAGGTGGAGTTTTAAATGATGACGAATGCAGTGAGTTTGAGAAAAAAAAATATTTCAAATCATCAATTCTTGTTAGAAAATTTGATGAAGCGGCAAAAAAGACAGACATCAAAATGAAGTCTATTCATCAATATAAAAAATTACTAACATCAAGTCTTATATGAATTTTGATTATTTAATAATTGGTGCTGGTTCAGCTGGCTGTGTGCTTGCAAATCGATTAACTGAAAATGGCAAAAACACTGTAGCAATATTTGAAGCTGGTAAACCTAGTGATATTTGGAAAGTAAACATGCCACTTGCAATTTTATATACAATGCATGATCCAAAATATAATTACAAATATTATTCAGAACCAGAGCCCTATTTAAACAACAGAAAATTATTTTGCCCAAGAGGAAAAATGATTGGTGGTTGCTCTGCTCACAATGGAATGGTTTTTGTAAGAGGAAATCCAAACGATTATCAAAGATGGGCATCTTTTGGATTAACAGATTGGTCATATGAAAAGGTATTGCCTTATTTTAAAAAAATAGAAACTTGGTCTGAAGGAGAGAATGAATATAGAGGTGGAAAAGGTATATTGCCAGTTAATCAATCTAAAAATAAAAATCCCCTATTTAAAGCATTTATCAACTCGGCTGGAGAAGCTGGTTATAAAATAAATAATGATATGAATGGTAAGGAACAAGAAGGCTTTGGTATGTATGATGTAACTATTCATAATGGAGAAAGAGCCAGTGTTTCAAAATATTATTTAAATCCTGCAAAAAAAAGAAAAAATTTAAATATTTTTACTGACTCATTTGTTGAAAAAATTATTTTCGATGGAAAAAAAGCAATAGGTATTGAAGTAAAAATAAAAAATAAAGTTGAAAAAATTTACGCAAATAAAGAAGTTATACTAAGTGGTGGTGCAATTAATTCTCCTCAGTTATTAATGATATCAGGAGTTGGACCAAGTCAACATTTAAAAGATAAAGGAATTAATGTTGTTCACAATCTTGAAGGTGTGGGTAAAAATTTGCAGGATCATTTAGAAACTTACGTACAACAAGAGTGTAAAACATCTGACACTCTGTATTCATATATTAATAAATTGAATATGTTGAGAATTGGTATTCAGTGGTTTTTATCAAAAACTGGTCCATGCTCAACCTCATTTTTAGAAGCTGGCGGATTTTGTAAATCATCGCCTGAACGAGAATATCCTAATATTCAATTTCATTTTTTTCCTGCGTTTGTGATTGATCATGGATTAGTAGATCCTGATAGGCATGGATATCAATTACATGCAAGTCCAAACCATCCAAAGAGCAGAGGTCACATAACTTTAAATAGTTCAAATCCATACGACTATCCAAAAATTCAATTTAATTATTTAGAACATGAAGATGATTTAAAACAAACAATAGAATGTATTCATGTTGCAAGAAAAATTTTAGGACAAAATTCTTTAAAACCATTTGCAGGAAAAGAAATTGGACCTGGAGAACATGCTGACACTAATGAAGTATTTGAGGAATATATTCGATCTAAGGCTGAAACTGCTTATCATCCATCTTGTACTTTAAAAATGGGAGAAGATAATATGGCTGTTGTCGATCAAAAAATGAAAGTTCATGGTTTAGAAAATCTGAGAGTTGTTGATGCATCTGTAATGCCAGAAATAACAAGTGGAAACTTAAATGCTCCAACGTTAATGATAGCTGAAAGAGCTTCAGATTTTATTTTAAATTAGGTTATTTATTACGATAAACAGAAATTAAAGAGATTATCTCAAACATTATTGAAGCAGCTACCATAGCTGTTATTTGATTTGGGCTGTCTTTGGTTGGCATTAAACAAACCACATCACCACCAATAATATTTTTTCCTTTCAAGGACTGAAGAAGTTTTCTTACCTCGTCCATATTAAATCCTTTATATGCTGGTTCAATGTTTGCAACACCTGGAGCAACCGATGGATCTAAACAATCTAAATCAAAAGTTATGTAGATTGGATTATCCCCTAGTCTATCTAAAATCATATTCGCACATTTTTCGTGACCCCATTCTCTATACTCATCCATTGTTATTACTTGATAACCAACATCGTAACTAGCTTGAAGCCAATCTAATGTTCTTGGATTTCCTCTTATACCTATTTGAGTACTTGTATGTGGATCAACGTTTCCCTGTTTAACTAAGTAAGAAGCCCAATGAGCTGCTGATTTTTTTGCACCAAGAAAATGATCTAATTTTTCAAAACAATCTGTGTGAGCATCGAAATGAACGAAAGTTATTTTTTTACCTTTTGTAAGTTTTGAATTTTTCTTTGCTAAGCTTTGTACAATTCCACCTGTTATTGAGTGATCTCCACCGATTGATACAACTGGTTTCTCTGCTTCCTCAATTTGATCATAAAAAGCTGAAATTCTCTCAATACATTTTTCATTATTATTTGCTTCTGGAAAAGGAACATCTCCTAAATCATGAATTTTATTTTCTTTCCAAGGATCAATTTTATAATCAAAATGCGAACGTTTTAGCATTGCAGAAATATTTCTAACTGCCCTTGGACCTAGATGTTGATCTCTTTCTGTGGTCCCATTTCCTGTGCTATGTGGAACACCAACTAATGCTATATCGCAATTCTTTGGTTCAGGATCATTTTTACATCTAAATAAAGTTGGAATACCCCACCAATAAAGGGTTTCCATCATTATCTTATCTTCATCCGAACTCATATGATGAATATGTCATAAATTTAATAAATTTAAAAACATATTCTTTTTTGATATATGTCATCAATGAGTACTCCAAATAATAATCCTAAAGGAATAGCTTACATATTAATTGCCATGATGGTTTTTTCTGTACAGGACGGAATTATGAAGCATATTTATAATTTTGTTTCACTATATGAAGTTTACTTAGTAAGGACAGTAGTTAGTTTTGTGCTTATTTTATTATTTTTAATAATTACAAAAAAACCAATAGTATTTAAAAGCCAATATCCTCTTTTAACTTTTACCCGTGTAATACTTTTTTTCTTTGGTTTTAGTTCTTTTTATGTTTCTTTGACTGTGTTACCGCTTGGGACTGCTACAGCTTTATTTTTTGTTACTCCATTTTTAATTACAATATTTGCTCATTTTTTTTTAAAAGAAGAAATAGGATTAAGAAGATGGTCTGCTGTGGTTGTGGGATTTATTGGTGTTTATGTGACATTAAATCCTGATTTCAGTAATTTTAACTATTTAAGTTTATTACCTATCTTATGTGCGTTTTGTTATTCATTATCTATGATCATTATAAAAAAAACATCTGATAAGGATAGCGTTTATACCCAAACTTTTACATTTTATATTGGTGCAATTATTCTAAGTATAATTTTCTATTTTGTTATTGGTGATGGTCAATATAACACTTTAAATCATCCAGCTTCTCAATTTATATTTAGAGAATGGTTTGTTAATTTTAATTCCAATATCCTATTAATGACTGCAACTGGTGTTACAGCTACAATTGCTTTCTTTTTTTTATTTACAGCTTACAGCATAGCTTCACCTTCTGTAGTTTCGCCTTTTGAATATTCAATATTATTTTGGTCTCCACTAGTAGGATGGCTATATTTCGATGAAATACCCTCGTTAAACACTATAATTGGAATTTTAATAATTGTATCAAGTGGAATTTATATTTTTATGCGTGAAAAAGCACAAAATCAATCAATTGCTACAGAAAAACCTCTAAGATAAATGACAAGAGATAATAATTCAAAAGGTATATTTTTAATTATCATTGCGATGACTTTATTTGCAATGCAAGACTCTTTAATAAAATATATTTTTGAAAAATCCTCTCTTTATGAGATTTTTTTTGGAAGATATTTTGTTGCAGCTGTTTTGCTTTTTAGTTACATAAAATTTAGGAAACAGAAAGTTTCATTAAAAACTTATTATCCTATTTTAACAATTGTTAGAGTGGTTCTTCACTTTTTAGCATTTTCAGCTTTCTTTATTTCTCTTACTTATATGCCCTTAGCAACAGCAAATGCCCTATTTTTCTCTTGTCCTTTTTTTGTATCTATTTTTGCTAAATTTTTTTTGAAAGAGTTTATTGGGATAAGAAGATGGTCAGCAATTGTATTTGGTTTTGCGGGAGTTTTTATTGTGCTTGATCCAAACTTTTCTGACTTTGAATATAAAAGTTTGCTTCCAGTTTTATGTGCATTTTTTTATGCTGCATCCATGACAATAACAAAATACACATCTGATAAAGACGATGTAAATACTCAACTATTTTATTTTTATTTAATAGCCCTAATTTTATGTGGTCTTATATATTTGTTAATGGGAAATGGACAATTGAATAACCCAGACTTTGATCCAACTACACAGTTTATTTTTAGAGAGTGGTTTTCAAACATTGAATATACATGGAAATTTATCTTATTTTTTGGTTTTGTCGCCTCGATAGCTTTTCTCTGTATATTTTCAGCTTACATTGTGGCTTCACCTTCTGTAGTTTCTCTATTTGAATACTCATTGATTATTATGTCAATGATACCTGGGTATTTTTTATTTAATGAAATTCCGTCAGGCAGAACATTTTTTGGAGTTGGGTGTATAATAGCAGCTGGAATTTATATTTACTTTAGAGAAAAAGCTAGAGATCAGTACATTGCAACAGAAACTCCCGTAAGAAGATGACAAAATGCTATATACCAACAATTAATGTATCATCGCTAATTGAAAACAATTTTGAAACCCAAAGTGCTTTTAAAACAATTAAAGAGATTGAAAAAGCTTGTGTTAATATAGGATTTTTTCAAATTACAGGTCATGGAATTAATTTAAAAGAAATTTACAAAATCTGTGAGGTAGGAAATAAATTTTTTAATTTATCAGCTAATAATAAAAGAAAATTATCTCCAAAAAAATGGAATAAAAAAAATAAAAATTTCTATAGGGGGTATTTTCCTAACGATGTAAATGGAAAAGAAGGTTTAGACATAGGTGATTTAAAAGTAACAGAAAAATATTCTACAAATCTAAACAATCAATATATAGAGTATCTTAAACTAGATAAATGTTTTAACAAAAAATCAATTAACATTTTAAATAGATATTTTGATAACATTTACAGTATAAGTGAAACTTTATTTAAAAGTATAATCAAACTTAATAGAAAGAATCCAAATATTTCAAAGAAAGCTTTTTCAAGATTAAAAACATTAAGTACATTGAGATTTAATTATTATCCTAATCAAACTAAGCCAGTAGAAATATCAAAACAAGATGGGGTTGCTCTTGGATGTGAAACTCATGTAGACAGCGGAATATTTACAGTTCTCTATCAAGATAAAAAAGGTGGATTGCAAGTTCAAAATAGAAAAAATAAAAAATGGTATGATGTACCATTTAATAAAAAAGCTCTGGTCGTAAATACTGGTAGAGCTCTAGAATTTCTAAGCAAAGGTAAATTTAAGGCTACTAATCACAGAGTTTTGTGGAATAAAAGCAAGAGACTCTCGATTCCTTTTTTTTTTGAGCCTTCCTACGATTTCAAAATGGACAAATCATTTTTAAATGGAAATAAATTTAAAAATAATGGCGAAATTTATGAGAAATTTCTTAACAAATCTCTAAAGAAATTTATTGAATATCAACGTTAGTAATTATAAGGTTTGTATATAAAGCGATACATAACTCGTCGATAAATTCATAGATTTACGAAAGTGGGATCGGTCGTCTTTAAATTAACTTTTAAAGGAGGCTTTATGAAATTTGGTTATTTTTGTAATACCACAAACTGGACACACAAACCTTATCACAAACTATTAGATGAAACTAAAGAAATCACAGAGTATTGTGATCAAAATAAATGGAATTCTATTTGGTTTACAGAACATCACTTCAATCACGAGGGAATGGAATCTTGTACAAATCCATTAATGATGGGTGCAGATGCTGCTGCTAGAACAAAAAATATTCGAATTGGTCAAGCTGCAAATGTTATTACTTTTCATAACCCAATTAGATTAGCTGAAGATATTGCTACGTTAGACCAGCTTTCTAAAGGACGAGTTGAGGTAGGAGTTGCACGAGGAGTTTATGGGAGAGAAGCAATAAATTTAAATAAAGAAGCAGATTTAAAAGACCAAGCAAAAAATTTTAGATTGTTTGCTGAAACGTTAGAAGTTTTAAAAAAATCTTGGACAGAAAAATTTTTTAAACATGAAGGAGAGTTTTATACTTATCCTTCGCCAAATTATGTTTGGCAACACGATATGAGCCCACCGAGTGAAGAATTTATGAATATGGAAGATAACACAATGAAAAAAATAAGTGTATTACCTAAGCCATATCAAGATCCTCACCCACCAATTCATCAAGTTGTAGATGGAATTAGATCAATAGAATGGGCTGCTGAACAAAATATAAATGTAATTATGTGGATACCAACTGTTAAGGCTTTAAAGGCAAGATTTGAAGCCTATAAAAATAAAAGATCAGAGGTTACAAAAAAAAATGTTCCTCTTGGAGAAGGGGTATCTCTTGTAAGAGATATGTTTGTTGCCGACACGATGGAAGAAGCAAAAGAAAAAGCTGGTGAACATATGGTAAATTATATGAGATGGGTTTGTCATTGGAGAGGTTTAGGAAATCATATGGATCCAGGTGAGGAATTACCTGAAACAAAAGGTAAATTAGATTTATTAAATTATGAATTTTTGCATAAAAGAAACATGTTATTTGGAACACCAGAATACGTGATTGATAAGATTCATGAATTAAAATCTGAACTCAATTTACAAAATTTACAAGTTTGGTCTAATTTCCCAGGTGTAAAGCATAAAGATTGCATGAAAAGTATTAAACTTTTTACAGAAAAAGTTATGCCTCACTTTCAAGATGATTTTGATACTGAAGTAAAAAAAGTTTCGTGAAAAAAATACGGAAGAGGATAAGCGGTGGTCAAGCCGCGGTTCAATCTTTAAAAAAAGAAAGAGTAAAGCATGTATTTGGACTTATTGGTTCAGCAACAATGGAAATGTTTGATGCTCTTTATCATGAAAAAAATATAAAATTTATTGGTGTTAGGGATGAAAGAACTGGTACACACATGGCTGATGGATATGCACGAGCTTCAAATAAACCTGGAGTAATTATTGCAGGTCAAAATGGACCTGGTGCTACTAATTTAGTTACAGGAGTTGCACAAGCAAAAGCAGCGTTTTCTCCGGTAGTTGCTATTGCAGGTTCCTATTCAACTAAAGATAAAATGGAAGATGCATTTCAAGGATTAGATCAACAATCTTTATTTGCACCTATTACTAAAAAAACTTGGACCGTAAAAAATTCAAAAATTATTCCAAAAATTATGAGTGATGCTTTTAAATTGGCCATGAAACCTAGAAGAGGACCAGTATGTATAAATTTACCAAGAAATATATTAGCTGAGTCAAACTCTTATAATATTAATACTAAAAAACCATCATTTACAAATGAGATTAAACAAAAAGGAAGTAAAGATAATATCAAAAAGGCTGCAAAACTAATTAAAGCCTCAAATTGTTCAGTAATTATTGTTGGTGCAGGTATAAAATATAATTCTAAATACAAGGAAGTAATAAAATTAGCTGAACTGTGTAATATACCTATTGTTACAGCAGCAGGTCATGGAGATGCAATCCCATTTGGTCATAAATTAAATGCAGGACAAATGGGGCCTAGGGGCAATCCTGTTGCTTCAAGATTAGTTAAAAATGCAAATGTTATTTTAGCGATTGGAACACGTTTAGGGTTTAACTCAACTTTTTATTCTTATGAAAATATAAATAAAAAAGCAAATATTATACAAATAGAGCTAGAAAAAAAAATGCTTGGAAAATATTTTCCTGCAACAGTTAAAATTCATGCTGATGCTGCTACTGCAACTAAACAACTCTATAATCAAATCAAAAAAGATAAGATTAAATTGAATTTAAAAAATTGGACAAATTTGTATTTAAAAGAAAGAAACGAGTATTTACAAAAAAGAGATAAAGAAAATTTAGGTTCAAATTTTCCTATACAGCCTAAAGGTCTATTTAAACAACTAAGAAAAGCGCTACCAAAAAACTCTGCCATTACACTAGATGCTGGGACATTATGCTTGCAAGCAACTGATGCTCTAGAATATTACGACCCTCCATCTTTATTTACTCCCTTAGATTTCGGCCTTGTGGGGTTTTCTTTCGCATGTGGTCTTGGTGTTAAAATTGCAAAACCTAAAAAAACAGTTGTAAGTTTAATGGGTGATGGAGGTTTTGGAATGACAATATCTGAATTAAGCAGTGCTGTTGAATATGGAATTAATACAACAACTATTGTGATGAACAATAAAAGCTGGGGAGCAGAAAAAGCTTATCAAAAAGATTTTTTTGGTAAAAGATATTTAGGTGCGGATATTACTAGTCCATCGTTTGATAAGGTTGCAGAACTCTATGGCGCAAAGGGTTTTAAAGTTAAAAAAATTTCTGAGATTAATGAAGCTGTAAGAGCTGCGGTTAAATCAAGTAAGCCATCTGTGATAGATGTTGATGTAGACCCAAAAGCATTATACAGTTTTCGAAGAGATAGTTTCAAACATAGAGCAAAAAAATGAAATTAGAATTAAGAAAATTTACAAAATTTGTAGACAAAACTTTTATCGAAGGTGGTAAAGAAGCGAAAGAACCAGTTTTAATGGTATCAGTAGCAGCAGTCTTTAAGAATCCGTGGGATGGTCAGGGTTTTGTTGAAGATCTTAGACCAACTATTTTAGATCTTGCGCCAAAGCTAGGAGATTTACTTGTTCCAGAATTGATAAAAGAAATAGGATCACCTGAAAAAATATTAGCTTATGGTAAGGCAGGTATAGTTGGATTGAACGGTGAAATAGAGCATGCTTCAGCTTTTATTCATACTTTAAGGTTTGGAAATAAATTTAGAGATGCGGTAGGTGGAACTTCCTATTTAAGTTTTACAAATACCAGAGGACCTGCTGGATCAAAGATTGCGATTCCTATGATGCATAAAACAGATTCTGGATTGAGACCATATTACCTAACTCATGAATTTACTATTCATGATGCACCCTTCGATGATGAGGTGGTTATTGCAATTGGTGGGGCATCAAGTGGTAGAGCACATGCAAGAACTGGTGATAGATATCAAGATATGAAAGAAATGGGTATTGAGCCAAAATAATTCTTGATGACGACCGGAACCACTGCATCAGGAACTTATTACTTATACAATAAAAAGTATCAAGATGTGCCAATAGTATTTGTGCATGGTGTAGGTCTTACTCACGAAATATGGCAGCCTCAGCTTGAATTTTTTAATTATCATTCAACTCTTGCTTATGACATTTTAGGTCATGGAAAATCGCCATTAGAAAAAGGAGAAATCAGTTTTCATGATTTTTCTGACCAACTAATTGAGTTGATAGATCATCTTAATATTAAAAAAATTCATCTTGTTGGTTTTTCGATAGGGTCTTTAATTGCAAGAGATTTTGCAACGAAACATAATGAACGATTACATACATTAACTCTTTTGTGTTCTATTTATAAAAGAACTGAGGAACAGCAAAAAATTATAAATCAAAGGTTTGAACAAGCAAAACAAGAATTAAAACTTTCAAAACAAGCCTTGAAAAGATGGTTTACTGATAAATATCTAGAAAATAATCCAGAAATATATGAAAAAATAAGTTCAATTTTATCTGCTAATAATATGAATAATTTTCTAAAGGTTTACGAATTATTCGTTAAACATAAAAATGATGAAGATTTTAATAAAATTAAAGCTAACACACTGGTTATGACAGGTGAATATGACATTGGCTCAACTGTAAAAATGTCTCAAGAATTGAATGCTTTGATCTCTAAAAGTCAGTTAAAGATCGTAAAAGATGGAAAACATCTTTGTGGTATTGAGTGTGCTGATGATGTAAATTTAACAATCAAAAAATTTATTGAATCAGATGAGTAAACTTAAACAATATAAAATGTTTATTAATGGTGAGTGGGTTGACTCCGAAAGTAAAAAAACATTTGAAACTCTTAATCCAGAACATAATGAGCCTTGGGCAGTTGTTCCAGAAGCAAGTGCTAAAGATGTTGATAATGCAGTTAAGGCTGCTCAAAAAGCATTTGAGGGTGAATGGCCAAAGTTACTACCTAGAGAAAGAGCTAAATTTTTAAGAGCTATTGGAAATCAATTGCGAGAGAATGCAGAGATGCTTGGTGAAATAGAAACTATTGATACTGGAAAGCTTTTTAGGGAAACAAAAAAACAAGCTATTTATATTGCAGAATACTATGACTATTATGCAGGTTTAGCAGATAAGGTTGAGGGAACTGTTCTTCCAATAGACAAACCAAACATTCAAGCAATAACAACCAGGATTCCTATTGGAGTAGTGGCAGCAATTATTCCTTGGAATTCTCAAATGTTTTTAACAGCAACTAAATTGGCTCCTGCACTTGCAATGGGCAATACAGTTGTAATTAAATCTTCAGAACTAGCCCCAGCTGTTTTGTTCGAATTCGCAAAATTAATTGAAAAAACTGGTATTCCGAAAGGTGTGGTAAATGTAATTACAGGATTTGGAGATCCTTGTGGTAAAAGCTTAACCACTCACAACTTGGTTGAAAAAGTTGCTTTTACTGGTGGTCCTGAAACAGCGAGGCATATAATTAGAAACTCAGCAGAAAATTTATCAGAGGTAAGTTTAGAGCTAGGTGGAAAAAGTCCAGTAGCCGTCTTTAACGATGCAGAGCAAGAAAATGCAATAAATGGGATTACAGCTGGAATTTTTGGTGCAAGTGGACAGAGCTGTATAGCTGGTTCAAGACTTTACTTACAAAAAGGAATTTATGATGAATTTTTAGACAAACTCTCAAAACGTGCATCAAAAATAAAAATTGGAGCACCAATGGATCCCGAAACAGAGATGGGACCTTTAAGTAACTTTAAACAATTAGAGGTAATTGAAAAAAATATAAAAGATACAATTGATCAAGGTGGAAAAATTAAATGTGGTGGTGAAAGACATTCTTTTTCAAATAAAGGATATTACTTTCCTCCAACAATTATCGAATGTGATAATCACAATCTACCTGCTGCAGAAAATGAATTGTTTGGACCTGTATTATCAGTCATGAAATTTGACACAGAAGAAGAAGTAATTCTAAAAATGAATGATAATCAATATGGGTTATCTTCTGGGGTTTATACTAGTAATTTGTCACGAGGGATGAGAGTCTCTAAAGCAATTCGAGCGGGTATAACTTTTGTTAACACTTATAGACTTATATCTCCATCTGCACCTTTTGGAGGTATTAAAGATAGCGGCTATGGCAAAGAAGCTGGGATCGACTCAATTAAAGACTATACAAGAGTTAAAACTACTTGGTTTTATACCTCAGACGAGCCATCTCTAGACCCCTTCTCAATTAGATAATTTTTTCAAATTAGCAGTTAAATGAGCTAATTTTGTCGTTGAATATTCAATTTATTCATACTTAAATTACCTTTTTATAAATTGTTAACAATATAGAGGAAGATAATGAGAAAACTATTTATTGCTGCATTTATGTTTGTTTCAGCTTTTACAACAAACTCTTTTGCAGACGGACATGGTATCAAAATGGGTATCATTTTAGGATTTACAGGTCCTATTGAATCTCTTACACCAGCAATGGCTGATTCAGCTGAGCTTGCATTTAAAGAAGCTTCTGACTCAGGTTCATTACTAGGTGGTAAATATATTAAAGCTGAGAGAGCTGATTCAACTTGTGTTGACTCTGCAGCAGCAACAACAGCAGCTGAAGGTTTAATTGCTGGTGGTGTTGTGGCAATCATGGGAGCGGACTGTTCTGGTGTAACTGGTGCAATTGCAACGAATGCAGCAGTACCAAATGGTGTAGTTATGATTTCACCATCTGCTACTTCTCCAGGTTTGACTACTTTAGATGATAATGGGTATTTCTTTAGAACAGCTCCATCAGATGCTAGAGGTGGTCAAGTTTTAGCTGATATTACAAAAGATAGAAAAGTAAAAACTATTGCAGTTACACATACAAATAATGACTATGGTAAAGGTTTAGCAGATGTTTATGTTGCAGGTGTTAAAGCTCATGGAATTAAAGTAACGGCAGTAACAGCTCACGAAGAAGGTAAAGGTGACTACGGTGCTGAAGTTGCAACACTTGCAGCAGCAGGTGGTGATGCTTTAGCAGTTCTTGGTTACCTAGATCAAGCAGGTGGAATGATTATCCAAGGATCTTTAGATGCTGGATCATTTGATACTTTCGTTTTATCTGATGGTATGATTGGAGATTCTTTAACAGATAGATTTGGTAAAGATCTTAATAAATCATTTGGATCTCTTCCAGGATCAACTGGAAAAGGTGCTGGTAAATTTGCAGAAGTTGCAAAGGCTGCAGGAATTGATTCTTCAGGACCATACACTGGTGAGTCATATGATGCTGCTGCGCTAATTGCTTTGGCGATGCAAGCAGGAGGAAAAGCAGATAGAGCAACTGTACAAGCAAATGTAATGGCTGTTGCTAACGCACCAGGAACAAAAATCTATCCAGGTGAACTTAAAAAAGGTCTTGATTTATTAGCTAAAGGTAAGCAAATAAACTATGAAGGCGCAACTGCTGTAGAATTTACAGATGTTGGTGAAGCTTTTGGTTCTTTCTTAGAGAAAGAAATTAAAGGTGGAAAATTTAAGACCAAAAAACAAAGATAATTAGATTAATAAAAACCCCAGTAAAATTTTACTGGGGTTTTTTATATAGTGTTAAATACTCTCAAAATCCCAAAAACTGAAATAAATATCAGAAAATAAAATACAACTTTTCTGTAAAGCGCTTCTTTACTTTTTACAAAAAACTTATTACCAATAAAAACTCCTATTGGCAGCATAATTATTAATGGAACTGTCCGATAGATTGTTGTCATATCTACAATATCTGCAAAGTAACTTAAAATAAATGCATACACATCCGTTACAAAAAATAATGCAGCTAAAGATCCTCTAATCACACTCGGTTGAATACTGGTAACTAATAAAAAGAGTGCAACTGGCATTCCTCCTAATGTTGTTAAACCATTTAGAGTACCTGATAAAATACCAACTGAAATTTTTGTTTGGCTATTATTAATTTTGATATTTTCATAACCCTTCATAAGTAATATTGAAAAAAATATAATTATTACACATACAGATAAATGAGTGATGTCTGCTGACAAATATTTGAGTAAAAATAAACCTATTGGAGACCCAATAGCCATACCTATTAATATAGTGAAAACAAATCTCCAATCAATTTTGTTCCAAACATAAGGTGCCATAAAAATACTAATAAGAACTTCAAGAATTAAAATGATTGGAACAATTTCTATTGCAGGAATAATAAAAGAAAATCCAGAAATACATGTTGCCGAAAATCCAAAGCCGTTAAATCCTCTAATAATCGAAGCAATAAGCACAGTTGAAATAATTAAAATGAATTCTACTAAGGTTAAATCCAGATAATTTAACCAATTCATTTAATACTCTTTTTCATATCTGCTCTTATAATTGAAAATAAAATTAAAACTAAAAATGGAATACACATTAAATTTAAGACTTTCCAACTGGTAATTGAAATTAATACTCCTGCAGAAAGACTTCCTATTGCTGTTGCAGAAAATACAACTAAATCATTAAATCCTTGTGCCTTAAATTTTTCGTGATCTTGATATGTTGTAACTAGCAAACTAGTCCCTGAAATATATAGAAAATTCCATCCGATACCTAACAAGATAAGTGATATTAAATAATTTATAAAATTTGGTTCAAAAAAGCTCATTATAATTGTTAGTAAATAAAAAAAGGTTCCAGCATACATTATATTTGAAGGACCATATTTATTTATTAAATTCCCTGTAATTAAAGATGGTAAAAACATTCCAAGAACATGAAATTGAATTACAATTCCAACTTTATCGACACTAATGTTGTGTATAAAATGCATACTAATTGGTGTTGCTGTCATTAAGAATGCCATAACAACATAACCAAATGTTGCTGAAAACATAGCTTGAAGAAATTTTGGATCTAAAAAAAACTCTTTATAACTCCTGACTTCTTTATTAAGATTAATTTCATCATTTTGTACATTAGTATTTTTGTAAAAACTTAAGATAATAGCTGGCATAATTGTGAAACATGCTAAAGCAAGATAAGATCCAACATAAACATGATCACTTACAAGATTTTTTGTAAAATTTGCAAGACTTATTCCTATAAATGCAGAAACTATTCCTGCTAATAGAAGCATCGAAACAGCTTTTGGAGCTTTTTGTTTTTCAACACTTTCTGCTGCTGCAAATCTGTACTGATGAATGAAAGCCATACCTGTACCAAGAAAAAAACATGATAATGAAAAAATTATAAAGTTATTATTTAGAATTGCATAAGCTGATAGTAGACTTGCAAGTGAACTACCAATTGAAGCTAAAACAAAACCAAGTCTTCTCCCTATTACAGACATTACTTTTGCAGCAAATACAGTTGAAATAGCTATCCCAACTACATAAATTGAGGGTGGAAAAGTTGCTAATGCTTTTATTGGAGAAATTTCACTCCCTATTATACCACTTAAAAAAACAGTTACATTCGCTGCGGTGAAACCAAATATTTGGCTTAAAATAAGTAACCAAAGATTTCTATTCATTAAAAAAATAAATACTTATCAGCCATATACATGGCCCAAGCTATTGCGGCACCTAATATAATATATTTCATATGAGTTTATTTTATTTCTATTTTTTCAGGAAGTATACCTTTTGGTCTATATCTCATAATGGTTAGCAACCCTATGCCAATAACTAAAAACCTAAAATATGGTGCACTTTCAATTAAATGAACTCTTACTGAATTTGTCTCAGGTAAATGAGACGTGAATAAGTTTATTAAAAATAAAGCCATTGGAGCAGCTTCAACCCATAAGAACCAAACTACAAAACCTCCTAATATTGCACCAAAGTTATTGCCGGTACCGCCAACAATTACCATTACCCAAATTACAAATGTGTACCTCATTGGTCTATAACTTCCTGGGGTAAATAAACCATCGTTTGTTACCATCATGGCTCCAGCAATACCAACAATTGCTGAACCTAAAATAAAAATAAATAAATGCTCTTTTACTATATTTTTACCCATGGCGCTTGCTGCTTCTTCATTATCTCTTATCGCTCTCATTTTTCTTCCCCAGGGTGAATAAAGAGCTTTTTGCGTCACAATAAGCAAAACTATGACGACAGACAAAAATAATCCTGTGAAACAAAGCTTGACGTAAATTGAGGACGCATCAATGACTAGTTGACTAAGGGCATCTTGTCTCTCTGTAAATGAATTAATCATACTGAGTTTTTTTGTATGAAATTTTTCAACCAAATTAATAAACCATTGTGAGGTTTGAAGATCTATCTCATAAGGGGCTGGTCTTTTTAAACCAATCACATTTTTTACACCTCTTGCTAACCACTCTTCATGTTTAATTATTGAAACCACAATTTCTGCAATCAATAATGTGGCTATTGCTAAATAATCTGCTCTTAAACCTAAAGCTATTTTTCCAACAATGAAAGCTAATCCACCGGCCAAAAAAGCTCCACCAATCCAAGAAAATAAAACCGGCAATCCCATTCCTCCAAGAAATCCTGTTTTTGCAGGATCAACAGCCTCTATTGCCTCTATACCTGGAGTAGCAGTTAATCTTAATAATAATATTCCACCAATTATTATAAATGCAATTCCATAAGTTCTATATTTTGACTTATTAAAGTATTTTAACAAGTAACGAATTAAAACTATCATCACGACAATTATCCAAAAACAAATAAGAATATTCAGTCCACCAGCTTGCCATGCTTGTTGTACAGGATCTACAGATACCAAAACAACTGCTAAACCACCTAAAGCAGTGTAACCCATTATTCCAAAATTTATTAGTCCAGCATAACCCCATTGTATATTAGCTCCAATTGTCATAACTGCAGAAATTAAGCAATAATTTAGAATTGTTAGAGCAATTGACCAGGATTGAAATATCCCAACTAATAAAATTAATACAAGCATTATTGAGTATGCAGCTATTATATTCGAATACTTTCTCATATTGTTTTTCCTTTAAATATTCCAGAGGGTCTTATCAATAAGACTATTACTAAAATTGAAAATGAGACTGCAAATTTATAATCTGTAGATAATAATTGCATTAAAGAGTCTGGTTCCATACTCTCGGGTACCAAGTAGGCAATAAATCTTTTATAGGCATATGTTATAAGTATTTCTGCAAAAGCTATTACATATCCACCAAGGAAAGCTCCAAAAGGATTTCCAATTCCTCCAACTATTGCAGCTGCAAATATAGGTAACATGTTATTAAAATAGACGAATGGTCGGTAACTTTTATCTAAACCATATAAAATACCACCAACCGTGGCTAAAACCCCAGCGATTACCCATGTTATAAGAACAACTCTTTTTGGATCTATACCTGAAAGTAAAGCTAAATCTTCATTATCTGAGTAAGCCCGCATACTAGTCCCAGTTTTTGTTTTATTGAGAAACCAAAACATTATCGAAACTATAATTAAAGTTATAACAATTGTAATGGCTTGTGTTGATTTAAGTGTTAGGCCTTCATTTAAACCAGTCATCTCTTTAAATTCTGTTGCTTTTAAAATAAATTTTTCCCCATCTAAAAATCTTCTATCAGATGGACCTATTATAATTCTTATAATTGCTTGAGTAACAAACATTACACCAACACTTACCATTGCGAATTGGACTGGTGGACTTTTTTTTATTCTATAGTAACTAAAAACGAATTTATCAATTAACAGCATATATAAAATCATCATTACAATAGCAAATGGGATTGTTAAAAGAGCTGTGGGTAAAAAACCAAGTCCTAGCCCTATTGATTGAAAATAATAAGTTAATAAAACAGCAAACATAGTTCCAAATGACATCATGTCTCCAGTAGCAAAATTTGCAAATCTCAAAACTGCATAAATTAGTGTTACAAAAATTGCACCTAATGCTAATTGAGATCCATAAGCTAACGCTGGTATTATTGTAAAATTTGTTAGAACAACTATTGCATTTATAAAATCCATTATCCTCCTAAAAACGAACGTCTTACTTCAGGATCGTTAAGTAATTCATTGCCCGATCCTTCAAATTTATTTTGTCCAGTAACTAATACATATCCTCGATCTGATATACTTAGAGCTTGTTTTGCATTTTGTTCTACCATTATTACTGCAACATTTGTCTTTTTAACTTTAATAATGTGTTCAAACAGTTCATCCATAACGATTGGAGAAACACCAGCAGTTGGTTCATCTAACATTAACACTGAAGGTTCGCTCATTAATGCTCTACCAAGAGCTACTTGTTGCCTTTGACCACCAGATAATTGTCCAACTATTTGTGATTTTTTTTCACTTAATATAGGGAATAAATTGTATATATTTTCTATCATTTGATCTAAACCCTCTTCTCTTAAAAAGCCTCCAATTTCTAAATTTTCTCTAACTGTAAGCTCTGCAAATACATTTCTTGTTTGAGGAACAAATGAAATACCTTGTTTCACTCTGTCTTGTGGTGAAATTTTAGAAATATCCTTTCCATCAAGAGTTACACTTCCAGACTTTAAATTTAAAAGCCCTAACATTGCTTTCATAGCGGTAGATTTTCCCGCTCCATTAGGACCTAAAATTGCAACGATCTCTCCTCTATTTGCGCTTATGCTACATGAGCTAATAATATCAGGACCATCTCCATAACCAGCTGTCATTTGTGTTCCCTCAAAAAAAGCCATTATGCTTTATCTCCCGTAACATTAGATCTACCTAAATAACTTTCTATAACTTTTTCATTTTTTTTAACTTCATCTGATGTTCCCTCAAATAAAACTGATCCTTCTGCCATCACAATAACAGGATCACACATTCTACTAATAAAATCCATGTCATGTTCAATC
>CACNVX010000010.1 GCA_902624045.1 uncultured Pelagibacteraceae bacterium
TTCAAATTCGGACTTTAAAACTCTAATATTCTCTTTTACTGTGAATATTTTATCTTCAATCTGCTTAGTTGTATTTTTTATTATTGCAGTTGCTAGGACTAAAAAAAAAATCACTACTGCGAAGGCAAACTTTTTCACAATTTGTCTCCATAATTTTCAATCTCAATATAATTTCTGAATTGCTTCTCTATATCAGTATCAAAATTATAAAAATCGGTTTTTTTTATAGCATATCTAAATTTAGCGGATCTAGATGAAGGATTTTCACTAACCTCTTCATCTGAAGGCGTTATAGGTTTTTTTTGAATTAAATTAAATAGAGTATCTGATTGTTTTATAACAGGACTATATCTTGAAATACTTTTATTTTCAGAAAGACTTTTAAAAAAATATTTCACAATTTTATCCTCTAAAGAATGGAATGTAACTACACATAAAATACCCCCTTTTTTTAAAACTTTAGCAGCATTGATTAGTCCAAAAATTAATTCACTTATTTCTTTATTTACAAATATTCTAAGAGCCTGAAAAACCTTGGTTGCATTATGAACTTTAAAATTTTTTCTTTTTTTTGATTTTTCGATAATTTCAACTAAACCTTTAGTATCAATATTATTTTTGGATCTTTCTTTTACAATATTGCGTGCAATGTATTTTGATTCTTTTTCACCTCCAAAAAATTTAAAAATTTTTTCTAATTCCTTTTCATCAAGTTTATTAATTGCATCTTCTGCGGAATAACTATTTAATCCAAGCTGCATATTTAATTTGCCACCAGCATCGAATGATAATCCTTTTTGTGGGTCTTTAATTTGAGTATAGGAATAACCAAGATCAAAAATTACTCCTTTTATATTTTCATTTTTTAGCTTTAAATTATTTAATTGACTAAATTTAATATTTTTAAAAATAAATCTGTCTTTAAAGTTTTCTTTTAACTCATTGGCAATTTTTCCACTCTCTAAGTCCCTATCTAGAGCTATTACATTTGTATTTTCAAAACTTAAAATTTTTTTGGCATAACCGCCCTGACCTAATGTGCAATCAATAAATGTGCCACCATGTTGAGGGGAAATAACGCTAATAATTTCTTTTAGCAGTACCGGATAATGTTTTTGTACTTTCGGTACTATGGTGGCGTCCATTTATTTCTTTGAAGACCATTAATTCTTTTGTCTTCTTAAGAATGCAGGAATCTCAAGATCATCTTCGTCCTCTTCATTTGAAGACAGTAAATCTTCAGGACTTGAATTTTGAGATTCTGAACTAAATAAATCTGGCGCATCAGAATCAACACCAAATTCCTTTAAATCATTTGAATTTTCCTCAATACTATGATTTTCGTCAATTTCTACAGCAGTTTCCTCCATTGCTTCTTGAGCAAAAGATTTTTCCATTTCATTTATTGAGTTATGCTCAACGATGCTCTCACTTTCTATTCTAGTATTTTGATCGACATTATCATTCACCATTTGATTTTCGGAATTTTCTATTTGTTGATCTTGTACAATCTCATTTTCAAGTTTCAATGCATTCGCTCCATGTGAAACTGGATTATTTGCCGTTGTATTTGAAAAATTAAATGATGCAGAAGATCCTATGTTTGAGAAATCAGAGTATCCAGGATTACGATTGTGAATTCTATGAACCATATTTACTACTGATTTAGACTCAGGCTGTTGACCGTCCAAAGAGGTTGCAACAATTGAAACACGTATTTTACCATCTAGTTCTGAGTCTGTTATTGCGCCTATTATTACCTCTGCTTCTGCATCTACCTCTGATCTTATTTTATTAACTACTTCATCAACTTCAAAAAGTTTTAAATCTTTTCCACCTGTGATATTGACTAAAAGACCTCGGGCCCCCTTTAATGTATAATCATCAATTAAAGGATTATTAATTGCTATTTCAGCAGCTTGCATAGCTCTCTCTTCACCCTCTGCCTCTCCAGTTCCCATCATAGCTTTGCCCATAGAAGCCATAACTGTCTCAACATCAGCAAAATCCAAATTAATTATTCCAGGCCTTACCATCAAATCTGTAACACTTTGAACTCCATGCATTAAAACGTTATTTGAAAGATTGAATGATTCTTCAAATGTCGTTTGTTCGTTTGCAATTTTAAATAAATTTTGATTTGGAATAACTATTATTGTATCAACATGTTTTCTTAATTCTTCCAATCCATGTTGTGCTCTTCTCATTCTAGAGGGGCCTTCATATAAGAACGGAAGCGTCACAACACCGACAGTTAGGATATTTAATTCTTTTGCAGCTCTTGCTATGACGTGTGCAGCACCAGTTCCTGTTCCGCCTCCCATACCAGCTGCAATAAAAACCATATTTGCACCTTGAAGTGTATTTACAATTTCGTTTAAAGACTCATCCGCAGCTGCTTGTCCAATATCCAGCTTAGCTCCAGCACCTAAACCTTTTGTTAAATTTAGACCAATTTGAATTCTAGTTTTTGCTTTACTTAACTTTAAATCTTGAGCGTCAGTGTTTACTGCAATAAACTCTACTCCTTGCATATTATTTTCTATCATTTCATTAATTGCATTTCCACCCGCTCCTCCTACTCCTAATACTAATAGTCGCGGCTGTAACTCTTTTATTTCTGGTGCTTTAAAGTTAATTGTCATCTTATTTCCCCTAGTTATTGTTTAAGTGTTTTTCCCATTTAAGACTAGCTCGATTTAAGTTTGCTTTTTTTCTAGCTGATGTCTTAAATTTTTCAAATAATGCTGGCTCCCAAATCTGAAATGTTTGACCTTGACCAACAAATAACATGCTATTTTTTATTTTAGCATGTTTCAATAATTTAAATGATAGTGAAATTCTGCCTTCACTGTCGAATTGTAAATTTGTACTTTCAGATAATATTGATGTCGCAAAGTAATCTCTTTTATCCTCAAAAGGATTTAGGGAGTCTATTGCTGAAGAAATTTTTTCAATTCTGTCTTGAGAACAAGCTTCAATCGAAGAATTGTTGAAAGATGGATAACAGATAATACCATTGTAGCCTAAATTCGATAAATGAGACCTAAAGCTAGCAGGCACAGACACTCTCCCTTTTTTGTCCAATTTGTTCTCGTAAGTCGATAAAAACATATATTTTTAAATTTTTAAATTCCATAATTGGGAATATATGGGAATATATGGGTATTTAAATTGATAGTCAAACGTTGATTAGGTCCAATTTTCAAGTCACTTTGTAAGGAAATTTAAGTATAGTAAACAAATTACATCTGTTCATTTTTATGTAAGTTTAAATAAATTAAGAATGCTCATTCATGCCTATTTAAACTTATATTTGTTTACCCCTATAATCTAGAATTGACGGCAGATATCTCAAATATAAAAGGCCAGATAAACTATAAGCCGGGTTCTGTCATTTAAACTTATCATTTGTCTAGGCTTAAAATCACTTTTAAGCTCAAGCAACTAACCCTGATGACAAGCCAAGGACGGCTTTTAGTTTGTTCAACAATGTCATCTCTACTTAGTCTTGCTCCCAGTGGGGTTTTCCAGCGTTCATTGTTACCAATAGAACCGGTGTGCTCTTACCACACCTTTTCACCCTTGCCATGTTATGGCGGTTTGTTTTCTGTGGCACTGTCCCTAGGGTTTCCCCTGCCAGGTATTACCTGGCACTGTGTCCTTGTAGAGCCCGGACTTTCCTCTTTAAATTTAATTAAAGTGATAAGTCATTTATCTGGCACTTAGAATTTATAACTTATGTTTAAATTTTCAAGAAAAATTGTTTATATTTTTTACAAGATTATTACTAATTATAAGGCATTCTTTGTCAATTTTGCCATTGATCAGCTCTTGTCTAAATCTCATTTGAAAAGCGTTTGTAAGACACTTTATAAAACTGTTATTTTTGCTGGTTTTAGAAATTTTTGAGTAGCCTATTTTGTGTAAGTTTTTAATAAATATATTTTTTTCTAATTCACTAATTTTTAGTTTTCTACATCTCATAAGTTGTTTTTGGCTTAAATTGTGCCAAAAACCAATTTTTTTTTTGTATAAGTAATACCAAGGAAATTTTTCACCTGGATCTTTTTTTCTTTCAGGAGCAATATCTGAATGACCTAAAATTAAATTAGATCTAATTTTATATTTTTTTATCAAATATTTACTTAGTTTTAAAATAGATTTAATTTGTTTTTTTGAAAATTTTTTATATTTATTTTCATGACCTGGATTATTTATTTCAATTCCAATAGAATATTTATTTATAGATTTGTAATTTTTCCAAAATGAAATTCCTGCATGCCAAGACACATACAAATCTGGAACTAAATTTACTATCTCTCCACTATTTTTAACAAAATAATGACAACTAACTTTTGATTTATTGTTTATTAATCTATTAAGTGCATTGTTTTCCTTTTTCATGCCAGTATAATGAAATATAATAAATTTAATGTCCTTAGCTTTTCTTTTTTTTGTGTCAAAATTTAATGAATAATTCAGAGTTGTGTGCATAGTCGTTTTTGAGACAAATTTTGGCTTTTTATAAACACTTTATAGACAACTTTTTAATTTAAATGTTATATTAATATCATTACTATATAATATATTATAAATATGTTGAAAAAACTTATTATTTTAGCAATTTCTATTTTTTTAACAGCGGTTAATGTATACGCTGGAACAGACGGTGATTTAGCATTAAAAAAAAATCAAAATAAAGAAGAAAAAAAAATAAAAGATTGTTTTGAAAAACTTAATAGAGCTACTTTTTCTTTCAATCAAGGTCTTGATAAAGTTTTAATAAAACCACTTGCTAAAGGTTATAGAAATTTACCAGGCCCACTGCAGAAAGGAACTAGCAACGCAGTTAAAAATTTATCTAATCTTATAACAATACCGAATAATATTTTACAAGGTGATATAAAAACAGCAGTGATAAATACTGCAAGATTAGCTGTTAATACAACAGTCGGTCTGCTGGGTACTATCGATGCTGCTAACAAAATGGGTTTTCCAAAATATGAAAAAGAAGATTATGGTCAAACTTTGGGTTCATGGGGTATAGGCCCCGGTTGTTACTTGGTGCTTCCAGTATTAGGTCCAACAACTGTTAGGGACACCGCTGGTTCTTTTGCAAATGTTCTGGGTGGAGATCCTTGGTATAATGCTTCGTTTCATGGAAATAATGAATTTTTAAGTGAAAGTCTATACATTACCTCAAGGGCTTTAAGCGGAATTGATTTTAGAGCAAATAATCTTGAATCTTTCGAAAATCTTGAGGATAATTCTATAGATTTTTATGCGTCAGTTAAGAGTTTGTATCTACAAGATAGAGAAAATAAAATAAAGAACAAGCAAAGAGGAAATATTGAGGTTCTTTATAAGGATGAAGACGACTGGGAAGAAATAGATAGTAATTAATCCAAAGTAAAGTTTATGAAAATAAAAAAAATTTTATTAATTTTGATGTTTTTTAATGTAATAAACTCAAATCTTTATTCTATGGAGCCTGATGTATTTGTTCAATCAACAGTCAATAGAGCATCACAAATTCTTTCAAAAAATATCTCTAAAGATGAAAAAATAATTGAATTGAAAAATGTAGCTAAAGAAACTGTAGATATAATTGGAGTAGGATTTTATTCATTAGGATCAGCAAGAAAAAATTTAAATGACTCTCAAAAAAAACAATATTTTAAGTTGTTTGAAAATTATTTTTTAAAAAGTTTTTCCAGTAGGTTGTCAGAATATACAAATCCTAAAATAGAAGTTGTAGGTAAAAAGGTTTTAAATAAAAATTATACTATTGTTAACAGTTTGTTAGTTGCAACATCGCAAAGACCTGAGGTAAAAATAGATTGGAGAGTTTATACAAAAAATCCAGATAGCCCTTTAATTAGAGATCTAATAATAGAGGGATTGAGTTTAGCAAGAACCCAAAAAGAGGAATTTGCATCAATTTTAAATTCTAATGATGGTGATATTAAAGCTTTATTTAAAACATTAGAAGAATTTTCAAATAATTAGTTAATGGTGGGCCCGCCAGGACTCGAACCTGGGACCAATACATTATGAGTGTACTGCTCTAACCAACTGAGCTACAGGCCCAAACTTCAAGTTAGTTACATCATTTTTATTAACTTATCAATTAAAGATATATTATTTGGTGGGCCGTGTTGGTTACGCTCCAACTACCCCTGCAATGTCAATGCAGTACTCTACTATTGAGCTAACGGCCCATTATTAACTTTCTAAGAAACTCTTTAATTGTTTTGATCTGCTTGGGTGTTTTAGTTTTCTAAGCGCTTTAGCCTCAATTTGTCTTATTCTTTCTCTAGTAACTGAAAACTGCAAACCAACCTCCTCTAAAGTATGATCGGTATTCATTCCAACCCCAAATCTCATTCTTAAAACTCTTTCCTCTCTTGGAGTAAGTGTAGATAAGATTTTTGTTGTCGCCTCACCTAGATTAGATTTTATAGCTTGTTCTAAAGGTGCTAAAGCTTTTGTGTCTTCTATAAAATCTCCAAGGCTACTATCTTCTTCATCGCCTACAGGTTTTTCTAATGAGACGGGTTCTTTAGAAATTTTTAAAACTTTTCTAACTTTATCTAAAGGCATTCTTAGTTTTTTAGCCAGTTCCTCTGGTGTAGCCTCTCTTCCAAATTCACTTAATATTAACCTTTGAGTTCTAACAATTTTATTTATTGTTTCAATCATATGGACAGGTATACGTATAGTTCTTGCTTGATCAGCAATTGATCTAGTTATTGCTTGTCTTATCCACCATGTTGCATAGGTTGAAAACTTATAACCTCGTCTGTATTCAAATTTATCAACTGCTTTCATTAATCCAATATTTCCTTCTTGTATCAGATCTAAAAACTGAAGACCTCTATTGGTATATTTTTTTGCAATAGAAATTACTAATCTAAGATTAGCCTCTACCATTTCTTTTTTTGCAATTCTTGACTCTTTTTCTCCTTTTTGAATTCTGCTTACCAATTTTTTAAAATCAGTTACAGATATTCCAAGTTTATGACTAATTTCGATTAATCTCTCTCTTATATTTTTAAATTCTTCTTTATTTTTAGTAAAAAACTGCTTCCATAGACTATTCGTATCTAAAAATTTTTTTAAATTCGGATTAATTTCGTTACCAACATAAAATTTTATAAATTCATTTCTTTGGATATTATGATCCATCGCTAATCTTAATAAATTTCCTTCCAAAGATATTATTTTTTTATTTTCTACGTAATGTTTTTGAACTAAGTCTTCTAGAACTGAAGGTGATAACTGAAGAGATTTAATATTTTCTAAAATATCTTTAACAATTTTTTCATATCCTTTTTCTTTTGCGTTCGAAAAATTATTTGAATTTAAAACACATTCAAGTTTTTCTTTTTGATATTTTATTAATTTTGTATACTCCTTGGTAAGTGTATTAACTGTTTTTAAAACTTTTGGTTTTATTTCTGTTTCCATTGCTGCAAGAGTTGGATTAAAATCATCATCATCTGTTGGACCATCGTCTTTTTCAGAATCTCCAGCATTTTTTTGTTTTGCACTAGGACCTGTAGTTTCATCCTCCATATAATTTGTATCTATATCGATAATCTCTCTAACCAATATTTCATCTTTTTGTAATTGTTCGTTCCACTCAAAAAATTGTTGAGCAGTTAATGGACTTTGGGAGAGAGCTATTAACATAACATCTTTGCCCGCCTCAATCCTTTTAGCAATTGCTATTTCACCTTCTCTTGAAAGCAACTCAACACCACCCATCTCACGTAAATACATTCTGATAGGGTCATCACTTTTTTCGATTGTTTTACCTTCTTCTTTATTAGAACTCTCTTTTTTTCTTAAAACTTTAAAATCAGATTTTTTTTCAACCAAAGTAACATTTTCATCTAATATATGAATGAATGCCTGAGCTAGATTTTCATCTGAAAGATTTCTTTTACCCAATGACTTGCTTAATTCCTCATAAGTTATAAATCCTCTATGAGTCCCTCGACCCATTAATCTAGCAAATGATTTTGTAATTATTCTTTCCACAGCAATATAAATTTGGAAGTCTTATATAATGTCAATTATATAAAAATCCATTATTAATTTAGTCAGATTAATTGAGATTCTGCTTTTTTTTGAGCTCTTTTAGCTCATTAAAGGTAGTCTCGCTCATATCTAAAGAGAATTTCGATTCTAATTCTTGGATCCTAAACTCAAGATCATAATTCATTAAATCTCTAGAGATATCCTCTAATAATTCAATTATTTTTTGATCGTCATCAGATTGATTTTTTAAAATATGCTTGATTGGAGCAAATTTGTTTATTTTTTCTATTAATTGAACATCTAAATTGAGATCTTGAACCGTGATTTGTGAACTAGATTTCAATTTTTCAATAATGATTTCAAATATTTTTTTATTAAACTCAGTAAATAATTTAATATTTTCAATCAGATGAATATTTGACCGCAACAGATCTAATTTATTTATGACTAAATATAACAAAGAAAACTCTTTTAATTCAACTCCAGTCAAGGACTGGCTTTCTTGAAAATATTTTTTTGTACTTTCTAAAGATTTTATTTTTTTTGAATAATATTTTTTATTATTTCGGTTAGAATGTGGTGTTAACTCAGCAATTTTTCCTAAAAAATATTCTAAAACATATTTTTTTATAAAATCATCTTTAATTGTATATGCAATTTCTCTGAGTTTTTTTTCAAAAATAGCCATCGATGAAGGATTATTTTTAGTTTGTTTTTTGTAATGACTAAAAATAAATTGATGAATTGATAGTTTACTCTGCTTCGTAAAATCTATAAAATTAGCTTTGCCATTTTTATTTACATAACTATCTGGATCTTCTTTATTTGGCAAAAATAAAAATGAAATTTGTTTTTCTGGTTTTAGTTCTTTGATTGAATTTTCAGCAGCTCTAACAGCAGCTTTATATCCGCTTTCATCACCATCAAAACAAATTATAATATCATCGAAAAATTGATTTAAAGTTAAAATTTGTTTATCAGTTAAAGAAGTGCCAAGATTTGCTACTACATTATTAATTCCATTTTTGCTAAGACCAACAACATCCATATATCCTTCAACCAGATAAATGTGGTCGATTTTATTAGAAAGTTTTCTTGCTAAATCTAAATTATATAAATTTGATCCTTTTTTAAAGAAATTTGTTTCAGGCGAATTTATATATTTCGCTAAATAGTCTAAATTTTCAATTATTCTTCCACCTAGACCAATTGGTTGACCTGAAATATTATTAATAGGAAATATTAATCTGCCTCTAAATCTTTCTACATAAATTTTTTTTTTTTCATCCAAATAAAAAAGGCCAGTTTCTAAAAGAGTTTGTTCACTAAAATCATTTTTTAATTTTTCAAAAAATTTTGGATTTTTTTCTATATATCCTATCTTAAATTTTTTAACTTCATCTTTTCCTAGCGACCTATTTTTTAAATAATCTCTAGCAATTGAATGATTTTCATTTTTTAAAAGTTCGTTGTGATAAAAATCAACATAATTACTAAAAATAGATTTATACTCATTCCATTTTTTTTCTCTTTCTTCATCTAATTTTGAAAACATATATGGCTGCATACCTGCAAATTGAGCCAAATATTTAACAGCTTCACCAAATTTTAAATTTTGAGTTTTCATTACAAAATCAAAAATATTGCCATGTTCAGATGTTGCAAAGCAATGGTAAAATTCTTTTTCATCATTCACAGTGAATGAGGGTGTTTTTTCATTTTTGAAAGGTGATAAACCTACAAATTCTTTGCCTCTTTTTTTTAAGGAAACAGTTTTTGATACTACAGTTGAAACTTTCAACCTGTTTTTAATTTCATCAAGATACTCTTTTGGGTATTTCATTATTTATTTAACAATTCTTTGATTATTGATCCTGCTTTGGAAAAATCAATTTCGTCCGCGTGAGTTTTTTTTAATTCACCCATAACTTTTCCCATATCTTTTAAAGAATTTGCTCCAATTTTTGAAATAATATTTGTGCAGATATTTTTAGTCTCTTCTTCACTAAGTTGCTTAGGTAAAAAACTTGTTAAAATATCGTATTCATTTTGCTCAACTTCTAAAAGATCTGTTCTATTATTTTTTTTATAAATATCGATCGATTCGGCTCGTTGCTTAACCATTTTTTTTAAAAGTTTCTTAATATCCTCATCATCAGTTTCTTTTTTGTTAGGGCCCGATCTGTTAACAATATCCAAATCCTTAATAGAAGATAATATTAACCTATAGGTTGATATTTTATTTTTATCTTTAGATTTTAAAGCATTTTTATATTCGTTTTCGATAGTCTGTTTTAATGACATATTTTTTTAATCTACTTTAAAGAAAAAATTCTTCAAAAGAAAAATTGTTTTTTTACAATTTTATATTACATCTCTGTTGCGATAATAAAGCAATTATTGTATTAACCTTTAACTCATGAGTTGTAATTGAACAGAAAAGTAAAAAAAACTAACTCAAAAATAAAATCTCAAATTAATACAGGCGTTTTAGTTCTCGAAAATAAAAAGGTATTTAAAGGGGTTGGAATTGGATTCCAAGGAGAGGCTACTGGGGAGGTTTGTTTTAATACATCTTTAACAGGTTATCAGGAAATCATTTCTGATCCGTCATACGCAGGACAAATTATTAATTTTACCTTTCCTCACATTGGAAATGTTGGAACCAATAAAGAAGATCATGAGTCTGATAAAATATGGGCTAAAGGCGTAATATTGAATTCTGAAATTACCGATCCTTCAAACTACAGGTCATTCCTCCATTTAGATGCTTGGCTAAAAAAAAATAAAATTGTTGGAATTACTGGTTTAGACACAAGAAGCCTTACAAACTTTATAAGAGATAATGGAGCTCCTAAAGGAACAGTTGCTTTCTCAAAAAATGGAAGGTTTAATATCAGAAAACTTGCTAATACAACAATAAAATGGAGTGGATTAAAGAATTTAGATCTTGCAAAAACAGTTACAACTCCAAAAAATTACATATGGAAAGGCTTTAAAACCTGGAAAAAAGAAACTGGATTTAAAAAAAATAAAAAAAATACATTTCACGTAGTTGCAATTGACTATGGAATTAAAAAAAATATCTTACGATATTTTTCTGATTTTGATTGTAAAGTAAGCGTTGTTTCCTGCAATACAACAGCTGAAAAAATTTTAGCTCTTAAACCAAATGGTATATTTTTATCAAATGGTCCTGGTGATCCTGCAGCTACTGGAAAATATGCAATAGGAACTCTCAGGGAATTAATAAAAAATAATTTACCTGTATTTGGTATTTGCCTAGGTCATCAACTTCTTGCTTTAGCGCTAGGTGGCAAAACAAAAAAAATGAAATTAGGTCATCGAGGTGCAAATCACCCTGTAAAAAACCTAGTTCAAGATAATGTTGAAATCACCAGCCAAAACCATGGCTTTGAAGTAATGAAAGAAAATTTACCAAAAAATATTGAAATAACTCATAAATCTTTATTTGATAATAGTATCGAAGGTATAAAACTAAAAAACAAACCTGTTTTTTCAGTGCAATATCACCCTGAGTCTAACCCTGGTCCACAAGATAGTGTTTATTTGTTTAAAGAATTTATCAACAGTATGAAAAAAAATGCCCAAAAGAAAAGATATTAAAAAAATATTAGTAGTAGGTGCTGGCCCAATTATAATAGGTCAAGCTTGCGAATTTGATTATTCTGGTACTCAAGCATGCAAAGCTCTAAAAGACGAAGGGTATAAAGTAGTTCTAATCAACTCAAATCCAGCAACAATTATGACAGATCCAGATGTTGCAGATAAAACCTATATTGAGCCTATAACATTACTTGTTTTAGAAAAAATTCTTAAAAAAGAAAAACCAGATGCGATTTTACCTACGATGGGAGGTCAGACAGCACTTAATCTTGCAATGGAAGCTGAAAAAAAAGGAATTTTAAAGAAATACAAAATTGAATTGATTGGCGCAAATTCAAAAGCAATTTCCAATGCTGAAGATAGAAAAAAATTTAGAAAAAATATGATAGATATTGGTTTAGATTTACCAAAATCCGAAATCGTAAATAGTAATAGCCATGCCTCAAAAGTATTAAGAAAAATTGGTTTACCAGCAATTATAAGACCTGCATTTACATTGGGTGGACTTGGAGGCGGAATTGCTAAAAATAAAAAAGATTATTTCAAAATCATAAAAAGTGGATTGCACGAGTCACCTGTAAGCCAAGTTCTTGTTGAAGAATGTTTGGAGGGATGGAAAGAATTTGAAATGGAAGTTGTGAGAGATAAGAAAGATAATTGCATTATAATTTGCTCTATAGAAAATGTCGATCCGATGGGCATACACACTGGAGACTCTGTAACTGTAGCTCCAGCCCTTACTTTGACGGACAAGGAGTATCAAGTAATGAGAAATGCATCTATTGCTTGTCTTAGAAAAATTGGAGTCGAAACTGGGGGATCAAATGTGCAATTTGCTATAAATCCGAAAAATGGGCGAATGGTTGTGATCGAAATGAATCCACGTGTATCAAGATCCTCTGCTCTAGCATCTAAAGCAACTGGTTTTCCAATTGCAAAAGTTGCCGCAAAGCTCGCTGTTGGTTATACGTTAGATGAATTAAAAAACGAAATAACCAAGGTTACTCCCGCCTCTTTTGAACCAACCATAGACTATGTAGTAACTAAAATTCCTAGATTTACTTTTGAAAAATTTTCAACATCTCCAGCTACATTAGGAACTTCTATGAAATCAGTTGGTGAAGCAATGGCCATTGGTAGAAACTTTAAAGAGTCTCTTCAAAAAGCATTAGTATCTTTAGAGACCGGTTTTTCGGGATTAGATAGAATATTTAATATAAACAAGAAACAAATAGAAAAAAAACTTAAAGAAAATATCCCAAATAAATTACTCCTTGTTGCAGAAGCAATTCGTAAGAAAATAAATTTAAAAAGAATTTATGATTTATCAAAAATTGACCCATGGTTTTTAGAGCAGATAAAAGAAATAGTAGACAACGAACTAAAAATTAAAATGAAAGGATTGCCTAAAAATTTTATTGAATTTAATAGAATAAAATCAATAGGTTTCTCTGACAAAAAACTTTCTGAACTTACTAAAATTTCAGAGAACATTATTAGAAAAAAAAGAACTGCACTAAAAATCTTACCTGTGTATAAAAAAGTAGATACCTGCGCTGCAGAATTTAAGTCCTTCACACCTTATATGTACTCAACATATCAAAGAAATTTCTCAATAAATTCAGAGTGTGAAGCAAATCCTTCAGTAAGAAAAAAAATTATTATTTTAGGTGGTGGTCCCAATAGAATCGGTCAAGGTATTGAGTTTGATTATTGCTGTTGTCAGGCAAGTTTTTCCCTAAAAAAAGCAGGTTTTGAGACCATAATGGTTAACTGCAACCCAGAAACAGTTTCAACAGATTATGACACAAGTGATAGACTTTATTTTGAACCACTAATTGAGGAATACGTTTTTAATATAATTAAAAAAGAACAAGAAAAAGGAAATCTCCTTGGAATAATTGCTCAATTCGGCGGGCAAACTCCTATAAAACTTGCAAAATTTTTACATGATAACAATCTTCCTATTTTAGGAACACAATATACCTCAATTGATTTAGCTGAAGACAGAGATCGATTTCGAAATTTATTAAATAAACTTAAATTAAAACAGGCTGAAAGCGGAATTGCTAAAACATTTAAACAGGCAATTAATATCTCAGAAAAAATTGGCTTACCACTAATGGTTAGACCATCTTATGTGCTGGGAGGAAGAGCCATGGAGATTGTATATGAGAAAAATCAGCTTAAAAAATTTGTAGAAGAGGCTTTTAAAGCAGCCGACGATAATCCTATTTTAATAGATAAATTTATAAACCAAGCAATGGAGGTAGATGTTGACGCAATCTCAGATGGAAAACAGGTACATGTTGCTGGTATCATGCAACATATAGAGGAAGCTGGTATTCACTCAGGCGACTCAGCATGTAGTTTACCGCCAGTGTCCATAAAACCCTACTTAATTAAAGAAATTGAAAATCAAACCAAAAAGCTTGCACTTGCTCTTAAAGTAAAAGGCTTCATGAATATTCAATATGCGATAAAAAAAGATAAAATTTATGTGATTGAAGTTAATCCAAGAGCAAGTAGAACAGTACCATTTGTTTCTAAGGCAAAAGGTTTACCACTAGCAAAAATTGCATCACGAGTAATGGCAGGTGAAAAATTATCAAAATTTAATTTGAAGGATAAATCTAAAGGAATGTACGCAGTTAAAGAAGCTGTATTTCCTTTTAATAAATTTCCAAATAGTGATCTGCTTTTAGGACCAGAAATGAAGTCCACTGGTGAGGTAATGGGCTTTGACAAAAATTTTGGAATGGCATTTGCTAAAAGTCAAATAGCAGCATCAAATTCATTACCTAAAGATGGTTTAGCTTTTATTTCTTTAAAAAACTCACACAAAGATGAAGGGATAGATTTGGCCAAAGAACTTATTAGATTAAAATTCACCTTATGTGCAACTAAGGGAACTGCTGATTATATTAGAAAACACGGCATGAAATGTAGAATAATTAATAAAGTAAGCACTGGTTCCCCTCATATAGTTGATGTTTTAGATGCAAAAAAAATTGCGTTAGTAATAAATACAGGGGGTGGAAATAAAGCTTACCGAATAAGCGATGCAATCGCTTTAAGAAGAGCTACCTTAAAAAATAAAGTTCCATATTGTACAAATATGTCAACAGCTTATGCATGTTTAGAGGCAATTAAATCGTTGAAAACAAATAAATTAGAAGTTAACTCTCTTCAAGATATTTAAGATTTTACTTTCCAATCAGTTTCAAAAGTTACATAATTTACTTGAATACATCGTCTTTCTTTAACAATAGTTTTCTTTTCCATTCCATGCCAAGTCCCAGGTCCACTAGTAAAGAAATAACCATAATTATTTTTATAGGGAACTGTTTTTACTTTTTCTAATTTATCATTATAAAAATCAGTACCTAAATCTTCAGATTCATTAGCATTATTAACAAAGATTAAACCAGACATAAGTTTTTCTTTAATATCACAATGTGGTTTGAGCCAAAAACCTTCACGGTCACATATTACCTCTAACCTAACAAAGGAATTAGATAAATCTCTATTGATCATTTTTGAAATAACTTCATATGTTTCTTTGGATTGAAGTTCGTTTATAAATTTTACTAAATATGGAAAATTTGCAGCATTATCTTTATTAACAAAGCATCTAAATTTTGTTGCCTCTCCCCCAGATGATATACCCTCTCTAAACTCTGCTGCACCCCCATCGATAGCTCTTGTTCCATCATAAGAAAGGTTATGTTTACTGACGTCTGGAATATCCGCTTTAATTATTTCCTCTATTGCTCCATCCGTCAAAGCATTTTCATATTCCCAATGATCAAAAGGAAATTCGAATTTTTTAGAGTTGTTTAATATTGAATTTAAAAATGACATTATGAAAAAATTTTGTTTTTTATAATTGCTGCTACTCTATTAGTTTCATCTAGCTTTTCATAGTTCCAATTTTCCACTTCTTCACCTAAATTTCTTATAATTTTTAGCTCTCTAAATAAATTTCTAAATCTTTGAAATCTAATATCATTTTTTCTTGGTAAAATATTTGCTATGTAAATTGGTTTGCCTGTTAAAGCTGCCTCTGAAATCATTGAACTTGAATCACAAGTTACTACTATATTTTCTGCTATTCCAAGGGCTGATAAATATGCTTTTTTGTCAACCTCCATAAAAATTGTGTGATTTTCCCCAAAAAATTCTTTAGCGTAATGAATAGTATTGATTGGAGTTCTCATTGAGGGAATTACAACTAATTGAAAATTATGTTTTTTTATCAATTTATACAGACTAGTAAAAATATGTTTCATATTCTTAGTTGAATAATCGTAATACTTAGTAGGTCCACCCATAATTAAGGTCCAAATTTTTCTTCCATCATTTTTAATAAACGAATTTAAATAATTTCTATTCTCCTCAATTTCACTTTGTGTAAGATAATGAATAGCACCTTTCGTTGTAATTACGTTTTGACCATCTAAGTCGTCATGTTCTGGAGCAACAATGAAATCAAAATGATTTAAATTTACTTTTGGATCTTGAATGTGAATATTAAATATCTTTTTATTTGAAGTTTTTTTTAAATGAATTGATGGTATTACACTTTTTCTTCCACAAGATATAATTACGTCAAACTCGTCTGGAATAATTTTTTTATAAACATTTTGAGAAATAGGAGTTAACTTTGGAGGAATCGCTTTCCAAAAACTTTTTAGTTCAACTGTATGGTGTGTGAAATCTAAATCTAAAGCTTTGGCTAAACCTTCTACTTGGCTTATCATTCCATGCATTCCTTGGGTTAATAAAATACCTTTTAATTTAGACATTAATCACTATATAGCTTCCATATGAGTCAAAATCCAACTAAACACACAAAAGTGTTAATAATTGGATCCGGTCCAGCTGGATATACTGCTGCAGTCTATGCTGCTAGAGCGATGCTGAAACCTATCTTAGTTTATGGATCTGAACCAGGGGGCCAATTAACAACGACAACTGATGTTGAAAATTATCCAGGATTTTCTGAGGTAATTCAAGGTCCATGGTTAATGGATCAAATGAAAGAACAAGCAAAAGCAGTTGGAACTGAAATGATTGAAGACCATATTGGATCTGTAAATTTGAAAAGTTCACCCTTTGAAGCAATTGGAGATAGTGGTCAGAAATATACTGCTGACAGTATTATTATATCTACTGGAGCTCAGGCTAGGTGGCTAAATTTAGATTCAGAGCAAGAGTTCAGAGGCTTTGGAGTTTCAGCATGTGCTACATGTGATGGTTTCTTTTTTAAAGATAAGGAAGTGGCTGTGGTAGGTGGTGGAAATGCTGCTGTTGAAGAGGCTATGTTTCTCACTAAGTTCGCCTCAAAAGTAAAATTAATTCATAGAAGAGATAGTCTAAGAGCTGAAAAGATGCTTCAAAAAAAATTAATGGAAAATAAAAAAATAGAAATTGTTTGGGATTCGGTCGTTGAGGATGTAATTGGCGATAAAGATCCTAAAAATGTTAAGGGTTTAAAAATTAAAAATGTAAAAACAAATAATGTAGAAGAACTAAAACTAGATGGAGTTTTTATAGCGATTGGGCATGATCCTGCAACAAAACTTTTTAAAGATCAACTAGAAATGGACACCGAAGGTTATTTAATTACCAAACCAGATTCAACGGAAACAAATGTGCCAGGAGTTTATGCTGCTGGAGATGTTAAGGATAAAACTTTTAGACAAGCAGTAACTGCTGCTGGTATGGGTTGTATGGCTGCGCTTGAAGCAGAAAAATTTCTATCTCACTAAATTAGAAATTTCGTTAGTTTCGAATACACTTTGATCAATATTTTCGTTCGCTAATTTTATCATTGCCTTAGCTACTATTTCTGACTGAATTGGTCTCATTTTCCTAAAAGGTCCAATTAAAATTGGAGTTAAAAGTTTAAATAATATTATTCCAAATTTTTCACCAACCCTTACTTCTTGTCTTTCTCCTAATAAAAATGATGGTCTCATAATCCCAATTTTCTCAAAATTTAAATTTTTAATTTCTTCTTCAACCAAACCTTTGAATTTTAAATATTCGCCAGAACTTTTTGGATTTGCGTATCCTGAGGAAACAAAAAAGAATGATTTAACTAAATTAGATTTTGCTATTTGAGCAATTTTTTTTGGAATATCTAGCTCAATTTTTTGATATTCATTTTTATTGGGTGATTTTTTTTTAGTCGTACCAATGCAACAAAAACATTCATCTCCTTTAATATCTTCAGCATGTTTATTTAAATTATTAAAATCAGTCTTTATTATTTCAATCTTTGGATTATTTATTCCTGTGAATGAACGGACAAATAATTTAATTTTTGAATAATTTGAATTTTGAATTAGATAATTAAGAACATGTCCTCCAACTAGACCTGTTGAACCAAATAATAAGGCGGTTTTCACTCCTAATTATAAGCTTTCACAGAAAGATTTAATTCTTTCCATTGCTTTTTTTAAATTTTTCATTGATGTGGCGTAAGAAATTCTGAAATATCCCTGGAGACCAAAAGCTGATCCTTGCACAACTGCTACATTTGATTTTTCAAGTAATTTTTGGACAAAATCTGTATCGGTTTTTAATTTTGTTTTTCTATTTAAAAGACCTTTGCAACTTGGAAATACATAAAAAGCACCATTTGGAGTTAAACAACTAATTCCTTTAATATTATTTAAACTCTTAACTACGAAATCTCTTCTTTGTTTAAAAGCTTTAGATCTTTTTTTGATAAAACCTTGAGTACCATTCAGAGCTTCAACTGCTGCTGCCTGACTTATTGATGAGGGATTAGAAGTAGATTGAGATTGAATTTTTCTTATAGCTTTAATTATATCCTCAGGACCTGCAGCATACCCTATTCTCCAACCGGTCATGGCATAAGATTTGCTAACTCCATTCATAGTAAGAGTTCTATTTTTTAGTTTTGATATTTGTGCAATAGTGAAAAAATTAAAATTATCATACTTTACATGTTCATAAATATCATCACTTAAAATATAGACATTTTTATTTTTAATTAAAATTTTTGCCAGTTCTTGGATTTCTTTTTTTGAATATCCCGCACCAGTTGGATTTGAAGGTGAATTAAGTATTACCCATTTAGTTTTTTTTGAAATTGCTTTCTTTAATTTTTTTGCTGTAAGTTTAAAACCTTCTTGCTCAGTACATTTTACTATTTTTGGTTTTCCACCTGCTAACAAAACCATATCTGGATATGATACCCAAAAAGGTGCTGGAATAATTACTTCATCACCTTTGTTTAAAGTTGCCATAAAAGCATTATAAAGTACTTGCTTACCGCCAGTTCCAACTGTTATTTGGTCAATTGAATAATTTAATTTATTTTCTCGTTTAAATTTACTTACGATTGCTTTTTTTAATGCAGGCGTTCCGTCTACGGCTGTATACTTTGTATCTCCACTTTTAATTGCTTTAATCGCTGCCTTTTTAATATTGTCTGGTGTATCAAAATCGGGCTCTCCCGCTCCTAGACCCACAACATCTTTACCAGCGGCTCTAAGTTCTCTAGCTTTTTGAGTCACAGCAATGGTCGGTGAAGGTTTAATTCTTTTTAAACTATCTGATATTATGCTCATTGAAATATAAATAAATTCTACTACGTTGTTTAATATATGGAAAATACTTATCAAGATTTAATTACAGATATCCAGAGTAAAAATCCAAAAATAGGTGGAAAACTTGAAGGTGGAAAAAAATTTAAAATTAAATCTGATTTTAAACCAGCTGGAGATCAGCCGGCTGCTATCAAAAAATTAGTAGAAGGCGCAAAAAAAGATCAATTTAATCAAGTATTACTTGGTGTTACTGGCTCAGGGAAAACTTTTACAATGGCAAAGGTGATTGAGGCAACTAACAGGCCTGCATTAATTTTAGCACCAAATAAAACATTAGCAGCGCAACTTTATGGGGAAATGAAAAGCTTCTTTCCTGATAATGCTGTTGAATATTTTGTGTCTTACTACGACTATTATACACCAGAAGCTTATGTACCAAGATCAGACACATATATTGAAAAAGAAGCCTCTATAAATGAACAGATTGACAGAATGAGACACTCAGCAACAAGATCTCTACTTGAGAGAGATGATGTTTTAATTGTTGCAAGTGTATCGTGTATTTATGGACTTGGTTCTGTTGAAGCCTACAGCAAAATGACTTTAACACTTCAAAAAAACTATGATTATAATCGTGAAGAAATAATTAAATCTTTGGTAGCATTACAATATAAACGAAATGATCAAAATTTTGTGAGAGGAACCTTCAGAGCAAGAGGTGAATATTTAGAAATTTTTCCATCGCATTTAGAGGACCGAGCTTGGAGATTGAGTTTGTTTGGAGATAAACTTGAACAAATAGAAGAATTTGATCCTCTTACAGGAGATCAAGTAAGGGATTTAAGTTTAGTAAAAGTTTATGCAAATAGTCACTACATCACTCCGAAGCCAACGGTAGAACAAGCAATAATAAATATAAAAAGAGAGTTAGAAATCACTTTAAAAAAACATAGAGAGGAAAATAAACTTTTAGAGGCACAAAGATTAGAGGAGAGAACAAAGTTTGATCTTGAAATGATTGAAGCAACTGGCTCATGTGCAGGAATTGAAAATTACTCAAGATTTTTATCAGGAAGGAAGCCAGGAGAGCCCCCACCTACTCTTTTTGAATATTTTCCAGATAACACATTAATATTTGTAGATGAATGCCATGTAACTGTTCCTCAACTAAATGGGATGTACAAAGGCGATAGATCAAGAAAAAGTACCTTAGCAGAGTATGGGTTCAGATTGCCATCATGTATGGACAATAGACCTCTAAAGTTTGAGGAATGGGATCTTATGAGAACCCAAACGGTATTTGTATCAGCAACACCAGGCCCCTGGGAATTGGAACAAACAAAAGGTAAATTTATTGATCAAGTTATTAGACCAACTGGATTAATCGATCCTGTTGTAGAAATAAGACCTGCTAAAAATCAAGTAGATGATTTAATGCATGAATGTAAAAGAGTTGTTGAAAATAATCACAGGGTATTAGTTACAACTTTAACTAAAAAGATGGCAGAGGACTTAACTGAATACCTTCACGAAAATGGTGTTAAGGTAAGATATCTGCACTCTGACATAGATACATTGGAGAGAATTGAAATTATGCGTGATCTAAGAATGGGAGTATTTGATGTCTTAGTTGGAATAAATTTATTAAGAGAAGGGTTAGATATTCCTGAGTGTGCTCTTGTTGGAATTCTAGATGCAGATAAAGAAGGTTTTTTAAGATCTGAAACTTCATTAATCCAAACTATTGGAAGAGCTGCTAGAAATGTTGATGGTAAGGTTATTTTGTATGCAGACAAAGAAACAAAGAGTATTAAAAAAGCAATTGCTGAAACTGATAGAAGAAGAAATATTCAGCTTGCATATAACAAAAAACACAAGATAGATGCAAAGTCTGTTAAAAAAGAAATAAGTGATATTTTAGAGAGTGTTTATGAAAAAGATTATGTTAAAATTAGTGAAGGCTCAAATATTGGTGGAAATTTAAAAAAACATCTCAAAGGTCTAGACAAGAAAATGAAAGAGGCTGCATCTAACCTAGAATTTGAGGAAGCAGCTAAAATTAGAGACGAAATTAGAAAACTAGAAAGTACAGAATTAGAAATTACATTAAACCCAAAAATAAGGCAGTATGACGTAAAAAATAAACTTTATCCAAAAGGTAGGTCAACAATGGGTATGCCAGGCACTAAAGTTACAAAAAAAAGAGATAAAAAATGGAAGCACGGAAGATAATAATTACTGGTGGCGCAACCAGAATAGGTGCTGCAATTGCAAAAAAATTATCTGGTCCTAATAAAGAAATATTAATTCATTTTAATAGATCAAAGTCTAAAGCAGAAAAATTAAAAAAAGATTTATCTAAAAATGGAACGAAAGTTTATTTGGTGAAGGGAGATTTAAGCAAAGAAACAGATGTAAATAAAATTGTAAGATTTGCAAAGTTAAAATTAAAATATTTTGATTGCCTTATAAATAATGCTTCACTATTTGAAAACGACAAGCTAGAAAACTTTACAACTGATAGCTGGGGACATCACTTAAGAACTAATCTTAGAACACCAGCTTTATTATCAAAGGAATTTGCTAAAAATATAAAAGTTAAAAATAATAATATTATAAATCTTATAGATCAAAGGGTATTTAAACTAACACCTTTCTTCTTTTCTTACACAATTAGCAAAACTGGTCTTTATACTTTGACAAAAACTAGTGCCATGAGCTTAGCGCCAAATATAAGAGTAAATGGAATAGCTCCGGGTCCAACAATAAAGAACAGCAGACAATCTGAAAAACATTTTAAAAAACAATACATGGCAACCCCACTTAAAAGACAAGTTGATGTAGAACAAATTTGTAATGCTGTTGACTTTTTTATTAAAAATAGATCTATTACTGGTCAAGTAATATCAATAGATAGTGGTCAAAGTTTAAATTGGCAAACACCAGATATTATGGGTGGAAAAGAATGAAAAAAAATAATCTTAAAATAGTAAAAATTGACAGTAATAAAACCTTATTTAATTACGAAAAAAAAGTTTTAATTAAAGAGTTAATATTGGATTTAAAGCTTGGTTACTTTGACTTTGAAAAAGAAAAACCTCAGAAAGTAAAATTTAATATTGAAGTTAACTATGAAGATAAAAAACCATCTAATGATAAAGATTTAAAAACAATCGTGAATTATGCAAAAATTGTTAAATTAATAAAAAAACTAGTTAAAAATAAACATTATAATTTTTTAGAAACCTTAGCTGAAGACGTCTTTGATGAGTTATTCAAAGATAAAAGGATTGATAAAATAAGTCTTCAAATTGAAAAACTTGAGATAATGAAAGACTGCTCAGCTGTTGGTATTCAAATTTCCAAAAAGAGAAGTCATGTTAAGTCCTGAAAAAGGTAAAGAAGTTATAAAAAAAGAGTTACCTTTAATTCCAAAATTGCCTGGAGTTTATAGAATGTTGAATTCTGATAACGAGATTTTATATGTAGGTAAGGCAAAAAATCTTCCCAATAGATTAAAAAGTTATATATCAGAAAAAAATCATATAATTCGAACAGAAAGAATGTTGTCTCAAACAAAAAAACTTGAGATAACCACGACAACAAATGAGAGTGAAGCTCTGCTACTTGAGGCAAATTTAATTAAAAAACATAAGCCAAAATTTAATATTCTGTTAAAAGATGACAAATCGTTTCCATATATTTTTATTTCTGATCATGACTATCCAAGAATAGAAAGGCATAGAGGTGCTAAAAATAGACCAGGTAAATATTATGGTCCTTTTGCGAGTTCATTAGCAGTTAATATGGCCATTAAAACAATTCAAAGAATTTTTCTTTTAAGATCTTGCACAGACAAACAAGTGGAGGCAGGTGATAAAACTTGCTTTAATTATTTTTTAAAAAGATGTGCAGGACCCTGCGGTGGAAAAATAAATAAAAATGATTATGCAAAATTAGTCGAAGCTGCAGACGAATTCTTAAGTAAAGGAAAATCAAGAAAAATACAAAAAACACTTTCTCAACAAATGGAAGAAGCTAGTGAAGAGCTTGATTTTGAAAAAGCAGCAATTATGAGAGACAAAATTAAATCTCTGAATATTATTCAATCTTCATTGACAATAAGCGAGGCGAATCTTATAGAGGCTGACGTGATAGCAGGATACAAAGAATCTGGAAAAACCTGTATTCAAGTATTTTTTTATAGGTCAAAACAAAATTGGGGAAATCAGGCTTTTTTTCCAAAACATGATCCTGATGAAACCTTAAGCGATATACTAAATTCTTTTGTTACTCAATTTTACGAAAATAAAGCTGTTCCTAGCTCTGTAATTTTAAGTGAGGATATAAAAGAAAGAAAATTAATAGAGAAAACTTTAACAAAAAAAGAAAATAAAAGTGTAAATTTATCAACTGCTAAAAAAGGTTCTAAACTAAGAGTAATAAATCTCGCAATAAAAAATGCTAAAGATAGTTTAAATAGAAAATTATATGAAAGTCAAAATAATAGAAATTTATTAGATGAAATTTCAAAAAAATTCAAATTAGATAATACAATAAGTATCATCGAGGTTTACGACAATAGTCATATTCAGGGTACAAATAGTGTCGGAGCATTAATCACATACGGTGAGGAAGGATTTATCAAAAAAAGGTATAGAAAATTTAATATAAAAACAGAAAAATTTAAACAAGACGATTATGGAATGATTAAAGAAGTTTTAGAAAGAAGATTTAAAAGAGCAATCCAAGAAAAAGGAAATTTCTTAACATTCCCAGATTTGGTTTTAATTGATGGTGGAAAAGGACAATATTCATCAGCGAGAGAAACAATGAATGATTTAGGATTGAACGAAATACCAATAATTGCTATTGCAAAAGGTAAATACAGAAATAGTGGTAATGAAACTTTTTTTCATAATGGAAAGGAATTTAAATTTGCTAAAAATGATCCATCTTTATTTTTTTTACAAAGGATTAGAGATGAAGCGCACCGATTTGCCATAAGTGCCCATAGAGCTAAAAGGAAAAAAGGTATTAGTAAATCACTTTTAGATCAAATACAGGGTATTGGATCAGTTAGAAAAAGAGCTCTATTAAACCATTTCGGATCTGCAAGATCTGTGGAATCAGCAAGCTTAGATGAAATAAAATCAGTTGAAGGTGTGGAGGAAAAAGTTGCAAGAAAGATATATAACTTTTTTCATGAATAATTATGCTTAAAAAAATTCCAAATATACTTACAATAGGTCGAATTATTATTGTTCCTTTCTTTGTATTGGCATTTTATCTCCCAGGTTTTTATGGTGACTTAACTGCTTTAATATTATTTGTTGTGGCGTCATTTACTGACTTTTTAGATGGCATGCTAGCTAGAATGCTAGGAGAAGAATCTAAATTAGGAGAATTATTAGATCCTATTGCTGATAAAATTATTGTGGCAACTGCATTGATTCTATTGGTAATGGATGGAACAATTAGAAATTATGAAGTAGTTGCTGCAATAATTATTCTTACAAGAGAAATTTTAATTTCAGGTTTGAGAGAATTTCTTGCTAAAGGAAAAATAAAGCTTCCCGTTTCAAATTTAGCTAAATTAAAAACTGTTATTCAAATGGTTTCGATTTCACTTTTATTATCTGGTGAGACAGGAAATAAAATACTAAATTTTCAAGATTATAATGCACAAACAATTGGTATTATTTTGTTATGGCTATCTGCATTTTTAACTTTATTTACAGGTTATGAATATATGCGTAAAGGTATTGATCACGCAATGTCCGAAGATAACAAAGATTAAGCAGCTTTTTTCTTTCTAACTAATAATTGATAACTTTTGTTTAAATCAATAATGGTATCGCAAACTTTAAACTGATTATCTGCAATACATGAAACAGGTGTTACTTCTGCTGCGGTTCCAGTCAAAAAACAACCAACAAAATTAGTAAGTTCTGATGGACTTATTTTTCTTTCATTAACTTTAATATTCTTTGATCTAGCTATTTCAATAACTGTTCTTCTTGTAATTCCATCTAAAAAAGAGTCTGGAATCGGAGTATGTAATTCTCCATTATTATCTTTAAAGAAAATATTTGCTCCAGTTGCTTCTGCGATATTACCTTCATGATCTAACATTAAAGAGTCTGTATAACCCTGCTTTTCTGCCTCATGTTTTGATAGAGTACAAATCATGTAAAGTCCTGAAGCTTTTGTGTCCCAAGGTATAGTATTTGGTGCAGGTCTTCTCCAATTAGAAATATTTAATCTAATTCCTTCCACTTTAAGTTTAGGATCAAAATATGAGCCCCACTCCCAAGTTGCTATAGCAACATGAATTTTTGTTTGTTGTGCTGAGATGGCCATCATTTCACTTCCTCTCCAGGCAACTGGTCTTACATATCCATTCTCTACTTTCTGAGTCGCGACTATTTTATTTGAAGCATTATTTATTTCTTCTTCAGTGTATGGGATTTCAAAACCCATTCTTTGTGCTGAATAAAAAAATCTTGAGGTGTGCTCCTCTAATTTGAAGATTGATCCATCGTAAACTCTTTCTCCTTCAAATACACAGCTAGCATAATGCATGCCATGACTTAAAACATGTAATTTAACTTCGGCCCAATCAACCATTTCGTTATTGTACCATATTTTTCCAGATCTCTTGTCGTAAGGTATCATTCGTGAAATTTTTTTAATTATTTATGAAAAATATCTTTGTATCTTTAATATGTCAATATAACTTACCTATTATGAAAGAACTTTTATATTTAAAAGATGATCAGCTAAAATACTTAATAGAAAAATTATTTATTAGTTATAGAGAAACATTTTCTGACTCAAAAAAAATACTAGATAGATACTCTTTAGGCCTAGCTCATCATAAGGTAATTCATTTATTATCAATGTATGAGGGTATTTCAATTTCTGAACTTTTAAAACGCTTAAAGGTAACCAAGCAAAGCCTTAATAGGGTGCTTAAAGATTTGATAAAACTTGAAATAATCATCTTTAAAAAAGATGAACAAGACACTAGAGTTAAACATGTTTATTTAAACGAAAAAGGAAAAAAAATATTTTCAGAAATATTTAATTCACAAAAAAAAAGAATTTATAATGCTTTGCTCAATTCTAGTTCAGAGGAAGTAATAAATTTTGATAGTGTACTAGGTAAAATTATAAATGGATAAATTTATTGCACATATCCTTGTGGTCGACGATGATGATGGAATAAGATCACTTGTAAAAAAATTTCTTAATGAAAATAATTATCTGGTTTCTACTGCAGATAGTGCAGAGGATGCTATTGAAAAAATAAAGATAATAAATTTTGATTTAATAGTTCTAGATATAATGATGCCAGGAAAAAGTGGGTTAGATTTCATCGCAGAAAACAAAAATAAACTTGAAACTCCAGTTATACTCTTAACAGCTAAAGGAGAGGCAAATGAAAGAGTTGAAGGACTTGAGATTGGAGCTGATGATTATTTACCAAAACCGTTTGAACCTAAAGAGCTAGTTTTAAGAATTCAAAATATATTAGACAAAACAATTATGACTGGTCAAAAAAGAGTTATGGAATTTGAAAATATTAAAATTGATTTAAATAAACTATTAATAAGTAATAAAAATAAAGATTTTAAAATCAATACTACAGAAAAAAAAATTTTAGAAAGAATGATTAATAATCCAGGAAAAACATTTACAAGAGAAGATATAGGTCAACTAATTAATTTAGATAAAGAAAGATCAATTGATGTAATTATTACTCGTCTAAGAAAAAAAATTGAAATCGATCCTAAAAATCCTAAATTTTTACAAACAATTAGAGGAACTGGATATGTTTTATGGATTGAGTAATTACTTTAAGAAAATTTTACCAAAAAGATTATTTTATAGAGCACTATTAATCGTAGCTATTCCAGTTATAGTTTTACAATTAATTATTACTATAGTTTTTTTTGATAGCCTTTGGATTAAAACGAACAAGGGTATGACAAGAACATTAGTAAATGAAATTAGCACTTTTATAGAAGCGTATGAAAATGAAAAAAATAATAAGCAAGAACTTACTAATATTTTCTCTTTATTTTTAGATTTGAATATAGAATTAATAAGTAATGATAATTTTGAAAGTGTAAATACAGAAAGGTGGTTTAGTCCTATAGATAGAACTTTAAGAAGAGAGTTAAAATCAAAGTTTAGTTCTAATAATTACTGGTTTGATACTACAAACTATAAAGAATTAATTGACTTAAGAATCAAATTTAAAGATGGATATTTTAAATTTTTAATACCTAAAGATAGAGTAACAAGTTCTTCTGCAAGAATATTTGCTTTATGGATTACGGTCCCTGCATTTATAATGATTATAATTTCACTTATATTTCTTAAAAATCAAACTAGACCAATAACAAATTTAGCTCGTGCCGCTGAAAGATTTGGTAAAGGTGAAGAGATAAACGAATTTAAACCCTCTGGAGCTCTTGAAATTCGTCAAGCCGGACACGAATTCGACAAAATGAGAAAAAGAATTGAGAGACATATTAACCAAAGGACTGAAATGTTATCGGGTATAAGCCATGACTTACGAACCCCGCTAACTAGAATGAAATTACAGATGGCCTTTATAAAAGATAAAGAAATTGTTGAAAAATTAACTGAAGATATTAATGAAATGGAAAAAATGCTTAACGAATATCTACAGTTCACTAGTTCATCATATTCTGAAAAAACTCAAATGTTTAATTTATCTGAATTAATTGTAAATGTTATAAATAAATACAATAATAAAAATATTTCACAAAATATTACTGGAGAGATTTATATATTTGGAAGAAACAATTTAATTAAAAGATGTCTTAACAATCTAATTGATAATGCTTTAAAGTATGCAAAAAAAATTGAGATAAGTCTAAGCAGGAGTGATAAAAACCTTCATATAACAATTGATGATAATGGTCCAGGAATACCAAAAAAAGAATATGAAAATGTTTTTAAACCATTTTACAAAATTGATAAAAGCAGAGCAGATTCGAAATCAAGTGTGGGTCTAGGCTTATCAATTGCCTCGGATATAGTAAAATCGCATGGAGGAAATATAATTTTGGAAAAATCAAAAATGAATGGTTTAAGAGTTAAGATTTTTTTACCCTCTTAGACTTTTTAATTTTTTTTTTTTCTAACTTTTTTAATATAATTTCAAGATTCTCAACCCGTTTTGACAGAATCTCAAACTCATCCTTACTTGTAAGTTTCATTTTAAAAACGAATTCATCTCTTTTAGATCTTAATATATTAAATAGCTCCGAGCTTAAATCTTTTGATGATAGTATGCCCTGCTCAATCAATTTAGCAAATTTATCAATTATAAATTTAGAATTTTTCATATTTAATATATACATTATAAGTATTATTAAAAATGTTCATTAATAATTTTGACCCAGTAGTCTTTGAAATATTTTCTTTAGAAATTAGATGGTACTCCCTAGCTTATGTATTTGGAATTTTATTGGGATGGTTAATTGCTAAAAAGTTATTTATTCAAAACATTGAAATTAAAAATAAATTTGATGATTATTTAACTTATTTAATCATAGGTATAATTATAGGAGGCAGGCTTGGTTATATTTTCATATATAATTTTAGCTTTTATTTAAATAATCCTTTAGATATATTTAAAATTTGGCAAGGCGGAATGTCTTTCCATGGTGGTTTAATTGGAGTTATTTTTGCAAGTATAATTTTTGCAAAAAAAAACAATCAAAACTCATTTTTATATATGGATATTGTCGCCTTGGTTGCTCCAATTGGAATATTTTTTGGCCGTATAGCAAACTTTATAAATTCTGAGTTATATGGAACTATAGCTAATGTGCCTTGGGCAGTAACATTTATTCAGGTAGATAATCTTCCTAGACATCCCTCTCAATTATACGAAGCAATATTAGAAGGTTTGTTTCTATTTTTATTATTAATTTATTTTAGAAATAAATTTTCAAATAAACCTGGTGTAATTTCGGGATTATTTTTAATAATTTACTCAATCTTCAGATTTATTGTTGAATTTTATAGAGTACCAGATGAACAACTAGGTTATATATTTTTAAACTTAACGATGGGGCAAATAGTAAGTTTAATATTTATACTATCAGGGATAATTTTATTTTATTTAAAACATGAAACTCGCTAAAACAAATAATTTACCATTGGATCAATTTATAAATTTAGCTCTTTACGATAAGGATAAAGGTTATTACATGAAAAAAAGTCCTTTTGGTAAAGATGGAGACTTTATAACTGCTCCTAATATTACAAGATTATTTTCAGAAATAATTGCAATTTGGACAATTACCTTTTGGAAAAGTATAGGCTCTCCAAAAAAATTTAATTTATTAGAATTGGGTGCTGGAAATGGTGAAATGATGAAAGTGATATATGAGACTCTTATGAATTTTCCTGAGTGTTACAATTGCTGCAATTTTATAATTCATGAAAAAAGTGATTTTTTAATAAATGAACAAAAAAAAAATCTAAATTCTGAAAAGTTTTCATGGTTAAAAAATATACAAGAAATAAATCCAAACCCTACAATTTTTTTAGCTAATGAATTCTTTGATGCTATTCCAATCAAACAATTTTTTAAAAAAAAAGGTGGTTGGTTTGAAAGATTTGTGAATTTAAATAATCCAAAAAAAGCTAAGTTTAATGAAGAAAAAATTGATATAGAAAAAATTGAAGAACATTTAAATTTTAAAATATCGAAGGATCAAAACGTTATAGAATATTCGCCAGAAACATTTAAATATTTAAGGAAGATTTGTAATTTAATACAAAAAAATGATGGAGGAATGTTAATTATTGATTATGGTTATGCAGATAGCAAAATGTATGAAACTCTTCAGGCGGTAAATAATCACAAATATTCAAATATTTTAGAAAATATTGGAAACTCTGATATTACTTACAATATAAACTTTCATTTATTTGAGAAGTTTATAAATCAGTTTGAAGATGTTAATTCAATTTTTACAAATCAAAAAAAGTTTTTAACCAGCATGGGTATTCTTCAAAGAGCAGAAATAATCAGTAAAAATACGATATTTTCAAAAAAAACAGATTTATTTTATAGGGTAAGACGCTTGATCGACGAAAAACAAATGGGTGAATTGTTCAAAGTCATGCTTATAAAAAATAAGAAAAATAATTTTAGAACCGGTTTTTAAAATTGATAAAATCAGAAAAATTATTAAAAATTAAAACGTTAAAGCATGGGTTTTTTAATAAAACTGGAGGTAGATCAAAAAAGATTTATAAAAGTTTAAACTGTGGTCCTGGTTCTAAAGACAATCCTGCAGATGTTAAAAAAAATTTACAAATAGTTAAAAATAAAATTAAAAGCACTGCTAAGGATATTTTTTTGCTCAACCAAATACATAGTAATAAGTTTGTTTATATTAATGAAAAAAATAAATTTAAATCCAAACCAAAAGCTGACGCAATAATTACAAACCAAAAAAATACTCCAATTGGTATTTTAACAGCTGATTGTGTGCCTATTTTAATCTGTGATGAGAGAAAAAAATTAGTTGCAGCAATTCATGCAGGATGGAAAGGTGCATATAAAAATATAATTGATAGGGTAATTAGATTTATGATCAAAAAAGGCTCCAATCCTAGAAATATCACTGCAGCTATCGGACCTGCTATCTCAGCTAAGAATTATGAAGTCAAAGAAGATTTTAAAAGAAAATTTATTAAAAAAGATAAACAAAATAATAAATTTTTTAAAATAAAGTACAAAAAGCTTTATTTTGATTTGCCTAATTATGTAAAATCTTGTCTTTTAAAAAATAAAATAAAAAATATTGATTCCATAAATATTGATACATTTGATATTAATAATAATTTTTTTAGCGCAAGAAGAGCTTTAGGACAAAAACAGTATGATTATGGTAGAAATATTTCAATAATTATGCTTAATTAGGTTTTTTTTAATGAAATTATTATCCGGAAATAGCAATAAACCGTTAAGCAAGAATATCGCTAAATATCTAAAATCTAAATTAGTTAACTCCAGCATTAGAAATTTTTCTGATGGAGAAATCTATGTAGAAATTAATGAAAATATTAGAGGGAATAGTATTTTTTTAATTCAATCTATTTCATCTCCTGCGAATGATAACTTAATGGAACTACTTTTGTGTATAGATGCACTTAAAAGATCGTCAGCAAAAAATATTACTGCTGTTATCCCTTACTTTGGTTATGCTAGACAAGATAGAAAGGTTGCACCAAGAACATCAATATCAGCTAAGCTTGTTTCAAATCTTATCACTAAAGCAGGGGCAGATAGAGTCGTTACTGTTGATTTGCATGCAGGTCAAATTCAAGGTTTTTTTGATATTCCAGTTGACAACTTATTTGCAACACCTATTTTTGCAAGACACGCAAAAAAAAAGATAAAAAGTAAAAATATAATTTGTGTAGCTCCAGACGTAGGTGGCACCGAGAGAGCTAGAGCACTAGGAAAAATTTTAAATGTTGGATTGGCTATTGTAGATAAAAGAAGACCAAAGCCAGGTCAATCTCAAGTAATGAATATTATTGGAGATGTAAAAGGAAAAACTTGTATCATTGTTGATGATATAATCGATTCAGGTGGTACGATTGTAAATGCAGCAAAAGCTCTTAAAGATCGGGGTGCAAAAGAAGTTTATGTTTATATAACACATGGTGTGCTTAGTGGTGAGGCAGTAAAAAAAATAAAAAATTCTGTAATTAAAAATCTAGTAATAACTGACACAATAGACAATATGAACAGAATTAAGGGTGCTAAAAACATTGAGGTTCTGTCAATTTCCAGCCTTATGGGTGAAGCAATTAAAAGAATATCTAATTCAACTTCAGTATCAGATTTATTTAAATAAATACCTTGAGTTATTAAAGAACTTGAGCTAAAAACCTTTGTTTTTATGAATTCATTAGAAGCTAATATCAGAAATAATAAGACTAAGGGTGAACTAAATGTACTTAGGAACAGTGGTGATGTGCCGGCAATAATTTATGGCGGTGAGGCCCAAAATGAAAAAATTACTATATCAAAAAAAACTCTTAAATCACTCATTGAGAATGAAAATTTTTTATCAAGTATAATTTCTTTAAATATTGATGGTAAAACTCAAAAAGTTCTTCCTAGAGAAATAAAATATGACATTATTTCAGACGAACCATTACATGTAGACTTTTTAAGAATTGTTGCAGGAGTTAAAGTTAGAATAGAAGTACCAGTGAAATTCTTAAATCATGATAAATCTCCTGGATTAAAAAGGGGTGGAGTTTTGAACATAGTAAGAAGAAAAGTTGAACTAAAATGTCCAAGTGAGAAAATTCCTGAAAACCTCGTTATAGATCTTGACGGTGTTGATATCGGCGAAAGTTTTAAGATTTCTTCAATAAATCTTGATACTGATGTTACTCCAACTATTCAAGGAAGAGATTTTGTAATTGCAACACTAGCAGCTCCAACAGTTATGAAAGAACCTGAAAAGCCTGCAGATGCTGAAGGATCTGAAGGTGAAGAGAGTGCAGATGGAGCAGAAGCAGTTGCAGCAGAAGGTGTTGATAAACCAGCTGCTGATGGTGATAAAAAAGAAGGTGAAGATAAAAAACCTGCTGAAGATAAAAAATAAGTTATTTAATTTTGAATTTCATTCTCCAAAACTAATATTTTATGCTTTTATTTGTAGGACTAGGAAATCCAACGCCAGACAGTGAAAACAACAGGCACAATATTGGATTTAAAGTCATAGATGTAATAAATAAAAAATTTGGACTTTCAAAACAAAAACCAAAATTCAAAGGACTTCTTACAACTGGAAATGTTGCAGACAAAAAAGTTTATGCGATCAAACCTTTAACATTTATGAATAATTCTGGAATATGTATTAGAGAATTAATTGAATATTTTAAGATAGATCCAGAAAATGTTATTGTTTTTCACGATGATTTAGATGTTGAATTTGGAAAGATAAAAGCAAAATTTGGCGGATCGAGTGCAGGCCATAATGGTGTTGCATCTATAGATAAGTTTATAGGTAAAGATTATTCAAGAGTAAGGATTGGAATTGGAAAACCAAAAGATAATATGGAAGTGAGTGACTTTGTTCTTCAAAATTTTGATGAAGACGAGATGATTGGATTAGAAAAAATCACTAATAATATTACAGATTCTATTTCAATACTTATCAATAAAAAATTGGATTTATTTTCTAGCACTGTAAATAATAAATAATGAGTTTTAAATGTGGAATTGTTGGTTTACCTAATGTGGGTAAATCTACTCTCTTCAATGCTCTTACAAACTCAAGCAAAGCTCAAGCTGCAAATTTTCCATTTTGTACGATAGATCCCAATGTGGGAGTAGTTCCTGTTCCAGATGAAAGATTGAGTAAATTATCAGAAGTTTCAAAATCAAAAAAAACAATAAATACAACTATTTCATTTGTAGATATAGCTGGTCTTGTGAAAGGTGCATCTAAGGGTGAAGGATTGGGCAATAAATTTCTGTCCCACATAAGAGAAGTTGATGCAGTTATTCATATGATTAGATGCTTTGACTCAGACGATATTCAAAATGTTAATCCTGATGTCAACCCGATAAGAGATCTTGAAATCATTGAAACTGAGATGATGCTGGCTGACCTAGAGTCAATTCAAAAAAGACTTGAAAAAAATAATAAGAAAAATGTAGATGAAAATCAGCTAAAGATTTTAGAGATTGCATTAGACTGCATTAATAATGATAAAGATATATCAATATTAAATTCTCAATTCGACACAAAACAACTTAATCAAAGTGGTCTTTTATCAATAAAACCAAAGATTTTTGTTTGTAATGTAGATGAGCAAAGCGTGCAGAATGGAAATAAATATACTAAAAACTTTATTCAAAAATTTAGAAAAGATAACACTCTAATTATTTCTGCAGACATAGAAAACCAAATAAATGAATTGGCAGAGGAAGAAAAAAAAAATTATATGGATATGATTGGTTTAAAAGATACAGGTCTTAGTATGTTAATTCAAAAAGGCTATAAAATATTGGAACTTGATACGTATTTTACCTCTGGGCCTGAAGAAACAAGAGCCTGGACTATACAAAAAAATTGTACTGCTCCTAAAGCTGCAGGAGAAATTCATACAGATTTTGAAAAAGGTTTCATTAGAGCTGAAACCATATCATATGAAGATTTCATTACTTATAATGGATGGGCTGCTTCAAAAGAGAATGGTAAAATGAGGTTGGAGGGAAAAGATTATATTGTAAAAGATGGAGATGTTTTAAACTTCAGATTCAACACGTGACCAGATCTTTTTCATGCTGAAGTAAACTAAAGTAGTTAGAATTATTAAATAAATAATTGCCTTAAAACCCATTCTATGCCTAGCCTCTAAGTGAGGTTCAGCTGCCCACATTAAAAAAGTAGTAACATCTTTTGACATCTGTTCAACACTAGCCGTTGTTCCATCGCGGTATTCTATTATTCCATCTGAAAGAGGTGCTGACATTTTAATTTTATTACCGTACATATATTTATTATAATGAACACCTTCATCTAAAATCATACCAGCTGGTGCTGTTTCATATCCCTGTAATAGAGAGTAAATATAGTCTACTCCGCCACCTCTAGCCTTAACCAAAACAGACATATCTGGAGGATATGCACCACCATTTGCAGCTTGAGCAGCCTTTTCATTTTCATAAGGCATGACAAATTTATCTGATAATTTTGCAGGTCTAGTAAACATTTCCCCATCTGCATTAGGTCCATCTACGACTTCAAATGAGGCAGCAATCGCTTTAGCCTGTTCAACTGAAAACTCAGGACCACCCTTCTCTGATAAGTTTCTATAGCTAAGGTATTTCATGGAATGACAAGCCGCACATACCTCGGTATAAACTTGGTAACCTCTTTGAAGAGAACCTCTATCAAATTTTCCGAAAAGGCCTTTAAAACTCCAGTCTGTCTTTAAATAATCGACTTTATCTGCAGCTATTGAGTGAGAAAATATACAGAGAATAAAACCTAAAATTGAACAAAATTTTATAAAAGTTTTCACTTTATTCTATTTTACTTTCCTTTTGTTTTGCCATAGCAAGATTTGGGTTCCCTCCCAAAACTGGTTCAGTAATACTTAGTGGAATTGGTATAGTTTTTTCTTTAAAACCTAAAACAGGTAATATCACTAAAAAATGTAGAAAATAATAAGCAGTAGCAACTCTTGCTATTAATAAATAAAGTCCTTCTGCTGGCATTGCACCTACATAACCTAAGATTAAAACATCAGCTACTAGGATCCAATAAAATTGTCTGTACAGTGGTCTGAATACAGCGGATCTTATTTTAGATGTATCTAACCAAGGTAAAACCGCTAAAATTAATATTGCTGACAACATTGCAACGACACCTAATAACTTATCTGGAACAGATCTTAAAATTGCATAAAAAGGTAATAGATACCATTCAGGTACGATATGAGCGGGTGTTACCATTGGATTGGCTTCTATGTAATTGTCTGCGTGGCCTAAAATGTTTGGTGAATAGAAAACAAAGAAAGCAAATACTATCATAAACATTAATAAAGCAAAACCATCTTTAATGACTATATATGGATGGAACGGTACCGTATCTTTTGAAGGTTTTTTAATATCTATACCAACCGGATTATTATTACCAGGAACATGTAAAGCCCAAATATGTAAAACAACTAAACCTAAAATTAGAAAAGGAATTAAATAATGTAAGGTAAAAAATCTTGTTAAAGTTGGATTATCAACTGAATATCCTCCCCACAACCAAGTCACAATCCCTTCACCTACAAGAGGAATAGCGCTGAATAAATTAGTTATAACTGTTGCACCCCAAAAGCTCATTTGTCCCCATGGTAGTACATATCCCATAAATGCAGCAGCCATCATTAATAAGTAAATAATTATACCAAGTATCCATATAATTTCTCTTGGTGATTTATAAGATCCATAAAATAAAGATCTAAATATGTGAATATATACTGCTAAGAAAAACATTGATGCACCATTTGCATGAATATATCTAATTAACCAACCGTAATTAACATCACGCATAATATGTTCAACACTCTCGAAGGCCATATCTGCATGAGCAATATAATGCATAGCTAAAGTTAACCCTGTTACTATTTGAGTGATTAAGCAAAAAGTTAAAATTCCTCCAAACGTCCACCAGTAGTTTAAATTTTTAGGTGTAGGATAATCAGTTAGATGGTTTGCAAGAGTTAAAAGTGGTAGACGATCATTAAACCACTGCCCTACTTTTGATTTTGGTTTATATTCGTGTTCACTCATTTAATTTTCTATCCAATTTTAATAGTGTTAGCATTTACAAATTCGTATTTAGGTATTTCCATATTCCAAGGTGCTGGTCCTTTTCTAATTCTTCCTGAGGTATCATAATGAGATCCATGACATGGACAGAACCATCCATTATAATCCCCTTTATCGTTTAAAGGTACACACCCTAGGTGAGTGCATACACCCAACATAACAAGCCATTCTGGATTTTTCGCTCTATCTTCGTCTTTCTCAGGATGAATTAAGTCCTCCATCTTAACAGATCGTGCTTCGTCTATTTCATCTTGGGTTCTTCTTCTAATAAAAACTGGTTTGCCTCTCCATAAAACTGTTATTGTATTTCCAGGGTTAACAGAACTTACATCAACTTCTGTACTAGCTAACGCTTTAACAGAAGCATCAGGATTCATTTGATCAATCATTGGCCACACAACTGCAGCAGCACCAACAGCTCCTACTGCTGTAGTAGCAGTAAATAAAAAATCTCTTCTTTTTGTATTCTTTTCAGACACTTTTAGTAACTATAATTTCTATCTCTTTTTGGTTTAAAACAGTTAATATATGAATTCATATAATATAAAATAATTATTTTACTACTGAAAGAATGACACATAATTCAACAGTTTTAGTGCCAAAAATAGCTTTGTATGAGCCTGATATTCCTCAGAATACTGCTGCAATTATTAGGACTTGTGCTTGTTTAGGTGCCAAATTAGAAATAATTGAACCATGTGGCTTTCTATTATCAGACAAACGCTTTAAAAGAGTGGTTATGGACTATATGGACTATAGTCAAATAGAGTTTTATCAAAGTTCAGAAAAATTTTTTGAGACAAAAAAGAAACAGAGAATCATATTAATGACAACAAAAAGTTCAATAAACTATACGAATTTTAAATTTAAACCTGATGATACTATTTTATTTGGAAGAGAGAGTGCTGGAGTACCCGAAAAGGTTCATCAAATAATAAAAAATCGTTTAAAAATACCAATGATTAACCAAGTGAGATCTCTTAATATATCATCATCTGTTGCCATTGTTTTGGCAGAAAGTTTGCGTCAAATAGAATTAATATAAAATGGATATCTCGATCAAAAAAGACTTAGCTAGTAATTGGTTTAAACTATTGCAAAATGCAATATGCGACGACATTTTTAAAATTGAAAAAAACAAAATAAATTTTCAATCCAATTCTTGGAAAAGAAGTAATAAAAAAGATGAAGGTGGCGGAGAATATAGAATTCTAAAAAATGGAAAAATCTTTGAAAAGGTAGGAGTTAATTTTTCAAAAGTTTATGGAACATTTCCTAAACAATTTCGAAAGAGTATACCAGGAGCAAGCAAAGATCCTCGATTCTGGGCATCAGGGGTATCAATAGTTATGCATATGCAAAATCCTCATATTCCAGCAATGCATTTTAATACCAGATTTATTTGCACAACAAAAAATTGGTTTGGTGGAGGAATAGATATAACCCCAACAATAAAAGATGAAAAAGAGAAGAAAAATTTTCATAAAATATTAAAATCGATGTGCGATAGACATAATAAAAATTATTATAAAAAATATAAAAAATGGTGTGATGAGTATTTTTATTTACCTCACAGAAAAGAAACAAGAGGAATAGGTGGTATCTTTTTTGACTATAAGAACGATAATTTTGAAAATGACTTTAAATTTGTTAGGGATGTTGGTGTGACATTTCAAATGCTATTTAATGAAATAATTAGAAAAAAAATTAAAAGAAAATGGGCTTTAAAAGATAAAGAGTTACAGTATATTAAAAGAGGTCGATACGCAGAATTTAATTTACTATTCGATAGAGGAACAAAATTTGGGCTACAAACTGGCGGTAATGTTGAAGGTATTTTAATGTCATTGCCTCCAATAGCAAAATGGAAATAAAAAATGAATAAAGAGCCAATTACATTAAATGGGTTAAATAAACTAAAAGAAGAATTGGTTTTTTTAAAAGAAAAAAAAAGACCTGAAATTGTAGCCTCAATTGCAGAAGCAAGATCCCACGGTGACTTAAAAGAAAATGCTGAATATCATGCGGCTAAAGAAGAACAATCTCACAACGAGGGAAGAATAACTGAAATTAATGACATTATTGCAAGAGCAAACGTTATCGACGTTACAAAACTAAATAATGAAGGAAAAGTAATTTTTGGATCAACAGTTTTTTTAGAAGATTTAGATACTGGTGAAAAAATTAATTATAAAATTGTTGGAAGAGATGAGGCAGATTTAAAACAAAAACTAATTTTCTTTCAATCACCAATTGGCAAAGGTTTGATTGGAAAAAATAAAAGTGATTTAGTTGAAATAAATACACCATCTGGCATTAAAAATTTTGAAATTAAAGACGTTAAATATATTTAACTTTTTACTATTTGTTGTACTTGCTTATCTGAAATTTGAAATCCGTTTTGAACCCAAGTTTTTTCTATCATTTTTAATTTATTACCTAAAGTTTTACCCTCAGGAATTTGAAATTTAGACATTAGTAGATCAGCTCCAATTGGCAAAGTTGGAATTACTTTCTCTTTATAAGTATCTAAAAGTTTGATTAGTTTTTTCTCTACTTTGTTTGAAGTAAAAATTTTAAAATTAATTATATCTATAACAGCCTGCCGTCCATTAAAATAAAACAATTTGTTCAAATTTTTCTCTGTAAAATTGTTTATAGTTACTTTTTCTCTATAAAAAAGATCTATCAATTTTAATCTTTTCTTATCTTTGTTAGATATTTTAAATTTATAAAGAAAATAATCTACATTATCAGTCCCATCAATGACTAAAAGGGCAATTAAGAATATAAAGTCAATTTTTAAAAAATTCTGTGCAGCATAAGAATTTTGCTTTTTAAAATTTTTAATATTCTTTAATTGAGGGAAAATTATTTCTATTAGTTCTGAACTTTCTTTATCTTTAAACAGTTTTAAAAATCCATTTGAACTCGTTATTTTTTTTAGTTCATCAATTAACCTTTCAGATGATATATTTGAAATTCCATCAATATTTTTTTTTATATTTTTTATTATTTCTGGCTGGTGCTTATGATTTGAGTAATTTAAATAAAATCTTAAATACCTTAAGATGCGTAAATAATCCTCTTGAATTCTTTTTTCCGCATTACCAATAAAGTTTATATTACCCTCCTCCAAATCTTTTTTACCGTTAAATGGATCAAATAAATTACCATCACCATCTGCATAAATTGAATTAATAGTAAAATCCCTTCTAGAGGCATCTTCCCTCCAATCTAAAGAGAATTCTACTTCAGCATGTCTTCCATCAGTTGAGACGTCCTTCCTTAAAGAAGTAATTTCATATTTATATTCGTCAATGATTGCAGTTACAGTTCCGTGCTCAATTCCTGTTTCGTGATAACTTATTTGTTTGTTTTTAAGAGCTTCACAAACTTCTAGAGGCTTTAAATTTGTTGCTAGGTCAATGTCATCAACCTTTTCTTTTTTTATCACTTTTCTTACAAACCCACCCACATATCTGATTTCACTTTTCGCTGAAAAATTATTAATTGTATCAAAAATTTTATTTACGGGTGTTGTTAAAGTGATTTGTTTTATATTTTGATTAATATGATCAAGATTTTTTGATCGGAAAAAAAATTTATTTAAAAAATTTTTCATAAATGGCTGGGGCGCTAGGATTCGAACCTAGGATGCAGGTACCAAAAACCCGTGCCTTACCGCTTGGCTACGCCCCAATACTAGCTTCCTATAACATAAAAATATAAAATTCATATAGTTTTTGCTGTAACACACCAATAATTTTTATATTTTCTTTTAAATTTAGCTTTTGCCAATTTACAACTCTTTAATGAATTATAATAGGCAACAATTGTTGATCCTGAACCAGTCATTCTTACAAATAATGGATTATTTATACTTTCTAAGAACAACTTTATTTTTTTTAGTTTTGGATATTTTTTTAGTGCTATTGTTTCAAGGGCATTTTGTTGATCAATCAAATATTTTACTCCAAACATGTTTTTTTGGGGGTTGTTATATTTCGATTTTGTATACTTTTGTACAGCAGAGTATATTTTTTTAGTTGAGCACCCAAAATCAGGCTTTACTAAAGTAGAGTAATATTTTGGAGTATTATAAATCTTTTTAATTCTACCATCTGATGACAACACACAGCTGGATGAAATAGTCCCTAAAATAACATCAGAACCAACCAAGTCACAAATACTTCGAGTTTTTTGTTGATCAGGATTAATAATCTTTTTTTTAACCAGATAATTAAACACACTAGCTGCATTCATCGATCCCCCACCCAAGCCAGATTCTTGGGGAATTAATTTTTTAACTTTAACTTTGAATTTTTTATTTTTTAATAAATTTTCTTTATCTAGTATTTGAAATAATTTTTGAACAGTATTTTTTTTTCCAATTTTTTTAGAAAACTTTCCATAAAATGAAATATGGTGTTTTTTTCCATTATGTTGATTGATTGAAATAACATCATGTAGATCTATGAAATCAATTATACTTTCAATTTTATGTAGAACCTTTTTTTTTCCGGTAATATTTAGTGCTAAATTTAGCTTTGCATTAGATTTAATTTTAATAATTTTCATTTAGGAATTTATAAGACCCTCAATTACTTTAATATTGATTTTTTCTCTCATATCCTCTTCAGTGTCATCAAAAGTTAATACGTTGTTCCAAAAATATCTCGCTTGAATTTTTCGATTTAATTTCCATAAAATGTCTCCATAATGATCATTCACGATTGGGTCATCTGGCATTAGTTCTACTGCTCTTTTTAAATACTTTTCTGCTTCTACATAATCCTCTATTAAATAATAAGCCCATCCAATTGAATCAATAATATATGGATCATTACTTTTTAAATCATATGCTGTTTTTAACATATCCATTGCTTCATTAATTTTATAATCACGCTCTAACCAAGAGTAAGCAAGGTAATTTAAAATATATGCATCGCTAGGATCAATTCTAAGTGCATTTAGCAAATCTTCATCTGACTTTACGTAATTGCCCATTCTCTCATAGCTTCCACCTCTACGATACAATACATCTGATTTAATAAGTGAATTATCATCCAGTGTTAAAATAATTTCTGTATAACGATCTATTGCCTTTTTATAATTTTTAGAATTTTTATAAAAATTAGCTAAATCAAAAATCATTTTTATATTAGGATTTACAATTTTATTAAACTTTGAATCTATGTATTTAACTCCGCTTTCATAATCCCGCTCTTGAATTATTATTTGAGCTTCTTTTT
>CACNVX010000011.1:0-2500 GCA_902624045.1 uncultured Pelagibacteraceae bacterium
ATGGGAAGAAAACAATTAATAGTTAAGAAATTTTTAAGCAAAATTTTATATAATTTCAAATCATCAAAAAAAGAATTTTTTAAATATGGTAAAGAAAGATGTACCTATGACGATGCGTATTCTAAAATTAAAAAAATTAATTTTTATTTAAAAGATTATAAAAAAGAGAAAATAGCTGTATTTTCTGATAAATCTGTTGGGTATTATTTATGTGTTATAAGCATTATATTATCTGGAAATACTTGGATACAGTTTTCTAATACAACTCCATTAAATAGAATTAAAGAAATAATAAAATTTACAAATATAAAAGTTGGTATTTTAGATAAAAGTTTTGACCATAAAAATTTTTACAAATTTAAAAATTTAAAAATTTTTAAATATGATGAGATTATAAAATCTAAAAATATAAAATCATTTACATTAAGTAAAATAGATCCAACTGATATAGCATGTATTTTTTTTACATCAGGCTCGACTGGAAAACCTAAGGGTGTTTTAATTGATTATTTTAATTTAGTTGAAAGCGTTAATTATCAAATAAAAAATTTAGATTATAATAAAGAGGAAATTTTTGCAGATTGTCATGATTCAACTTTTGTTATGAGTATATGTACTATTTTTCCAATGATATTCCTTAATAGCACCATTTCTCCATTAATTAGTCAAAATGACAAAATATTTCCACTAGATCATCTTAAAAAAAATAAAATTACTACTTTGATTACAGTTCCATCATTTATTTTATTTAATAAAGAAAGACTACAAGATCTAAAAATCAAAAATCTAATTTTGTGTGGAGAAAACTTTCCTTATAATATTTTAAAGTTAATTTTAACTAAAATAAAATTCAAAAACTTGTATAATTGCTATGGAGCAACAGAGTTGTCACCATGGGCATTTAGTTATAAATATAAAAAAAAAGACTATGAATTTCTTAAACTAATGAGAAAAATGCCAATAGGGCAGCCGCTTAAAGGAGTTAAAAGTTTTATAAATAAGAAAAGTGAATTATGCATCTCAGGATCTATAGTATCAAAAGGGTATTTAAATAATTTAAAAGATACTAAAGAAAAATTTTTTTCAAAGAATAAAAAAATATTTTATAACACCGGTGACTTATGCATTAAAAAAAATAATCTTTATTTCATAAAAGGTAGAAATGACTCGATGGTAAAGATAAGGGGATATAGAGTTGATTTAAATGAAATTGATAATACTATTAAAAAAATTAATTCAATTAATTTAAGCTTTAGCTATTTATCTGGAACTAATAAAAAGCCCTATATTGTAACAGTTTTTAATTGTGAAAATAAAAAATTTATAAATGAGGTTAAAAAAATAATACAATTAAATCTACCCACATATATGTTTCCAAAAAAAATTTTTCAAATAACGAAAATACCTTTTAATAAAAATGGAAAAATTGATAGGATTTTTCTTAAAAAAAAATATCAATAAATGCTAGATTTTGTTAAGAAGTTAAATGGTAATTATGTAATAATTTTTTCTGATCTCTCAAATTTATTAATTAAAAAAAAAATAAAATATGAAGATATACTGAGGTCGACAATTAATATTTTTAATACACTTTTAGAAAATAAGAATACAATTATACTACCTACCTATAATTTCAATTTCCCAAAAACAAATAAAACAGGATTTTCTGAAAAATTTATAACATCGGGAAGCTTGTTTAAATCTTTGATTAAAGAATTTAAATTTAAAAGAACCCATAAACCAATGTACAACTATGCTGTGTTAGGCAAAAATGAAAAAAAAATTTTAAGTTTAAAACAAAAATCTTCTTGGGGGCAGGACTCTGTTATTGGTTTTTTAGGAAGAAATAAATCCTACGGCTTGGGCATAGGAGTAGATTCCAAGTCTTTCACCTGGGTTACAATTCATTCTTGTGAGGAAAAATTAGATGTTCCATATCGTTTTTTTAAATCATTTAAAGGATATCATATAAACCTAAAAAAAATTGTCACCGAAAGAGTATTTGTTAGGTATCTTGACAAGCCAAAAATAGATTTAAAGCAAAAATATATACTTAAAAAATTGTTAGTTAATAAAAACTTAATTGAAGCCAAGAAAAATAATGTCAATTATTCTTTAATAAATCTTAAAGAATATTATAAAGCAAATTTAAGTCATTTAAAAAATTTAAGTATATGGTCAAAATAAATAATAATAAAATTATATCTATTATAAGAAAAAAATTTAAATATTTAAAAAAAACTAAAATAACAAAAAAATCTGATCTTTTAGCAGAAAATATTTTGGACTCTTTAGAGTTAATGGAATTAATTTCATATTTAGAAAAAAATAATAAGTTTGATATAAAAAAATATAGTAAAAAAAATAATTTTTTTAAAGTAGAAACCTTAGAAAAATATTGCAAATAAAAATCTTCATAAAGAAGATCAATATTTTGTAATTTAAATTAAATTTTTCAAAAGCTCAAAATTTTTTTATGGGTGTTAAAATAAATGAATAA
>CACNVX010000011.1:5000-40638 GCA_902624045.1 uncultured Pelagibacteraceae bacterium
ACGGGACTATCACCCTCTATGGTTAGCATTTCCAAACTATTCAAATTTTTTTAACAAAACTACTGGCCTAGTCCGCGTTCGCTCGCCACTACTAACGGAATCTCAATTGATTTCTTTTCCTCTGGTTACTTAGATGTTTCAGTTCTCCAGGTTGTCTCTTTAAACCTATGTATTCAGTTTAAAGTACCACATAAAGTGGTGGGTTTCCCCATTCGGAAATTTTCGGATCAAAACTTACATACAGCTCCCCGAAACTTATCGCAGTATATCACGTCCTTCATCGGCTTTCAGTGCCAAGGCATCCACTACACGCCCTTAAACGCTTGATTTATGCACAGAAAAAAATTCTGTGTTGAATCAAATTTTTATTTTGAACATTAGCTAATAACATTTCTAATGTTCGGATATAGATATTGATATTAATTATTATCTTATTCACAATTTATTATAACTAAGTGTTTTGGTGGAGGATAGCGGGATCGAACCGCTGACCTCCTGAATGCAAATCAGGCGCTCTCCCAGCTGAGCTAATCCCCCATGATATTTAAATTGGTGGGCCGAGAAAGACTCGAACTTTCGACCCCACCCTTATCAAGGGTGTGCTCTAACCAACTGAGCTACCGGCCCCCATGCAAGAGAAACACTACATTAAGAAGAGAAATGAGGACGGTCAACATTATCCTGTATATTATTTAGAATGAAATTTCACTTTCATTCATCCTTAGAAAGGAGGTAATCCAGCCGCAGGTTCCCCTACGGCTACCTTGTTACGACTTCACCCCAGTCGCTGACTATACCGTGGTCAAGGGTTTTAAACCTTGCCTTAAGGTAGAACCAACTCCCATGGTGTGACGGGCGGTGTGTACAAGACCCGGGAACGCATTCACCGTGGCACGCTGATCCACGATTACTAGTAATTCCAGCTTCATGCACTCGAGTTGCAGAGTGCAATCCGAACTGAGGTATCTTTTTAGGATTTGCTTAACGTCGCCGTTTCGCTTCCTTTTGTAGATACCATTGTAGCACGTGTGTAGCCCAACACGTAAGGGCCATGAGGACTTGACGTCATCCCCACCTTCCTCCAGCTTATCACTGGCAGTTCTTTCAGAGTGCCCAACTTAATGATGGCAACTAAAAGTGAGGGTTGCGCTCGTTGCGGGACTTAACCCAACATCTCACGACACGAGCTGACGACAGCCATGCAGCACCTGTGTTTCGTCCGGCCGAACCGAAAACTTTAATCTCTTAAAGTCGCGACGAACATGTCAAGTGTTGGTAAGGTTCTGCGCGTATCTTCGAATTAAACCACATGCTCCACTACTTGTGCGGGTCCCCGTCAATTCATTTGAGTTTTAACCTTGCGGTCGTACTCCCCAGGCGGTGTGTTTATCGCTTTCGCTGCGACACTGAAAATAAATTTCCAACGTCTAACACACATCGTTTACGGCATGGACTACGAGGGTATCTAATCCTCTTCGCTACCCATGCTTTCGTTCCTCAGTGTCAGTAATGATCCAGAAAGCTGCCTTCGCAATTGGTATTCTTTCTAATATCTACGAATTTCACCTCTACACTAGAAATTCTGCTTTCCTCTATCATACTCTAGCTGAAAAGTTTTGATGGCAGTTCCAGAGTTAAGCTCTGGGATTTCACCACCAACTTTTTCAACAACCTACGAACTCTTTAAGCCCAGTAATTCCGAACTACGCTAGGTCCCTTCGTATTACCGCGGCTGCTGGCACGAAGTTAGCCGGACCTTCTTATTCGGGTACAGTCATTTTCTTCCCCGACGAAAGAGCTTTACAACCCAAAGGCCTTCTTCACTCACGCGGCATCGCTGCATCAGAGTTTCCTCCATTGTGCAAGATTCCCCACTGCTGCCTCCCGTAGGAGTTTGGGCCGTGTCTCAGTCCCAATGTGGCTGATCATCCTCTCAAATCAGCTATTGATCACAGTCTTGGTAGGCCATTACCCCACCAACAAACTAATCAAGTGCAGGCTCATCCAATGGTGCATAAAGCTTTCTCCGTAAAGACTTATCCGGTATTAGCACAAGTTTCCTCGTGTTATTCCAGGCCAAAGGGCAGATACCTACATGTTACTCACCCGTCTGCCACTAAGTATTGCTACTTCGTTCGACTTGCATGTGTTAGGCGTGCCGCCAGCGTACGTTCTGAGCCATGATCAAACTCTCAAGTTTAAAAACGGCGCACACTAGCTTCCATATAAATTCTAAGAATAAAATTTATATGATGTTGAAGTGTGTACGACAAATTTTGGTAACCTTAACCGTCCACACTTCTCTTCTTAAATTTTTACTTTTCAAATAGCTAATTGAGCGCAAAAAGCTCAATAATACTCACTTATTTATTGCTTTAACAATAATTTTAATGAGAAAGTTCAGTGCTTATAGGCTAAAATTTAGGGAAATCAAGCATTTAAGAATAAAAAAATTACTAAAAAAGTGTGTTTTTAAAGGGTTTTTTTTGATTTTTGTAGTTCTCTAAACTAATAATTGCAAGCAGTTAAAATTATATGATTAAAAATTTAAAAACCAAAATAAAAAAGAATTTTGAAATTTTTGCTTTAATTTTATTGATTTTAACTACTGCTGTATCAACAAGTTATTTTAATTACTCAAAAAAAAATCACGATGAAACATATAACGATTTTATAGATAATATTTATTTTAAAAAAACATTAAATTATATTGTTGAAAATCTAGAGCCAAAATATAAAAAAATTAAACACAAAATTAAGTCTGGAGAAACATTTGATACTATTCTAGAAAACTATTCAATTGATAAAAAAGAAATTTTAAAAATAAAGAATTATCTTAAGAATCAAACTGATATAAACAAACTAAATACAAAACAAATTATTCAGTTTAGTTTAGATAAAACAACAAATAAAATTAAAGAATTTATATTTCAAGTTTCTAATACAAAGAAAATTTATTTAACTAGAAACATTGAAAATGATAATTTTAATGAAACAATTTTATCAATCAATTTAAATAAAAAAATACTTTACAAAGAAAACATAATTTTACAAAGTTTGTACAAATCAGCTTCGGATCAAGACGTACCAGCTAATATTATAATAGCTTTTGCTGCTATATATGGTTTTCAAGTAGATTTTCAAAGAGATATAAGAAAGCAAGATAAATTCCAAATAATGTTTGAAATTTTCTTAAATGATAAAAATGAAATTGTTGAAACAGGGGAGATACTTTTCGCAAATTTAAAACTTAGTGGTCAAGATAATAGCTTATATTATTTCGATAAAGAAGGTAGTGAAGGCCATTATGATAAAAATGGAAAAAGTGTAAAAAAAGCTTTAATGAAAACTCCAATTAATGGAGCACGATTATCATCCTCTTTCGGAATGAGAAAACATCCTATAGATGGTTTTAATAAAATGCATAGAGGAACAGATTTTGCAGCACCACTAGGAACACCAATAATGGCATCTGGAGATGGTGTAATTAAAAAAGCAGGATGGTGCGGAGGTGGAGGAAATTGTGTTAAAATTAAACATAACAAAACATATCAAACAGTTTATGCTCATATGTCAAAATTTGCGAGAGGAATAAAAAATGGTGTTAGAGTCAAACAAGGTCAAACAATTGGATACGTTGGATCAACAGGAAAGTCTACAGGTCCTCACTTGCATTACGAAGTAATAATAAATGGAAAGAAAGTTAATTCTCAAAAACTTAAATTACCTTCTGGAAAAATTTTAAAAGGAAGTGATAGAAAGCTTTTTGAAACAGAAAAAATTAAATTAGATGTTCTTAAATCTGAAAAAATTATTGGATTAAATTAGTTTATTTCTGGCTGAAACTTTGAAGTTGTTGGAACTTCTAAATCCTCTCCAGATGCTTCAACTAAATCTTTTTCTGACTTTTGATCTGATTTAATATTTGTTTCTTCTGCTGATACTGTACTATTTTCCGGTTTATTTTCTAAAAATTTTTCTTTTCTATAATTTTCTTTCTCGTTTAGTATTCTTGTAAAATGATCAGCATGTTGTAAATAGTTTTCAGATAATATTTTATCACCATTTGATAATGCCTCTCTTGCGAGATCATTATATTTTTCGATTAGTTTTGGAGCATTATGATTATTTCTTCCTGGTGCTTTTCTTTTAAAGTTATCGTTATTTGAAAAATTTGAACTAAATTTTTGTCTTTCTCCATTAGACTTAAAATTTCTATCGTTTCTTCTGAAATTATTTCTTCTATTATTATTGTTGTTATTTCTAAATGTTACCATAATTTAAAATAATTATATTTTCGTACTCACTATGCATCGATCATTATTGCCAAGATCTTTTTGAGTACTATTTATATAAAAACCTTCATTTTTTAATATTTTAATTACATTATTTTTTTGATTAAAACCAATCTCTAAAATAAATATTCCTTTTTTCTTTATCAGTTCAGATGTTTTTTTAATTGTTCTTCTGATTTCCGATAAACCATCCAACCCACCATCCAAAGCTATTTTTGGCTCAAATTTAGCAACATTTCTTTCCAAATATTTTATAACATACTTTTTAATATAAGGAGGATTGGAAACAACTAAATCATATTTACCTAAATTGAATTTGTCAACATCAGATTTATACAATTTTACTCTTGAGCTAACATTAAGATTAATTGCATTAATTTTACTTATATTTATACATTTTTTACTAATATCTATACCTGTTCCATAAAAGTTTGTTCTTTCTTTTAAAATCGAAAGAAGAATACAGCCAGAACCAATACCTATATCTAGAACATTAATTTTATTTTTATGTTTTGTTAAATTTAATACATTTTCTACAATTAGTTCCGTGTCTGGCCGAGGTATTAAAGTATCACTTGTAACAAAAAATTCAGAATTCCAAAAGAACTTTTTATTTGTTAAATAAGCTATCGGATTTCCTTGGCATCTTTTTAAAATTAATTTATTAAATTTGGCTAATTCCATTTTATTTAGATTTTTATCTAAATTTAATAAAATATATTTTTTATCTTTGTTTACTGCTCTCGTCATTAAAATTTCAGAGTCTAAATATGAGTTTAATATGAATTTATTTCTTAAAAATTTTGCTCCAATTTTAATAGCTAAATTTATATTCATAAACTACTTCAAGTTACTTAGGCTCTCCTCCTGAGCTTGCAATGTTAAAGATTCAATCACTTCATCAAACGCTTCTCCCTCTAAAAACTCACTTAACTTGTGAAGTGTTAAATTTATTCTATGATCTGTAACTCTACCTTGCGGAAAATTATAAGTTCTTATTCTTTCGGATCTATCTCCAGTACCAATTTTTGTTTTTCGATCTTTAGATCTTTCTTGATCAATTCTAGTTCTTTCAAGTTCATACAGTCGAGCTCTCAAAATCTTCATACCTTTTGCTTTATTTTTATGTTGTGATTTTTCATCTTGTTGAGATACAGACAAGCCAGTTGGTACATGAGTAATTCTCACTGCGCTATCTGTTGTATTTACAGATTGTCCTCCTGGGCCACCTGCTCTAAATACATCAATCCTTAAGTCTGAGTCATTAATTTTTAAATCTACTTCTTCTGCTTCTGGAAGAACTGCTACAGTTGCAGCTGATGTATGGACTCTTCCTTGCGTTTCTGTATCGGGGACTCTTTGAACTCTATGAACTCCACTCTCGTATTTTAATGTTGAATAAATGTTACTGCCTTTTATAGAAGCTATCACTTCTTTCAAACCTCCTGCTTCACTTCTTGAAATTGATATCAATTCTAAAGACCATTTTTTTTTTTGACTTATTTTTTCATACATTTTAAATAAATCTGATGCAAAAAGACTTGCCTCTAAACCGCCCGTTCCTGCTCTAATTTCTATAATAGCATTTTTTTTATCAGCCTCATCTTTTGGTAATAAAAACAATTTCAATTTTTTTTCATTTAAATCATATTGATTTTGTAATTCATCTAATTCTAATGATGCCATCTTTTTTAGTTCTTCCTCTCCAGAACTATCATTTAGTATTTTTTCCAATTCTTCTTTTTCTCTTTGAAATGAAATATAATTTTTAGCATTAACAATAATTTCGTTTAAATCTGAATACTCCTTAGATTTTTCAGCAAATAACTTTTTATCTAATTCACCCGAAGCCAAGTCTTTTTCCAAGGATGAATGTTTTATTATTAATTCTTCTACTGTCTTTTGAGGGATCATAATTAGTTTTCAAGTTCAGATGCTTTTTTCTCAACCTCGCTTACGACTTTATCTATTATATCATCGGTTAAAACTTTTTCATTTTGAACACCGGATAAATAAAGCATATTGTTTCCTTTTCCACCTCCTGTAATTCCTACATCTGTCATTGCGGCCTCTCCTGGACCATTAACAACACAGCCAATGATAGATAGAGTTATTGGTGTTTTTATGTGAGCAAGTTTATTTTCTAAAATCTTAACAGTATCAATCACTTGGAAAGCTTGTCTCGCACATGATGGGCAAGATATAATTTTCACTCCCCGATTTCGTAAATTTAAAGATTTTAAAATCTCATTTCCTATTTTTACTTCTTGTGTTGGATTATCAGACAAAGATATTCTTATTGTGTCTCCTATTCCATCCATTAATAAATTGCCAAGCCCTATAGACGATTTTACACTTCCAGTTACAAAACTTCCTGCCTCCGTAATTCCTAGGTGAAGAGGGTAATCTGTTAATTTCGATAACTGTCTATACGCCGCTATTGAAAGAAATACATCTGAAGATTTTACACTTATTTTAAAATTAAAAAAATCTTTATCCTCTAAAATTTTAATATTTCTCAGCGCGCTCTCAACTAAAGCCTCAGGACATGGTTCTCTAAATTTTTCTAAAATATCTTTTTCTAAAGAACCTGCATTTACTCCAACTCTAATTGAACAATCATTATTTTTTGCTGCTCTTAAAACTTCATGTATCTTCTTTTCATCTCCAATATTACCTGGATTAATTCTTAAACAATTAGCTCCATTTTCTGCTGCTTCTATAGCTCTTTTGTAATGGAAATGAATATCTGCAACTACTGGTATTGAAACATGTTTGATAATTTCTCTCAATGCTAAAGTTGAACCCTCATCAGGACAAGAAACTCTTACAATATCTGCACCTTCTTCGGCAATATTATTAATTTGATTAATAGTGCCTTTAACATCTGTTGTTAAAGTATTTGTCATTGATTGAACTGAGATAGGATTATTGCCTCCAACTTTAACTTTGCCTACATTTATCTCTTTTGTTTTTCTTCTTTTAATGTCTCTAAATGGTCTTAAGCTCATTGTATTTAATCTAATTTAAATTCTTTATGTAAAGCAGCTACTGCTCTTTTAACATGCTTAGCAGAAACTAGAACTGAAATTTTTATTTCAGAGGTTGAAATGACTAATATATTAATTTTTTTTGAAGCTAAAGCTTGGAACATTCTATATGTAATTCCTGGTGTAGTTATCATACCAACACCAATGATTGAAACTTTGGAAACACCTTTGTTGAAAGATAATTTTTTATAAGATATTTTTTTATTTTGCTTAATTAATTTTTCAGTTTTTTTTAGATCATCAGATTTGATTGTAAATGTAAGATCTGTCTCTTTTCCATCTAAGGAAATATTTTGAACTACCATATCTACATTAATATAATTTTTTGATAAAGGTTTAAAAATTAATGCAGCAACTCCAGGCCTGTCTTTGACACCTATAATTGTAATTTTGGCATCATTCTTAGTGGACGAAATTCCAGTTATAATTTGATCGCTAAATTCTTTTTTTGAACTTGTTATTAAAGTTCCTGATCTTTCTACAAAAGATGATTTAACTTTTATATCAATATTATTTAATTTTGCATCTTGAACTGAGGTTGGTTGCATAACTTTTGAACCTAAAGAAGCCATTTCAAGCATTTCATTATAATTTATCTTTTTAATTTTTTTTGCTTTTATATAATCTCTTGGATCTGTCGTATAAATACCATCCACATCTGTATAAATAACACATTCATCAGCCTTAATATATTTTGCTAAAATTATTGCTGTCGCATCTGATCCACTTCTTCCAATAGTTGTTAGTCTAAATTTTTTATTTATTCCTTGAAACCCTGTTATCACAGGAACTCCCCCGGTTTTTAAAAAAGCTTTGAGTTCTTTAACTACAATTTTATTTATTCTGGCACCGGCGTGAGGTCCTTCTGTAATAATTGGTATTTGCCATGACTGCCATGATCTTGACTTAATACCTATGTGATTTAGTCTTCCAGCTATAAGTGCACATGAAACCTGTTCGCCACTTGATAAAAGTGCGTCATATTCTGCATTATCAAAATTCTCACTTATCTCTTTAGATTTTTTTATTAAATCATTGGTTACTCCACTCATCGCTGAAGATACAACTAAAACCTGGAATTTTCTTTTTTTATAAGTTTGAATAATTTTACATATTTTTTTGATCCTTTTTATACTTCCAACTGAAGTTCCACCAAATTTCAACACAATTGTTTTCATAAATATATTAATTATTAATATTTAATAAATATTTGATAAAATACATCTTAATTGTTATGTCAACTAATTATCTTTATGAGCAGTGTAAATAAAAAAGAAATTGAAAAGTTTTCAAAAATGGCCTCTGAATGGTGGGATCCAGATGGAAAATTCAAACCACTTCATAAATTTAATCCAATTAGAATTCAATATTTAAAAGAAAAAATAGTTCATAATTTTAAATTAAAAAATAAAACCAAACCTTTATCAGGAATAAATATTTTAGACATAGGTTGTGGTGGAGGATTACTTTCTGAACCAATGTCTACACTGGGTGCCAATGTAACAGGAATTGATGCCTCAATTAAAAATATACAAATTGCAAAACTTCATTCAAAAAAAAATAAATTAAAAATTAATTATTTGTGTTCATCGCCAGAGAAACTTAAGAATAAAAAAAAATTTGATGTAATTTTAAATATGGAAATTGTAGAACATGTTGATGATATCGAATTGTTTTTAAAGTCGTGCACAAATCTTTTAAAAAAAAATGGATTGATGTTTGTTGCAACAATAAATAAGACATTAAAATCTTATATTTTTGCTATTGTTGGTGCTGAATATATTTTGAGATGGTTGCCAATAGGAACACACGAATGGGAAAAGTTTGTCAAACCTGACGAACTTGAAAAGATTTTGGAGAAGAATAATTTATCTCTTAAAAATTTAGATGGAGTAAAATTCAATATTATTGAAGATGAATGGAGAATTTCAAATGATACATCAGTTAACTATATAACAAAATTTATTAAAAATTAATTATCTGGGTCTTCAATCCAGGGTATCATATGAGTATCAATGCCTTCATGTTTTAGATCTTCTAGATCTTCCTTGGAGGCACTTCCATAAATACCTTTAGAATTTTTTTTGTTATTATAATGAATTGACCTAGCCTCGTATGCAAAATTATCACCTACATATTTAAAATTATCTTTAATAAATTTTTGATAGTTTCTAATTGTATCTTTTACTTTATTATGTTTTTCCGAAATAATTTTTTTTTCATTTGAAGTTTTGCTATTTATTAGTTGGGGAGCCATAATAGTTTTTTCAACTTTTTTGGAATTACACCTATGACAAGTCAAAAAGTTTTTTTTTTTTAATTTTTCATATTCTTTTGACGATGCAAACCAACTATCAAAATTTAGTTTACAATTTTTGCACAAGAGTTTATATTTAATCATAAGTATCAATTAATAACATATTTAAATTTTACAATATGTTAACTTCTATAATCTGCATTAATTTCTATATATTTTTTTGTTAAATCCATTGTATAAGCAGTAAAATTTTTTTTTCCTGTATAAATATCAATACAAATTTGAATATTTTCACCTTTCATATAATTTGATGTTAAATTTTCATCATAGCTTTGAAATAATTTTCCCTCTTTTACAATTGTTAAATCTCCAAATTTAATTGATAATTTTTTTAGATTAATTTTAGGACCTGCTTTACCAACAGCCATTATGATTCTGCCCCAGTTTGGGTCTCCGCCTGCTATTGCAGTTTTCACTAACGGTGAGTTAGCAACTGAAAACGCAATTTTTTTTGCTTCAATTTCGTTTTTACACTTACCAATATTTACTGTTATAAATTTTGAAGCACCTTCGCCGTCTAAAACAACTCGTTTAGCTAAATTCAAAAGAACTTTGTTTAGAGCTTTGTCAAAATTTTTAATTTTATTGTCTTTAATACTTTTTACATGAGGGTTTTTAATTACATTTGTGGCAAAAATTGTAGCCATGTCATTGGTACTAGTATCACCATCACAAGATATTGCATTAAATGTATTTGTTATGTTTTTTTTTAATAATTTTCCTAAAATATAATTAGATAAACTAGCATCAGTGAATATATAAACCAATGTAGTGGCCATATTTGGATAAATCATTCCTGATCCTTTAGAAATTCCATATATTTTTACTTTTTCATTTCCGATATAACACTCCTCCATAGATAATTTTGGTTTCGTATCTGTTGTCATGATTGCTAATGCTGCTTTCATCCATATAAATTTGTTTTGTGTATAGCGAATTTTATTAACTAAATTTGATATATTGCTAGAAATTTTTTCATAAGGATACGTTTCGCCAATAGTTCCTGTACAGCCAAACATAATATTTTTTGGAGAAATTTTTCTAGGATTTTCTTCATCTGTTTCTTGTTTTTGATTTAATTGTTTCGAGGTTAGATTTGCTAATTTCTTTAAGGATTCGTAGCCTTGTTTTCCAGTGAAAGCATTTGCATTTCTTGTATTTACAATTAAAGAAAATATTTTTTGGGGTTTTTGATTAATATTCCATTTTATATTTTCTGAAATTATTTTAGATTGAGTATAAATAGATGCATGATTAGCGCCTTCTCTAAAGTAAAACATTGATAGATCATCTCTTTTATCTTTATATAAATCTGCGGAAACTACAGAAATTGAGAGACCATCAAGATGATCAAGGTCTTGAAAATCCATCATTTTGGTATCTTTAGATTTTGATGATAAAAAATTCGTTAAATTAATTCCCATAATGTTTAAATTATTTATTTAATACTTATATTAAACAATATAAGTAAACAATAAATCAAATAGTAATGTTTAACCCATTAAATTTAATAACAAAATTTATCAAATCTAGTAATCAAAAAGAGCTAGATAGAATTGGTAAAATTGTTGAAAAAATAAACTTACAAGAAGAACAATTTAAAAATTTAAAGGACGCTGACTTCCCAAAAAAAACTGGACAATTCAAAAATCGGATAAAAGAAGGAAAATCTTTAGATGACTTGCTTCCTGAAGCTTTTGCTTTAGTTAGAGAGGCTGCCAAAAGAACTCGTAATGAAAGACACTTTGACGTTCAGTTGATCGGAGGTGTAGCTTTACATCAGGGTAAAATTGCTGAAATGAGAACTGGTGAAGGAAAAACTTTGACCATAACACTTGCCGCTTATTTAAATGCATTAACTGAAAAAGGTGTTCATATCGTAACTGTCAATGATTATCTGGCCAAAAGAGATTCAATTGAAATGGGAGAAATATATAATTTTCTAGGCCTGACTTCAGGATATATTAACAACGATCAGGATGATAATGAACGAAAGAAAAACTATAATTGTGATATAACTTATGCAACTAATAGTGAATTAGGTTTCGATTACTTAAGAGATAATATGAAATTTTCTGAGGAGCAAATGGTTCAGAGAGATCATAATTTTTCAATAGTAGATGAAATAGACTCATGTTTAATTGATGAGGCACGAACACCTTTGATAATTTCTGGAGCAGCTGAAGATAAAACTGCCCAATATCTTGCAATAGATAAACTGATTAGAATTTTAAATAACAAAGACTTTGAAATAGACGAAAAAGAAAAGAGTATTCTTTTAACAAATGATGGCATAAATAATGTAGAAAAGCTTTTTTCTGATGCGGGTATTTTAAAAAATAATAATTTTTATGATCCTGAGAATTTACATTTAGTTCACCATGTTAATCAAGCTTTGCGAGCAAATCATTTATTCGAAAAGGGTAGAGACTACATTGTTCAAGAAGGAAGTCTTAAAATAATTGATGAACTAACTGGAAGAATATTAGAAGGTAGGCGTTTTGGAGATGGATTGCATCAAGCATTAGAGGCTAAAGAAAAAATTAAAGTACAGGCTGAAAATCAGACCTTAGCTTCAATAACCTATCAAAATTATTTTAAACTTTATAAAAAAATATCTGGTTGTACAGGTACAGCTGCTACAGAGTCTCAAGAGTTTTTTGAAATTTATAATTTAACAGTTGTTGTTATTCCAACAAACAAAGAAATGATCCGAAAAGATTTTAATGATTTAATTTTTAGAACAGAAGAGGAGAAAAATGATGCAATTATTAAAAAAATAATTGAAAAACACAAATTAGGTCAGCCTATTTTAGTATTTACTTCAAGTATTAATAAATCTGAAATTTATTCAAATTTATTAAATCAAAAAAATATCAAACATGAAGTTTTAAATGCGAAGAATCATGAAAATGAGGCTGAAATAATTGCAAATGCAGGAAAAGAAAATTCTTTAATTATTACAACAAGTATTTCAGGAAGAGGAGTTGATATTCAACTTGGTGGTAAGAAAGGTTCTATCACTGAAGATCAACTTAAAATAAATAAAGACAAAATTAAATCATTAGGGGGGTTGTTTGTAATTGGCACAGAAAGGATGGAGTCTAGAAGAGTCGATAACCAGGCTAGAGGAAGGTCTGGAAGACAAGGAGACGAAGGTAGTTCTATATTTTATGTTAGCCTAGAAGATGATTTGATGAGAATTTTCGGATCAGAGTCTATGAATAGTATGCTAGAGAAGCTTGGACTTAAAAACGGGGAAAGTATTGATCATCCATGGATTAATAAAGCATTAGAGAGAGCCCAGCAAAAGGTGGAAGCTAGAAATTTTGATATTAGAAAAACGCTTATTAAATTTGACAATGTGCTTAACGATCAAAGACATGTTATATTCTCACAAAGAAAAAATGCGATGAACAGTGAAAATATCTTTGATTATTCTGATGAATTTTTAAAAGAAATATCTGATAATTTAATTAAGTTAAAAATTTCAAATTTATCCAATCCTAAAAACAATGAATTTAATAATAAAACCAAGCAAATAGTTGGAAAAAGTTTTGAGGAAACCGAGTATAAGGATTTAATTGAGGCAAAAGACAAGGATTTTAGAAATAAGATTTCAAATAAATTTCAAGAAACAAGAAACGAACGGATTAAGCTTCTTGGTGAAGAACATGCGAAAGAAATTGAAAAAAGAATTTTTCTACAATCAATTGATTTAAATTGGAAATCACATATCCAGTATTTGGAGCAATTAAGACAAGTTATAGGGTTAAGATCTTATGGGCAGAGAGATCCATTAGTTGAATATAAAAAAGAAGCTTTTGAATTATTTTCAAATCTTTTAGAAAAATTAAAATTAGACTATGTAACTATTTTAATGAACTTAAAAGTTGTGCTTGATTCAAGCCAGGATAAAGACAATAAACAAAAAGATGCTTCGAAACAAATATTAAATAACAAAAAAATGGGAAGAAATGAACCATGTTTTTGTGGATCTGGTAAAAAATTTAAGCACTGCCACGGTGCTTTATAAATTTAAAAAAATAAAAAAAATAAAGAGAGCAAAAGTAATCCACCTATAATTGTGGATAACACTTTTTTTGATCTTAAAATTTTATCAAAATTATTTTTTTTAATGGATAGTGTGCTTACATCTTGAGTGCTAGTCATAAATCCATCATTTCTGCCTATTTTAAGAAATTTATTTTTTCTCTCATTCATTATTTCTTCAGAGGATAATTCTCCAAAATAATTTAAATTATTTTTTAAAGTTTGTCTTACATTGTTTAATATTATATCTTTATCTCTATGTGCACCACCTAAAGGTTCTTCAATTATTTCATCAATAACTTTTAATTTAAGTAGATCCTTTGCTGAAAGCTTCATGGCTTTTGCAGCATCAAGCATTTTTTTTGGATCTCTCCAAAGAATAGTTGCACATCCTTCTGGAGATATCACTGAATAGATTGCATTTTCTAACATAAGTACTTTGTTTGAAGAGGCTAATGCTATTGCTCCACCTGAACCACCTTCTCCTATAATTATTGCAATAGTTGGAACTCTAAGCTCCATACAGCATTCAATTGATTTCGCAATCGCCTCTGCCTGACCTCTTTCTTCTGCTCCTACTCCTGGATAAGCTCCTGGCGTATCAATAAAAGAGATTATTGGAATTTTAAATTTATTTGCTAAATTCATTAATCTTATTGTTTTTCTATAACCTTCCGGCCTCATCATTCCAAAATTTCTCTCAATTCTACTATCTAAATCTTCTCCTTTTTCCTGACCAATAACTAAAACAGACTTACTATTAAATTTAGCAAATCCAGTTAAAACTGATTTGTCTTCTCCATAGTATCTATCTCCTGATAATGAAATGAAATCATCAAATAAATTATCAATAAAAAATTTTGCTTTAGGTCTATCTTCGTGGCGAGCAACCATTGTAGTTTGCCAAGGATCCAGGTTGGAATAAATTTTTTTTAATTTTTCATCGATTTCTCTTTGAGTGCTTGAAATTTTTTGAGTATCTACTTCTGATAATCCTTCTTGATTGTAAGGATCTTTCAATTTGTCTAGCTCATTTTCTAAATCTTTAATTTCTGTTTCAAAATTTAAGTAATTTTTCATATTTTATTTATAGAGATGGTTAAAATACAAAAAAGGCAATAAAATGATATAAAATTAGGCGTAATTCTTATTAATTGACTTAATTCTTTTAAGGGATACAAGTTTATTGTCGGGAGAGACTATTTTTAGCGCCGAAGGAGCAACCACCCCGGAAACTCTCAGGCAAAAGGACCGATTAAAGCATAACACTCTGGAAAGAGATTAATTTCCGCCGAAGGAGTAAAGCTCTCAGGCAAAAATACAGATGGGGTACGATTTAAAGTGCTATGCAAGAAAAGTATATTAAAATTAATAATTTAAAAGTATCTGAAAAACTTTCAAAATTTGTAAATGACGAATTATTAAAAAATACAGATGTATCTGCAGAAAATTTTTGGTTGGGTCTCGAAAAAACTCTTGATGAGATAGCTCCCAAAAATAAAGAATTAATTCAATTTAGAGATGATTTACAGAAAAAAATAAATGACTGGCATATCAAAAATAAAAGTAAGGAATTTAATTCAGATGAATATAAAAAATTTTTATTAGAAATTGGTTATTTAAAAAATGAAGGACCTAATTTTAAAATTGAAACTGAAAATGTTGATGAAGAAATTACAAGTATAGCTGGACCTCAATTGGTTGTGCCTGTCATGAATGCGAGGTATGCGTTAAATGCTGCAAATGCAAGATGGATGAGTTTATATGATAGTCTTTATGGCACGGATGTAATTGAAGAGTCTGAGGATAGTGTATCCGAAAGATATGATCCTTTAAGAGGTGAAATGGTTATAAAATATGGAAGAGATTTTTTAGATAAATTTTTTCCGCTAGCTGGTTTAAGTTGGAATAAAATTACAAGTTTTGCTGTAAAATATGGTAAACTAAAAGTTTTGAAAGGTGCTGATATTTTTGATTTGGAGGACGAGAATAAATTTGTAGGACATAGAGGAGAAAGTGACAATCCATCTGCAATTATTCTTAAAAATAATAATTTACATATTGAAATTCTAAAAGATTCAAGAGCTTTTGCTGCTCAACAAGATCATGCTGGAATAAGTGACATAATATTAGAATCTGCAGTGTCAACTATCTGTGATAATGAGGATAGTGTAGCAGCAGTAGACTCAGAAGATAAAATTATTTGTTACCGAAATTGGCTAGGTCTTATGAAAGGTGACCTTAGATCAAAATTTGAAAAAGAGGGTAAATTATTCGAAAGAAAGTTAAATCCAAACAGAAGTTATATATCAAAAGATGGTAAAGGTTTGAAGCTACATGGTAGAAGCCTTTTACTCGTAAGAAACGTTGGTCATCTAATGACTAACCCATCAATTTTATTAAATGATGGCAGCGAAATACCAGAGGGTATTATGGATGCATTTATGACTACAGCTGCCGCGCTACATGATATTAAAAATAAGAATAATTCAAGAACTGGATCAGTTTATATTGTAAAGCCTAAAATGCATGGTCCTGAAGAGACAGCATTTACAGATTTAATTTTTTCAAAAGTTGAGGAAGTTCTAAATTTACCTAAGTACACTTGTAAGATTGGGATTATGGATGAGGAAAGAAGAACATCAGTAAATTTAAAAGAATGTATTAGAAGTTTGAAAAATAGAGTTTTTTTTATAAACACTGGTTTCTTAGATAGAACCGGGGATGAAATGCATACATCAATGGAAGCGGGCCCAATGATTAAAAAAGGCGATATGAAATTATCTAAATGGATTACTGCTTACGAGAATAATAATATTGATATTGGTTTAAGATGTGGTTTTTCTGGTAAAGCCCAAATAGGAAAAGGAATGTGGGCAATGCCGGATAAAATGAAAGATATGATGGAGCAAAAAACAGGCCACTTAAAGGCAGGAGCAAACTGCGCATGGGTTCCTTCTCCAACAGCAGCTGCATTACATGCTTTACATTATCATGAAATAAATATTTTTAATGAACAAAAAAAGTTAATTGATAGAGAGCCAGCTAAGCTTGATGATCTCTTAACAATCCCAATAGCAGATAGACCTAATTGGTCTGTACAAGATATAAATAAAGAAATTTCAAATTCTGCACAAACTTTATTAGGATATGTTGTAAGATGGGTAGATCAAGGTGTGGGTTGTTCGAAAGTTCCCGATATTAACAATATTGGCTTAATGGAAGATAGAGCAACACTAAGAATTTCTTCACAACATATTGCCAATTGGATACATCACGGAATTACAACAAAAATACAGGTGACTGAAATAATGAAAGAGATGGCCAAAATAGTAGACGCCCAAAACAAAGATGATCCACTATATGTTAAAATGAGTAGTAATTATGAAAATTCTATAGCGTTTCAAACTGCGTGTGATTTAGTATTTAAAGGTAAAGAGCAGCCTTCAGGTTATACTGAACCATTACTCCATTTAAATAGGTTAAAAAAAAAATCTAATCTGAATTTGAAACCAAATTAGATCTATTTTTAAAAGCAGAAAATAAAGTCCCATCATCAAGACTCTCGATCTCTCCTCCTACCGGTAAACCTTGTGCTAATTTAGTAATTTTAACATCTAAATTTTTTAGACTATCTTGAATGTAATATGCAGTAGTTTGACCTTCTACAGTTGCACTAGTTGCTAAAATTACCTCTTCGATGTTATCTCTATTAACTCTTTCGACTAATGAGTTAATTAATAAATCTTCTTTTCTTTGGCCGACTGAAGAAATTGTTCCGCCCAAAATATGAAAATAACCTTGAAAGATATTTGAATTTTCAATCGACCATTGATCTGCAATATCCTCTACAACACAAATTTTGTTATATTTTTCTTTTGTATTCTCACAGTTTAGACAGCCATTTGAATTCGACTTTAATGCACCACAAGAGTTACATCTAACTACATTTTTATAAACTTGAGCCAATGTATTTGCCATAGGTTTTACAAGTTCATCACGATTATTTATTAATTTTAAAACAATTCTTTTTGCTGATTTAGGACCTAAACCAGGAAGTTTTGAAATTAATTTAATTAACTCTTCTATCTCACCGATGTTTTGCATCTGTTATAAAGGCCATTTAAAACCAGGGATTCCAAAGCCTCCGGTTGCTTTTGAGATTTCCTCAGTTGTTTTTGATTTAAGTTGAGATTTAGCACTATTATGTGCAGCAACAATTAAATCTTCAATTATGGTTTTGTCCTCTTTCATAATATCATCAGATAACTTTATTGTTTGCATCTCTCCATCTCCATCCAAAGTTATCTTTACAGAATTTGAGCCCGAAACTCCTTCAACTCTAATTTCTTTAATTTTTTGTTGGCTTTCTTTCATTTTTGCCTCAAGTTCTTTTGCTTTATCTAAAATTTTACTAAAATCACTCATTATCAACTCCATCTTTGTTTGAATTTACATCTGTTAATTCTGCGTCAGGAAATCTATCAATAATACTTTTAAATATTTCTGAATTTTTCATTTCATCGATTAATTGTTTTTTAACATTTTTTTGTTTGTCTTTTACTGACATTTCTCCTTTTAATTTACTAAATGTAATAATCCATCTTTCACCAGTCCATTCAAAAAGCTTTAAGGATAAATCTTTTACAAAATCTTTGTCTAAATCCTCGTTAAAAGATATTTCAATTCTATTTTTTTCAAATTTTACTAGATTAACATTTTTTTCTAACTCATATTTTAGCTTAATCTCTTTTTTTTTTGCACAAATTTCGATTAGATACTCAAATTCATTTATAATAATTTTATTTTCTGCTTTAATTTCTGTTTGGATTTTTGGTTTAGTTTTTTCCTCCTGCGCAACATTCTTAATTTGACTAATTGTTTTGGAAGTTAATTCGGTTTCTGTATTTTTAATTAAATTTTCACTCTTCAAGTCAGCCTCAATATTTTCTATTTTATTATCAGATCTTACTGAACTTAAATGCATTAGTCTTATTAAGAACATCTCAATTGAAAGATGTTGATTAGAAACAATGTCTATCTCTTCGAGCGAAGAAATGGCAAATTGCCAAAATAATATCAATACTTCTGAATCTATTTGATTTGATAAATTTTTAATTTTAGAGAATTCTTCATCATTTAATGAAAAATTTGTGCTTTCTAAGGTTAAAGAATTAATATTTTTAAAGTAGTAAAGTAACTCTAAGAAATCATTAATAAAAACTTTTGGTTCAATACCCTGGTCATAAATTTTTCTATAAATACTTATTACTTTTGTTTCTTCACCTTTTAAAATTAGCTCAAACAAATCAATTAATTTAGATTTGTCAAAATATCCAAAAATTTTTTGAGCAGAATTTAAATCTAATTCTTTTCCTTCATCTAAACTTAATAATGCTCTATCCAGCAAAGATAAAGAATCTCTAACAGAGCCTTCAGAAATTTTTACAATAAGCTTTAAAGCATCGTCGCTTATTTTTCCATTTTCCTTATCCTTAATTTTTTTAATAAAGTCTAATAATTCAGAGGATTTAATTCTAGATAAGTCAAATCTTTGACATCTAGATACTACTGTGATTGGAATTTTTTTAATTTCTGTAGTTGCAAAAATAAATTTAAGATATTCTGGTGGTTCCTCTAGGGTTTTTAATAAAGCATTAAATGCTTGTTTACTTAACATGTGAACTTCATCAACAATAAAGATTTTATATTTAGCTGAAGTTGGACCATATCTTGAAAATTCAATTAAATCTCTCACGTCATCTACACCCGTTTTGCTTGCCGCATCCATTTCAAGCACGTCTATATGACCAGACTCACTTATTGACTTACAGCTTTCACAAAAGTTTTCTTTACACAGATAATTGATACCATTTGGACAATTAAGTGCTTTTGCAACAATTCGTGCTGTAGTGGTTTTTCCGATTCCTCTTATCCCAGTGAATAAATATGCATTCGGTATTTTGTCAGCTTTAATCGAATTAATAATAGTCTCTGCTACAACCTCTTGACCAATAAGATCATCAAAGGTTTGTGGTCTATATTTTAATGCTAATACTTTTGAGTTATTATTCATATATATAGGAGACTAGAACCTGAATAACTGTCTCTACGACTGCTTCCGTTAAGATCTGGTCGGGTTTAAGCAGCATCCACCTCTAGCCTCCATTAACATTATAGCAGTTAAAATTTCCAATCCACAAGAAAAGATTTTTTTTATTTTTGTCTTAAACTATCTGCTTCAAAAACACCTAGAACGTGAAAATCCTCACAATGTAGGCCTAGCTCTTCAAGAGATTTCTGAACTTTTGGATCATCTATGTGTCCATCCAAATCACATAAGAAAAAATACGAATCGAAACTATTTTTTTCTGGATAACTCTGAAGTTTAGTTAAATTTACACCATTAATAGCAAAGCCTCCTAGTGATTGATAGAGAGCAGCTGGTTTGCTTTTCAATTTAAATAAAAAAGAGGTTATATAGGTTTTGTCTTTAAATTCTGGTTGAGAAATATTTTTTCCCATTACTAAGAACCTAGTTAAATTACCTGTTTCATTTTCTATGTTTTTTTGAATAACCTTTAATCCATAGATTTCTGCACTCAAAGAAGATGCTATTGCAGATTTTTTAATATCTTTAGTTTTTGAAATCATTTCAGCAGATCCAGCAGTATCTGCTCTAATGTGCTCAACTAGATTGTTTTCTTTTATAAATTTTGAACACTGAGATAATCCTTGTGCATGTGAGTATACCTCCTTAATATCTTTTAAATTAGCGCTAGGTTGCCCTAATAAATTGTGTTCGATCTTTTGAAAGTGCTCCATATAAATATTCAATCTGTGTTTAAAAATTAAATATTCTATACCGATATTTCCTGTAATTCTGTTTGACTCTGGAATTATAATTTTACATTCAGGTTCTTCTGAGGCTTTATTAAAACACTCATCAAAAGTTTTACACGGTAGTATTTCTGCATCAGGATCAATTGCGAGTGCAGCTAAGTGTGAATATGCACCAAAAGTTCCTTGGAAATAAATTTTACTCATTAATTCTTATATTCCATAATTTTTTTTAAGGCCAGATAATCTTCAATGGTATCAACACTAATGGGAGATGACTTGGCAAGAGCAACATTTATTTCCATGTTATTATCTATTGCCCTTAATTGTTCAAGACGATTTTGAATTTCATTTTTTGATTGCTTTAGCTTAATAAATTTTTCTAGTACTTCTTTTTGATAACAATAAATTCCGACATGATGATAAATATTTTCTAAATTCTCACATTTCCTTGAAAAAGATAATGCTTTAGGAAAATTATTTTTTTTAAGGCTCTTTTCTGTAGTTACCTTTACTATATTTTCATTTTTAAGATAATTTTTATCTCTAATAACCGCTGCAAGAGTTCCTATTTTTAAATAATTTTTCATCATTTTTTCATTCAAATTAACTATATCCTGAACATTAATTAAAGGTTCATCACCTTGTAAATTCATAACCAGATCTATATTTTTTGTATTTATTTTTTTTAGTACCTCATAAATTCTATCAGTACCTGTCTTATGAGCATTGCTTGTTAAAATAGAGTTAAAACCATTTTTTTTTACGTCATCAATTATTACTTGATCCTCTGCTGCCACTATAACATCTCCTATATTAGCCTGTTGGGCTTTATTTGCGACTAATGAAATAATTGATTTACCATTTATTTTTAATAATGGCTTTCCAGGAAGCCGAGATGCTGACATTCTAGAAGGTATTATAATTAAAGTTGCCATTATTTTTTTAATTTATTATACCTATTAATCAACCACAGAGGCAAATTTATACATTAAATTTTGGCTATTTTTTAATTTATCATGTTATACGTTCAGGTAAATATTTAGAAAAATGGATTCTTTTGAAATTAATAAAATAGTTGCAGCCATTCTAATGGTTGCTTTATTGGTTATTGGTATAGGGAAATTGTCTGATGTTATTTTTCATGTGGAAAAACCAGAGACACCCGGATACTCAGTTGATGTGGAAGAGGTTGCTACTATTTTAAAAACTGATGAAAAAACTAAGGATAAAGTAGATATAGCTTCATTGATGGCGATGGGTGATGTGATGCATGGTGAAAAAGTTTTTAAGAAATGTGCCGCCTGTCATTCAATTATAAAAGGAGGAAAGAATGCTATTGGTCCTGCTCTTTATAATGTTGTGGGAAGAAAAGTTGGTGTGATAGAAGATTACAAATATTCCAAAGCTCTAGCCGCATACGGCAAGGAATGGACTTTGGAAGAACTGAATGGCTTTTTAATTAAACCTGCTAAATGGATTAAAGGAACTAAAATGGCTTACGCAGGACTTAGAAAAGAAAAAGATAGGGCGTCAGTAATTAAATATCTTAATCAAAATTCAGATAGTCCTATTCCTTTACCTTAATTTTCCAAAACAATACAATAGTATACTTTTCTGAACATGAACTCTGTTTAAAGCTTGTAACCATACATGAGATTTTTTTCCCAAGAAAATTTCATTGCTTACTTCGTTGCCTCTAGGTAAACAATGTAAAAAAATACAATTTTTTTTTGCATAACTCATTAATTTTTTATCAATTTTAAACTTCTTAAATGATAGTAATTTTTTTCTTTTATTAACTTTATCATTTAAAGATATAACTTTATCTGAAAAAATAACATCAGCTCCATATGCTGCTTTTTTAGCATCATTATAAATATAAATTTTTTTTTTATTTTCTTTTACCCAATTTCTCACTTCTTTTCCTGGTTCAAATTTTTTTGGACAACCTATATTTAATTTAAAAGAAAATTTAACGGATGCAGCTATCAAACTATCTAAAACATTATTGGAGTCACCTATCCAACAAATGTTTAATTTAGAAATTGGTTTTTTTTTAATTTCTTCAACAGTGAAAATATCCGATAATACTTGTGTTGGGTGTGATGAGGGGCTTAAACCATTAATAATAGGAATTGTTAAATATTTTTTAAAATTTTCAACTTTTGTATCACTATCAGTTCTGAGCATAAATCCATCACCATAAGTAGAAAGAATTTTAGCAGTATCAGCAATACTTTCTCCACCTTGGCCCAAGTGAAGTTCATTAGAACGTAGAGTTAAAGTTCCACCGCCTAATTGTTTTATTGCTAAATAGAAACTAATTCTTGTTCTTGAGCTCGCCTTTTCAAACATTTGAATTAATAATTTACCTCTTAAAGGAGCTCCCTTGTCAACTTCGAGTGTATTTAACTTGTTTCTTGATTTTTTTCTCTTTTTAGCATCACTAATAATCTCTCTGAGATCTCTAGCCGATATATCCTTCAAGTTTATAAAATGTTTCATTTTATTTATATTCTGAACAAACTTTATTAATAATTTTTAATGCTAAATCTATTTCACTTTTTTTTACATTTAAAGGTGGTAAAATTCGAACAACATTTTCAGCAGCACGTATAGTTAATAACTTATTATCCATCAATTTTTTTATGAATTTTGTTTGGTCTTCAAAAAGCTGAATTCCAATTAGTAAACCTTTTCCTCTTACTTGCTTTATTATATGTGGATATGCCTCTTTAATTTTACTTAATCTAAAATGAAAATATTTAGACAACTTCTTAACATTATTTAAAAAATTTTTTTTTGATATTACATCCATTACTTTACTTCCAACAGACATAGCTAAAGGATTTCCTCCAAATGTTGATCCATGGCTTCCTGGTGTCATTCCAATAGCAACCTTTTTATTCATTAACACTGCACCTATAGGGAACCCACCTCCAATACCTTTGGCGATCGGCACAATATCCGGTTTAACTTTTGAGCCTTCAAATGCAAAAAAATTACCAGATCTTCCAATTCCACATTGTACTTCATCTAAAATTAATAAAATTTTTTTTTCATTACAGATTTTTCTTAAATATTTTAAGCATTTATCGGGAATTGGTTTTATACCACCCTCACCCAATATAGTTTCTACCATTATAGCTGCTGTATTCTTATTTATCCTTTTTCGTATATTTGGAAATCTGGGTTTTGAGTCTTTAAAATCAATATGATCAAATCCTGGAATTTTTGGTCCAAAACCCTCTGTCATTTTTTTTGAACCACTTGCAAAAATTGCCGCAAGTGTTCTGCCATGAAATGAATTTTTAATACATAAAATTCTATTTTTTTTTGGTTTTCCAATAGAATAAAAATATTTTCTAGCAACTTTAATTGCAGCTTCAGTTGCTTCTGCTCCACTATTTTGAAACATTACATAATCAGCAAAAGTTCTTTCACATAATTTTTTGGCAAGTTTTTCTCCCTCAGGGATTTGAAAAGCATTAGAAACATGCCAAAGTTTTTTTGACTGGTCTTTTATAGTTTTTACCAACAAAGGATTGGCGTGCCCTAAAGAGTTAACGGCTATGCCTTGGACAAAATCAAGATATTTTTTGTTATCTTTGGAATATAAATAACTGCCTTTACCATATTTAAAGGAAATTTTTTTTCTGTTATAATTTTTTGCTAAAAAGCTCATATATTAATTTGTTTTTATAAATTTTAATTATCAGATACAAGTAAGGATTGAAAATTCATAGATTTAATCAACATTAATTGTGTTGATAACTCTTACTTTTTGATTGTTTAATTTATTTGTATATCAGTATATTGTTACTTTGTAAAAATTATATACTACATATAGACTTATGAGTTGGACAGAAGAAAAAGTAGAAAAATTAAAAGAATTATGGGGCAAAGGTAACACTGCCAGTCAAATAGCAGAAATTATTGGTGGACTAAGTAGGAACGCAGTAATTGGAAAAGCCCATAGGCTTAATTTGTCCGCAAAAATAAAAACCAGAACGGCAATTACAAATCAGAATTATGATAATTCCTTGGAAAAGAAAAATAACAAATCAAGAAAGGGACGTAGGAGCAAATTTAAATCATTAATTATTGAAAAAGATTTTGAACCAGAAAATCCAAAACAACTTGAAGAATTAGATGAAAACTCTTGTAAATGGCCAATTGGTCACCCAAATGAAAAATCATTTTACTTTTGTGGAAGATCTTCTTTAAAAGATTTTTCATATTGTAAATTACATCTGCTATATGCTTACCAACCAAAAGGAAAAAAGGAAGAAGTAACTGATAAAGAAGAAGTACCTGAATTTATTGAAAAGAAAATTAAATCAGCTTAAAATTAATTATTATTATTTTCTAAATCTTTGTTAGATAAATATTTTTCTGTAGAAAATTGACCTCCCTCTCTCCACATATAGCAATACTTTTTTACTTCTTCATCAAAATATCTTAGACTAGGAATTCCGATGTCAAAATTTGATTTATACTTTCCTGATAAAATATTGTCATATTTTAAAAGTCTTAATTGATCCTTTGTAATTAAAGGTTTTGGCATTATTTCAAATAAATTCGCAGATAATTCAGCTGCAAACAAGGGCATTGGAATTAATAATCTATTTTTTCCAATTAATTTTAGTAATTTTTGAATTATTTCTTTAAATGTAATAATTTCAGGTCCAACACACTCTATTATTTTCGAATTTACATTATTTGAAATAATATGAAGAATAACATCAGACAGATCAGAGCAATGTATCGGGGTAAACTTTGTATTGCCATTATAATAAAGTGGAAAAACAGGCAGCCTACTCAATAAGGTCATAAAATTAGTAGTAAAGTTATCATCTACCGAATAAACGATTGATGGTCTTAATATTGTAGACAGAGGAAAATTTTTTAACACATTTTCTTCTCCTTCAAGTTTACTTCTAGCATAATGGGAGTCTTTTGCCTGATTAATACCTAGCGCAGAGATATGAATAAAATGACGTAAACCATACTCTTTTGAAAGTTTAGCTAGAACTGTTGGAAAAACTGTATGAATATTTTTAAAAGTATTTCCTTTTTTTTTCTCAAATAAAATACCTATTAAGTTAATACATATCTCAGCTTTTTTAAAAAGATCTCTAATTTTTTTTTCATCAAAAATATTTGCTTCTGCAATATCTATATAACCAACATTAGCCTGAGTTTTAATAATATAACTTTTTTGATGAATATTTCTTGTTACAACTGTAACTTTATAATTATTTTTTGTAAGTTTTCTAATCAAGTTTCTACCAATTTGGCCACTACCGCCAAAAATTAGACAATTTTTTGCTTTCATATATATATGTTTAAAGAATGAATAATATTCAACTATATAAAAATGATCTACCAGAAGATTTAAATTTAGGCAATAAAATTGCTATTGATGGAGAGTTTATGGGTTTAAATGTAAGAAGAGATCCTCTCTGTTTAATTCAAATTTCCACAGGGAATTCAGATGCTCATATTGTTCAGTTTGACAGGCAAAATTATGTAGCACCTAATTTAGTTAAAATATTAAGTGATGAAAAGGTGACTAAGATTTTTCATTACTCTAGAGCAGATATTGCACATATAAAATATTACTTAAAAACTGATACAATAAATATTCTTGATACCAAAATTGCTTCTAAACTTGCAAGGTCTTACTCAGATAATCATTCTTTAAAAACTCTAATTAAAGAATTTATAAATATAGATATAAGTAAGCAATTTCAAAGTTCAGATTTTGGAGGTACTCTTACACCTGCACAATTAAAATACTGTGCGAATGATGTTATTTTTTTACATAAGATTCACGATGAGCTAGAAAAAATTTTAAAAAGAGAAAATAGAATTACACTTTATCAAGATTGTTTAAAATTTCTCAAAACAAGAGTTGATCTTGATCTAGCGTTATTTAGAGATGATATTTGGTCCCATTAATGAATAACAAACAATTTATTTCTATTGCTAAAGATGTTGTTAATTTAGAAATTAAAGCATTACAAAAATTAAAAAAAAATATAAATAAACCTTTTTGTGATGCAGTTATAAAAATTGCGAAGTGCCAATCAAAAGTAATTTTATGTGGAGTTGGCAAAAGTGGATTAATAGCTGCGAAAATTTCAGCAACCTTAGCATCTGTAGGCACACCTTCCTTCAGTCTTGCAGCTAGTGAAGCTTCCCATGGAGATCTTGGTATGATTTCAAAGAAAGATATCCTAATACTTATTAGTTACTCGGGGAAAACAAACGAGTTAAAAAATATAATTCAATATGCAAATAGAAATAGAATATTTTTAATTGGAATAGTATCGAAAAAAGATTCTATTTTATACAAAGCTTCGGATATCAAAATTTTAATTCCACAGGTCAACGAAGCTGGTGGAATTATTCCAACGGCAAGTACAACCACTCAACTCGCTTTAGGAGATGCACTTGCTATTTCAGCTATGAAATATAAAAAATTTGGTAAACTAGACTTTAAAAAATTACACCCTTCGGGTAGCCTTGGTGCTCAGTTAAAAACTGTTGAGGATGTTATGTTGACGGGAAATAAAATTCCTTTTGTTACTGAGAATCTAAAAATGAAAAAAGCTTTACAAATATTAAGTAGTAAAAAATTAGGAATTTTAATTGTTAAGAACAAACAAAATAATACCCGCGGTATAATTACAGATGGGCAAATCAGAAGATATAATGAAAAAAATTCAGATTTACATATGAAAAAAGTAAGTGAAATTATGACAAAAAATCCTATAAGTGTTGAAAAACATATCCTTGCAGCAAAAGCTCTCTCGATAATGAACAATAAAAAAATTACATCATTATGCGTTTATGAAAAAAGAAATAAAAATAAAACGATTGGCGTTTTACATATGCATAATATTTTGCAATCAGACATTTCATAAATGAGTAAAAAATTGTTTGTAATATCAGGTATAATTTTAATAACTATTATATTAAGTTTCACTTCAATAAATTATTTACAAAAAAAGGAAAAAGAAAAAATTATTTTGAATGAAACTTTAAAGCATCAAGAAGAAACAACCTATAATTCTAATATTATAAAAAATATTAATTATTCATCAAAAGATTTGAAGGGAAATAAATATATTATATTAGCAAAAGAAGGTGAGGTGGATATAAACAATAGTGATATTATTTACTTAAAGGGAGTAAATGCTAAAATTGAGTTAACAGGTAAAGATGAGGTAATTACTATTACATCCGACTACGGCAAATATAATACATTAAATTTTGATACTATATTTTCTAAGAATGTGATTATAAAATATTTAGATAATAATATAACAAGTGAATACTTGGATTATTCAATGCTTAAAAATCAAATAATAATTAGTAAAAATGTTGTATACAAAAATATTGAAAATACTTTAAAAGCTGATGTTATTGAATTAGATACTTTAACCAAAGACACTAAAATTTTTATGCATGATATAAAAAAAAAAGTTAGAATAAAAAGTATTAATTAAAATGGGACTTATAAAAAAATTCCGTATCAAATCATATAAGAGCCCTAAATCAATAATAGCATTTGAAAATGTAACTTTATCTTATGGTAATAGAATAATTCTCGATAAAATTAATTTTAGAATAAATGAGGGTGAAATTTTTGGAATGCTTGGACCAAATGGAGTTGGAAAGTCAACAATTTTTAATTTGATAACCGGTCTAGTTAATCCTGATAGTGGAAAAATTAAATTAAACAATATAGATGTGAGTAATTACCCAATCTATCTGAGAACAAAAGAATTTAAAATTGGTTATGTACCACAATACGGTGGCTACTTTAACGATCTTACGCTGTATGAAAATATGAAAGCAATTGCTGAAATAGTTATTAATGAAAAAAATTTAGAAGAAAATAAAATTAATAACTTAATAAATAAATTTGAATTAGAAAATCTAATAAATGTAAAAGCTAAATTTTTATCGGGCGGACAAAAAAAAAAATTAGTAATAGCATTATCATTAATAAGTAATCCAAAAGTTTTACTCTTGGATGAATGCTTTGCAGCCTTGGATGTATTAACTATAAAAATGTTGCAAGAAATAATTGTTAATCTTCAGAAGGAGACAAAAATTACAATTTGTATCTGTGATCATCAAGCAAGAGATTTGTTGGCATGCGTTGATAGCGCAATGATTCTTAATAATAGCAAAATTATTGCTGAAGGTAGCCCTTCTGATCTGGTGAATAATATTGAGGCTAAAAGTGCTTATTTTGGAGAATCTTTCAAATTTAATTAATTGCACATGTCAAATTCGATTTTAGTTAATAATAAAATTAATTTTTTTAAAAAAAAAATAATTGTAAGCGGTGATAAAAGCATAAGTATTAGATGGGTTTTATTTTCATCTTTAGCAAGTGGTGTGTCTAAATCAAAAAATTTATTAATGTCCGAGGATGTGTTGGCAGCTTTAAATGTAATTAAAAAATTGGGGATAAAAAGCACTATAAAAAAAGGTATATGTAGGATTTATGGCAAGGGTACAAATGGTTATAAATACAAGAAAAATATAACGCTTGATGCGAAAAACTCTGGAACACTAGGCAGATTAATTCTTGGATTATTAATTAACAATACTAATTCAATCAAACTAATTGGTGATGAAAGTTTATCAAAAAGAGATTTTAAAAGAGTGTCAGACCCCTTAAGCAAATTTGGTGCTAAATTTCAACTAAACAAAAAAAAAAATTTACCTTTAATAATATCAGGTACTAACAACCTCAAACCTATAAAATATTTTGAAAACAAAGGATCAGCACAATGCAAAAGTGCTGTGATTTTTGGTGCAATGAGAGTAGAAGGTACTTCAATAATTAAAGCTAAAAAATCAAGAAATCATACTGAACTTTTATGTAAATATCTGAGTCTTCCTATAACTGTTAAAAATAAAAAAAAATATGATGAAATCAAAATTAGAAAAGTTAATAAAATAAAAACATTAAATTATAATATCCCCTCAGACATTAGCTCTAGTGCATTTTTTATTGTTCTAACTGCTTTATCTCAGAATTCTGAATTAATTATTAAAAATGTAAATGTTAATAAATCCAGAATTGGCGTAGTTAATATACTAACTAGAATGGGAGTAAAAATTAGATTTCTAAATAAAAAAATATATAAGGGAGAAAATATTGCTGATATTAAAATAAAAAGTGCTAAATCATTAAAACCAATTAATTGTCCTAAAAAATTAAACAGTGAGGCAATAGACGAATTTTTAGTAATTTTTTTAGTTGCTGCTAAGGCAAAAGGTATTTCTTACTTTAAAGGTTTATCTGAATTAAATCAAAAAGAAAGTCCAAGACTTAAATGGGGTTCTAAAATTTTAAATAAAATGGGTGTTAAAAATATTGTTACTAAAAACTCTATTAAAATATTTGGTAACCCAAATTTAAATATTAGTAAAAAAATAATAATTAAAGGATTTTTAAAAGACCATAGAGTTTTTATGACAAGTGTAATTGCTGCATTATCTTTTGGTGGTTCTTGGAAAATTCATGATAAAGATTCGATTCAAACTTCTTTTCCAAATTTTCTTAAAATAATTAATGAATTAAAAAGAAATGATTAGGAGAAGAAATATCTTAAAAATTGCAATAGACTCTCCTGCTGCTGCAGGCGCTGGAACTTTAGGAAAGGCTATTTCAAAGCACTATAATCTTTTTTATTTAGATACAGGTAAAATCTATAGATTTGTTGCCTATTTAAAAATAAAATTTCCAAACAAATTTAATTTAAATTTTGTAAAATCTAAAATAAAAAAAATAAATAAAAAAGCCTTGTCAAAATTAGTTTTGTTATCAGATGAAGTTGGAACAGAAGCGTCAATAATTGCAAAAAACAAAAATATTAGAAAAATAGTGCATAAACTACAGTTAAATTTAGCTTATAATCCACCAAATAAATATAAAGGCTCATGCCTTGATGGCAGGGACATTACCTACAATATTATTCCAGATGCTGACTTTAAATTTTATGTGACAGCAAATGTTGAGACACGTGCCTACCGCAGATTCAGGGAACTAAAAAACCTAAAAAAAAAAATTACCTATAAAGAAGTGCTAAAAAGTATTAAAAAACGGGACAAAAATGACTTTAAGAGGAAAATCGCTCCACTTAAGAAAACAAAAGATTCCCTATTGATTAATACGACAAACCTTAATAAAAGGTCATGTTTTTTAAAAATTAAAAAAATAATAGACAGGAAACTAATAATTAATGGAAATTTACAAAGATTTAAGCAACCCAGCCTCAAAAGAATTCGAAAAACTCTTAAATAGTCAACTTTCAAAAATCCAAATAGAAGAAGGTAAAATTATAGAAGGAAAAATTAATAAAATAACTGAAAAGTTTGTATTCCTTTTTGTAGAAGGGCTAAAGTCCGAACCGGTGTTAGATATTAATGAGTTAAAAAGCATGGGCCTTTCAGAAAAAATTAAGATTGGAGAAATAATTCCTGTATTATTAGAAAAAATTGAGGATAAACATGGCGAAGTTTTAGTTTCTGCTAGTAAAGCTCAAAAAATTAAAGGTTGGGATAAATTAGTTGAGGCTTATGAAAAAAATGAACCAATAATGGGTAAGATCACGTCTAAATGCAAAGGCGGTTGTATTGTAGAGCATATAGAGACTGGTTCATTGATGTTTTTACCAGGATCCCAAATTAGTGATAAACCATTAAAAGACATAAGTCACCTAATGAATGAACCTCAAAAATTTGCATTAATTAAATTAGATAAAATAAGAGGAAACGCATGCGTTTCAAGAAGAGAAATTATTTCTTCATTTAAAAAAGAGGACAAGGCAAAGATAATAGAAAAATACAAAGTTGGAGATATAATCAAAGGAGCTGAAGTTAAAGGCTATAGTTCTTTTGGTTGCTTCTTTAATGTCAATGGGGAGCTAGATGTATTAGTCCATTTACAAGAAATTTCATACTCAAGAGTTAATCATCCAGACGAGGTTTTTAATATTGGTGAGAAACATGACTTAAAAGTAATAAGTGTTGATAAAGAAAAATTACAAGTTGGTTGTTCTGTTAAACAATTGTCACCAGATCCCTTTGAACATATCGAAAATTATGAATTAAATAAAACATATAAGGTTAAGGTAGTAAAAATTATGGATTTTGGTGCCTTCTGTGAACTCGAACCTGGATTAACGACCTTGCTTCATTCGAGTGAACTTAGTTGGACAAAAAAAAACATATCAGCAAAGAAAATGTTTAGAGTTGGAGATGAAATAGATTGTGTCATAACAGAGATCGATAAAGACAAAAGACGTGTAGCTATTTCACATAGATTAACACAGGAAAATCCATTTGAGACTTTTCAAAAAAAATATCCTGTTGATTCAATTGTTGAAGGAGAAATTGTTAATAAGAATGAATATTCATTGTTTGTAAAAATTGAAAATTTAGATATTGATGCTTTTTTACATTGTAATGATTTAACATACTTAAACAATGGTGAAGAGGAATTAGCAAAATATAAAAAAGGCGATAAAATTAAAGTTAAAGTTCTAGAGATAAAACCAATTGAACAAAAAATAAGAGTTGGATTAAGACAAACTCAAGAAGATCCGTTTGACTGGTTTAAAGATAAATCAAAAAACCAAACTATTACGGTTAAAGTCATGTCTACTGACAACAAAGGATTAATTGTCAGACCAGAAGGTTGTGAAATGGATTTTCAAATTAAAAAATCCTCAATAGCAATTAATTCAGCAGACGCAAGACCTAGCAGATGGACGGGTGGAGAGAAGCTTGACTGTGCTATAGCCGAACTTGATTTAAGTAAAAGAAAGGTAAGCCTTAGTATCAAACTTCTAGAGGAAATAGAAAAAAAAGAGGCTTTGGAAAAATATGGATCAGAAGGATCTGGAAAAAATTTACCATTTTCTTCGTTGTCTGAAGATTTGAAGAAAAAAGAAAAAGAAGAAGAAAAATAATTGAAGAAGATTTAAATTGGCTATTGTAAAATCAAAGCTTTTAAAACAATTATCACAAAATTATCCTAATTTCCTAAAGAAAGATCTAGAAAAATTTACAAACATAATTTTAAATGAAATTAAAAGAGCTCTTAAAAGAGGCGATAGAGTTGAGCTTAGAGGTTTTGGTGTGTTTTACTCAAATATACAGAAAGCAAGAATATCTAGAAATCCAAAAACAGGTGAAAAAGTAAATACACCAGAGAAAAAAACTATTCACTTTAAAATGTCAAAAGACTTGTTTAAAAAATTAAATAATGAAGAATAAAAGTATATTTGTTGCATGTGATACTTCAAACTTAAAAAAAGTTAAAAAAATAATTAAATATACAAGAACAAGCAGACTTAAAATAATTCCAAAATTTGGATTACAATTTTTTTATTCAAAACAAGGAAGAAAATTCCTTGAAAAAATTAAATATGAATTTTGGTTAGATTTAAAAATAAATGATATTCCCCAAACAGCTATATCAGCAATTGAAAGTTTAAAAGATTTAAAAAAATGTAAATATATCACTGTACATGCCAATGGTGGGTTAGAAATGTTAAAAGCAGTAAAAAAACAGGCAAATAAAACAAATAAAAATTTAAAAATAATAGTTGTTACAATTTTGACCAGCCTTAATAATAATTCCTTAAAACATATAGGGCATACAAAAAATATTGAACAATTAGTTTTAAAACAGGCTGAACTTATAAAGAAATCCAAGTGTGATGGAATAGTTTGTTCTGCTCAAGAGGCTATGATGGTTAGAAAAAAATATAAAAATTTTTTAATTATTACTCCAGGAATAAGATTGCCTGGCGATAGTTCCAACGACCAAAAAAGAATAATGACACCTAAAGATGCTTTTAAAAATAAAGTTTCGGGTATTGTCATAGGAAGGTCTCTTACTATAGGCAATATAAAAAATAATACAACAAGACTCATAGATCATCTTAGTAAATGATCAAAGGCTGCAAAATTTGTGGAATAAAAGATTCTGATACTTTAAATTTTTTAATAAATCACGCATATCCTCCAAAATTTATTGGTTTTATTTGTAACTATCCTAAAAGTTCAAGATACGTTGGGCTTAACGATCTAAAAAAATTGTTAAATATTAAAAAAAATAAAAGTGAATTTGTTGCAGTTTTAGTTAGGCCTAACAATAAGGTTTTGGAAGAAATTAAAAATCTGCCATTTGATTATTATCAGTTATACGACTGTACTCCAGATGAAATTAAAATTATTAAAAAAAAATATCAAATAAAAATTATTACAGCTATAACTATTAGAGATAAATATGATGTTGATAAATACAAAATCTTTTCAGAGACAACTGATATTTATTTGTTTGACAGTAAAGGGTACGAAAAAAGTCTAGAGTTTGATCATAATCTAATCAAAAATATCAATATCGATAAAGAATTAATGTTGGCTGGTAATATAAAATTCGATGATAATCTTAAAAATTACGAAAAATTCGTTGATTTCATAGATTTATCTGGAGGCCTAGAAACTTCTGGATTAAAAGACAGATCCAAAATAGAAATTTTTTTAAATAATTTAAATAAAATAACAAATGAAAATTAAAAAAAAAATTCCATTAATTGACCAACATGATCGCAATGGTTTTTGGGGTGGTAAATTTGGAGGAAGTTTTATTCCTGAAACTCTGAAAAAACCTGTTGAAGACTTGACAAAAGAATTTTCAAAATTGAGGAAAAATAAGAATTTTTTAAATAAAAGAAATTATTACTTTAAGAACTATATAGGATCTCCAACATCTTTAGTAAAATTAGATAATTTATCTAATCATTTGGGTGGTGCTCAAATATGGGCAAAAGTTGTGTCTGAGGCAAATGGTGGTGCTCACAAAATATATAATGCGACTGTTCATGCTTTGATTTGTAAAGAGATGGGAAAAAAATACATAGTTGGTGACACGGGTGCAGGTTATGCTGGTAAAATGTTGAGTATGGCTGCAAAAAAATTTGGTCTGAAATGTAAAATTTTTATGGGAGTTAAAGATATAAAGAGACAAAAACCAAACTGTGATGCGATGAGAAAAAATGGTGCAGAGATAGTGCCAGTATATTCTGGTAGCCAAACATTAGTTGATGCAGTAAGTGAATGCATGAGATATTGGGTGTCAAATTGTGATACAACGCATATGTGTGTTGGAAGTACTGTTGGTCCAAATATATTTGTAAAAATATGTGGATGGAGCACAGCACAAATTTCTAGAGAATTAAAATTACAATTAAAGCAAGAATTCAAAAAAATTCCAAATAAAATTAAATTAATTAATTGTGTTGGAGGTGGAAGTTCAGCATATGGATTTTGGAGTGAATTTATAGATTTTAATAAATCTCATATTGAACTAGTTGGTGTTGAGGCTGGTGGCCCAAAAAAATCTAAACTCCATGCCGCTCCTTTAAGTAGAAATGCTAAAATTGGAATTTTACATGGAGCAGCTTCTTATGTTTGTCAAAACAATGAAGGTCAAATTAATGATACAGAATCAATTAGCGCTGGATTAGATTACCCAGGCGTAAGTCCAATACATTGTTTTTTAAAAGATACAAAACGAGCAAGATACACTTATGCAACTGATGAAGAAGCACTTAAAGCACATGTAATGGTAACTAAACTTGAAAAACTTAACCCAAGTTTAGAACCCAGTCACGCATTTGCAGAAGCAATAAAAATTGCTCCAAAATTAAGTAAAGATACCATAATAATTGTTAACTCTTGTGGCGATGCTAAAAAAGATAGAGATATCTTAAGAAAGAGACTAGGTAAAAATTAATGAGTTCATTAATTAATAAGGCGTTCTCAAATGCTAAGAATGAAAACAGGCCCGCATTACTTACTTATACAGTTGCTGGAGATAATACAAAAAATAAATCCTTAGAAATATTAAAATCAATTTCTAATTACGTGGATATTTGTGAATTAGGTTTTCCGCATAATACTCCAATAGCTGATGGAGGACAGATACAAACAAGTGCCTACAGGGCAATTAAAAATGGTATTAAAATTAATGATGT
>CACNVX010000012.1 GCA_902624045.1 uncultured Pelagibacteraceae bacterium
GCTACGCATTTATTACACGAGTCTTTAAGAAGAACGCTGGGGAAACACGTTATGCAAAAAGGCTCACTTGTTGCGCCAGATCGTTTAAGGTTTGATTTTAGTCACATGAAGCCAATAACAAATGAGGAATTAGTAAAAATTGACAAAATAGTTAATGAATACGTTACTAATAGTACCGAAGTAACAACAAGAATTATGACTCCAAAAGCAGCTATAGAAAAGGGAGCGCTAGCTTTCTTTGGTGAGAAGTATGGTGATGAAGTGCGAGTAGTTTCAATGGGTAAAGAAGAAAATACATATTTTTCAACAGAACTTTGTGGAGGAACGCATGTAAAAAATACTGGTGATATTGGTAAATTTAAAACAATTAGCCAATCATCAATTGCTGCAGGCGTTAGAAGAGTAGAGGCCTTGAGAGATAAACAGCTTGAAGATTATATGAAAAATAAGGAAAAACTCTCTTCATTATCGGCTCAAAAAGACGAAGAAATGATTAAAGAGCTCTCTTCTCAAATCATTAAATTAGGTGGAAAGCCAAATCTTGAAAATAAAGATTTAAAAGTATCCATAAAAGATCTTTCTAGACAATTAGAGCAATTAAGTGTGAAAAATGTTTTAGAAGATAAAACAAAAAACATTATTAAAGATAAAGTTATTAATAACACAAAAGTTAGGTTTCAAAAAGTTCAAGATTTACCACCAAAAGATTTGAGAAAATTAGTAGATAATGGAAAAAAAGAACTCAATGAAGGAATTGTAATTGTTTTTGCAAGTAAGGATGGCAAAGTTGGATTAGCAGTTGGAGTAACGGATAATTTAACAAGTAAATTTGATGCAGTTCAGTTTGTAAAAGTTGGTTCTGAAATAATTGGAGGCAAAGGTGGCGGTGGAAGAAAAGACTTTGCCCAAGCAGGTGGGCAAGATCAATCAAAAATTCAAGCAGCTTTTGAAAAGCTCGAAAGTTTAATTTAATTTTGCTTTTAGATTGCCATCAATTTCATCTAAAAATTGATTGGTAGTTAAAAATTTACTATTTGGACCAACAAGAATTGCTAAATCTTTTGTCATTGATCCACCTTCTACACATTCAATACAAACTTTCTCAAGTGTTTGTGCAAATTTAATTAGTTCTTCATTACTATCTAATTTACCTCTGTGGGCAAGTCCTCTAGTCCATGCAAAAATAGATGCAATAGGGTTAGTTGAAGTTTCTTTTCCTTGTTGGTGCATTCTATAATGTCTAGTTACTGTTCCATGTGCAGCCTCGGCCTCCATTACTTTTCCATCTGGCGTTAATAATGTACTTGTCATCAATCCTAAAGACCCATAACCTTGAGCCATAGTATCTGACTGGACGTCCCCATCGTAATTTTTACAAGCCCAAATATATTTACCACTCCACTTCATTGCACATGCCACCATATCATCAATTAATCTATGTTCGTAAATTAAATTATTTTTTTCAAATTCTTTTTTATATTCTTTGTCAAAAATTTCTTGGAAAATATCTTTAAATCTTCCATCATATTGTTTTAAGATAGTGTTTTTAGTCGACATATAAACAGGCCATTTTTTAATTAACCCATAGCTAAAACATGATCTTGCAAAGTCTTCAATAGACTTGTCTAAATTATACATCGAAAGAGCAACACCAGGACCAGTAAAATTAAAAACTTCATATTTGATTTCATCCTTTCCATCTTCTGATGTCCATTTGACTTCCATTTTTCCTTTTCCAGGAACTTTGAAATCTGTTGCCCTATACTGATCTCCAAATGCATGTCTTCCAATGATTACAGGATCTGTCCAAGAGGGGACAAGTTTTGGTATATTTTTACAAATTATTGGTTCTCTAAATACTGTTCCTCCAATAATATTTCTTATGGTTCCGTTTGGAGATCTCCACATTTTTTTTAATCCAAATTCTTCTACTCTTGCCTCATCAGGTGTGATTGTTGCACATTTTATTCCAACACCAATTTTTTTAATGGCATTCGCGGAGTCTATTGTGATTTGATCGTCAGTATTATCTCTGCTTTTCATACCTAAATCATAATATTCAATACCCAGATCTAAGTATGGAAGAATTAGCTTATTCTTGATAAACTCCCATATAATTCGAGTCATTTCATCGCCATCCAGCTCTACAACTGGGTATTTTACCTTGATTTTGCTCATTAAATAAAAATTATCTTATTAATTGAATTTGATCGTTTTATATACATATTAATCGAAAAATTAGCAAATAGAAGAATATGTTTAGTAAAATATTTCCAAAGATCCACACAGAAGGATACAAGTTTATAGTAATAGCTGTATTCATAACTATTATTTTTCTATTTATTAATAACTTTTTAGGTTTGTTAGGAATATTGCTAACTGTCTGGGTATATTATTTTTTTAGAGATCCGGAAAGAGTAATCATTGGAGACGATAGCTATTTAGTTAGCCCAGCTGATGGCGAGGTCATAAAAGTAGAAGAGGTAGATGGTCCAAAAGAACTTGGATTGGAAAATAAAAAATTTAATAAAATTAGTATTTTTATGAATGTCTTTGACTGTCATGTGAATAGAACACCATGCTCTGGTGTTGTTGAAGATATTTTATACAAGCCTGGAAAATTTTTAAATGCTTCACTCGATAAAGCAAGTGAAGATAACGAAAGAAATTATTATAAAATAAAAGATAACTATGGAAATGACATTATCATTGTTCAAATTGCTGGATTAGTTGCAAGAAGAATAGTTTGTGAAACAAATAAAAAACAACAACTTAATCAAGGTGATAGAATTGGTATGATTAGATTTGGAAGTAGAGCAGATGTTTATTATGAAAATTATGAACCTCTAGTTAAAGTAGGTCAAACAGCGATTTCTGGAGAAACATTAATAGCCAAAAAATAAATATGGAACAACCAAAAAATAATTTGAAAGTTGTTACTGAAAAAAAAAATAATGCAAGAGTGATTTTGCCTAATATGCTTACTCTTATCGGAGTATGCATAGGTTTGTCTTCAATAAGATTTGCTTTAGATGATAAGTTTGAGTTTGCAGTTATTGCAATCATTTTGGCTGCAATAATTGATGGGCTAGACGGAAGAATAGCAAGATTAATCAAAGGAACATCAAAAGTTGGAAAGGAATTAGACTCATTAACCGACATGATAAGTTTTGGAGTAGCGCCAGCATTCATAATGTATTTTTGGAAATTGAATACATTAGGTAGATTTGGATGGTTGTTGTGTCTTATTTATGTAATTTGTGTTGCACTGAGATTAGCCCGATTTAATGTCAATACTGGGCAAGCACCATCATGGAAAGATAATTTTTTTGAAGGAGTTCCATCTCCTGCAGGTGGTATTTTAGTATTAACTCCATTAATATTAAGTATGACTAGTTTTGAATTTATTCAAATAAATTATAATGTTATTGTTCCAACTTTTTTTATTATAACATCTTTATTGCTTATTAGTAAATTTCCAAGTTATTCGTTTAAAAAAATTGTTATACAAAGAAGAGCAACAATTTTTTTATTATTTGGAATAGTTTTATTTTTTGGTTTGCTACTCGTTTATCCATTTAATGTAATAACTATAAGTGCAATTGTATATTTGGGTATGCTACCAATAAGTTTTTTTCATTATCAGAAGTTAAAAAAACAAAATGAAGATCAAAACTTTAAAGATGATGAAGACGATCTTGAAGATATCCTCTAATGAAAGAAAACGTCATCATATCTTTAGCTGACTCTAATTATTATGAGTTGTTAGATGAATTAGTAGAATCTATTAAACGTTTTAAAGAAAGTGAAAATACTGCAATATGTATTTTAGATGCAGGTTTATCAGATGAACAAAAAAAACAGCTCTCACAAAAAGTTGATGAAATAAAATCAGCTGATTGGGATATAGAGGTGCCTGAATTTAAAGTTAAAGGAAAAGAATGGCTCAAAAGCCAAGTATCAAGAGCTTTTTTACCAAAATATTTTCCCGGTTATAAGAAATATTTATGGATAGATGCGGATGCATGGGTAAACTCATGGAGTGCAATTGAACTATACTTAAAAGGATGTGAGAATAATAGACTATCTATAGCGACTTCAGCAGATAGAGCTTATGGAAGAGTTTTAAGAGCTGAATGGGTATTTGGGAGTTTTGCTAGAGTTAAGTCACAGAATTATAAACATGCAAAGTCCTCAGGTTTCTCAGAAAAAATAGCAAGAGAAGTTGCTTTAAAGCCTCACCTAAATATTGGAGTATTTGCTTTAGAAGCAAATGCATCTCACTGGGAAGTTTGGCAAAAAAATTTAAGAGCAGCATTAAAATCTGGAAAAATTTGGGGCTCAGAACAAATAGCAATGAATATAACAATTTATCATAATGGTTTAAATGTAGAGATATTACCAGCATATTGTAATTGGACATTAATAGAAGTATTAAAATTTGATAAAGAAAAAAATACACTAGTTGAACCTTATCTTCCAAATCATCAAATAGGTATCGTACATTTTGCAGGAAAAAATAATGATCAAATCAGAAATGATAAAAATTTTATTTCAAAAGTAAAAGCTACTGACGGTAGTTTAATTGAAATGAAACTTAGGTTTAATAATTAATTGAAAAAAAATAAAAGTTCAAAAAATTGGATAAATAAACAAAGAAGAGACATTTATGTCAGACAATCTAAAATAGAAGGTTACAGAGCTAGATCAGTTTATAAATTAATTGAAATTGATGAAAAATTCAAAATTTTTAAAGGTGGATTGTCTGTTATTGATATTGGAGCTGCACCAGGAAGCTGGTCACAATACGCTCTAAAAGCTGCTAAAACTGGTAGATTAATATCAATAGATCTCAAAAAAATGGAACCTATAGGCAACAGTGTTCAAATCCAAGGAGATTTTACTGAAGAACAAATCCAAGAAAAAATAAAAAAAAACTTAAATGGCAAAGTCGACGTTGTAATGTCTGATATGGCTGTTGACACAACAGGCATTAAAAATATTGACTCCATACAAACCGGAGATTTATGTAAAGAGGCGATGTATTTTGCCAAAGACTTAATGAAAGATAATGGATATTTTATTTCCAAAATTTTTATGGGTGGTACATTCAACGAAATCGTCGCAGAAGGAAAAAAATATTTTAAAGAAGTTAAGGTTTTTAAACCGAAATCTAGTAGAAAAGACTCAAAAGAAAGTTTTATAATTTGTAGAAAAATTCGATAGGGACTTTTAATTTAAAAGGAATCGTATATAAAAAATCATGATTCCTATAAAAGAAGCAATTACCTTTGATGATGTTACATTGGTTCCAAAGTATTCAGAAGTATTACCTTCTGATGTAGATACGAGTATATCATTAACAAAGAATTTAAAACTTAAAATCCCACTTTTATCTTCTGCAATGGACACTGTCACAGAAGGCAGAATGGCAATAGCTATGGCTAGAGCTGGTGGTATTGGAGTAATACACAGGAACCTTGATATTAAAAAACAATTATCAGAGATTAAAAAAGTTAAAAAACTAAAACTAATAGTTGGAGCAGCTGTGGGTGCGGCACCAAATGAATTTATTAGAGCTAAAGAAATAATTAAAGAAGGTGTAGATTTAATCGTAGTAGACACAGCACACGGCCATACAAAAAAAGTTGCACAAATCATCAAATATATAAAAAAAATTAAGACTAAAAAAATTGCTTTATGCGCAGGAAATATTGCAACACCAGAAGCTGCTAAATTCTTAATAAAATTAGGAGTAGATATAATTAAAATTGGTATAGGGCCAGGTTCTATTTGCACAACAAGATTAGTTGCTGGAATAGGAGTTCCTCAATTAAGTGCAATTTTAGATGTTAGAAGAAGTTTAAAGAATAAAAATGTTAAAATAATTTCAGATGGTGGAATAAAATATTCTGGCGATTTAGCTAAAGCTTTTGCAGCAGGAGCCGATGCTGTAATGATCGGATCATTATTTGCAGGAACAAATGAAACCCCAGGAAAATTAATAAAAAAAAATGGACAATTATTCAAAACTTTTAGAGGAATGGGTTCTATAGGGGCTATGAACAAAGGTTCAGCTGATAGATATTTTCAAAAAAAACAAAAAGATTCTTCAAAATATGTACCTGAAGGAGTTGAGGGTTTTGTAAAATATAAAGGAGATGTTAGGAGCATTGTTTATAAATTAATTGGTGGATTGAAATCTTCAATGGGATATCTTGGATCAAAATCAATCATTAAATTAAGAAATAAACCTCAATTTGTGAAAATTACAAAAGCTGGATTTTATGAAAGTATGGTTCATAATGTAGATGTGGTAAAAAAAGATAGTAGATATTGATGAATAGATTTTTAAAATTAATCGGATTAATACTTTTAATAGCCTCTGTTAACAACACGTCCTTTAGTAAAGAAAATTTTTTTAAAGAAGCTTTAGAATTGTTTAAAAAAGAAAAATATGAAGATGCCCGTTTTTTATTTGAGAGAAATATAGTTTTTAATCCAAAAGATGCAAATTCATATCTATATTTAGCAAAAATTTATAATCACGAGGAAAATCAAAGAAAAGAAAAATACAATTTAGAAACTACACTTTTAATTGAGCCTGATAATGAGGAAGCTTTATTAATGTTAATGAAAATCGCATTAGAAAAATCTAATTATGAAAAAGTTAAAGTTCTTTCAGATAAGTTTGTGAAAGTTTGTAAAAACTTATGTGAAGAAAACGTAGATATTCAAGAATCATTGAAAAATATAGAACCAGAAAATAATGAGTCTTGATCAAAGTTTGAATAAAATCTTAATAGTAGATTTTGGTTCTCAATTTACCCAACTAATTGCAAGAAGAGTAAGAGAATTAGGTGTTTTTTCAGAAATAGTTAGTCACAAAAAAATAAAATTAAAAGACATAAATAACAGTATTAAAGGAATAATATTATCTGGCGGTCCATTAAATGTTTATCAAATAAACAAGTATTCATTCGATAAAAAAATTTTACAATTTGATGTGCCAATTCTTGGAATATGTTTTGGACACCAAATTTTGTCAAAACTCAACGGTGGAAAAGTAAAACAATCTAGACATAGAGAATTTGGTTTAGCTAATGTTTATAAAAAAAATAATAGTCTTTTAACATCTAATTTTTTTGGAAATAAAAGATCCAAACAAGTTTGGATGAGCCATGCTGATCAAGTTTCAAAACTTCCTAAGAATTTTAAAGTTGTTGCATCAAGCACTAATTCAAAATTTGCAATTGTTGAAAATAAAATAAAAAAATATTATGGGGTACAATTTCACCCCGAGGTAACTCATACAAAGAATGGGAAAAAATTAATTAGTAATTTTATTTTTTTAATTTGTAAAATTAAAAGGAATTGGTCTTCTAAGGATCAAAAAAATCAGCTAATTAAAAATGTTAGAAAACAAGTTGGAACTAACAAAGTTATTTGTGCGTTATCCGGAGGTGTGGATAGTAGTGTAGTTGCTCAACTACTGAATAAAGCTATTGGAAAAAAACTTTATTGTATTTTTGTAAATACTGGCCTTCTACGAAAAAATGAGGAAGTACAAGTAGTTCAGACTTTTAAGAAACGTTTAAAAATGAATTTAATTTATGTAAATGCTGAAAATGAATTCTTACAAAAATTGAAAAATATTTCTAATCCAGAAAAAAAAAGAAAAATAATTGGTAATTTATTTATTAAAATATTTGAGCGATATGCTAAGAAAATTAAAAATGTTAAATTTTTAGCCCAAGGAACTCTCTATCCAGATTTAATTGAAAGTAAATCTGTTACTGGCAGTCAAACTTCTAAAATTAAATCACATCATAATGTCGGTGGTTTACCAAAAAAAATGAATTTAAAATTAGTAGAACCACTTAAATTCTTGTTTAAAGACGAAGTAAGAAAATTAGGATTAGAGTTAAATCTAAGTAAAGAAATTATTTCAAGACACCCTTTTCCTGGTCCAGGCTTAGCGATTAGAATGCCAGGTATAATCACAAACGGAAAAATTAAAATTTTAAAAGAGGCTGATTATTATTTCATCCAAGCTTTGAGAGATCATGGTCTTTATCACAAGATATGGCAAGCTTACGCAGCATTGCTGCCAGTCAAAACTGTAGGTGTAATGGGTGACAACCGTACATATGAGTATTTATGTTTGTTGAGAGCAATTACCTCTGAAGATGGAATGACAGCAGATTATTATGAATTTAAAAAATCTTTTATGCAAAATGTATCAAATAAAATAGTCAACAGTATAAAAGGTATAAATAGGGTGGTATATGATGTTACTTCGAAACCACCTAGCACTATTGAATTAGAGTAGTTTTTAATTATAAATCAATATTATGAAATATTTACACACAATGATTAGAGTTAAAAACGTAGCTGAGTCCTTAAGATTCTTTTGCGAAGGACTTGGTTTAAAAGAAACAAGAAGAATGGAAAATGAAAAAGGAAGATTTACTTTAATTTTTCTTGCGGCACCTAATGATGAAAAAGCAGAAATAGAATTAACTTATAATTGGGATGGTGATGAACTTGGAGAAGGTTCAAGAAATTTTGGTCATCTTGCCTATAGAGTAGATAATATTTATGAAACTTGCCAAAGATTAATGGATATGGGCTATATTATTAATAGACCACCTAGAGATGGTCATATGGCTTTTGTCAGATCACCCGACAAAATTTCAATTGAAATACTTCAAGAGGGAAATCTAGAACCTAAAGAACCTTGGGCTTCAATGGAAAATACCGGCTCTTGGTAGTTTCATGAAAAAAAAAATTTTAGAATTAGTAAAAAAAAAAAATAAACAAAAAATTGTAAGTCTAACTTCTTATTCTAAAAATGTATCATCAATTTTAGATAAATATTGTGACGTAATCCTTGTGGGAGATTCTCTAGGTTCTGTTTTGTATAATTATAAATCTACTAAAGAAGTCACCTTAGATATTATGATTGAACATTCAAAAAGTGCAAGATTAGGTATAAAAAAAGCTTTAATGGTTGTTGATATGCCTCATAATACTTATCGAAATACCAAAGAAGCTTTAAAAAATGCAAAAGAAATAATGCTTAAGACTAAATGTGATGCAGTGAAATTAGAGGGTGGAAAAAAAATTTATGAAATAATTAAAACTTTAATCAAAAATCAAATTCCTGTTATGGGACACTTAGGTTTGCTTCCCCAGTCAGATATGAATTTTATGTCCAAGGGTAAAAAAAAATCAGAGAGAGATAGAATTATGAAAGACTCTCAATTATTAGAAAAAGCTGGTGTATTTTCTATTGTTTTAGAATGTGTTGAAACTTCTTTAGCAAAGCTTGTAACTCAAAATATAAAAGTGCCAACTATAGGGATTGGATCATCCAAATATTGTGATGGTCAAATATTAGTTTTTGATGATTTTATTGGTTTAAATCCTGTTAATTATAAATTTGTAAAAAAATACTCTAATATTAGAAATAATATTTCTAAAGCGGTTTTAAATTACGTGAAAGAAGTTAAACAAATTAAATTTCCAAGTAAAAAAAACTCTTATTAATTAAAAGTATTTTTTAAATTCTTCATTAATATTTAATATTTCAAGATCAACCAATCCACCAATTACTAATTGCAGACCAACGATTAAGATAAAAATTAAACCAATATAAGCTATCCAGATATGTCTTTGTATATAATTAGCCATATATGTTGCTAAAGCACCTGTTAAAACGACTGACAACATAAGTCCAAATATCATAAAACCAAAATATCCTTTTGCTGCAGCAACTACACCAATCACATTATCAAAACTAATCATGATGTCTGCAAATAAAACTTTTCCAATACTGCTTATGTACGAGGGTTCTTTGCTTTTTTTAGTAGTGGGTTTTACTTTTTTAATGTCTAATAAATCTTTCCTTAAATCGTTTACAATCCAAATTAATAACAAACCACCTAAAATCTTTATAAAATAAAATTCAAATAAAAAAGTTGCAAAAACTGCAAAAAATATTTTAAAAACAAAGGCTCCAATTACACCCCAAAGAATTATTTGCTTTCTATTTTTTGGAACAAAATTTGAAGCTATAGAACCAACGATCACAGCGTTATCAGCTGTTAATATCATTGTTATAAAAATTATATTGGTTAAAATTATAAGTTCTTCAATCAAGATTAATTAATAATATTTCAAGTTTTTTTATAATTCAACAAATACAGTGAATAAAAAAGGCGGTCAGTTTTATGACCGCCTTATTAAAATTTAATAGTTATTATCGCTCAGACCAAGTAGGCATAGGATATTTCAGTTCACAAGCTGCTAACTCAAATGGATATACTGTACAATATTTTCCATTTTGAACTTGCATCAAAATACCTCTAGTTTTTTCGTTTTGACCATCTGCACCAAATTTAATTCCCCTGTATGGAACTATTAATGACTCAGATGACATATCTAAATTAACTAGAGCCTGTCTAATTTTCTCAGGGTCAGTAGATCCTGCATTATTTATTGCATTTGCTAAAGCCATAAATCCAGTAAATGCTCTTGCAGGCACATCTGATAAATCTCTTCCACCAGAGTGAGTTTTGAAAAGATCATTCACAGTTCCGATCATAGGAATTGTTTTTGCTAAGTCGGTGTTGAAAGGTGATCTTGTAATAACACCTTCAGCTTTACTTCCCATTGTGTCAATGAACTTAGGATCTGTATAACCAGCATTTTGCGCAACTAAAAGCTTTGGATTGTAGTCAAGCTCTTTTGCAGTATTTAAAAATAAATAAGCATCTGCTGTATAAGAAGATGGTAATAGAACATCTGGATTTTTTGCTTTCAATCTTTGAACTTCAGAACTTAAAGTTGTTGTTTTTGCCTTGTAGCTAATTTTTTCTACAACTTTATATCCTTGTTCTTTCGCCATTTTATCTTGAGTTCCACCACTGTCTGATCCCCAAAGAGTATCTTCATGAATAATACCAAGAGTATTTAATTTGTTACTATTTTTTTTATTAAAGTCATTCATGAACTCAAACATTAATTGAGTGAATTCACCATCGTGTGGAGTAACTCTAAAGAAATATTTAAATCCTCTTGTAGTTAATTTAGGAGATGTAGACTCACCATTAACCCATGGTATTCCAGCTCTTTCAGAAACTTGACTTGCAGCACCTGTCACAGATGAATAGTAAGCTCCAAACATTGCATGAACTTTATCAGAATTTAACATTTTCTCTGTTTCACCAACACCAACATCAGGCTTTCCACCATGATCGCCAACAACGATAGATATTTTTCCACCACCTAATCCTTTTAAACCTGCATCTTTAGCTAAAGGCATGCCAGGAATGTTATGACTGTTGTTAATTATATCTAAAGCAGTTTTTACAGCAGCAACTGCATCCTTACCAACTTGTGCCACAGGGCCAGTTAGTGGATATAGTACTCCAATTTTAACATCTTGTGCGTAACTAATTACTGGCGCACAAACTAATGATAAAAAAGCGAATACTGTAAGAATTAATTTTCTCATTTATTTCCTCTCGTATTTGTTTTTTAAAACAACATTTTAATACCATATGAGAAATCAATTCAATGATTTACTTTTATATATATAATTGTCTATATATAGATAATTAATTTATTTAAATGACATCTGAAATTATTCTTCAAGCAGTAGTTACTGGATTAATGATGGGTTTAATTTATGCGCTAATTGCAGCAGGGTTAAGTTTAATTTTTGGATTAATGGAAATAGTAAATTTTGCGCATGGGGAGCACTTGATGCTGTCTATGTTTTCCTCTTTTTGGCTTTGGTCTTTATTTGGTTTAGATCCACTTTTCTCTATACCAATAACAATTTTACTTTTAGCTTTTTGTGGAATACTCACTCATTATTTTTTAATACGATATATTTTAAAAGCTAAAATGTTGATTCAAATTTGTGCTACTTTTGGATTATCTATTTTTATAAGATCAATTGCTCAACTGTTGTGGACTCCAGATTTTAGAAATGTAGATAAACCTTTATTAGAGGGTAGGATTGAAGTTGGATCGGTATTTATTGGACAACCACAACTTTATGCAAGTCTTGTATGTTTACTAGCTTTTATTGGCCTGTATCTATTTGTTACTAAAACTGAAACAGGACTTGCACTACAGGCAACGGCACAGGACAGACATGCTGCAGAAGTTTTAGGGATTCCATCTAACAAAATGTTCGCAATAGGTTGGGCAATAGGCCTTGGATGTGTAGGTGTTGCAGGTGGAATGATGGCAAATTATTTTTTTATTTTCACTGATGTAGGTATTAATTTTGCTCTATTTGCTTTTGTAGCTGTAGCTCTAGGTGGATTTGGAAGTATTATTGGATGTCTATATGCTGGAATAATAATAGGATTAGTAGAGTCTTTAGGTGGTCTTCTTATAGATCCTTCATTTAAATTATTATATGTTTTTGTAATTTATTTGCTTGTTGTAATTTATAAACCTCAAGGATTATTTGGTAGGTATTAATGGAAAGTAAATTAATAACTGCAAAATCAGAACCACTTTGGAATACAAATAACAAAGTTATATCCATTGTTTTTGGTTTAGTTATTCTTTTATTTGCACTCCCTTTGTTTGGATTAAATTCATTTTATCTTCATTTGTTCATTATGATTTTTATGCATGCTGTTATGGCTCAATCTTGGAATGTAATTGCTGGCTTCTCAGGACAAATAAGCTTAGGTCATGGAGCCTTCTTTGGAATTGGTGCTTATGCAACTTCATTCCTTTATATGCAATACGGAATTACTCCATGGATAAGTATTTTTTTTGGAATGTTTATATCAGCAATATTCGCAGTTCTAATTGGTATACCAATGCTTCGTCTAAGTGGTCACTATTTTGCAATAGCTACATTATTAATTGGCATAAGTTTTCAGGTTGTTTTTCAAAGATGGGATTTAGTAGGGGCGGCATCAGGATTGTGGGTTACAATGACACCTGAGGATTCCTGGATAGCGCTTCAATTTCATAGCAGCAAGATACCTTATTATTACGTTTTTTTAATTTTTTTCCTAATTACTTTTTTTGCAGTCTGGCTTTTAAGTAGATCAAAATTAGGCTACAGACTTAGAGCTGTAAGAGATGATCCACAGGCTGCCTTAAGTCTATGTATTAATGTATCAAATTATAAAATTATTGCATATGTAATTTCAGCAATGATCATGGCGCCAATGGGAAGTTTATTTGCTCAATATATTTTAATTGTGGATCCTGATAGAGTTTTTAATATTGAGATATCAATAATAGTTTTGCTGATTACAGTACTAGGAGGAATAGGCAATGTCTGGGGTCCAATTATTGGAGCTTCTATTCTTATTCCTATTTCAGAATACTCAAGAATTTATCTTGGTGGAACAGGTGGAGCAGTTGATTTAATTTTTTATGGTCTAATTTTAATGATCATATGTATTTTTAGACCCAATGGACTGATATCTTTTATTCCTAAAGATATTTTAGAAAGAAAAAAACAAAGATGAAAATATTATCTGTTGAAAATTTAAGTAGATCTTTTGGAGGGATTAAAGCAAACGACAATATTTCATTTGAATTAGACGAAGGAAATATACTTGGAATAATAGGACCTAATGGAGCTGGAAAATCTACCTTATTTGACTTAATTACTGGCTATACAAAAGCTGATACTGGCAAAGTAAAATTTTTTGAAAAAAATATTTTTGGATTAAGTCCTGACAAAATAAGCAATTTAGGTGTGGGTAGAACTTTTCAAAAACTTAAACCCTTTGCAGACCAAACTTTGCTTGAAAACGTTATGATTGGTGCATTTGTTAAAGAAAAGAATATTAAAAAAGCAAGAGATAGAGCTTTAGAAATAATTGATTTTGTAGATCTTTTAGAAAAAAGACATCATTTTGCAAAAGAATTATCTACTGGACAAAGAAAAAGATTGGAAATGGCAAGGGCTATGGCAATAGAGCCAAAATTATTGTTAATGGATGAAGTTACGGGGGGTGTTGATCAAAAAACTATTCCTGGCTTGGTTGATCTTATCAAAAAACTAAAAAAAACTGGAGTAACAATTATTACAATTGAGCACAATATTAATATTATTATGGAAATATCTGATAATGTTTTAGCTTTAGACCAAGGAAAAAGTATTGCATTTGGCTCTCCAAGAGAAATTCAAAAAAATAAACAAGTAATAGACTCCTACCTAGGAACTTTTGATGCTGCTTGATATTAAAAACATTGATGTTTTATATGATGATTTTCAAGTTATTTGGGATGTTTCTATTAATGTAAATAAAGCAGAAATGGTTGCTCTTCTTGGACCCAATGGTTCTGGAAAGAGCACTATTTTAAATACCATAAGTAATTTGGTTGAACACAGAAAAGGAACAATTAATTTTGAAAATAACTTAATTTCTAATATTCCAACATTTAAAAGGACTGAGTTGGGTATATCACATGTACTTGAGAGAAGAAGAGTATTTCCTCATTTAACAGTTAGGCAGAATTTATTACTTGGTGCATGGCATCCAAGAGCAAAGGTTGAACTGAGTAATTCTTTAGAAAAAATTTATAAAATTTTTCCAAAATTAGAGATAAGATCAGAACAATTAGCAAAAACAATGTCTGGAGGAGAACAGCAAATGCTTGCAATCGCCAGAGGTATGATGGGTTTACCTAAATTATTAATGATTGATGAACCATTTTTAGGGTTATCGCCAATGGTAATGAAAGATTTAATTCAGATTTTCAAGAATATTGTAAAAGAGGGGATTTCAATTCTTTTTGTAGAACAAAATGTACGACTTGCATTGAGCATGGCCGATAGAGGATACGTACTTGAAAGTGGAAGATTGGTTATTGATGGTAAATCAGAAGATCTTATTGATAACGAAAAGGTTACAAAAGTTTTTTTAGGAAACTAATTAAATAGCAGCCAAATCATTATTTAACTTATCTGTGATAAGCATCTTTCCAGGACTATGAGTAATACAAAAATCAGGTTTAGAATTTTCTAAAACAGATTGGGGAGTTACACCACAAGCCCAAAAAACTGGAATTTCATCATTTTTTATAGCTCTTGGAGGATCACCGTATTCTGGTTTCATAATATCCTCAATTCCTATTTCATCTGGATTACCTAAGTGAATAGGTGCTCCATGCACAGCTGGAAATCTTGAACTTATTTGAATTGATCTTATAGTATTTTTTGCATTCAAAGGTCTCATCGAAACTACAAGTTTTCCAGAAAATTGTCCTGCAGGTTCACAATCTATTGAAGTTCTATACATTGGTACAATTGTATTATTTTCAATATGTTGTATAGGAATGCCTGCCTCAATTAATGGTAATTCAAAGGACATCGAGCATCCCAAAACGAATGTTGTTAAATCTTCATTCCAATATTTTTTAATATCGTAAGGTTCATCAACTAATTTTCCTTTTTCCCAAACTCTATATTGGGGAACATCAGTTCTAATATCAATATCACCTAAATCTTTTAAAGAAGGATCTCCTTTAGTTCCAAAACCAATAAGAGGACATGGTTTAGGATTTTTTTGGCAAAAAGATGCAAAATCTAGTGCATACTTACTTGGTAGAATACAAAGGTTACCTTGAACATATTTGCTTGCAGATCCAGCTGTTTGATCAGTATATTTATTCTCTCTTATTACTTTTCTTGCTTCAGCCGGATCTTGAATATCAAGCATTCTAATATTTAGATTTTTTTGTACCTGCAATAATTTGTTTTAAACTATCGTACTCTTTACAGTTACAACTTTCCAGAATTTTTAATCTTTCGTTAGCCAGATCAATTCTATTTGTTGCAACATAAAGTTCCCCTAAATACTCGTTAATACCAATATGATTTGGTTCTATCGCAAGACCTTGAAGGTAATATTTTTCTCCACCTTCAAAATCCCCTAGTTTTCTTGTTGTAAAACCTAAGTAGTTTAAAGTATCAGCTTTATTAGGTTTACTTTTATTAGATTTAATTAAAAGTTTTAAAGCTTTCATATATCTTTTATTTGCTTTTTCCGTTTTTCCATCACTCTCATATTTTTTTGCAGCTTTTACAAACTTAACTGCTTTACTATAATCTGTGCTGTTAGAGTCTGAGCTAGAGCTTGTACCAGCAGAATATGAATTAGCAGATAAAAGAATCAATAAAAAAAAGGTGATCAATGTATTTTTTATCATTAATTAAATTTCTCCATATGTGTTAAAGGTTTTAAAATAAGTCCGTTTTCTAATAAATTATCTTTTATCGATTTTGCAGTAGCTAACGAACTCTCGTTATCTCCATGTATGCATACGGAGTCAATTTCACAAGGTATTTGCTTTCCACTGTGACAATTAAGTGACTGATTTTTTACCATATTTAACACGTGTTTTTGTGCTTCTAAGGGGTCAGTAATTAATGCGTTTGGTTTTTTTCTAGAAACTAGATTTCCGTCGTCTTCATAATTTCTATCGGCAAATATTTCACATGCTATACGCATATTTATTTTTTTTGCTGCTACTTCCATTTTAGATCCAGTCGGTACTAAGTAAATCAAATCTTTATTAATCTCATTTATTGTTTTAGCAAGTGTAGTTGCTAAATCTATATCCTCACATGCCATGTTATTTAAGGCACCGTGCGGTTTTATATGCGTAACATTTTCTCCATAATCTTGAGCAATTTTTTGAAGAATTTCATATTGATCAATAATTAGTTGCCTTACTTCACTAGGAGGAAGGTTAATTCTTTGTCTTCCAAAATTTTCAGGATCATTAAATGAAGGGTGTGCTCCAATACTAACACCATTTTCTTTTGAAATTTGAACGACTTGTTTCATAGATTCATCATCGCCGGCATGATAACCGCAAGCTACATTTGCTGAATTAACTATTTCGAGTAAATCTGGATCATGCTTATTTGAATGATGTTTAGATTTTTCTCCTAAATCACAATTTATATTAATTTCCATAGTATAATGCTAAGTATAACACAACATGATAAAAAATATATCAAATCTTGGTGATTCAGCTTTGTACTGTGACTTTGGTAACGAAGTAAATAAATCAATTAATTTACAGGTGATAAAATATTTCAAAACTATAAAAGAAAAAAAATTAAAAGGTATTAATAATTTAACACCATCTTATAACAAACTTATTATTTCATATGATCTAAGAAAGACAAATTATGATGAGGTTAAAAAATATATTGAAAATCTTGAAATTGAGTCTTCTTTAAAACTTAACGCTAAGAAAATAGAAATTCCAGTATGCTGTCATGAAAGCTTCTCACTCGATGTTATACGATTAGAAAAAATTTTAAATTTAAGTTCAGAAAAAATTTTAGAAAATTTTCTAAATAAAGAATATTTTTGTTACATGACTGGATTTATTGCTGGCATGCCTTTTTTGGGCGATCTAAGTGAAAATATGAGAGCTCAACGTTTAGAAACACCAAGAGTGAAAGTTCCAAAAGGGTCAGTTGGATTAACTGAGCAATTTGCAAATATTTATACCTTCGAAAGTCCTGGTGGATGGAATATTTTAGGAAATACGCCAGTAAAAGTATTTGATAGTTCAGTAGAAGATAAACCAACTCTAATAAACCCCGGAGATACGGTAACGTTTAAAGAAATAACTTTAGATCAATATAATAATTATAATGAGTGATAACTATTTTGAGATAATTAGGCCCGGGATTAACACAACCTTTCAAGATAAAGGTAGAGATAATCTTTATCATTTTGGCATTCCATTTAGTGGAGTTATGGATAATAGAAATTATCTTTTGGCTAACAAGCTAGTTAATAATAACCTGGACTCGCCAATTGTTGAGTTTGCATATCAGGGCCCTCATTTAAAATACACAGGAGGAAAAATTAATTTTGCAATTACTGGAGATGTAATTTTTACGATAAAAAAAGATGATACAGAAATTGAGGGAAAATGTTATGAGAGTTATCAAATAGTAAATGGTGATGAAATTAATATCATTTCCACTAATAAATCTGTTTACGGTTATTTAGCATTAGGAGGTGAGCTAGATATCAAACTCCAATGGAATAGCTGTTCCATAAACACAAAAGCAAATATTGGATCAAATAATGGAAAAAAATTAGATTTTAGTCAAAAAATAAATCTTAGAAAAATAAATATAAATCAAGATATTAAAAAAATTAATTATATAAATACAAAAATTGAAAACATAAGAGTTATTAAAGGAACTAATTTTGATTATTTTTCTGAAGAAGGAAAAAAAATATTTTTTGAAAAAGAATTTATTGTTTCAAAACTATCAGACAGAATGGGTATGAGGCTAGAAGGACCTAAAATAGAGAATATTGTTAATACAAATATTAAATCAGAAGGATTGATTAAGGGGGTTATTCAAGTTCCAGCTGATGGGAGTCCTATAATAATGCTTTCTGATCATGGAACAGTTGGCGGGTATCCTAAAATAGGAGTTGTTGCAAGTGTTGATTACAATCGATTAGTTCAGATATCCCCTGGTTCAAAAATTAAATTTAAAGAAATAAATTTATCTGATGCAGAAACATTATTTAAGTTATATGAAATGGAAACTCAAAATTTACTTTCACAAATTTAATGAATTTTTTATCAAAAATATCAGGGCCTTTTTTAGTTTTTCTTGGAGCATGCGCTCTGAGTTTTGGAGGCTTAATTGTTAAGTCTTTTGATGGATCCACACTTTGGCAAATATTATTTTGGAGATCACTTTTTTTCATTGCAGTAATTACAATTTTTTTAATATTTACTTACAAAGGGAAAATTTTCAGTGCTCTTTATAAATCTGGAATGCCAGGTTTATTTGGAGGTATAATTTTATCTGTTGGATTTGCTAGCTATGTATTTGCTATGTACGAAACAACAGTAGCAAATACAAACTTTATAATTCAGACTCAAGCTTTGTTTTTAGCAATTTTTGGTTATGTATTCTTAAAAGAAAAAATTTCAAAAATTACATTAACTTGCATTATTACAGCAGTGGTTGGTATTATTTTAATGTTGGGAACTTCACTAACACCAGGTCAAATGACTGGAAATTTAGTTGCGTTCATTATGCCAATATCATTTGCGATCTTAATTTTAATTGTTAGAAAATATCCTGAAGTTGACATGATACCTTTACAACTCGTTGCTGGAATTTTTGCAACATTAATAGGTTTGTTTATGTCACCAAGTATTATTGTTTCAACAAACGATATTTTTTTAGGTTTTATTGCAGGATTTTTTCAAGTTGGACTTGGTTTTATACTTATAACAATTGGAGCAAGATCAACTCCCTCAGCATTTGTTGGGATAATTATGCTAACTGAAGCTGTTCTAGGTCCTTTGTGGGCATGGATGTTTGCAAACGAAAACCCACCACTTGTAGTACTTTTTGGAGGAGCCGTTGTTATAACAGCAGTGGTTATACAATTTTTGTCTCCATTACTTGTCAAAAAGGTAGCAAAATAAATTCCACATAAACATTTTAAATGTGCTATAAATTTATATACGGGAGAGACTACTTTTGTAGCGCCGAAGGAGCAACCACCCCGGAAACTCTCAGGCAAAAGGACCGTACATATTAACTCTGGAAAGAGAATTATTCTCGCCGAAGGAGCAAATCTCTCAGGCACCAAGACAGAGGGGGCACAGAAGAGTTAATATGGAAATAAAAAAAACATCGCTAAATAAACTTCATCAAATTAACAACGCTAAGTTTGTTGAATTCGCTGGTTATGAAATGCCCATTCAGTATAGCAAAGGTATTATTGAAGAACATAAATTTACAAGATCGAATTCAGGAATATTTGATGTTTCTCATATGGGTCAGTTATTTATATATGGTGAAAAAAGTTTAACAGAAGAATTAGAAAAGATTTTTCCACTAGATTTAAAAAATCTAAAACAAAACTGTTCCAAGTATAGTTTTTTAATGAATGAAGATGCTGGTATTTATGATGATTTAATTATAACTAAAATAAAGGAGGGATATTTAATTATTTTAAATGCTGCATGCAAAGATCAAGATTTTGAGATTTTATCTAATTTACTAGATTCAAAATTTAAAATGAATTTAGATAACAATAGATCTTTGATAGCAATTCAAGGACCTAAGTCTGTTGAAATTTTAAACTCAATTATAAATGGTGTTGATCAACTAAATTTTATGACAGGAAATTGGTTCGATTCTTATAATCAAAAATTATTTGTCACAAGATCGGGTTATACAGGAGAGGATGGATTTGAAATTTCAATTTCTAACGATAAAGCTGAAAAATTTGTTGAAAATTTAATAGAAAAGGGAGCACAACTTATAGGACTTGGGGCAAGAGATACCTTGAGAATGGAGGCTGGATTATGTTTATATGGTCACGAATTAGATATTAATAAAACACCAGTTGAAGCAAACCTTAGATGGGCAATTTCAAAATCTAGGTTATCAAATGGAGGTTTTATTGGATCAAAAAAAATTATGAACCAAATGCAAGATGGAGCAAGCCAAATAAGAGTAGGCATTAAGCCTGAAGGTAGATTGATTGCCAGAGAAAAAACTAAAATATTTGATGATACAGATAAACAAATTGGCGAGATAACTAGCGGAACGTTTGGACCAAGTGTAAATGGACCTATAGCAATGGGTTATGTTGATAAAGAGTTTTCGAAAGTTGATACTAAAATTTTACTTGAGGTAAGAGGAAAAAAACATCCAGCAAATGTTTGTAAATTGCCATTTTATAAAAAAAATTATGTGAAAGGAGTAAATTAATGAGTGAAGTAAAATTTTCTAAAGAACATGAGTGGATTACTTTAGAGGGAGATGTAGCCACAATAGGAATTACAAAACATGCAACAGAGATGCTTGGCGACATAGTTTTTGCGGAACTTCCTGAAAAAGGATTGAATGTTGAAAAAGATGGTACTGCTGGAGTGGTAGAGTCAACAAAAGCTGCTAGTGATGTTTACACTCCAGTTAGTGGCGAGGTAGTAGATACTAATCAAGCAATAGTTGATGATCCATCTAAAATTAATGAAGATCCTGAGGGTTCAGCTTGGTTTTTTAAACTTAAAATGAAGGACCAATCAGAAATGGATAGTTTAATGAATAAAGAGGAATACGATAAATTTGCAAAGGAGAGTGCTAGCTAATGTTACATAATTCACAAAAAGATTTTTTAAAAAGACACATTGGACCTTCAGATGAAGATCAAAACAAAATGCTTAAGACACTTAATTACAAATCACTAGATGATTTAATCAAAAGCACAGTTCCAGAAAAGATCCAATTAAAAGATGAATTAAATATTGGTGAGTCTAATTCAGAATATGAGGCTTTGAGAAAATTAAAAGCAATTTCAAAAAAAAATCAAATTTACTCTAATTTTATAGGGATGGGTTATTATGGTACTTATACACCATACGTAATTCTAAGAAATATTTTAGAAAATCCTGGTTGGTACACTTCTTATACACCTTATCAACCCGAGGTAGCTCAAGGAAGATTGGAAATGTTGTTAAATTTCCAACAAATGATTGTTGATTTCACAGGAATGGATATTGCAAATGCATCTCTATTAGATGAAGGAACAGCAGCTGCAGAGGCAATGGGATTAAGTCATAGATTAAATAAAAAGGATAGTAATTTAGTTTTTGTTTCAGAAAATTGTCATCCACAAACAATTGATGTAATTCAAACACGAGCAGAACCAATGGGATTAAAAGTTCTAGTTGGTGATGAAGATAAAGTATTAGATAAATTAAAAGAAGATTTGGTTTGTGGTGTATTGCAATATCCAGGAACATTAGGGGAAATAAAAGATCCAAGCGAAGCTATTAGTAAAATTCATAAAAAAAATGGTAAAGCAATATTAGCTTGTGATTTATTAGCGCTTGCTAAATTAAAAACACCAAGAGAACTAGGAGCAGATATTGCTGTTGGAAGCTCTCAAAGATTTGGAATTCCAATGGGTTATGGTGGACCCCACGCAGCTTTCTTTGCGACCAAAGATGAATACAAAAGGTCTATGCCTGGAAGAATTGTAGGCGTCTCTGTAGATAGACATGGAAACAAAGCATATAGATTATCATTACAAACTAGGGAGCAGCATATAAGAAGAGACAAGGCTACAAGTAATATTTGTACTGCCCAGGCTTTATTGGCAATCGTGTCAGCAGCATATGCTATTTATCATGGTCCCAAAGGCATTAGAACAATTGCCGAAAGAGTTTCTCAATTAGCAAAAAATTTTGCAGATAAATTAAAACAATCAGGATATGAAATTTATTCAGATCATTTCTTTGATACGGTTACAATTGTTACTAAAGATAAAACTGATCAAATCTATAAAAATGCATTAGATCAAAAAGTAAATATCAGAAAAGTAAATTCAAAAATGCTGGCAGTTTCTTTCGATGAAAAGAAAAATGTTTATAGAGTAAATCAATTATTAAAAATTTTTAATGCAGCAGAATCAATTAAAAAAGAGGATCCAACAGTAAGTTTACCTAATTTACCAAAAAGTTTATTAAGAACCTCAAAATATTTAGAACATCCTGTTTTTAATTCATATCATTCAGAAACTGAGATGCTTAGATATTTAAAAAAATTAGAAGATAAAGATATAGCTCTTAATAGAACTATGATTGCACTGGGATCATGTACAATGAAATTAAATGCTACTGCTGAAATGATTCCTATTTCATGGAGAGAGTTAGCAGAGCCTCATCCGTTTGTGCCTATCGAGCAGATGGAAGGATATAGAGATTTATTCACTGATCTTAAAAATTGGCTAAGATCAATTACTGGTTTTTCTGGGGTTTCACTTCAACCAAATGCAGGTGCTCAAGGGGAATATGCAGGATTAATGGTGATTAGAAAGTATCATTTAGATAGAGGTGAAGAAAACAGAAATATATGTTTAATACCAAGCTCAGCACATGGAACAAATCCTGCTAGCGCACAGATGGTTGGAATGAAAGTTATTGTTGTCGATTGTGACAAAGAGGGAAATGTAGACTTTGAGGATTTAAAGAAAAAAGCAGAAATGCATTCTGAAAATCTTGGAGCATTAATGGTCACTTATCCGTCTACACACGGTGTATTTGAGGAAAAAATCACAGATATTTGTGAGTTAATCCATAAACATGGTGGTCAAGTTTATATGGATGGTGCAAATTTAAATGCATTAGTTGGTATAGCAAGACCTGGAAATTTTGGTCCAGACGTTTGTCATATAAACTTACATAAAACATTTTGTATTCCACATGGTGGTGGAGGACCTGGAATGGGACCAATTGCATGCAAAAGACATTTACAAGTTTATTTACCTAATCATCCAGTTGTAAAAGACTGTGGACCTGCTACGGGAATAGGAGCAGTTTCAGCAGCACCTTGGGGAAGCTCAAGTATTTTATCAATTTCTTGGATGTATATTAAAATGATGGGTTCCGAAGGTTTAAAACTAGCTACCCAAGTTGCAATTCTAAATGCAAATTATATAGCTCATAGACTTAAAGATCATTACCCAATTCTTTATAAAGGCTCAAACGGAAATGTAGCTCACGAATGTATAATTGATATCCGATCTATTAAAAGCGAAACAGGTATTACAGAAGAAGATATAGCTAAAAGGTTGATTGATTATGGTTTTCATGCACCAACAATGTCATGGCCAGTAGCAGGTACAATGATGATTGAACCAACTGAAAGTGAGAGCTTATCCGAACTCGATAGATTTTGTGATACCTTGATTAGTATTAAACTAGAAATAGACATGATCAAGTCAGGAAAATTTGATAAAGTTGATAACCCAATTAAAAATGCACCTCATACAGATATTGAATTAGCATCAGATGAATGGGATCATAAATACTCAAGAGAGCAAGCTGCATATCCAGCAAAATTCTTAAAATCAAATAAATTTTGGCCTCCAGTTGCAAGAGTTGATAACGTATATGGAGATAAAAATATTTTTTGTACTTGTCCAAGTATGGATGAGTTTAAAGAGGATGCAGCATAATATTAATGAAAATTGCTGTTGTTGGCTCAGGCATTTCTGGATTAAGTGCTGCTTATTATTTATCTAAAAAACACCATGTAGATCTTTTAGAGCGAGAAGATCATTTTGGTGGACACTCTCATACAATAGATTTGTTTTTTGATGAAAAAAAAGTTTCAGTAGATATTGGTTTTATTGTTTTTAATTTTCAAACTTATCCAAATTTAATCAATTTTTTTAAAGAAAATGATATTCAAATTGAAAAAAGCGATATGTCATTTTCAGTGTCAGTAGATAATACGAAATTTGAGTATTGTGGGAAAGGATTGAGTGGAATTTTTTCAAATAAATCAAATTTGTTTAATATTGATTTTTTAAAAATGTTTTTTGATATAATTAAATTTTATAAAAAGAGTGATCAAGCAACTATATCAAACGATAAAGTCACTCTAGGCGAATATTTAAAAATTAACAAATTATCAAAAATATTTATTGATTATCATATAATTCCAATGGTATCTGCGATCTGGTCGATGCCTCCTTATGCAGCTAGCAATATGCCAATTAGTTTTTTTCTCAGATTTTTTCAAAATCATGGATTATTCAAACTTAAAAATAGACCACAATGGTATACAGTAACTAATAGAAGTAGAGCTTATGTAGGCAAAATACTTTCACAAATAAGTGGTGCACACTATAAAAATTATGAGGTTACAAAAATAAAAAGAAAATCATCAGGACTTGATTTGTATTATGGTGGAGAAAGCGAATTCTTTGATTATGATAAAGTAATATTGGCAACACACGCTGATGAAGCCTTAAAGTTGATTGAAAATCCAACTGATGATGAGAAAAATATTCTTTCTAATTTCAGTTACAAAGAAAATATAGCTTATATACATACAGATCAGCGAGCTATGCCAAAAAACAAAAAAGCCTGGTCTTCTTGGAACTCTTCAATAGATGATAAAAATTTAGAGAAAAATTCAATTACATATTGGTTAAATCTATTACAAAATTTAAAGTGTGATGAAGATATTTTTTTAACACTTAATCCTTACTTTAATATTGATGAGAGAAAAATATTGAGAATAGTAAAATTTACACACCCTTATTATGATCAAAAAGCATTAGATTCTCAATCTGAGCTTGAGAAAATACAAAATCGGAAAGATATCCTTTTTTGTGGCAGTTATTTTGGTTACGGATTTCATGAAGATGGAATAAAATCATCTATTGAAATGCTTAAAAACCTTGATGATTAACTCTTATATATATAACGGAAGTGTAATTCATAAAAGATTTAAACCTAAAGAACATTTTTTTAAATATAAAGTATTTTCATTATTTATAGATTTATCAGAACTTAATAAGCTTGATGAAAGCTTAAAATTTTTTTCTTTAAATAAATTTAATTTAATAAGTTTTTACGAGAAAGATCATGGTGAGCGTGATGGCTCATCTCTTTTAGATTGGGTAAAAAATAACTTAACTATTAATAAAATTAACACAGAAAATATAAAAGTAAAACTTTTATGTTATCCAAGAATATTAGGTTATGTTTTTAATCCACTAAGTATATTTTTTATATACAATAAAAATGAAAACCTAATTTCAATTCTATACGAAGTTAAAAATACTTTTGGTGAACAACATACTTATGTATTTAAAGTAGAGGGTGATAATAAATTAATTCAAAATAATTGTTCGAAGAAATTTCATGTTTCACCATTTATTGAAATGGATTGTAACTATTTTTTTAGAATATTACATCCAAGAGAAAAACTATCTGTTGTTATAGATCAATATGATAAAGAGGGAAAAATTCTTTTTGCATCTCAAGATGGTGAAAGATGTGAATTAACTAGTAAAAATTTGATGAAATCTTACCTAAAACACCCTTTAATGACGTTTAAGATAATTTCTGCGATACATTTTGAGGCGTTTAAATTGTGGATTAAAGGAATAAAATTTATTAAGAAAAAATTAAAAATAAAAAACAATTTAACAATAGAAAATTGATGTTTTTAAATAATGCAGCAGATAAATTAGTTTTTAAATTTCTTGAAAGAATAAATTATGGTTATTTGGAAGTAACTACATTTGACAGAAAAATTTTAAAGTTCGGAGACCCTAATCACAAATTAAAAGCAAATATATTAATAAAAAAACCAAGTTTTAATTATAATTTAATCAGAGGTGGCAGTATTGGATTTGCCGAAAGTTATATGAGAGGTGAGTTCGAAACCCACAATTTATCGGATTTAATTGAAGTAACAGCAAGAAACATAGAAATTGTGTATAAATTTTCAGGACTCCTTGATTTTCCAATAATAAATTTTTTAAAAAATAAAATAATTAAAAATACAAAAAGTCGAAGTAAAGAAAATATTGCTAAACACTATGATTTAGGAAATGAATTTTTTTCTCTTTGGTTAGATGATACACTTACTTACTCTAGTGCTATTTTTGATGATAGATCAAAGAATCTCTCTGACGCTCAAAATAACAAATATCAAAAATTAATTGATCTAATCAAACCAAATAATGGTGACAAGGTTTTAGAAATAGGATGTGGTTGGGGTGGTTTTGCTGAATACTTAGGTAAAAAATATGATGTTAAGCTTGATTGTATTACGATATCAAAAAAACAATTTGAATATGCAAAGGAAAGAATTTTTAATTGTGGTTTAAATGAAAAAGTAAATATTGAAATTAAGGATTATAGAGATCTTCAGGGTAAATATAATTCTATTGCCTCAATAGAAATGATTGAAGCCGTTGGTCAAAATTATTTAGAGGAGTATTTTAAAATAATAAAAAACAATTTATCTGAAGGTGGAAAGGCAGCTATTCAAGCAATTACCATTGATGACAGCTTGTTTGATAGGTATAAAAATAAACAAGATTTTATTCAAAAATATATTTTTCCTGGAGGTTTTTTACCAAATAAAAATATTATTAATCGTTACGTTTCTGAAAACAATTTGACTGTAAATTCATATATTTCTTATGCAAATGATTATGCAAATACATTGGCTATATGGAGAAACGAGTTTTTAAAAAAATGGGATTTAATAAAAAACCAAGGTTTTGACTTAACATTTAAAAGAATGTGGGAGTTTTACCTTTCTTATTGTGAGGCAGGATTTAAGTCAAAAAATATTGATCTAATACAATTTTCAATGCAAAACAAATAAAAGTATGGAGATATTTATGCGACATATAAAAATAATTAAGTCAATTTCATTGATAATTTCATTAATCTTAATTACAAGTTGCTCAAATAATAGTTCCATGAAACCAGAAGACTTTAAAAACAAAGAACCAAGACTAATAATAGAGGAATACTTATCTGGAAATGTTAAGGCTTGGGGAGTTCTTCAAAATAGATCAGGAAAAGTAACAAGACAATTTTCTGCAGATTTAAATGGTACCTGGGATGGAAAGCAATTAATCCTTACAGAAAAATTTAATTGGGACGATGGCGAAGTTCAAGATCGAGAATGGACAATAAGTAAAATTGATGAGCATAATTACGAAGGAACGGCAGGTGATGTTGTTGGTAAAGCAAAAGGTTTTTCATATGGCCCAGCTTTCAAATTTGAGTATGTTTTATTAGTCCCAGTTAAAGGTAAAGAGATGAAAATTACTTTTGATGATTGGATTTTCAAACAAGATGATAAAGTTGCAATTAATAGAGCTACTATGACAAAATTTGGTTTTAAAGTAGCAGAGCTAACAGTTGTGTTTGTTAAAGATTAATTATTTTTTTTGATATTTTGTAAGTTTTCCAACTAAATAAAAATATATCTTACTTGGTAAAAAACTTAATAGTTTTAAAGTTATTGTAAGTGATTTTGGAAAATGTATTTCAAACAGCTTTTTATTAACCAAACCCTCATAAATTTGATCTGCAGCATATTCAGGAGTTTTAAGAAATGGCATTTTAAAATCATTTTTATCTGTCATTGGTGTTTTAATAAATCCTGGAGAAACTAAGCAAACACGCACGTTGTATCTTTTAAAATCGAAATAAAGACTTTCAGCTAAATTATTTAATGCAGATTTAGATGGTCCATATCCAGTTGAATTAGGCAGTCCTCTATATCCCGCAATTGATGAGACTATAGTAATAACACCATTTTTCTTATCTCTAAAGTACTGTTCAACTGCCTTAATACTATTTACAGTTCCAAAAAAATTTACTTTAAATACATTCTCTATTTGCTCTACGTCTATATCTTTTTCTTTTTTTGGATCCCATGTTCCAGTCGAAAAAAAACAAATATCAACATTTTGATACTTTTGTTTGATATCATCAAATATTTCTTTACACTTCTCTTTATCCGTAACGTCTAATGGAAAACCTGAAATATTTTCATAAGAATTAGAAAGTTCATTTAATAATTCTGATCTTCTAGCAGATACTGCTACATTCCATCCTTTACTGGCAAATTTAATTGCTAAAGCTTTACCAATACCTGTGCTACCGCCTGTAATCCAAATAGTTTTTTTACTCATTTTTTGTTATGTATATATTTAACATGTTTAAAAATAAGTTTTTAACATTTATATTTTTTCTTACCATTACATTCTCTGCTTCATTGATTGGTGGTTTAGCTACTATGACATTTAAAGAACCATGGTACTCATTACTAAATAAACCAGTATTTAATCCACCAGATTGGGTATTCGGACCTGTTTGGACAACTCTTTATATAATGATGACAATCTCGATATGGCTTTATTGGCATACTAAAAATAAAAATTTGAATACTGTTTATATTTATTTTATTCATTTAATTTTAAATACAACTTGGAGTATAGTTTTTTTCGTTTTTCACAATATGGTTTTGGCTCTTTTAGTAATAATCTTTTTAATAGCATTGATAATCAATCTGATTTTAAGGTTTAAACGTGTCAAGATGATGAGTGCCTATTTAATGATTCCATATTTACTTTGGTGTAGCTTTGCACTAATTCTGAATACAAGCTTAATAATATTAAATTAAAATGAATGATGTTGTAGTAATTGGTGGTGGAATAATAGGAGCAGCAACAGCTTATTTCTTATCTAAAGAAGGAAGAAAAGTAAAAGTTATTGAGAGAGATCCTACTTATAAAACAGCTTCTTTTCCATTATCGCTTGGTGGTTTTAGAAGACAATTTTTTCAAAGAGAAAATATATTGCTAGGAAAATTTGCAAGAGAATTTATTTTTCAAATTCCAGAGTTATTAAAAACTAAAAAAAATCCCAACCCTACAGCTAGTATGGTAACGAATGGTTATTTGTTAATGTTTGGTCCTGAACATGCTGAGGAACAATATAGGGCTTTAGAAAACCACAAAGAATGCAATGCAGGAACAAAAAATATCAAAGGGTCAGAATTATCTAATGTTTTTCCATATGTAAACAGTGATGGGATAGAGACAGCAACTTATACAGACAATCAAAGTGAGGGATGGATTGACCCATTTATGTTTCATAGTGCCCTCAAGAGCAAAGCTATAGATCTTGGAGCTGAATTTATTAAAGGTGAAGTAAAAAGTATTTCGGAGATTAACGCCAAAACAATTGTATCTGCTGCTGGTTGCTGGACAAAAGAATTATTAGAAGATATTCCAGTTGTTCCTCAAAAACACACTGTCTTTAGAGTTAAATGTCCAACATATATAAAAGAGATGCCATTAAGTGGAGACTTAACCACAGGCGTTTATTGGAGACCAGAAGGTGGAGAATATTTGGCAGGTTCACCTATTTCTGTTTTTGATGCAGAAGATTTAGAGCCAGCCTGGAATGACTTTGAGGAGTTAGTTTGGCCAGCACTAGCTAAGAGAATACCTGCTTTTGAAGAACTAAAATTAACTGGTGGATGGGCAGGTTATTATGATTGTAATAGGTTAGATAACAATGCAGTGGTTGGTAAACACCCTAAATATGACAATGTATATTTGGCATCTGGATTTACAGGCAGAGGATTAATGCAAGCACCAGGTATAGGTAGAGCTTTAACAGAATTAATCACAACAGGGTCTTACCAAACAATTGATATAAGTGATTTTGCAGTTGAGAGAGTTTTAGGTAAAACAGCTAGGCCAGAGCCTTATGTTTTATAATTTTAAGTTCCACAAAAAGTTTGATATTTTTTAGAACTTTTTGGTGCGGGCAAATGATATTCGCTAGTTATATCTTGACTACTATAAGGGTCTTTTAAAATATTTAACAGTTTCATTATTTTATCTAAATTTCCTTTATCTGCGTCTGTTAATGCTTCCTCTACTTTATGATTTCGAGGTATAACAATTGGGTTATTTAATTTCATAAGTTTAATTTGATTTTCTTTAGATGAATTATTTAGATCTGATCTTTTTTTCCATTTATCAATCCACGCAAGAAAATTAGTTTTTTTATAAATATCATCATTAGATCTAATATCCATTAAATGACAAAAGGTATTTGTGTAATCTGCTTTATTTTTTTTCATCCAATCTAACAAATCAGTAATTAATTTTTTGTCATTTTTATCCTCGCCAAATAGACCAAGTTTATTTCTCATCATTTTTAACCACTTTTCCTCATAGATATTTTGGAAATTATCAATTAAATCAGTAGCTAATTTAATTGCATAATCTTCGCTTTTGTCAATTAATGGAACTATACATTCAGCAAATCTTGCTAAATTCCATTTTGTAATTGGTGGTTGATTAGAAAAAGCATATCTTCCAAATTTATCTATTGAGCTAAATACAGTTTTTGGATCATAATAATCCATAAAGGCACAAGGTCCATAATCAATAGTTTCACCAGATACTGACATATTATCAGTGTTCATTACACCGTGAATAAATCCAACCCTCATCCAGTTAGTTACTAAACTACATTGTCTTTCGATTACTTTATTTAATAAATCATAAGCTTTAAACTTAGAGGAGATTAACTCGGGGTAATGTCTATTAATTGTATAGTCTACTAATGTATTTAAATTTTCAATATTTTGTGTTGCTGCAATATATTGGAATGTACCCACTCTAATATGACTAGAAGCAATTCTAGTTAAAATAGCACCCTCTAAAAGATTTTCCCTTACAACTTTTTCTCCAGTTTTAACTACAGCAAGGCTTCTCGTTGTTGGAATGTTTAATGAATGTATAGCTTCACTAATTAAATATTCTCTTAGCATTGGTCCTAAAGCTGCACGCCCATCACCTCCTCTAGAAAATGAGGTTCTTCCAGAGCCTTTAAATTGAATATCATAACGATTTTTTTTACTATCTAAATGTTCACCTAACAAAACTGCTCTACCATCTCCCAACATAGTAAAGTGACCAAATTGATGACCCGCATATGCTTGTGCTAATGTTTGAGATTCTTTTGGTAAATCATTTCCAGAAAAAATATTTGATAATTCATCATTACTTACCTTTGAAAAATCTAAATTAAGATCTTTGGCTAATTGATAGTTAAAAATTATTATTTCTGGTTTATGGACTGGTGTTGGTTTTATTAACTCTCTAAATGACTTAGAAAGTTTTGAGTAAGTATTGTCAAATTTCCAATTAACTTTATCCATAAAAAAAGCGGTTTAAAATAATATAAACCGCTTTTTTTTTAAAATTAAATTTATTTTTTCTTATATTTTGCAGCTTCTTCTGAGCCGCTAGTAGCAGATCCTTTACTGTAAGAGTGAGCACCCATACCTGCTAATTGACCATTCTGAACAATTAAGTATTGATTTCTTATCTCTCTACCTTCGAAGAAACACTCTAAAATTTCCCTTACTCCATCAGCATATCTTGCTTGTGCAGATAAAGAGGTTCCTGATGTATGTGGTGTCATACCATGATGAGGCATACTTCTCCATATATGATCATTTGGAGCTGGTTGCGGGAACCATACATCACCAGCATAACCACTTAACTGACCACTTTCTAGTGCTTTAGCAATCGCTTCACGATTACAAATTTTACCTCTAGCGGTATTAACTATATAAGCTCCTTTTTTCATTTTACTTATCATAGCATCATCAAACAGGTTTTCTGTTTCAGGGTGAAGCGGGCAGTTGATAGTTACAACATCACAAACTTTCACCATTGATTCAACAGACTCATGAAAAGTAAGATTTAATTCTTTCTCAACACTTTCAGGAAGTCTATGCCTATCAAAATAATGTAAGTGTACATCAAATGGTTTCATTTTTCTTAAAGCATCCAAACCTATTCTTCCAGCAGCAACAGTTCCAATGTGCATACCTTCTACATCGTAAGATCTTTGAACTGCATCTGCGATATTCCAACCACCTTCATTAACAATTCTATGTTGCGTATGATAATCTCTTACCATCGACACAATCATCATTACAATATGTTCAGCAACAGATCTTGAATTACAAAAAGTTACTTCAACAACATCTATTTTATTGTCCATAGCTGCTTGTAAATCTACATGGTCTGAACCTATACCAGCAGTAATTGCCATTTTAAGATTTTTCGCTTTTGCAATTCTTTCTTTAGTTAAATAATAAGGGAAAAAAGGTTGTGATATTACAATATCTGCATCGACGATGTGTTTATCTGCTTCACAGCCGTCACCATCTTTACTATTCGTGACAATTAACTCATGTCCGTTGCTTTCTAAAAACTTTCTTAAACCTAACTCACCAGATACACATCCTAATAATTCTCCTGGAGTGAAATCTCTTCCTTTTGGAGATGGAAGTGTCATTCCATCAGGATATTTTTCTAGTTTTGGAAGATCCGAAAGAGGATAAGTTTTTGGCATTCCACCTTTTGGATCATCGTATAATACGCATAGTATTTTCATTAATACTCCTATAATTTACTATTTTAATAAAATCTTGAATATCTAACACACTAATAGAGTGGCTAGCAAATAAATAATTTAACTTGGATAATTTTTTTTTAAAATTAAACGATTTAATATAATCGCAAAAATTATTATAATTATTGAACCTGATATTACTGGGCTTAACAAGTAATCGATTGAAACACTTCCAATAATCACAATAATTGGGTTTCCACCTGCAGGCGGATGAGTAACATTGAATAGTATCATCAAACCAACACCAAAACCAACAGCAAGAGGAATTATTATAAATATCGGCAAAGGTATAAAGTGCAAAAAAAACATTCCAACTAAAGAAGTTAACAAATGACCAAAAAAAACATTTTTAGGTTGAGCGAAAGGACTTTCCGGATAGCCAAAAAGCAATACCATAGATGATCCAAAAGATGCAATAATAAAAATTCCAAGATCAGTCTTATAGGTTAAAGCCGTTAAAATTCCAATTGTAAATATTGAAAATATTCCAGCAAAAATTGATTGTTTTAAATTTCCCATTTATAATTTGACTACTATTTT
>CACNVX010000013.1 GCA_902624045.1 uncultured Pelagibacteraceae bacterium
AACAGATAAAGAAACCTTAAAAAAAGAAGCTTCAAAATATCTCAATATTTTTAAAGATCATCCATATATATTTAATTTAGGACACGGAGTGCTTCCAGAGACAGACCCTAATATGTTTGATTATTTAGTAAAAACAGTAAAAAATTATTAATATGAACCAGATTTATACACACCCTAAAAGAAAAACAAAAGTCGTATTTGTTCAACTTGGATCCCCTTCTGAGCCGACAACCAAAGCTTTAAGAAAATATCTTAGAAAATTTTTAGGAGACCCAAGAGTGATTGATATAAACCCTTGGTTATGGAAAATAATTTTAAACTTTTTTGTATTACCTTTTAGGCCTAAAAAATCTGCCAAACTTTATGAAAGAATATGGGATGGAAAAAGCTTTCCTTTAATTACAAACACAAGAGATTTTACAAATAATGTTAGAGAAGAGCTAAAGAAAATCGATCCTAATGGCTATGTCGAAGTAAATCATGCTTTTCTTTTATCGCCCCCGTATGTAAATGAAGTTTATGATAGCTGGGAAGACGATTTAAAAAAAGGGATTGGCGCAACGAAATTGTTGGTTATACCGATGTTTCCACAGTACTCTGAAAGCACAATAGCCTCAGGTATAGATGCTTTAGCAAAAGAGCTATCAAAAAGAGTTAAGATCCCAACTTTTGAAGTTATTACAAATTTCCACAGAACACATGCTTTTATAGATAACTCAGTAAGGCAAGTTGATACTAAAATTAATGAGCTAAACCAAGAGGGAAAAAAAATTGACAACCTAATAATTACTTTTCATGGCATGCAAAAAAGAAGAATTGTTAATAAGGGGGACGATTATTACAGGCATTGTTACGAAACGTTTTGTCTTATAACGAATAATTTAAAGAATATAAGGCCAGAACAATGTATGATGAGTTTTCAAAGCCGTTTTGGATCTGAGGAGTGGATAACCCCTTATACCGAAGACGTTGTAAAAAAATTAATTACTGAAGGCAAAAAGGAAATTGCGATATATTCCCCAAGCTTTGTTGCTGACTGTCTAGAAACTACCGACGAACTAGGTCATGAACTCGTCAATGAAGCAAAAGATTGGGGCGGAAACGTATATCCGATAGAATGTTTAAACACCAAAAAGGATTGGTGTAAAGATTTTGCAAAATACACATTTACACAGGCAGAGGGTTCGGCGCAAGATAAAGAGGATATAGAATATCAGCTAGATAAAAAGTTTTATGAAAAAATGCCACAACAAGTGATGAATAAATCATAAGAGAAGCAAATTATGTTTGATTTTTTAATTATTTATTCAACTACAGACGGACACACAAAGACAATTTGTGAAAGAATTAAAAATTTTCTAAACGATGGAAATGTAGTAGAACTTCTATCTTTAAAAGATGCTAAAAAAGTTGATCTATCTAATTTTAAAAAAATTATAATCGGTGCTAGCATTAGATATGGCAAGCACTCCAAAGACCTTTATAAATTTATTAATTTAAACAAAAATATTTTAGATCAAAAAAAAAGTGCTTTTTTTTCAGTAAATGTTGTTGCAAGAAAACCAGAAAAAAATACAGCTGAAACAAACCCTTATATAAATAAATTCTTAAGAATATCTAAATGGAAACCAAATAAAATAAGCGTGTTTGCTGGCAAGGTTGATTACCCCAATTACAACTTTTTTGACAAATATATAATTAAATTTATAATGTTCATAACCAAGGGCCCGACAGACACTTCCCAATCATATGAATTTACAGATTGGTCAAAAGTTGATGATTTTTCAAAAGAGTTAGGAAATAATTATTAAATATGTTTAAAAAACCCTAATTTTATTGATTTTTTTAATATTTATTAACTGTCTTGTAATACTTCAAAGAGTATATATATTATTATCATCTGATAAGCCCTTATCAAAAAAACAATCATGAATATTCAAGAATTAAAATTAAAATCATCTGAACAGCTCATTACTCAAGCAGAAGAGCTTGGTATAGAAAATGCTAGTACATTAAGAAAGCAAGAAATACTTTTTGCAATTCTTAAAAAAGTCGCTGAAAAAGAGGAGATTACTGGTGTAGGTGTTTTGCAGTTATTACAAGATGGTTTTGGTTTTCTAAGAGCAATGGAGTCAAATTATCTACCAGGACCAGATGATATCTATGTGAGCCCGAGCCAAATTAGAAAATTTGGTTTGAGAACTGGAGATACAGTTGAAGGACCAGTAAGAGCTCCTAAAGAAGGAGAAAGATATTTTGCGTTATTACAGGTTAGTAAGATTAATTTTGAGGAACCAGAAAAAGCAAGACACAAAATTGCATTTGATAACTTAACTCCTTTATATCCAGATAAACAGTTAGTGATGGAAGTTGAAGCTACAAAAGTCGAAAAAAAACAAGATTTAACTCCAAGACTTATTGATCTTGTTAGCCCAATCGGCAAAGGACAAAGATCTATAATTATTTCTCCACCTAAGGCTGGAAAAACAATGATTTTGCAAAGTATTGCAAACTCAATAGCTAAAAATTATCCAGAATGTTATCTAATGGTGTTATTGATTGATGAACGTCCAGAAGAAGTAACCGACATGCAAAGAACTGTAAAAGGCGAAGTAATTAGTTCTACTTTCGATGAACCAGCCCAAAGACACGTTGCAGTGGCTGAAATGGTTATTGAAAAAGCCAAAAGATTAACTGAACACAAAAAAGATGTTATTATTTTATTAGACTCTATAACAAGATTAGGAAGAGCTTACAATGCAGTAATACCTAGTTCGGGAAAAGTTTTAACGGGTGGTGTTGATGCGAATGCACTTCAAAGACCTAAAAGATTTTTTGGTGCAGCAAGAAATATAGAAGAAGGTGGCTCGTTGACGATTATTTCTACGGCTCTGATTGATACAGGTAGTAGAATGGATGAAGTAATTTTCGAAGAATTTAAAGGAACAGGAAACAGTGAAACAATTTTAGATAGAAAAATCGCGGATAAAAGAATTTATCCCGCAATAGATATAACTAAATCTGGAACAAGAAGAGAAGAATTATTATTTGATAAAAGTGATTTGCAGAAAATGAATGTCTTAAGAAGAATAATTGCTCCAATGGGAACAATGGATGCAATTGAGTTTATTAACTCAAAATTAAAAGACACAAAAAATAACGCAGAGTTTTTTAATTCTATGAATAAACCAGCCTAATTTCTTGTGTTTTATTCAATTATTCTATGGATTTTAAAAACAGAATAGTCGAAATAAACGATTTAATAAGCTTAAAGAAATTTTCCCGAGCATTGTCTAAATGTGAGAGTTTAGAAAAAAAATTTCCAAATAATTCTTATCTTTTAAATTTACAGGGTTTAATTTTACAGCAATGTAATCAAGTAAAAAAATCTATCATTTGCTTCAATAAAGCATTATCAGCTCAAAAAGATAATTATGCAGCGATGAATAATTTAGCAAATTCCTATAAAAATTTATTTGAGTTTGAGGAAGCTGAGAATTTATATAAAACAATTATTAGTAATGACGTTGCAAATGTTAAAGCTTTAAATAATTACGCAAACTTAAAAAGAGAAATCAATCAATATCAAGAAGCAAAAAAATTACTGTTAAAAGGTCTTGAAATAGATCCCAAAAATATTAATCTTTTATTAAATCTTGCTATTTGTTGTCAGGGCATTGGAGAAATGAATGACGCAAAAAATTATCTTTCAAAAATTCTTGATATTCAACCTTCTAATACAAATGCTCACAAACTTTTAAGTACAATGATTAACTATAATAAAGATCAGAAACATCTAGCAGAGATGAATAAATTTATTGATGATAAAAGTTTAAATTCCAACCAAAAAGCTGAACTTTTTTTTGCTTTAGGAAAAGCCTATGAGGATCTTAAAGACTATGAAAATTCTTTTCAATTTTTAAAAAAAGCAAATTTAACTCAAAAACATAATCGAGCCCATGTGCTAGAAAACACAAGAAAACTATTTGATAACATTATAAAACTTTTTGACAATATTGATATTACAAAGCCAAAACCAAATAAATCAAACAAAAACATTTTCATTTGCGGAATGCCAAGATCTGGAACTACTTTAATTGAACAAATGGTAGCTTCTCATAATTCTGTTGAGGGTGCAGGTGAAATTCATTATCTATCAGAGATTATAAAAAATAATTTCTTAGAAGGTATAAAATTTAATAAATCAAAAATACTTGATGAAATAAAAAATCCATTAAATCTGATACTTAAAAAGTATAATAATTTAATAAGTTTTCACAATTTTAAATCAAATTTTGTAACTGATAAAGCCCCACAAAATTTTATGTGGATAGGATTTATTAAAATTTTTTTTCCTAACAGCAAGATTATTCACTGTTTTAGAAATCCCAAAGATAATTGTTTATCAATTTTTAAAAATCATTTTTCATCTCCTACTATGTCTTGGGCATATGATCAAAAAAATATAGCTGAGCAATATATTTTATATTCTAGATTAATGGATTACTGGAAATCTAAATTTAAAGATGACATTTTTGATGCAAATTATGAAAAAATCATAAACTCGCCCGAGCATGAAGTTAAAAAAATAATTTCATTTTGTGATCTTCCATGGGATCCAGAATGCTTAAATTTCCACAAAAATAAAAAAACTCCAGTTCAAACAGTAAGCGTTGCTCAAGCTAGTAAACCCATTTATAAGTCTTCAATTCAATCCAATGAACCTTACGTAAAATATTTATCTGAGATGTTTAACATTCTTGATACCAACTTGTAAAAAACCAAGTATAATTATCTCATGACAATTTATGCCCTATCAAGTGGGCCTGGTATTTCAGGTATTGCTGTAATAAGAATTTCTGGAAAAGAAACATTTAGAGCAATTAAACTTCTAACCGGCAAGGAACTACCCAAGCCAAGGGTGGCAACACTAAGAAAAATCAACAAAATCAACACTTCTGAGCTAATAGATGAGAGTATAATCATATGCTTCCCTGGCCCTGAGAGCTACACAGGTGAGGATATGGCGGAGATACAGGTTCATGGGAGCAAAGCTGTGGTTGATGCTCTACACTCTTCTCTTTCAGACATAGAAAATTGTAGATTAGCTGAGCCAGGTGAGTTTACAAAATTAGCATTTCAAAATGGAAAAATAAATTTACTTAAAGCCGAGAGTATTGCTGATTTAATTTCATCTGAAACTGAAATTCAAAGACAACAAGCAATTAAAATTATGAATGGTAAATCAGCAGATCAATTTAATTTTTTAAGAGAAAAACTTTTAAAAATTTTATCCCATGTAGAAGCTAAAATTGATTTTCCAGATGAAGATTTACCAAATAGTATTTTAGATGAAATTAGAAATAGTTCAGATGAAGCAATAACTAAAATTAAAAAAATTTTAAATGATCAAAAAGTTGGAGAAAGAATTAGAGAAGGTTTCAAGATTGCTATTCTTGGTCCAACAAATGCTGGAAAATCTAGTTTGATGAATCATTTATCCAATCGTGATGTAGCAATAGTTTCCGAAATAGCAGGTACCACTAGAGACGTAATCGAAACACATCTAAATATAGACGGTTATCCAGTTATAATATCTGATACAGCTGGAATAAGAGACTCTAAAGATGAGATAGAAAAAAAAGGAATTAAATTGTCTCTAAATAGAGCTGAAGAAGCAGATTTAAAGCTTGTGGTGGTTGATGCAAAAAGCCTTGATTTTACTGATGTTTTGAAGGGTTTATTAGATGAGAATGCAATTTTAGTTATAAATAAATCTGATCTTTTAGAAAAAGATATTGATCCAGAAATTAAAAAAACAAATCATGTTTTAATTTCGATTAAAGAAAATAAAAACATTAAAGAATTAATATTAAAAATAAAAAATAATTTAAAAAATAAATTTCTAACAAGTGGTGATATTTTAATTACTAGAGAGAGACATAGGCAACATTTGCAACAGTGTTTGGATCATCTAAATAACTTTAACCAAAAAAAAGAAATCGAAGATTTTGATAAAGCTGGAGAAGATTTAAGATTAGCAACTAGACATTTAGGTATGATAGTTGGAAAAGTCGATGTAGAGGAGATATTAGGTAGCATTTTCAACGATTTTTGTATCGGCAAATAATACACTATTTTGCTGCTTTTTTGCACTTTTTTTATTAAAAAACGTTGATAAATAAGGCTTATTTACAAAAAATTAAGCCTATCTTGTAAATTATATAATCACATATAGATTTGGATTATGAAAAATGATTTATCATTTGATGTAGTTGTAATAGGAGGAGGCCATGCTGGATGTGAAGCTGCAGCAGCTTCTGCTCGTCTGGGAATGAACACTGCCCTATTTACTCATAAAATAGAAACTATCGGTGAGATGTCCTGTAACCCGGCAATAGGAGGTTTGGGTAAAGGTCATTTGGTTAGAGAAATAGATGCCCTTGATGGTGTTATGGGAGATGTAGCAGACAAATCAGGTATACAATTTAGATTGTTAAATAGAAGTAGGGGGCCAGCAGTCAGAGGACCAAGAACTCAATCAGATAGATTGCTTTATCGCAAATATATGCAAGAAATATTGCTAAACTATTGTAATTTATGCGTTTTTTCTGATCCAGTTATAAAGTTTATTTTTAATAAAAATTCAATAAGTGGATTTGAAACTAAAGAAGGAAAGAAAGTTCTATCGAATAAGATAATACTTACAACAGGGACTTTTTTGAATGGATTGATACATATAGGTGATGAAAGAACTCCAGCGGGTAGATATGACGAAAAACCTTCTACAGGTTTGAGTGAACAATTAGCAAAATATAATTTTAAAATTGGAAGACTAAAAACCGGAACACCACCAAGGTTAGATTCAAGGACAATTAATTTTGAAAACCTAGAAGAGCAATTTGCAGATGACGATCCTTATTTTTTTTCATTCTTAACTAAAAAAAATATAAATAAACAGATATCTTGCCGAATGACTTATACAAACGAAAAGGTTCATAGCATTATAGAAAAGAATTTATCAAAGAGCGCTATGTACTCGGGTAGTATAAAAGGGGTAGGCCCAAGATATTGTCCATCTATAGAAGATAAGATAGTAAAATTTGCAGATAAAGTTCGTCACCAGATATTTTTAGAGCCAGAAGGTCTAAATGATTACACAATTTACCCAAATGGTATATCGACATCACTTCCAGCTGAGGTACAACAAGAAATATGTAATAATATCAATGGTTTAGAGAATGTCACTATATTAAGACCAGGATATGCAATAGAATATGATTATATAGATCCACGTGAACTATTCCTAACCCTTGAAACTAAGAAGATAAGCAATCTTTATCTTGCTGGCCAGATTAATGGTACAACAGGGTATGAGGAAGCTGCTGCACAAGGCCTTATAGCAGGGGTAAATGCTGCCTTGTCTGTTAAAAATTTAGAACCATTTATACTTGATAGATCTGACGCTTACATTGGAGTAATGATAGATGATTTGGTAACAAAAGGGGTAGCTGAGCCATACCGTATGTTTACATCAAGAGCAGAATATCGATTGAGTTTGAGATCTGATAATGCTGATCAAAGATTAACTGCAAAGGGAATAGAAATTGGTCTAATAGGTAATGAAAGAAAAGCAATATATTTGAGTAAATTTGAACAAATTAGTCAAATAAATTTAAAAATGAGAAATTCAAAGATTTCGCCCTCTAAAGCTGAGAAATTTGGTATAAAAATAGCAAAAGACGGAATATTGAGATCATCTAGCGAAGTTTTAACTCAAAAAGGGGTAAATATGAGTAAAATTAGGGAAATATGGTCCGATATACCCTTTTTTAGCAAAGAAATTGATGAACAGGTAGAAATAAATGCTCATTACAGAGGGTATTTAAAGAAGCAAAAAGCTGATATTTTAGCATTTAAGAGGGATGAAAACCTAATTATTCCAGACAAAATCAATTATGACGGGCTATCAGGTTTATCTAATGAGGTAAAAGCAAAATTTAAAGAGATAAAGCCCAAAACTATGGGTCAAGCTCTAAGAATTGACGGAATAACTCCTGCCGCTGTATATATTTTGTTGTCACATGTCAAAAGAAAGTCTATTAAGCATATAGCTTAATGGATCAGGAAATTTTAAATTCTTATTCTAGAATCAATCACTTAAATGTTTCACGTGAAACATTTTTGGACTTTGAAAACTATATATCTATGATTCTTGAAAAAAATAAAAAAATTAACATAATTAGCCAAAATACAGCATCAAAAAAGGCTATAATTGACCGTCATATTATAGATTCCGCACAAATTATTGATTTTGTTGATTTAAATAGCAATACAACCACAGATATAGGTTCAGGAGGGGGTATGCCAGGTATAATCGTGGCAATTATACTAAAAAATATGAAAAATAATATGAATGTGCACCTCTATGAAAAAAGTTATCATAAAAGCCATTTTTTAAAGGAAGTTTCAGAAAAATTAAAATTAAACACAAAGGTTTTTCAAAAAAATATTTTTGAAATTAAAAATTTAGAAACAGGAACGATAATGTCCAGAGCATTTAAACCAATGCCAGTAGTTTTAGAATTAGTATATGAAAATTTTTCAAAATATAAAAATTTAATTTTTTTTATGGGGAAGAGTGGAAAAAAAATTTTTGAAAATTCCAAAAAAAATTGGGACTTGGAGTATATAGAAAAGAAAAGTTTAACAAGTGAAGACTCATTTTTAATAAATATTAAAAAAATTAAAAAAAAAAATTAAATGCAAATTATTTCAGTAATAAATCAAAAGGGTGGGGTTGGAAAAACTACTACGGTGATAAATCTTGCAGCAGGTTTATCTCAAATAGATAAAAAAATTTTAGTAATTGACCTAGATCCACAAGGTAATGCTACTACAGGTCTAGGATTATCTAATATGGATAACTCAAGTGATACCATTTATGGAGTATTAAATGGAACTAAAGAAATTACTGACGTGATTAAAAAAACACAGTTTGAAAATTTAGACATTATAACATCTAATGTAGATTTATCGGGTTTAGAAGTAGAGACAGCTGATGACAGCAATAGGGCTTTTATATTAAAGACTAAATTAACCGCATATTTAAACGATAATAGAAGATTATATGATTATGTCTTGATCGATTGTCCACCTTCTTTAAGCTTGTTGACAGTAATGGCACTTGTAAGTTCAAACTCTCTATTGGTACCACTTCAGACTGAATTTTTTGCTTTAGAAGGGTTAACACAGCTAATGAAAACAATCGAAAGGATAAAAGTAAGTTTAAATCCAGATTTGAAAATAAGGGGTATACTTTTAACTATGTACGACAAAAGAAATAAGCTTTCATCCCAAGTTGAGAAAGAGGCTAGGGACTTTTTTACTGAAAAAGTCTATTCAACAGTTATACCAAGAAACGTAAGATTATCCGAAGCCCCTTCTCATGGTATGCCAGTTTTAATTTATGATAAATCTTGCCCAGGCAGTAAATCTTATTTTAGTTTTACTGATGAATTCATCAATCAAGAGTCAAAAATAGGAAGCGCTGCATAATGGACAAAATCAAAAAAGGACTAGGTCGAGGCTTGTCATCATTGATAGGTGAAACAAAAATAGAGACCCAAAAAAATCAATTAGCAATCAGCGATTTAGTTCCTAACAAATTTCAACCAAGAAAAATTTTTGATGAGGGTAATTTAGAAGATTTAACAAATTCAATTAAAGAAAGAGGAATGATTCAGCCGATCATAGTTAGAAAATCAAATGATGATAAACTTAAATACGAAATAATTGCAGGTGAAAGAAGATGGCTTGCAGCACAAAGAGCTGGTCTTCATAATGTACCAGTCGTAATCACGGAGGCAGACGACTTAAAATCGTTAGAATTTGCGATTGTAGAAAATGTTCAAAGGCATGATTTAAATCCACTAGAAGAAGCCCAGGGATATAAAAAATTAATAGATAAGTTTTCTTATGACCAAGAGAAAGTTTCTAAATTTATAGGTAAGAGCAGAAGCTATATTGCTAATTCATTGAGGATTTTATCTTTGCCAGAAGATGTTATGAGATTAATTGAAAAACAAAATTTAACCTTAGGACATGCTAAAATTTTAGTAGGTTTGGAAAACGCAGGTTTTATTGCAAATAAGATCGTAGAAAAAAAGCTTTCGGTAAGACAAACAGAAAAATTTGTTCAATTGTTTAAAAAAAAGAGACAAAAAACAAAAAAGACTAAAGATACAAACATTGTAGCGCTAGAGTTATCAATCTCTAATAAAATTGGTTTAAATGTTGATATACAGAACAATAAAAGAAATAAGGGCAAAATCTCTTTTGAGTACAACGATTTAGATCAACTAAATAAAATTATAGACATTATAAAATTCAATTATTAATTTCTAAATTGGAACTTTCTATAATAAAATTTGTTATTAAATTAACACTATTATTTACATTTTTTTTAACAAGTAATTCAATTTCATTTAAATTATATATTAAATCTTTGATATTTTCTGGTTTCCAACGAAAAACTTGTTGTTTTGTAATCTCTTTGTCCTTCCAAAAAATGGGAGGTTTTGCTGTCGAAATAGTTAAATCAATATCTTTATTTTTATTAAACTCGTTAGAGAGTTTAAGAATTTTTTTCGATTTATTAAGAAAAATTCTAATAATTAATATGCAATCTTCATTACTAAAATTATTTTCATTTAAAATACTAATTGTTTTTTTTGAATTCTTTGCAAGACAATTGTCTATAAGTTCTGAAACACTATGATCTTCGGTTAAATTGGTTAATTTAGCTATAATCTCATTACTAAGTTTCTTCCCATTTTTAGTATAATAATAAAGCTTGTTTAGTTCATTTTTTAACACCTCTCTGTCACCATTACATTTACTTATAATGAGATTAATATTTAGTTGTGACATAGATACATTTTTATTTTTAAAAAAAGTTGAAGCTAAATCAGACATAGTTTTTTCTGTATCTGGGTAAAAGGCTATACAAGCATACTCTTTACTTTTTTCAAAAAGCGCCCTTAATTTAGATTTCTTTTCAAGATTTCCAGAATTCAGGATTATAATTGAGTCATCAATGTTTTTTGTAGATATTTCATGCAAAATTTTAATAAATTTATCAGTAGCTCTTTTAATTAAAATTCTCTTACTCGTGTCAAAAAGTGATTTATTGAGCAAGTTTTCTAAAAAACTTTGTGAATTGTCTAATATTTCCTTTTCATCATATACAGAAATATCACTATTTTTGAATAGTGTATTTATCACTTCATTTTTAAATCCTTCATTTTGACCATAAAGTAATAAAATTTTATTTTTATTTAAATCAATTTTATTTATTTCGTAATTTTTAAATATCATTTTAATAAATCCAACTCAAAAACTAATTTATCAGAAAATGATTTTGCAAAATTTTGTTTTATAATTTTTTCATATTTTCTCTCTTGAAATTTATCTGTCATACTTTCCATAATCTTGTCTTCTTTATATGAAATTTCTTTGTTAATTGGTTTTATTGTAAATATTACTTCACCAACCAATTTAAAATTTGTTATTTTTCCTGTTTTACTTTTTGTTAAAACATTTTTTTCATAATTTGTTTCTACATTTATAAAATATTGAATATTATCATTTTTATTTTGAAATTTGACTAAATTTGATTTTATATAATTGTTTAATGAAGTATCACCTTTGAATGTGATTTCACTTATCGAAAATTTATAATTATTATCATTTGAATAAATTGATGAAAAACCACAGCCATACGTTACAGCAGTTATTATAATTAAAAGTACATTTTGTAATTTCATTAAGTGACAACTATATTGATTAATTTTTTAGGTATAAATATTTTTTTCTTTATAATTTTATTTTTGTAATAATTCTTTATTTTCGAAATTTTGTCTATCTCAGATAAAAGCTGCTCTTCGGATATGTCTTTATTGGTGCTAATTATTCCTCGTGTTTTACCATTAATTTGAATGACTATGTTAATATTTTCTTCAATAAGAATTTTTTTATCTATTGCTGGCCATGAAATTTTTTCCTCTATTTTAAGCAGCTCTAAACATTCACTTGAAAAATGTGGTATTACAGGACTCATTGCAATTAAGATATCTTTATAATTCGTTATCCAATCTACTTTACCTATTTTTTTCTCAATTATTTTGTTTAGTTTTGAATAAACTTCATGAAAATTAGCAATTATCTTATTATAGCTGAAATTTTTAATATTAATTTCTACATTCTGAATAAATTGAGAAGTTATTTTTTTTAACTCATTATCAACAGTATTTGATTGATTAATTTTAATTTTATCCAAAATCTTTTGATTTAATATCCATAATTTTTGAATAAATTTATAAGATGAAACCATTCCTTCATCTGACCACTGAACGTCTTTCTCCGGTGGGCTATCAGATAATATAAAAAATCTTACAGCATCTGCGCCAAAATTTTTAATTATTTCTTCAGGATCTATTGTATTTCTTTTAGATTTTGACATTGATTCAGAAGGTCCAACTTTAATTTCATGTTTACTGTCATCTTTTAAAAATTTTCTTCCATTTATAGTGGTTATTTCATCTGGACTTACCCAATTATTATTCCTGTCTTTATATGTTTCATGACAGACCATGCCTTGTGTAAATAAGCCTTTAAAAGGTTCTTTTATATTGAAGTCTTTGTTTTGGTATGAAAGGGCATGCATAAAAAATCTTGAATATAATAAATGTAAAATAGCATGTTCTACACCACCTATATACTGATCAACAGGCATCCAATAATTTGCATCCTTTCGATCATATCCATACTCAAGATTTTTAGCTGAACAAAATCTCAAAAAATACCACGATGAATCTACAAAAGTATCTAGGGTGTCTGTTTCTCTTTTACATGTTTTTCCGTTTATTTTGACTTTTTTCCAATCTTCCATTTCCTCTAGAGGGTTACCTACAGAATTGAATTTTTTAATTTCCGGCAGTTCTACTGGAAGTAATTCTTTTGGAATTTTAATTGGATTATTATTTTCGTCATAGGCAATAGGTATTGGACAACCCCAATATCTTTGTCTCGAAATCCCCCAATCTTTTAGTCTAAAATTGGTTTTTCTTTTTCCTATTTTTTTCTGTTCAAGATAATCAATAGTTTTATTAATTGACTCATATGGAACTTTAAGATTATTTAAAAAGTTAGAGTTAAATAACTTACCTTCACCTGTATAAGCTATGTCTTTAATCTCAAAATTTTCAGTATTGTCAGGTTTTACAACAGGAGTTATTTTTAAATTATATTTTTTCGCAAAATCTAAATCTCTTTGGTCGTGTGCTGGACAACCAAAAACAGCCCCCAACCCATAGTCCATTAAAACAAAATTCGCAAAATAAACTGGAACTTTAATTTTTTCATCAAGAGGATTGACTGCCTCTAAATCTGTTTTGAATCCCATTTTCTCAGCTACAGCAATTGATTCTTCAGTTGTTCCAGTTCTTGAACATTCTTCCTTAAATTTTATAAATTCTGGATCTTTTTCATAGAATTTTGCTACGGGGTGGTCAACTGATAATGCCAAAAATGACATTCCAAACAGAGTATCAGGTCTTGTAGTATAACAATTAATTTGTTTTACGTCTTTTTTTGAGTTAATTTTAAAGCTAACCTCGCAACCAAATGATTTTCCAATCCAATTTTGTTGCATTATTTTTACTTTATTTGGCCATTCTGAAAGATTTTTTAAATTATCCAATAATTCATTTGAAAATTTAGTAATATTAAAAAACCACTGATTAAGCTTTTTTCTTTCAACAGCAGCTCCTGATCGCCATCCCTTACCATCAATAACTTGTTCATTTGCCAATACAGTCTGATCAACTGGATCCCAATTCACATAATTTTCTTTCCTATAGACAAGTCCTTTGTCATAAAGTTCCAAAAAAAATTCCTGTTGATGTTTGTAATATTCTGGAGAACAAGTTGATATTTCCCTATCCCAATCAATAGATAAACCTAATTTTTTTAATTGTGATTTCATCACAGATATGTTCTTTTCTGTCCATGATTTTGGGTCTAGATTATTTTGTCTTGCCGCATTTTCTGCTGGCATACCAAAAGAATCCCATCCCATAGGATGAAGGACATTAAAATTATTTAAAATTTTAAACCTCGCTAAAACATCACCTATAGTATAATTCCTAACATGTCCCATATGAATTTTTCCAGATGGATATGGAAACATTTCTAGGCAATAAAATTTTTTTTTTGATTTATCGATCTTAGAGAGAAAAGTTTTATTTTTATCCCATTTTTTTTGCCATTTTTCTTCTATTAATTTAAAGTTATATCTTTCCACAAAAATATTATCGTTTATTATTTTTCTAATTTATGTGGCTCATAAGGTTTAAAGTTTTTATCTTTATTTTTGACTTCATAAATTTTTGCTTGCCTTAGAATTTTTCTTTTAAGTTCTTTTATCAATTCCCCTGAGGTTTCGGATATTTTACATTTATTAGAGTTATCACAAACTTTTTTAAAAACTTTTATATCTAAAGCATCACTTCTAATTTCGTTTGTAAAAAACCTTATTGAAATTTTTATGTTTTCATTAGTACTATCATTATTCCCATACCAGTCAGTAATAATAATACCTCCACTATAATTCACTGAGGCAAGAGGCATAAAGTCGATTGTATCTAAAGAGGCTCTCCATAACTCATTGGAACTTGCAAATTCGTAAGTAGTTCCCCTTTTCTTATTAACACCATCCATCAATCTAAATCCTCTTCCTTCTTCCATATTTTTTTTAACTCGTAGTTCTGGGTTTGGCGGGAATTTTTTTGCATCTACAGAGTTAAAAGGAGCGCATGAATTAAGAAAAAATAAGCCAAAACTTAATAAAAAGACGATATTTATGAGTCTTATTGAAAACATGGTAAAAAAACTGAATTTTTCAAATTAATTAAAACATATAATTGAAAAACATCAAAAAATATAGAAAATTCAATATAAATAAGCTGTTGCAAAAATACAACATATTATAAAAATTACACTTAATTCTCAGATAAATTTAAAAATTTGCCCAAAAATTCAATATAAACCATCTGTTTATTATTAATAATAACAATTTAACAAGGAGTAATTAATATGAACAATTTTAAAAAAGTAGGCTTAACTGCATTAGCAGGTGCATTGGTATCTGTTTCAGCTAACGCCGCAGATCTATCTGTTACTGGTGGAGCTACTCTTGACTTTTCTGGTGAAGAGAAAACTACACATGGTAATGGTTGGTCAATGAACAACGGAGTAACGTTTTCTGCTACTGTTGAGCAAGATAATGGTTTTATCATTACTGCTAAGCAAGTACTAAACGATGACGATGTTGCTTCAGATAGAGTATTTGATACAAGAGTATTAACTATTGATATGGGTGATACTGGAGTAGTAACTTTCTCAGGTACTGGTGGAAGTGGTGTATTAAGTGCTATCGATGATGTAACACCAACTGCTGGTGAAGAGTCATGGGATGATGTAACTGGTGCTGACAGTATTCCTGGTGGACCTACTGGAAACAACATGTTCCATTATTCAAATTCTTCTATGATGGATGGTGTAACAGTTTCAGCTTCTTACACTCCATCTGATGGAACAACTGAAGTTGAAAGTTCATCTGACTACGGTATCAAGTTTACTGGTATTGATGGTTTAACTTTAGGTGGTGGTATGGGTGAAGACAACTCAGCTGCTGCTTCTTTAGATTTAACTAACATGTATGCAACATATACTATGGATGCATTCTCAGTTGGTTACCAAACATCAGAATCAGACTCAGAAACTGCAAATGCTGACAAAGACTTTACAGCAATTGGTCTTTCATACGCTATGAGTGATGAAATGTCGATATCGTTAAACCAATCTACAGTTGAATACGAAAATAGCTCGCTATCTGATCAAGAAGCAGTAGGTATTTCTGTATCATATGTAATGGGTTCAATGACAATCAAAGCTAACCACAATACTGTTGACAATATTGCAGGAACTGCAACTAACGACAAATCTGGTTACAACATTGGTGTGACATTCACATTCTAATTAAATTAGATTAAAATAATTATAAAAAGGGCCCCTTTTTGGGGCCTTTTTTTTATTCAAAATAAGAAATTCCAGCAAATTCAGAATTATTTAAAAGTTTTAATTTATTTATATTTTTTTTAGATATACCACCTAAAGCAACAACTTTTTTTTTTGTGAAATTAGAAATTAATTTAAATTTATTAATTCCTAAGTAATTTTTATTTTTTTTAAAAACCGAAGATAAAAAAATTTTATTTACATTTTGTATTTCCTTAATTTTAATTTCCTTAATATTATGGGCCGAACCAATTATGCTGAATTGTTTCTTAAGTGTAAAAGACAGGTGTTTTTTACATTTATTAAAAGAAGGAATATATGCACCATCCAGGTCTAATTTTATCGCAAGCTTAATATGGTTGGATAAATAAAATTTAATTTTTCTCCTTTTACAGTATTTTTTTATTTTTAAGATAAGATCTTGATCTATTGTTTTTGAATTATAATTTCTATAAATAATAGTAGTTTGCTTGTCTTGTTTGTCGATAATATTTGTATCAAATTTATTAATAAAGTAATATTTATTCATTTTATGCATAGCACTATAAAAAATTTATTAGAAATAAAGAATAATATTAAAATTCATCTTAATAAATTAAATATTGATAATAATCCCAAAATTGTTGCGGTTTCCAAGACCTTCAAGATTAATCAAATATTACCTCTTATTGATTATGGTCATAGTGACTACGGAGAAAATAAGGTACAGGAGGCTTTAGAAAAATGGACAGAAATAAAAAAAATAAATTCAAAAATAAGATTACATATGGTTGGAAAATTACAAACTAATAAAGTGAAATTTGCAGTACAAATATTTGACTATATTCATTCGGTGGATAGTAAAAAGCTTGCAAGAAAAATTGCTGAAGAACAAAATAAAATAAATAAAAAAATTAAAATTTTTTTGCAGGTTAATATTGGCGATGAAAATCAAAAATCAGGTATAAATAAAAATGAGTTAGGCCAATTAGTTTCTTTTAGTGAAGAAATTGGTTTAAATGTGATTGGTTTGATGTGTATTCCTCCAGTAAATAGTGATCCTGAGGGTTATTTTGTAGAAATGAACAAATTAAATAAAGATCTAGGTCTAGCAGAATTGAGTATGGGTATGTCCTCAGATTATTTAATTGCTGTTAAAAACTTCTCAACATACGTTAGAGTCGGATCTAGTATTTTTGGGCAGAGGTCTTAAAAAATTTTAATTTTTGAATTTCTTTTAATCAGTTTTAACATAATTAAAAAATCCTTTTTTTTTAAACCAACACATCCGGCTGTGGGTTTATAATCTCTAGTAAGATGAATAAAAATACAGCTTCCTAGACCAACGATAGGTTTTTTAAAATTGTACTTAATTGGAATTAGTAAATCATATTTATAATCTTTTCTTTTTAATTTTTCGTGTCTTATTTTAGTATTTACTCTAATAAACTTGTTATATTTTTTTGGACAATGAATATCATCACACCAACCCATTTCTTTTTTAATTTCTATGCATTTTAATAAAGTTGATGGTTTTTCTATGCGATCTTTTCGATAGTATAAATTTTCAATTTCAAAAATTCCTTTTGGTGTTTTTTTGTCTCCTTCCTTTTTATTAATTGTTGAACCTTTTTTGCCAATACAGCAGATAAATTTAAATTCATCTATTTGAAGAGTGTGTTTATTTTTAACAAAAATTGTCATATTCTCTTTTTTGTGAGTACTCAGAATTTAATAATATATAAGTTTAATGGATTATATCAAATTCTCGAAGAACTTGGTTTAGACTTAAATTTTAAGATTATTGTTGCAGATAATGAAAAGTCCCTAAATGAAAAAACAAAAAAAATTAATAATTTTTTAATTATATCTAATAAAAAATACCCATATATTCACAATCAATTTGTTTTAGATTATACACCAATTAATATTTTTAAGTTAATCGAAAAGATAAATATTGAATTTTTAAAATTACAATTTAACAGCCAGTCTGAAGTGATTGTAAACAATTACACTATCGATTTAAATTCTAGAGAAATGCTAAAAAATAATATCAAGCTTAAGTTGACTGAAAAAGAAATAAATACAATTACTTATTTATCTAAATCAGGAAAACCAGTAAGTATTGATGAGCTACAAGAAAAAGTTTGGCGTTATCAATCTGATATAGAAACCCATACTGTTGAAACTCATATTTATCGATTAAGAAAAAAAATTCTAAACATATTTAATGATAAAGATTTAATAATTAGTGAAAAAAATGGCTATCAAATCAAATAAAAAAAACCCTATAGCTAAAGATTTATTTACTAAAAAGTACAAACCGAAAATAGTAAAGCCTAAAAAAGGCAAGGGAAGTTTTAAAAGAAAGAAAATTTAAGTTAAAGTCTTGCGCCAATTTGCTGTATTACTTTTGATGACATTTTGGTACCTTTTTCGAGACACTCTTTTGTAGATAATTTGTTAATATACCCATGTAAAAAACCAGCAGCAAAAAGATCACCTGCTCCTGTAAGATCAATAATTTTAAGATTTTTTTGTATATCAGTTTCAACAACTTCATCACCATTAACTGCAACTGCGCCTTTTTCTCCTCTAGTCACAATCATTAATTTATTAAGTTGTTTTGAAAATTTTATAACTTCGTCAAAATTTTTTGCTTCTATTAATGATGTAATTTCTTGTTCGTTAGCAAAAGTTATATCAAGTTGATTTTTTACTAAGTTTAAAAAATGGGGTTTGTGTCTATCTACGCAAAATAGATCTGAGAGCGACATGGCAACTTTGTTTGCATTATTTATAGCTTTATCGAATGCTTTCTTTGGTTCTCCTTCATCCCATAAGTAACCTTCTAAAAAAATTATCTCACTTTTTTTAATTGCATCAGAACTCACATCATTTTCATTAATCTTTCCTGCAGTTCCTAGGTAAGTACACATTGTTCTCTCTGAGTCTGGAGTTACTAAAATTAAACAAGTTCCGGTTGGTAATTCTTCTCTTTTTTTTGAATAAAAATATTTAACATTTTCTTTTTTTAAGCCTTCCTCGTATTTACTACCAAATTCATCATCGGAAACTTTGCCTATAAAACCAACTTTATTGCCAAGTTGAGATAACCCAACTATAGAGTTTGCTACGGATCCACCTGATACAGTTTTTTCAATTTTAAGATTTGTTAATAAATTTTTGAACTCATTTTCATCAAAGAATAATTTCATTGTACTCTTTGTAAGATTATTTTTGTTAATAAAATTGTCATCTACTTTACAAATGACATCTACAATAGCGTTTCCTATTCCTAAAATTTTCATATTAAGCCTTTTTGGTAATAACAGGTTTTTTTCTATTTGGGTAGCAAGTAGTACATATTTTACAACTTAAACCATAACAATCTCTAGCCTTACAATATTCTCTACCGTAAAAAATAATTTGCAAATGAAGCTTGGACCAAGTTTTTTTAGGAAATATTCTTTTTAAATCTTTTTCAGTTTGAATTACATTTTGTCCATTTGTTAAACCCCATCGTTGTGCAAGTCTATGTATATGAGTATCAACCGCAAAAGCTGGATATCCAAATCCTTGAGACATTACTACGCTTGCTGTTTTGTGTCCTACACCAGGTAATTTTTCAAGTTCTTCAAAGGTTTTAGGTACTTTTCCGTTATGTTTTTCCAGTACTTGTTTTGACATTAAGTAAATACTTTTTGCTTTAATTCTAAAAATGCCAATTTTTTTAATTAATTTCTCAATTTTTTTTCTTCCTAATTTTACAAAGTGTTCTGGTTTGAAGTATTTTGGATATATATCTTTTGTTACATTGTTAACATTTACATCAGTACATTGTGCTGAAAGTAGTACAGAAATTAATAGTGTGAAAGTATTTTTACTTTTTAAAGGAACAGGTGCTTTAGGATAAATTTTATTTAGAGTTTTAATTATGATTTTTGCTTTTTGTTTTTCATTCATTATGAAAAGTTAAGCAAATCTCTCATAGAATATAAGCCTGGTTTTTTTTTCATCAACCATTTAGATGCAGTTAAAGCCCCATCTGAGTAAAGGGCTCTATCAAATGCCTCATGGTTTAATGTAATTATTTCTTTTCCATTTGAGAATTTTACTTCGTGTTCACCAATAATTTCACCTTTTCTTATTGAATTAAAATTAATTTTTTTTCCATATGGAAAAGATTTTTTATTTAAGAATTGTTTGCCAATCAAATTATATAAATTTTTATTTTTTCCATCTGCAATTCCTTTACCTAGCATTAACGCAGTCCCAGAGGGATAGTCTTTTTTATGTTTGTGATGTACTTCAAATATTTTACTTAAGTACTCATCATTTAATGATTTTGATGCAATCTCTGTTAAATACATCAATAAATTCACACCTAAGCTCATATTACCAGCTTTCAAAATAGGTATTTTTTTTGAATATTTTTTAATTTGATTTTCTTGGCTCCTGTTAAATCCTGTAGTTCCAATTACTACTTTTTTTCCTAGTTTTGATGCTATTTCTAATATTTCAAGTGTGCAATGTGGTACTGTGAAATCAATAATAACATCAGTTTTCTTAAAAGCATTAGCAGAATTAAATTCAGGTTTAATTCCATTAAATTTTTTATTTATCAATCTATTTTCTGTAAGTGCAACTAATTCAAAATTTTTATTTTTCTTTGAAGATTTGATGAGTTGTTGACCCATCCTTCCCATGCAACCAGAAATAGCTAAGTTAATTTTTTTCATTAAAGATAAAATAAAGAAATATCATAAGAACTAAAACAATAATACCCCAAATACTTAAGTTTTTAAAAAATATTTTTTTCTTCAAGTTTGATTTTATAAAGCCTGGTAGAACAAGAATTAATACTAATATTAAAGCTATTGATGGAACTATTTCTTCTAATCCCATATTTTAATTTTTCCAAAAGTCTTTTGCTTTTTGGAAAAACTTTTTGATACTTGGATTTGATTTATCATTTTCAATTTCTCTAAATTTCTCTAATAATTCTTTTTGTTTTTTATTTAAGTATACAGGAACTTCTGTTTTTACTTGAACATACAAGTCTCCAAAATCACCCCTTCTCATAAACGGCATACCTTTACCTTTTAGTCTGAATTGCTTACCGTTTTGAGTCCCATCAGGAATTTTTATTTTTGCTTTTCCACCATCAATTGTTGGAATTTCAATAGTTGTACCTAATGCAGCATCAGCAAGAGAAAGTGGGAATTCAAAAAATAAATTTTCGTCTGATCTCTTAAATAAATCATGAGAGTGCACGTTAATAAATAAATATAAGTCACCTGTTGCTCCACCTCTGCTTCCAGCTTCACCTTTGCCTGCTAATCTAATTCTAGTTCCATCATCAACACCTTTTGGAATAGTCACAGAAATTTTCTTTGATGTTTGTTTTTTACCCTGGCCATTACAATCATTACAAGGATTGGTTATTTCCTCACCATTTCCATTACATTGAGGACAAGTTTGTTGCACAGTAAAGAAACCTTGATTGGATCTTATTCTACCATTACCACCACAATACGAGCACCTATCAGGGGAATAGCCTGGTTTAGATCCATTTCCTCTGCATGTACCACACTGTTCTGTTGTTGAGAATTTAATATCTTGTTTCTTTCCATGGTAAGCTTCTTCCAATGAAATAGATAAATCATATCTTAAGTCAGAACCTCTATTATTTGATTTTCTGCTTCTTGATCTTCCACCTCCACCAAAATCTCCAAAAAAATCCTCAAAAATATCTGAAAAGTCTGCTCCACTAAAACCACCAAAACCTCCACCCGGTCTGCCACCACCATTTTCAAAAGCTGCATGACCAAAGTTATCGTAGTTTTGTTTTTTTTCTTTGTCTGAAAGTATTCCGTAAGCCTCACTAGCCTCTTTGAATTTTTCTTCTGCTTTTGAATCTCCAGGATTTTTATCAGGATGATATTTAACAGCTAATTTTCTGTATGCAGATTTTAATTCTTCTGGGCTTGCGCTTTTATTAACGCCTAGGACATCGTAATAGTCTCTTTTAGCCATCAAATTACCCCAGACAATTAGATGTCAGTTTAAGCGCTTTTTTCTTTATTCTCGTCTTTTACTTCTTCGAAATCAGCATCGACAACATTCTCGTCTTTTTTGCCTGCATCATCTCCACTATCATCTTTTCCAGACTCTGGTTTAGCAGTTTGTTGTGATTTATAGATTGCTTCTCCAAGTTTCATTGAAGCTTGAACTAAAGCTTCAGTTTTCTTCTTGATATCATCAATATCTTCACTTTTTAAAGCTTCTTTTACAGCACCTGATGCATCTTCAATTGCTTTTTTTTCAGCATCAGAAATCTTTGATCCATGCTCTTTTAAATTCTTTTCAGTAGAGTGTATTAGAGTATCTGCTTGATTTCTAACATCAACTGACTCTCTTTTTTTCTTATCAGCTTCCTTGTTGGCTTCAGCATCTTTAACCATTTTTTCGATTTCTTCATCACTTAATCCACCAGAAGCTTGGATTTGAATCTTTTGTTCTTTACCAGTTCCTTTATCTTTTGCTGAAACATTTACAATACCATTAGCATCAATATCAAATGTAACTTCAATTTGAGGCACGCCTCTCGGTGCTGGCGCTATACCCACTAATTCAAAATTACCCAAAGCTTTATTATCGGCTGCCATTTCTCTTTCACCCTGTAGAACTCTAATAGATACAGCGGGCTGATTGTCTTCAGCAGTTGAAAATACCTGGCTTTTTTTAGTAGGTATTGTTGTGTTTTTATCTATTAGCTTAGTTGAAACTCCACCAAGTGTTTCAATACCAAGTGATAATGGAGTTACGTCTAATAGAAGTACATCTTTTACATCACCTTGTAATACACCAGCTTGAATAGCAGCTCCCATTGCAACCACTTCATCCGGGTTGACACTTTTGTTAGGATCTTTCCCAAAGAAGTTTTTAACTTCTTCAATTACTTTTGGCATTCTAGTCATACCACCAACCATAACTACCTCATCAATTTCACTTGCAGTAATTCCAGCATCTTTTAAAGCGGTTTTACAAGGGGGTACGGTTCTAGCAATTAAGTCTTCAACTAAAGCTTCAAGTTTTGCTCTAGTCATTTTTAAATTAATATGTTTTGGACCTGTTTTATCTGCTGTGATAAATGGTAAATTTATATCTGTTTGTTCTGCAGATGATAATTCAATTTTTGCTTTTTCAGCAGCCTCTTTTAATCTTTGTAAAGCAAGTTTATCTGATTTTAGATCAATACCATTATCTTTTTTAAATTCAGAGACAAGATAATCAACAACAGCATTATCAAAATCTTCACCTCCTAAAAAAGTATCACCATTAGTTGATTTGACTTCAAAAACACCATCACCTAGTTCCAAAATTGAAACATCAAATGTTCCACCACCTAAATCATAAACTGCAATTTTTTTATTTTGTTTCTTATCTAAACCGTAAGCTAGTGATGCTGCTGTTGGTTCGTTAATAATTCTTAAAACTTCTAATCCTGCTATTTTTCCAGCATCTTTTGTTGCTTGTCTTTGTGCATCATTGAAGTACGCGGGCACTGTAATAACGGCCTTAGTTACTGCTTGACCCAAATATTTTTCAGCTGTTTCCTTCATTTTTTGTAAAATGAATGCAGATATTTGAGAAGGCGAATATTTTTCACCTTTAGCTTCAATCCAAGCATCACCTTTCTCAGAATTAACTATTTTAAAAGGTGCAGCTTCTACATCTTTTTTTACAGTTGGATCATCAAAATTTCTACCGATTAATCTTTTAACAGCAAAAATTGTATTCTCGGGATTAGTTACTGCTTGTCTTTTTGCTGGTTGTCCAATTAGCTTTTCACTATCATCTGTAAATGCTACAACAGATGGGGTAGTTCTTGCTCCTTCAGCATTTTCTAAAACTTTAGCCTGTGTTCCTTCCATAATAGCAACACATGAATTAGTTGTTCCAAGGTCTATTCCAATTATTTTGCTCATAATATTAATGCTTCTCTTTCGTCATATAGGGTTTAATTGCAAAACTACAAGCTGATCTCATAATTATTTATTTTCTGAATTTTCTTGATTTTCTTCAGTTTTTTCCTCTTTTTTTGTAACTTTTTTTGACACCCCTACTAATGAAGGCCTAAGCAACCTGTCTTTTATAGTAAAACCTTTTTGAATTTCTTGAATTATCGTTCCAGGTTCTTTCGTATCATCTTCTATTTCCATCATTGCTTGATGTAGATTTGGATCAAGTTTTTTATTAATACATTCAATTGGTTTAATATTATTTTTTTCAAAAATTGAAATTAAATCTTTTTTTATGATATCTAAATGCTCGAGTGTCTTATCTAATGCTTCAGTTTCTTTTAATTTATCATCACTTTGAAGAACATGTTTTGATCGATCTAAGTTATCAATTAAATTTAATGCTTCTTTAGCAAAACTGTAGCCACCATATTCAAAAGCATCCTCTTTTTCTTTTTCAAATCTTCTTCTTTGATTTTCCATTTCAGCAAAAGTTCTTGCTACTTTATCTTCGAGTTCAGCAATTTTTTCCTCTGGAGTTGGCTCTTTAACTTCTTCTTTAGGCTCTTGATCTGTCTCTTGCTTATTTTCTTCGGCTAAGTTTTCTTCAGATTTCTCATTTTCTTTTACTGTATCTTGGTTTTGATCTATAGAAGTGTTATTGTGGTTTTCCTCTTTTTCCATAGCTTCTTATATGGTAAGGATTTTAGTAATTTCTAGATGTCTAAACAAAAAATATATAAATTACTCATTGGGACTAATAACAGGGGCAAACTAAGAGAAATCAAGAGTTTATTGCCAAAAAAGATCAAAATACACTCTACATCTGAATTTAATTTAAAAAGCCCAGTTGAAAATGGCAAAACATTTAAAGAAAACTCACTAATTAAATCTAAATATTTTTCAAAAAAAACTGGATTAACATGCTTGGCAGATGACTCAGGTTTAGAAATAGATTTTTTGGGTAAAAGACCTGGAATTTATTCTGCGAGGTGGGGAGGAAGGCATGGAGATTTTAATAAGGCTATAAGAAAAGTCTATAGAGAGCTAAATAAAAAAGATAAAAATTGGAAAAATAAAAAAATTAAAGCTAGATTTATCTGTGCGATTTCTATTTCAAATTTAAATAAAAAAATGGCTTGTGTTTTAGGAAAAGTAGAGGGTTATATTTCAAATGAACCAAAAGGAAAAAATGGATTTGGTTATGATCCAATTTTTATTCCTTTAAAAAAAAGAAAAACCTTTGGAGAAATGGAGCCATCTCAAAAATATAAGATGGATCATAGGTATCAAGCCTTTAAAAAAATTAAAAAATTTCTATAAGTTTTTGATCTTCAATTTTATAAAAATTAAGTCTGTGATTAATTTTATTATTTTTAATATCAAAAATTCCTATTTTTCCTTTGAATGAATTTTTCTTTTTAAAGATTTTGTTTAAGTTCTCTACCTTTGAGTTTAGGGATAAATAATAAACTAACCCAACAAGATCATAACTTAATAAAGATAAATGAGTGGGATCTTCATTAAAGGCATTAAAATATTTTATTTTATAATTATCAAAATTTTCCTTATTAATGGATGGATAATATAAAGGCTGAATATCGGTTTCGTTTAATAAACTTTCATCAAACCATTGATTTAATGTAATAAAATATTTATTTTTTGGTAAAACATCAGTATACAGTAATGAAGTCGTTACACTTTTTAAACTCTCCTTAAAATCGGAAATAACGACGGCATCAAAATTTAATCCTCCTAGACTATATCTTTTTTCAAGATTTTTAATTTTTCTTTCTTTGTTTGGGTCTTTCGAATTTTTTATCCTTTTTATTTCGTTCTCTAAATTTTTTTTTCTAACTCTATAGTTCGTAATTTCTTCTATTTGTTTGGTTAGTTTTGTTGGTTCGATATTATATTCATAACTTTGGAAAATTCTAATTTTTGACTCTTTAATACCCTTTTTAACCTCAAATTCATAATCTTGTATTGGCGTTAGAAAGATTGTTTTTTTTATTTTATTTTTATCTAAAAACTTTTTAATCGTATTAAATTGAGATGTAGAATTAATACCTGCAGAAATTATATTTCTAGGAAGATCTAAAGTTTTATTTGTTAAAGATAAAAATGTTAAATTTTTCATTTCATCAAGATAGGTTAGACTCTCGTAAAATACTGGCCCAATCACTACTTTTACTCCCATTTCACTTAACTCAAATGCGGACTTTAATGTTTGATTAGCTTTAGTTGCAGTATCTTTTGGATAAATTTCAATTAAACTGCTATCGATTTCTTTTACAGCTAATCCGACCGCTTTAATAATTGACTCACCTATTTCCTTGTTTGCACCCGTCATTGGTACCAATAAACCTATTTTGATTTTTTCATTAGCCCGTACTGTTTCCAAAAATATAAAATTAAAAATAAAAAAAAGTAAAAAAATTATTTTGATTAATTTATTCATTTTAATGTTATTATAATATTTTTTTAGCAAAATTATGTTATTTAAATCACAATCTAAATTAAAAGAGCAAGAAAATGGTCTCTATTTAGTATCAACTCCCTTGGGAAATCTAAAAGATATAACACTAAGAGCAATTGAAGTATTAAATCAATCAAGTATTATATTGTGTGAAGATACTAGAGTTTCAGGAAAATTACTTGAAAAATACAATATTAAATCAAAATTAATCCCGAATCATAAATTTAACGAAAGAAAAAACATAAAAAAAATAATTGAATATCTTAAATCTGGAAAAAAAATTTCCCTAATCTCAGATGCTGGTACACCAAGTATTTCTGATCCAGGTTCAATATTAGTTAACGAATGCATAAGCAATAATATTAATGTATTTCCAATTCCTGGACCATCTGCAGTAGCTGCTGCAGTTTCTATTAGTGGTTTTTCTGATCAATTTTTCTTTTATGGTTTTTTTCCAGAAAAAAAAAAACTATTGATTAATGAATTAAAAAAACTTGCAGAATTTAATAAAACCATAGTTTTTTTTGTTTCATCAAAAAAAATTAATAAAATAATCCCAGAAATTAAAAAAAATTTTTTTGGAAGAAAAATTTTGTTTTGTCGAGAGATTACAAAATTGTATGAAGAGTATATTCGAAAAAATGTAGATGAATTAAAACTATTTGATAAACCTCCAAAAGGCGAATTAACAGTTGTAATATCTCAAAAATTAGGTCAAAAAAATAATTCTAGAAAATTAAGTGAATCAGATATGAATATTATTAAAAAAATGATTAATAAATTTTCAATAAAAGAAATATCAAATTTTGTAAGCCAAAATAAAGAAATATCAAAAAAAGAAATTTACAATTATTGTTTAAAGATAAAAAATGAAAGATAAATTTATAATAATTTTATTAGTTGGAATAATTTTATCAGGATGTACTGGTGTAGGATCAAAGGGTTTAGTTGGTACAGGTGTATCTGTTGCTTTTGATCCAAGAACAGTTGGTACACAAATAGACGACTCGATTATGCAAAAAACAATTTCTACAAAAATTATAAGTATAGACAAAAAATATTTTTTATCTGTTAAAACAAAAGTTCTAGATGGCAGAATTTTTATTACTGGAAAAGTAGACAGTCCAGAAGAAAAATTAAAAATTACTAAATTAGCCTGGGAATCGAGGGGTGTTAGATCTGTACGAAATGATATTAAGATCAAAGATAAATTTAATTTCAAACAATCAGCTAAGGATTTATTGATTACATCTCAATTAAGAACAGCTTTAATCGTTAATAAAAATATTAAAGCAACAAATTATCAAATAGATACCTATAAGAAAAAAATTTACATATATGGAATTGCACTTACTTCTGATGAGAAAGATTTAGTTATTAGTGAAGCTAACGAAATACTAGATGTTAAGGATGTAATAGCTAGCATCTTACTTGTTGAAGACTTAAGAATTCAAAGAGAGTAGTTATTTTTCATATTTTATTATTTCTGATGAATAAGCTGCAATTGATGCTAAATTCAAAATTTCTGAAGTTGAGGTTCTAAGCGGTGCAATTTCTATTGGAAGGTTTATTCCTATTAGTAATGGTCCAATAACTTTTGCATCCCCTAAAGTTTTCATTAATTTATAAGATATCGCTGCACTATGTTGTCCAGGCATAATAAGAATATTCGCTTTTCCAACAATGTTTGCAAAAGGATAAAGCTCTTTATATTCAGTGTCTAAAGCAACATCGGGCTGCATATCTCCATCAAATTCAAAATCAACTTTTTTTTCTTTTAAGATTTCAACGGCATTACGAATATGTTTTGTTCGGCTTGTAAGAGGTTGTCCAAAAGTTGAGTGTGATACAAATGCTACTTTAGGATCAAAACCAAATAGTCTTACAACTCTAGCTGTAGATATTGCAATGTCAGCCATCTGCTCAGAAGTTGGATATTCATGGACACTTGTATCGCCTATAAATATAGTTTTACCTTTATGAACTATCATATTCAATCCAAACATTATCTCACCTTTTCTTACCTCAACTACTTGTTTAATTTTTTCTAATGAAGCTCCAAACCGTCTAGTATTTCCAGTCACGGCCCCATCTGCGTCGCCGCAAGCAACCATGCTAGTTGCCCAAACAACCCTGTCATTCCTTATCATTCTGTCACAATCTCTCTCCAATAAACCTTGTTTTCTTTGTAGTTTTTCGAATAAATGTTTGACATATCTTTTTCTTTTTTTTTCATCTTTTGAATTTACAATTTTAATATTAAAATTTTCGTTGTAACCAATATTTTTTATCTGCTCTTTAATTTTACTTTCTTTTCCAACTAAAATTGGAATACCCAATTTTAAGTTTTTAAAAGCTATTGCAGCTTTTAAAGTATTTTCGTCTTCACCGTCTGCAAAAACAATTCGTTTTTGATTTTTTTTAATAAATGAATTAATTCCTTGCATGATAGTAACAGTTGGATCTAATCTTTGTTTAAGTTGATCTTTATAAATCTCAAAATCCTCAATATTTTTTCTAGCTACTCCACTATCTATGGCAGCTTTAGCTACAGCTGCTGGTATAACGCTAATTAATCTTGGATCAAATGTAGATGGAATAATATAATTTTTTCCATAATGTGGTCTTTCACCACCCATTGCTGCCACTACTTCGTCAGGAACATCTTCTCTAGCAAGTTTGGCTATTGCATTAGCTGCAGCCACTTTCATTTCCTCGTTTATAGTTTTTGATCTTACATCAAGAGCTCCTCTAAATATATAAGGAAATCCAATTAAATTATTAACTTGATTAGGATAATCTGATCTTCCCGTTGCTATAATTGCATCATCTCTAACCTCATTAATTTCCTCTGGGGTTATTTCTGGATCTGGATTTGCACATGCAAATATTATTGGATTTTTTGCCATTGATTTAACCATATCTTTCTTTAAAGCACCTTTTGCGGATAATCCTAAAAAAACATCTGCACCTTTAATAGCATCTTTCAGAGTTCTAAGTTTAGTCTGAATAGCAAATCTAGATTTCCATTTATCTATTTTTTCAGATCTGCCTTCATAAATTACACCTTTTCTGTCTAGCATAACTATATTTTCGGACTTTACTCCTGAGTTTTTAAATAGTTCAGTACATGCCTGTGCTGAAGCTCCTGCTCCATTAACAACAACTTTTATTTTTTTAATTGATTTACCAGATATATCTAATGCATTTATTAATGCAGCTGTTGTTATTATTGCTGTTCCATGCTGGTCATCATGAAAAACTGGAATATCTAAAATTTTCTTCAATTTTTGTTCTATAATAAAACAATCTGGAGCCGCAATATCTTCCAAATTAATTCCACCAAAACTTGGAGAAAAATTTCTAATAGAATTAATTATTTCATTGGTATCTTTACAGTCTATTTCTAAGTCGATGGAGTCAATGTCTGCAAATCTTTTAAATAATACAGCTTTTCCTTCCATAACAGGTTTTGATGCAAGTGCACCTAGATTTCCCATACCTAGTATTGCTGAACCATTACTTATTACAGCAACCAAATTTCCTTTGCTTGTATAATCATAAGCTGCTTCAGGATTTTCACTTATCATCTTTACAGGTGCCGCAACTCCTGGAGAATAAGCTAATGCAAGATCTCTTTTAGTTGTCATATTTTTAGATGAATTTATCTCAATCTTGCCAGGTTTTTTATATCTATGAAAATCTAAAGCTTCTTTATCAGTGTAATGATCTATTTTGGTTTTTTTCATTTCTGATAACAATAAGTATTAAATTAAGGTAATATTAAGACTAATATGATTTATGAACTTACTTAAGTCAACAGGCACATTTGGTTTTTATACCATCATTAGTAGATTGCTTGGTTATTTAAGAGACATTTTAATAGCGATTTTTCTTGGGACCGGGATGTTGGCTGATGCTTTTTTTATAGCTTTTAGAATTCCAAATACTTTTCGAAGATTATTTGCAGAAGGTACTTTTAATGCAGCGTTTGTTCCAAGCTATTCGTCAGAAATAATCAAAGGGAAAAAACAATCAAATATATTTGCCAATAATATTTTTAATATTTTGCTATTAGGATTATTGTTTCTAACAATTGTTATTGAAATTCTTATGCCAATATTTGTATCAATTATTGCCCCTGGATTTGTTGGCGATTTTGAAAAAATGAATATAGCCATAAACTTAACAAGGATAACTTTTCCTTTTTTATTTTTTATTTGCCTAGCATCTTTTTTTTCTGCAATACTTAATTCTCATAATAAATTTGCAGCAGCTGCAGCAGCACCTATAATTTTAAACGTAGTTTTAGTTTCAGTATTAATTTTTTCTAATTATTTAGGAGATAAATTAGTTTATTACTTATCTTATGGTATTTCTCTAGCTGGATTTTTACAATTTATATTTTTATATAAGTATGCTTTAAAGTATTTTACTATTAAACTTAGTTTTAAATTAAAAATAAGTAATAAAATAAAGTTCTTTTTTAAAAAACTTTTACCAAGTATTTTTGCCTCTGGAGTTACTCAAATCAATATTCTAATTGGAACAATAATTGCATCTTATCAAGCAAGTGCAGTTTCTTATTTATATTATGCAGATAGAATTTATCAAATTAATTTAGCAATAGCTGGTATAGCTATTAGTGTTGTTATACTTCCGCAGTTATCAAAATATATACAAACTAAAGAGAAAAATAAGATTTTATTAATTCAAAATAAAGCACTTGAATTAAGCTTATTTTTAAGTCTTCCAGCAACTATGGCTTTAATTATTGGTTCTGAGGAGATTATTTCAGCTTTGTTTGGTTATGGTTCTTTTAACGAAACTTCGGTTAGTAACTCAAGTTTAGCGCTATATTATTTTGGACTAGGTCTACCAGCTTTTGCTATGATAAAAGTTTTTTCAAGTTTCTTTTTTGCTAATCATGACACTAAAACACCATTTTATATTTCATTGATCTCAGTAATTCTAAATATTTTTATTAGCATCTATTATTTTAACGAAATTGGTTTTGTAATTATTGCTATAGCAACATCTATTTCATCTTGGTTTAATTCAATTTTGTTGTTTATATTTTTAAAAAATCGTCAGTTATTTTATTTTAATAAAATATTTTTTATTAAATTTATTAAAATAACTATTGCATCAATTTTAATGGGTTTATTGTTTTATTTCTTGCTAAACTTTTTTGAAAGTAAGTTAGCATTTAGTAATTCAATTAAATCTTTATATTTAGTTTTATTCGCTATATTGGGACTATTATTTTATTTATTAGTTTGTTATTTTATCAAAGCTTTTAAAATGACCGATATTAAATTAAAGTACTAATTCTATGAGTAAAAAAATATTTTCTGGAGTCCAACCTACTGGCAATCTTCATTTAGGAAATTATTTAGGAGCACTAAAAAACTTTGTTTATCTAAATAATGATGAAAAAAATAAATGTATTTTTTGTGTAGTAGATTTACATGCCATTACAATCAAGCAGGATCCTAAAGAGTTAAAAAATAATATTAGAGAAACAGTAGCTACTTTTATTGCGAGTGGTATAGATCCAAAAAGAAGTATAATATTCAATCAATCTAGAGTGGCAGCTCATTCAGAGGCAGCATGGATATTAAGCTGTATTGCAAGAATGGGATGGCTCAACAGAATGACACAATTTAAAGAAAAAGCTGGCAAGGACAAAGAGAAAGCAAGTGTTGGATTATATTCATATCCAGTTCTGATGGCGGCAGACATTCTGTTGTATGATGCTACACATGTGCCTGTAGGTGATGATCAAAAGCAGCATTTAGAATTATGCAGAGATATAGCACAGAAATTTAATAATGATTATCAAATAGAAAATTTTCTTCAAGTCCCAGAGCCTTTAATTCAAAAAGAATTTTCAAGAATAATGAGCTTAAAAGATGGATCAAAAAAAATGAGTAAATCAGAGCAATCAGATTTAAGTAGAATAAATTTAACCGATGATAACGATCAGATAATAAATAAAATTAAAAAAGCAAAAACTGATTCTTTACCTATGCCAAAAGATTTAAAAGAACTTGATAAAAGACCAGAGGCGAGGAACCTTTTAGGTATTTATTCAAGTTTAACAGACTCTAATTTAGAAAAATCTTTACAAATCTTTGCAGGAAAAAATTTTTCAAAATTCAAAGAAGTATTAGCGGATAAACTTGTGAGTAAAATTGGACCCATCTCTAAAGAGATTAAAAAACTGTTAGTTGAAAGACAATATTTAGATGAAATTCTTCTAAATGGAGTTGAAAAAGCAAACTCTATTGCATCTAAAAAGATAGAAAGAATTAAAGAAATTGTGGGTTTTTGAAAAAAAATTATTATCAAGTTTATTTTTTTAAATATTAACCTATATATAAATTATGTTCGTTCAAACAGAAATTACACCAAATCCTAATTCATTGAAATTTCTTCCAGGAAAGAAAGTTTCAAATAGTGGTCCTTATGAAATAACAAAAAAGGAAGAAACAAAAAATAAACTTGTG
>CACNVX010000014.1 GCA_902624045.1 uncultured Pelagibacteraceae bacterium
TTTATATGACCAAGAGGTTTCATGGAGAGAAGATGCTAACAAAAATTTACTACCTCAGTTAATGCAATATAATGAAGTTATAAAAAATAATATTGGATTAAGACTTCAGTCACGACTGACTAAAGAACAGGCTAAATTCGTAGCAAGATGCAACTCAGTGCATAGAGATATATCATTAAACTTTTAATTAGTTAGTTTGTCAGTTAATTCTGATCTAGTATAAAGACCTAAGTCTTCAGCTTTAGATTTCAATTTCTCATTAATCTCTTTTAATTTTGGAACATTCAAATCTAGCTTATTTGCAATTTCAATAATTGATCCAATTATAGGATCTATTTCAAGGGGTTTGCCTGCATTCAAGTCTTGAGTAGTAGAAGGTTTATGACCAATAATTGATACTCCACCTTTAATTCTATCTTCTACTGATATATTAAATTTTACACCAATTTTTTCACCAACATATTGGCATTCTTCCATTAGTATTTTTATAAGATTATATGTTTCTGGATCATTCCCCATTTCATCCATAGTCATATTAGTTAGAGCGCTTACTGGATTAAATGAGCAATTTCCCCAAAGTTTTACCCATATTTCATCCGTAAGTTCAGTAATTTCTAATTTGTAATTTTCTATTTTAAGCTCTAATTTATTTTTATTGGATACATCGTCTTTATCTAAATTTCTTATTTCTGATTTTAATTTTTTAATTTTATTCTCAATTTTTCTTATTTTCTTTTGTTTTTTCCTTACTGAAAAATGTAAATCTCGATAATCCTCTGCAAATAATTCATATTCTTTCTCAGTTTTTTGAAGTTTTTGAACGATTGCAAAAGTTCCAAGGGCGTTATCAAAATGTTCTTCAAATATATCTAATTTATCAACTGGTAAATTTGTAGGTACTAGTTTCTGGAAATCATTTATGGCATTTTTAATTTCATTTTCACTATTGTTGTAAATAGCAAATTTATACTCCTGTAAGCAGTACTGTAATTTTGGATTCATGGGTGGAGGAGCTACATTGGAAGTCAAATACGTTCTTGCTGGCAAATAGTTAACTAGTGATGGATAAAAACCAACAATACCAAGACCAATAAGTTGAAGAATTATGAAAGGAACAACTCCTTTCCAGATGTTCAAAGTGGTAACAAGTTTTGATGCGACCCCTTTTAAGTAAAATAATGCAAACCCAAATGGTGGAGTTAAAAACGATGTTTGTAAATTAACTCCGATCATAACCCCTAACCAAATGGCGCTTACATTTGCACCTGGTTCAGCCAACAATATTGGAGCAATAATTGGGACAACTACTACTGCAATTTCAATGAAATCAAGAAAAAAACCTAACAGAAAAATTACAGCCATTACTACAATAAACTGTGTCCAGAAACCTCCAGGTAAATCTTGCAAAAAATCTCTTACTAATTCCTCACCTCCAAAAGCTCTAAAACCAGAGGTAAGCATTGCTGCTCCTAAAAGAATTATGAATACCATAGAAGTAGTAACGCAAGTTTCTGTAACAACTTCTTTCAAGACATTTTCAATTTTATAGGATCTCCAAAAACTCCATACGATACCTATTAAAAATGTGAATGTAAAAAAACCTGTAATTAATATTGCTGTAAGATCTCTAGTGTCCGTAGCTTTAATATTTAAGTTATAATTTTTTGCCAGAAAAAATATTGGTATCACTGAAATAACTGAGATTATTATTGGGTAATACGCATCTTTCCTTCCTTTATGAAGACGATACCCTGCCATCATAGTTGCACCAATTGCTCCAATAGAACCAGCCTGATTCACAGTAGCGATACCCATTAATATAGATCCAAGCACAGCAAATATTAATGCAAGAGGTGGAATTATTACTCCAACAACTTTTATCCAAAATTTAAAATCAAAATTTCCTTTAAATGTTACTGGTGGCGCAGCTTTTGGGTTTATTCTTGCAAAAACAAAAACGTATAGCATGTATAATCCAACCAAAACTAATCCAGGTAATAATGCTCCTAAAAACATATCGCCAGCACTAGTGGATCCTACTCGAAACTCTCCAGGCATATTAAATTCACCTGTTAAAATTTTATAATCCGTCTGTCGAATTGTATTAGCTACATCAGCTGCACTAGCTAATTGATCTGCAATAATAATTAATACTATTGATGGGGGTATTATTTGACCCAAAGTTCCTGATGAACAAACGATACCACTCGCAAGACTTTTATCATATTTATTATTTAACATGGTTGGCAATGAAATTAATCCCATCGCAATAACTGTTGCTCCAACTATACCGGTGGTTGCTGCGAGTAACGCTCCAACAAAAATTACTGAAATACCCAATCCTCCTGGAATTGGTCCGAACAGTTGTCCCATTGTTACCAAAAGATCTTCGGCTATCTTAGATTTTTGGAGCATAATCCCCATAAAGATAAATAACGGAATAGCTATTAATGTATCTGTTTCAACATCCCAATAGTTACTCCTGAAATTTGTAATTCCTGCAGTTAACCACTCTTTAGGACCATCTGTTGCGTAATAAGCGCTTACATCTCCTTCAAAAATATATCCAAAAAAAGCTGCGAGACCTATTGAAATGATCGCTGAACCAGGTAAAGCAAAAGCCACTGGAAAACCAGAAGCCAATGCTCCTATCATGATAATTACCAGTAAAGCTAAAAATAAATGTTCCATATTTTAATTTTTCAAAAGTTTGTCACTACTGCTCATAAAGTAGCTAGTAAATTGAATTAACATTGAAACAGCAAATACAGCCAAATACACTGCCATCAAATAAAGTAGATATAATCCGTTTGATCCTTGTTGTGTAATTTCGAAAGAAATCACAGGACCATTAATAATACTTGCTTTTCCACCCATTCCCAAAAATAAGACTATTAAACATAAAGGAATACCTAAAATCAAAGATCCTATTGAATTAGTCCATGCTTTTTTACGTTCACTAAATCCTGTATATAAAACGTCAACTCTTACATGCCCCTCATGAATTAAAGCATATGCACTTGCAAATAAATAAAGTGCTGAATACCAGAAACGAACTAAGTCACCTTGAAAAGCTTGTTCGTATTCAAATATAAATCTTGATAATACTATGAAAAACTCACTTCCTACTACAAGAACTGCTAACCATATAAAGCCAACAGATCTTGTAAAATATCCAACCACAAATGATAACATGATTATTGGAAAATGAACAAATGTAATCCTAAAAGCTGGAACTACTAATTTAATTTTTAAATATTCTCCAAATAATGGTTCAACTAATTTTTCAACAACCAAAAATGAGATAATTAAATCCGCAATACCAACAAGTAGCACGGCCCAAAAAGATGAGCGAATTATATAGGCTGTGATTTTATTTAAAATTTCCGAGTCTGCTGTTAGTGTTTGATTTATTGATTTTTTTACATAAAAAATTGCCCATAATATTGAAATGAAATAAAAAAATAATTGCAAAAAGGCAAAGTTTAAAACCGAGTCTGATAATGGCTTGCCTAATTTTTTAAATCCAAACATGCCATAATGTGAAAATAAACTTTTTACTCCTGGCCAATCAAACCATACAGTCAATACATTATTTGCTAGAAAAACAAAAGTTGTAGCTAAAATAGAGTAGCTAAATATTCTTATTATGAATGATAAATTATTTTTCAAAAACATAATTTAAATGAATTTATTTTATTAAAAAGGGCCCTAAAAAGGGCCCTAATTTTAAACAATTTTAATATTACTTTAACTAATTCCTAAAGCTCTATTTCTTTGACTAATGTATGGTGAGTCTGACAAGTTAGTCCAAGCACCAATCTCTTTTCTAGCTTTAACGAAAGCTTTATGTACTCTCGCAGCAAGATCGCTGTGCTGTTGGACTTCGTCATAGACCTCTTGTGCACCTTTAGCAAAAGCATCGTAAACTTTGTCATTAAACTTCTCAAGTTTAACTCCATTTTCATTTACTAGTCTTGCCAACGCAGCACCATTCTTAGCATTGTACTCAGCCATTGTAATTTCATCTGCCCATGCACAAGCAGTTTTAATTATCGTTTGGTCTGATTTAGTTAAGCTTGTAAACCAAGATTTATTGACACCACATGCCAACATTGAACCAGGTTCATGCATACCAGGATAGTAGTAATATTTTGCAGCTTCATGAAATTTCATAGCTTCGTCATTCCATGGGCCTACCCATTCTGTTGCATCAATTGCACCTGAAACAAGGTTTTCATAAATTTGTCCACCTGGAAGTGATATTGGAGAACCACCAAGTTTACCAAGAACTTGTCCTCCTAATCCTGGCATACGCATTTTTAAACCTTTTAAATCATTGGCTGATCTAATTTTTTTATTAAACCATCCACCCATCTGAACACCAGTGTTACCAGCAATAAAACTTTGAGTACCAAAATCATCAGTCAATTCATCCCAAAGTTCTTGTCCACCAGCATGATGTATCCAAGCATTGATTTCAGAGTAAGTGAAACCAAATGGGCTTGCAGTAAAGTAACCAAAAGCTGGATGCTTTTTAACCCAATAGTAATCTGCACCGTGGTACATTTGTGAATTACCAGAAGCAACTTCATCAAATGAATCAAATGCTTTAACTCTTTCATTTGCAGCATAATAAGTAACTTGGATTCTTCCATCACTCATGTCTGCTATTCTTTTTGCAAGTCTTTGTGCACCAGTACCTAGACCAGGAAAATCTCTTGGCCAAGTAGCTACCATTGCAGCTTCAACTCTTTCAGCGGCAACAGCAGGAGCAGCTAAAGATGATGCAGCTACAGCAGCAACACCAGTTGCAGCAGCAGTTTTAAAGAACTTTCGTCTTGAAGGTGATTTTGATGCCTTCAATGATTTTTTTTCTTTAATCATTCTTATCTCCTCTTATTAGTATTAGTTAATTAACTAAAAGGATTAAATTACAAATGAGCCTTTAAGTCTATAATAAAATATTGAATAATAATTTAATTCAATCAGAGGTAGTAAATAATAGATTTGTAAGAATTATTTTTTATCAAAAAATGCTTCATACAGCATCATCGATATTGCCAAAGCCATCAGTATATAAACTGGAACAACATCTAAAAAGCCAATCATCATAGATCTTGTTAGTGTTGTAGCTAAACCAATAAGAAAGAAAATTGCAAATGAAAGACCAATAAGTGTTATTATTTTATTCATTAAATTTCTCACTTTCTTTTTCAAGCCAACTAGAAACTGCCAAGAAACGATTATCATCATATTTCTCACCAGTTACTTGGATTCCTAATGGTAAATTATTTTCCCCTTGAAGTAAAGGCAGTGAAATACAAGGATTACCAAGATAAGACCAAACTCTATTAAAATCTGCTGACCCAGTACTTTTTAATCCCTTTGGAGCAACACCAGGACTCGATGGAGATAATACGCCGTGATAATCTTCAAAAACTTCTCTATAAGAGTCATAACTTCTTTTCATAAAATCAATTGCCTCAGCATATTCTTTTGCAGAATGTTTGTTTCCATTTGAAATTGCACTTTGCATTATTTTAGAGAGTTTTTTTTTATAATTTTTGTAATAGTCGCTAAAGTTGTTTGCTAGATCTGTCTCGTAAATTATTTTATGATATTTATGTATGTCATCAAAGTATGAAGGTGTATCGTGAACTTCTATATTTTTTTTAAAGGATTTAACAAAATAATCAAAAACTTCTCTAGATTTTTTATCAATTGTTTTCCAAAATTTTGTTTTGTAAAAAATAAATTTTGGTTCATACAATGGACCTTTTTTTACCTCTTCGACCATATTGTTAGAGGAGTAATAAATAGTAGCTGAATCATGAGAATCAATCTTGATCAATTCTTTTGCAAGGTAAGCTACGTCTTCTACTGATTTTCCAAATACTCCTAAATGATCTAGTTTTTCTGAAGTTTTTAAAACACCATTTCTTGAAATTAATCCATAAGAAGGTTTGTATCCAACAACTCCACAATAAGATGCTGGTCTTATAATAGAACCACCAGTTTGTGATCCTATTGAAAGTGGAGCCATAAAAGATGCAATTACAGCAGCAGAGCCACTCGATGAACCACCTGGAGTTCTTTTATAGTCGTGAGGGTTTTTCGTTTTAGATGGATTTAAATATGCTAATTCAGTAGTAACTGTTTTTCCCATCACAATTGCACCAGATGAATGCAACAAATCAATTATTTCTGCATTTTGTGAGTATGATTTACCTTTTCTAATTGAAGTTCCACATTCAGTAGGCATATCTAAAGTTCCAACAATATCTTTTACTGCTACAGGTATTCCATGAAGAGGCCCAATTGGTTTTCCAGATTTTCTATACTCATCTGACTCTTTTGCTTTTTCTAATAAAAGTTCTTTGTCAAAAAATGCCCAAGCATTTATTTCTTTTTCAAATTTATTAATTCTTTCTATGTAAGCTTCACATATTTCAACTGATGTGATTTGAGAATTTCTAATTTTATTAGTTAGATTTTCTACCGATAAATTTATAATTTCATTCATTTACTTTAGTTTGCAAATAACTGATCGGGTAACCACAAAGCTATACCTGGAAATAAATACATCAAAACCATTCCTAAAATCACAATTGCTAAGAAAGGCATTATGCCTTTAAAAATTTCAATTAATTCTACATTTTTAGATTGTACACCTTTTAAATAGTAAGCTGACATTGCCATAGGCGGTGTTAAAAATGATGTTTGCAAATTTAAAGCAATTAGCATTGCAAAAAAGTAAGGGTTCACCCCAAAAAATTCAACCAATGGTAAAAATATTGGAACAAATATAATTAATATTTCGGTCCATTCTAATGGCCAGCCTAATAAAAAGATTATTATCTGTGTGATAACTAAAAATTGCCAAGGTTGAATATCCATTGACTTAAAAAAGTGCTCAAAAACTTCATGTCCACCTAAATATGAAAATACTGATGCAAATGTCCATGAACCAATAAACAACCACATAATCATAGCAGTAGTTTTTGCTGTTAAAAAAACAGACTCTTTGAAATTTTTCCATTTAAGTGACTTGTAAAAGAATGATAAGACCAACGCACCAAATGCTCCTACACCTGCTGCTTCAGCTGGAGTAGCTAAACCAGCTAGGATACTACCTAAAACCAAAATAATAAGAGAGAACAAAGGTAAGAAAGATACCAGAACTTCTTTTAATATAACTGATCTTGGAGGAATTTCTTCCTTGGGAGGTTTTGGGGCTACTGATGGATTGAAGTAAGCTAATATAATCGCGTATAAAATATACAAACCTGCTAACATTAAACCTGGGAAAATTGCTGCAGCAAACAATCTTAAAGGTGAAAGTTGAGCTATCACTGCATAAACAATAAGCATAATACTAGGAGGAATTAAAATTCCTAAACATCCTCCTGCACATATTACTCCTGAAGCAAATTTTTTATCATAACCAGCTTTAACCATAGCAGGCCATGCAAGTAGACCCATTAAAGTTACAACTGCACCAATAATACCTGTCGCTGTTGAGAACAGGGTACATGTAACTAAAGCTGCAACTGCCATAGAAGCTGGGAGAGAATGAGAAGCAAGTCTAATTGCATAAAATAATCTTGCAACTATTCCTGCTCTTTCAACTAAATATCCCATAAATAAAAATAAAGGTACGGCGGTGAGGACATGATTATCCATGACGGAATAGGTGTTTTGCACAAACAATTTAAATATCCTATTATCAAAGAGATGATCCATTCGAGATGGATCAAAATATGCGTAATAACCAAATCCTAGACCCATTGCCATTAAGGTAAAAGCAATCGGAAATCCTAAAAGAACAGCAAATAAAAATATTACCATCATCAAAATAGCAATTTCTGGATTTGTTAGACTAAACAACATCAATATCTTCTTCCTCTTTTGATTTTCTCATTAGAATTTTTTCAGTTTCTTCAGCACCAGCTTCTCTTTCAGGCCAGTGACCTGTTTTAATACAAATAACTGCTCTAAAAACCTCACTAACTCCTTGAATAGTAAGCAGTATGCCTGATAAGGGTATCAACGATTTAGCCATATAAATTTGGATTTGCGCAGGACTATTCCAACTAGTTTCTTTTACCATCCAAGCCTTAGCCGCATATTCATATCCATAAAAAGCAAGAGCAATTACACCAGGAAAAAAGAAAATAAAATACAAAACTAAATCTATCCATCCTTGAACTTTGGTTGGGAATAATCTGTAAATAACATCTCCCCTCACATGAGCCTCGGTTGCTAGAGTATATGCACCCGCCATCATAAAGATTGCGCCATACATTTGAAGACTAAAATCAAAATTCCATAAAGTTGGAGCGTTAAATGCATAAGCCATTATTACCTCATAGCATGTTCCACCCATTAATATTACAATGCACCATGAAAAAGCTTTTCCCATTGAAGAGCTGAGAGTGTCAGCAAATTTTATATAAGAATGCATAAACGCCTAACTTATCTTAATTTTCCTAATAAATTCAATTAAAAAAAAGGGGGCTAAAAAGCCCCCTTAATTTTTTATATCTTTAAACCTTAGATTTTAACTTTCGCTAACGGACCAAACTCATTTTCATAAGCAAGTCTATAGTTAGGTTGATTCATTAGTAAGTATTTCATTACTCTTTTCGCGTAAGCTTTTTGTGAATCAACAATCTTCTTAAAGAACGGATCTTTAGAAGAGAAGTCACCTACAACTTTATCCCAACCTTTTAACTGCTCTGCAAGAATTGCATCTGAAGTTTGGTAAACATTTACTTTATGCTCATTCATCAGTTTTGATAAATCAGCAGAGTATCTTACCAAAGCTTTAAAGTAGTTAGCAGTATTTGCTGCATAAGAAGCATTTTTTAAGATTGCTTGGTTTGCAGGAGATAAGCTATTAAATGTCTTTTTGTTAATCGGTATTTCAAACATCTCTTGTGATTGGTGGAAAGATCCTAAGTGATAATGCTTAGATACATCTTGCATACCAAACTGAGAGTCCGATGTAGGGTTGTTAAACTCAGCAGCTTCAATCAAACCAGTTTTCATTGCTGGCTGAATTTCACCACCTGGTAATTGTCTAACTACCATTCCCATTGCAGTAAGAACGTTAGTTGCAAGACCAACTGTTCTGTACTTCATACCTTTAACATCAGATACTTTAGTTACGTTTTTTTTGAACCAACCAAATGGCTGTGCAGGCATTGGCATTGCAAAAACACCGACGTAGTCATATCCAACTTTAGCTAGTGTTTCTTCATATAATGCTCTTCCGCCACCTTCTTCCATCCAAGCCATTACTTCTTGAGATGATAGACCATAAGATGGGCCAGTTCCGAAAAGAGACGCAGCAGGATTTTTTCCATACCAGTAAGCAGTAACCCAGTGACCCATATCAAGTACACCATCACTTACAGCTTGTCCAATTTCTCCAGTTTTAACAACTGCTCCAACAGGTTGAAGATCAATTTTTAAACTTCCACCTGACATGTCTCCTACCATTTTGGCATAATCTCCAGCCATTTCAAAAAAGATATTCGCGCCTGATGGCCATGCTGCTTGCATCTTTAATGTTTGTGGAGCACCAAATGCAACGTTTGGCATAGCTACAGCAGTTGCTGCTGCTGCACCTGTCGCTGCTGCGGCTTTGAAGAACTTTCTTCTTGAAGGAGTTTTAGAACTCCTCAATGATTTTTTATCTTTAATCATTAGTTTCTCCTCTATTAGTTAATTAACTCCGCGCAGTAAAATATAAATGACGATTAGAGTCCATAGCGAAAATGACCCATGCATATTTTGATTCAATCTTGAGTAGAAAATATAACTTAGATCAATTTATTATTCTGATATACACAACATTTTTCAGCAGGAAAATGTAACTTTATTGTATTGTTAGAAATTTCAATTTCTCTATTAATTTTAGACTTTATTGTTAGTTGACCCATTTTCGCAGTTAATAGTTTGAAGTTTCCAAAGTCTTCTATTTTTTGAATATTAACTTCCAACAAATTTTCGCTTTCGTCTTTAGCTACTTTTACAAATTCTGATCTAATACCTAATTTTATATTATTATTTTTCAATTTTGATAAATTTGTATTTGTCTTTATTGTTGTGTCATTAATTTTTACACTATTGTCTGAATGCAATTGGGTTTCAAATAAATTCATTGCAGGAGAACCAATAAAATAGCCAACAAAAGTAGTTTTGGGTCTTTCAAATAAATCTTTAGGAAGACCAACTTGAACTATTTCACCTTGGTCCATTACAATAATATTATCAGCAAATGTCATTGCCTCATTTTGATCGTGAGTCACATAAACTAATGTCGTCTTATATTCCTCATTAATTTCTTTTAAATTTCTTCTCAATCTAAATTTTAAGTCTGGATCAATGACTGTTAATGGTTCATCCATTAATACAGCAGCCACATCTTCCCTTACTAATCCTCTTCCTAACGATATAAGTTGTTTTTGATCTGCTGTAAGTTTCCTTGCTGGCATATTTAAAAAGGTTGAGAGTCTTAAAGTGTCTGAAACGGATTTTACTCTTTCCTCAATTTTCTTTTCAGAAAAATTTCTACACCTCAAAGGAAAAGCTAAATTATCAAAAACAGTCATCGTGCTATAAATCACAGGAAATTGAAAAACCTGTGCAATGTTTCTTTCTTCGGTTATAAGATTAGTAACATCATTATCATCAAATAAAACATTCCCCTTTGAGGGCTTAACGAGACCTGAAACGATATTTAACATTGTGGTTTTTCCACATCCAGATGGTCCTAGTATTGCGTATCTTTTTCCATTTTCCCATGTCATAGAAAATGGATTTAGTGCATAAGTAGGATTCAAATCATTAGGATTATAACTATGAGAAATATTTGATAATTCAATTTTAGCCATTTAAATCTCCGTAAGGAGATGAAATTAATTCTCCTTCTTTGTTAAACGCATAAAATTTATTTTCATTAAATTTTATTTTTACTTTCTCATGAATTTTAAAATTCATTACTTCCTCTATTAATGCGATTACTTTTGAATCTCCTTTTTTTAAATGAAGTAAGGTTTCTGAACCACTTATTTCTGCAAGCTCAATTTCAAATTCCTCTCCTTGATCATCTAATTTTATTTCAGAAGCTCTTATTCCAAAATTATAGTTTTGATCCTCTAGATTTTTAAAATGAGTAGGTATGTTAATAGAAATATTTTCAAAAATTAATTTTTCTGAACTTTTATTTCCTTTTAAAATATTCATTGGTGGATCATTCGAAATTTCAGCTACTTTTAAATTTCTAGGATTCTCAAATATTTCCTTTGCAGGGCCTTTTTGTAAAACTTTTCCCTCATCTAAAACGATTACTTCACCATTTAACTCCATTACCTCTTGTGGATCAGTTGTTGAGTAAATTAAAATCGCATCTGATGACAGCCCCTTAGAAAATATTTTTTTAAATTCCTCTCTTAATTGCTCTCTAAGTTTATAATCTAGATTAACCAGTGGCTCATCTAAAAGTAATATCTTTGCTTTCTTTGCTAAAGATCTCGCTAGTGCAACTCGCTGTTGTTGTCCTCCAGATAATTCTTGAATTTTACGATTTTCAAATCCAACTAACCCTACTGTTTTTAAAGCCTCATCTACATCTGTCTTAATTTTATCTTCGCTTAATTTTCTTTGTTTGAGGGGAAATATTACGTTCTCATAAACATTAAGATGGGGATAATTTATAAATTGCTGGTAAACCATCGCCACATTTCTCTCCCACACTGGAATTTTACTAAAATCTTTGCCCTCGAATGATAAATTTCCACTATCTGGATTAAGTAAACCAGCTATGGTTTTTAAAAATGTAGTTTTTCCAGATAAAGTCCTTCCTAAAATTGTGTACAAATTTCCTTTTTTAAAATCAAACGATACATTATTAAGATGAAACTGATTATCAGGTTTGTAGGTTAAGTTTTCTCCAATTAAATTCATTATTTTAGTGCTCCAGATAAATTTCCTTTAGACAAATACCTCTCTACGACAAAGGCAACAATGATTAAAGGAGCAACTGATATTAATGCTGAGGCAGATAGGCTCCACCATGGAGTAATAGACGAATTCAATGCTACAACTTTTACAGGCAATAATTGGACTTCAGTAAATGTTAGAATAAATGCAAAGAAAAAATCTATCCAACCAAATATAATACAAAACATTCCAGCTACTATTAGTCCTGGTATAGAATTGGGTAAAACAACTTTATAGAAAGCCTGATAAGGATTACATCCATCAATCAATGCAGTCTCATCGAGCTCTTTTGGAACTCTATTAAAAAAATCTACCATTATCCAAACAGCAATCGGCATTAATAAAACAATATAAACAACGACTAAACCTAACAAGCTATCTAACAAACCTATGGTACTTAGAAAAATAAAGAAGGGTATTGATAAAACAATTGGTGGCATAATTCTTTGAGATATAAAGAAAAATGTAATATCGTTATTTCGAACAAAACCTGCTTTAAAAGTAAATCTTGATAAAGCATAAGCGGCTAATGTGCCAAGAATAATACTTATCAAACTAGCCGTACAAGTTACAAAAATACTATTAAAGTAAGGTTCCACAATATCAACACCACCTCTTGCTGGTGATTTTACAAGTACACGCCATCCCTCTAATGTCGGTTCAAAATCTAACCATGGAATATATGTAACTTTACTATTTACAGATTGAAAATCTTTGAAAGAAGTTGAAACTGCCCATAAAAATGGAGCAACTATAAAAACTGTCCATAAAATGATAAAAGTATATTTTAAAAACTTATATAATTTTTCCATTATTCCTTAATCATTAATTTTGTTAAAACTTTTGCTATGATTGTTAAACTTATGATCATTATAACTAGATAAGTAAAAGAGAGAGTTGCTGCATAACCCATTTGAAATTCTCTTAATCCTTTAATGTAGATATAAAAACTTGATGTTTCTGTTGCGGTCCCTGGCCCACCTGACGTAAGAACAAAAACAGTATCCATTATTTTTGAAGCCTCAATAAGTCTTATAATTATTGCCCCAATTGAAATTGGAGCCATTAGTGGAAAAGTAACATATACAAATTTCCTAAATGAACTTGCTCCATCTATTGCTGCAGCAAGAAAAGGTTCTTTAGGAAGTGACAGTAATCCAGCTAGTAATAGTAAAAACATAAACGGTGTCCATTGCCAAACTTCAACAATTATAACTGTAAATTTTGCGATAACGGGATCGCTTAGCCATAAAATAGGACCAATTCCAATATTTCCTAACAAATCATTTACAGGCCCGAGTGACTCGTGAAAGAAAGTTCTCCAAATTACAGTCATTATAACTGGAGTTGTCATCATGGGTATTAAGAAAATTACTCTAAAAAATCTTTTAAATTTAATTTCTCTCCAGACCATTAGGGCCAGCGCAAAACCTATTATGTACTGTAAAATTACAGTTGATACTGATAAAAAACTTAATCTAAAAAATGACTCCCAAAATCTAGGGTCATCAGTAAATAATCTTATATAATTTGTAATTCCTATGAAATTCATTTCTGGCGTATAACTATTCCAGCCAGATAAACTTAATCTAATAGTAAATATTATTGGAAATATAAGTATTCCAATGAGCACAAATAAACCTGGAAATAAAAAAACATACTTGTGCTTAAAATTCATAAATTTTTTTGGATTTTATTATTTGTGGCCGTCGTTAAGACGGCCACATTAGTATTTTATAACTTATTATCTTCCATTGCTACACCAACAGCGTAAGCTTTTCTTACATTATCTTTTCCTACTCTGTTAAGTATATCTTCCCACTGCTTAGCAGCTTCATCTAAAGCAGCTTGTGGTGATAATTGTCCAGCTAAAGCTTTTGCTGCAGCAGTAGCTAAGGCAGCATTAAACTCAAAAGTTCCAGGAACTCTCAATGGAAATACTCGGTTTTTACTTTTTTCCATCTCAGCTAAAGTATCTACATATGATTGAGCAATATCTTTATCCCAACCGATTTGTGTCCATACATCTGCTTTAAAGTCAGCTTCTCTAAATGGATTTACCCCAAATCTTCCTATACCAATGTCAGCTTGGTGGTTAGCTTCGTTAGCAAAGAAACAAAGATAATCAAACGCCATTTCTTTTTCCTTGCTTTTCTTAGCAACACCAACTGCCCATCCCCATACGAAGAAAGGAGCTTGGTTGAAACCTTCATCCCAAGAATTAGATTCTCTATTCCAAACTTTCATAGCACCTGGTAATTGTGCGGCACCAACTTTATTATTGATAGGACTATCTGGTTGCATTGCGGCAACAAATGCATCATCCCATGAAAAACTAAATAAAGTTTGTCCACCACCAAATGATCCAATTTCATCACCTAAACCAAAATTTATTCCTCCTGGAGGAACATATTTAGTTGCTTCAACCCAATCAGTTAGAGCTTCAACGAAACCTGGATTGTTAATTAATGGCTTCATCGTTTTTAAATCAAAGAAAAATCCACCTGGTGTTTTAGGGTTTTTGGAATAAGCAGCTGATCTAGAATAAAAAGCAGCATACATTAAGTCATCTTTTTTCATAACTTCTGCTGATCCATACTCTTTTTCACCATCACCATCCCAGTCCCAGTCATTAAAGTATGCAGCCATTTCTCCATACTCTTTCCATGTTCGTGGAACTCTTAACTCTTTTCCAGTGTCGGCTTTATATTTTTTTTGATATTTAGGATTATCAATTACATCTTTTCTGTATTTAAGATAGTGTCTGTCACCATCTACAGGGAACTGATACATTACACCGTCCCAAGAAGCTATACCAATATGTGATGGAGTAACATCTTGCATTTGCTTCATTTCAACATATTTTTTTGGAACTGGTTCTAAATATCTTCTCCAATCATTAATAAAATTAGAAAATCCAAAAACTATGTCATATGGAGCTTGACCTGCTTGAAAAGGTACCATCGCTTTTGCGTATAGGTCTCCTGCAGGAGTATGAGTTACGTCAACTTTTGCTCCTGTAAGTTTTGCAAACTGCTCAGCATGAAGAGCTGTTGGCTCTCCCATAACCGGAACAGCGTGTGTATTTATTTTCAAAGTCTTGCCTTTGTAGTTTTTCTTAGACATAGACTCATAAGAACACTCACCAGGAATATCTCCTGTAGCCTTAATATGTGGAAATTGATCACTCCACTTATCTGCATACGCCATTGGGCTAAATATCATTACACTAGATATTATAGCTGTTAGGCATGTTTTTATTATCTTCATTATTTTTCCTCTCTTTTTAATTATGGAACTAAAACAGCTCTTCCCTTAACTTTACCGTCATTAAGATCATGAAGTGCCTTATTAGCATCGTCTAATTTGTACTCTTGCATAGATAGCTTTACTTTACCTCGATCAGCTAACTCCATAAGTTCGTACAACTCAGACCACGTTCCCACTAAATTTCCTACAATTGTTTTTTCTGAAATGATTAAATCAACAGCTAGAGATTTAATTTCCTCTCCATATCCAACAATATAATAAAAACCACCATTAGAGGTCATTTGAATACCCATTGCTGTAGATCCCTTTTCTCCAACAAAATCTATTACAGCTTCTGAGCCTTTTCCTTTTGTTAGTTCTTGGACTTTTTCTATTTCATTACCATCAATTAAAACTCCATGATCTCCGCCAAGCTCCATTGCGTGCTTAAGAGCAGTTTCAGATTTTTCTACTATAATAATGTCAGCAGCACACATAGCTTTTAAACATTGAATAGCAATATGACCTAGACCACCAGCACCTATAATCGTACAGCTTTGACCTGGAAGCAGGTGTCTTGTGGCTTTTTTTACAACTCTGTAAGCTGTAAGTCCCGCATCTGAAAATGGCGCAACATCTTTTGGTGCTAAAACTTGTGGAAGCTTAATTAAATTTCTTACACTTGTTTTTAATAGTTCTGAGTATCCTCCCTCTTTGATACTTAAACCTGGGAATGCTCCTGCAGCAGCATGCATGTCATTTCCTCTTCTACAGTCTAGACACGTTCCATCTGTACCAGATATTAAAGGATGCAAAATAACTGGATCACCTTTTTTAAAATCTGTAACGTCTTTACCTACGTCTTCTATCCATCCTGCATTTTCATGTCCCATCACACATGGTAATAAAGTTCCATCTGGATCTTGAATATGTTTCCACACTCCTTCGATAATGTGCAAATCTGTTCTGCAAACACCTGCAGCACCAATTTTAACTATTACATCTGATGCCTTTTCAATTTTTGGATCTGGCATTTCTTCACCTGTAACCCAAACTTTTTCTTTCATCTCTGGATCATATTTGTGCAGTACTTGCGCTTTCATTCCCTTGCCTCCATATTAATTTAAAAAAACACATTAAAAATTTTATATCCCACGAAGTCAATGCCTCTTTTGAGTGTTCAGTAAATTAACAAATACAACCTGAAGTTATTTATTGATTTTTTAAGAAATTAATTAATCAATCGGATAATCCCAAGCATCACCCCCGATAACTTTTGAAATTGCTGAAAAATCTTTAGTATCATTTCCCTCTTTACAAAATTGATCATAGATTTCTAATGCCATCTTCCCTAATGGGGTTTCAGCATTAACACTTTTTGCACATTCATAAGCAAGTTTGAGATCTTTGTTCATCATACCTGCAGAAAAACCTGGACGGTAATTATTATTAGATGGTGTTCCATCAATTAGACCTGGCAGAGGTGGATAAACAGAAATTGGCCAACTATTACCAGATGCATTTCTCATTATTTCATGAACCTTTTTGATATCTATATTTAGTCTTTTAGCTAACATTAATGACTCTGACGCTGCTATCATAGCAATACCTAAGGCCATATTATTACAAATCTTAGCTCCATTACCACTTCCTATTTCACCAGCATGATAAATATTTTTTCCCAAAATTTTTAAAACAGGTAATGCTTTATCAAAAGCTTCTTTAGATCCACCAACCATTATATTAAGTGTTGCCTTTTGAGCACCCATTACTCCCCCGCTTACTGGAGCATCTATCATCATAATATTTTGCTCATCCGCAGCATTTCCAATTTCTTTTGAAGTTTCTATGTCTATTGTTGAGCAATCAATCAACAGGCAATCTTTTGAAACTTTGTTGATTATTCCATTATCACCTAAATATATTTCTTTTGAATGTTTGCCTTCAGGCAACATAGTTATAACTATTGAGACCTCTTCGTTAATTAGAGATTCAATGCTTTCTGAAGTATTTAGTCCCTTTTTTTCAGCTCGCTCCATCATTTCTTTTGAAACATCGAATACGGTAATTTTTTTTCCAGATTTGTGTAAGTTTTCTGCCATTGGATTTCCCATGTTCCCAACTCCAATAAAAGCAATTTTGTCCCTCATGCAAATCTCCTTTAAGTAATTTTAATTTTTTTTATAAAATATTATTTATATTTATCTTTAATATCATGATATTCAAAGTCGACATTTAAATATTATACAAATAAATTTTTATTTATGAATTGGATATTAGTTACAGTTTGTGGAGCCTTTTTTCAAAATTTAAGATCATCTTTACAAAAAAAACTAAATAAAGACATTTCTACTATAGCTTCTACATATGTTAGATTTGCATTTGCATTACCATTTGCTGCAATTTTATTTTTTATTTTTTTTAGAGACTTGCAGATATTAAAAGAAATATTAATACAACAAGGGTTCTTACTTAACATTTTTCTAGCATCGATCTTTCAAATTATTTTTACCTTTTTTTTGTTATATTTATTTAATTTTTCAAATTTTGTTGTAGGCACATCTCTAAGCAAAACTGAAGTTATCCAAGTAGCATTATTTGAGTATTTAATATTAAATGAAAAATTAAATAAGTTTGGAATTAGTGGAATTGTTATATCAACACTCGGCGTTATATTATTATCTGTTAAAGATTTAAAACTTTTTCTTAATAATTTATTTTCAAAAACTACTATAGTAGGTTTGATATCAGGATTATTCTTGGGTTTAAGTGTTGTTTATTTTAGAGCAGCTATTTTAACATTGGAGAATATTAGTTCAAATTTTGGGAAAGCTATTTCAGCATTATTTATTGGATTATTTATACAAACTTTAATTTTAACAATTTATATAATTTTTTTTGAAAAGTCAGAGTTTAAGAAACTTTACCATGACAAATATGAATGTCTTTTAACAGGTGTAGCTGGATTATTAGCTTCATTATCATGGTTTTATGCTTTTACCTTAATACAGTCATCATTTGTAAGAGCTGTTGGTCAAATTGAATTATTATTTAGTTATTTTTCCTCAAGATATATGTTTAAAGAGAAAGTAAAAATTATAGAGATAATAGGAATTATTACTTTTATTATCGGGGTTACAATTTTGTTATTGTCTAGAACTTAAACTAAAATTAATTTAATCTTAATTTACTTTATTTTTACAGTTCCCCGTCTTGAAATACTCATCCAAATTATCAATAGCTAAGTTAGCCATTGCGGTACGAGTGTCTTTAGTTGCACTGCCAAGATGTGGGAGAATGAAAGCACTTTTATGTTTTAAATAACCTGGGTTTAAATTTGGCTCATTTTTATATACATCTAAACCGACTGCATAAACTTTTCTTCTATCAAGAGCATCTATCATTGCTTCATCCTCAATAATATCTCCTCTAGCAACGTTAGTAACAACAGCACCTTTTGGTAAATACTCCAATGTCTCTTTATTAATCATATCCACTGTTTCTTTTGATGCAGGACAACATACTGAAAGCACATCTGATACTGACAAAAGACTTTTTAAATTTTCGTGATAAATTGCACCTTGTTCTTTTTCCTCACTTAATTTTGATCGATTGTGATAATGAATAACCATACCTAAAGATTTTGCAATCTTTGCAATTTTTTGACCAATTCTACCCATTCCTAAAATTCCTAATCTAGATCCAGTTAATTGTTTTCCTATTAAATAGTCTGCTGACCATTTCCAGCCGCCTTGTTTTGCACTTTCAATTCCTTCTGAAGCTCTTCTACATGCGCCAAGTATTAACAAAATTCCAATTTCGGCTGTTGCGTCAGTTAAAACATCTGGGGTATTTGTTACAGCAATACCTCTATTTTTAGCAGCATCTAAATCTATATTTCCAAATCCAACGGCGAAATTAGATATAATTTTTATGCTATCTGGAAGTTGATTTATTGTATCTGCATCTAGTTTGTCCGTTAAAGAGGATAGAATGCCATCATTGCCTGCGCTTAAATCTATAAGTTTTTTTTGTGAATAAAGTTCGTCGTTAGAATTAAAATTTGCTTTAAACATTTCTTCGGCTTTATCTTCACAAGATCTTAAAAGTTTTCTGGTAATAAGTATTTTTTTCATGACTTTTTTGATTAGTTTAAATCAAAAACTTTTCCTGGATTCATAATATTGTTAACATCTAAACTTCTCTTAATAGCTTTCATAACAGGAACATTGTCACGATGTTCTTTTAAAAGATAATGTTTCTTTTGGAGTCCAATACCATGCTCACCTGTGATAGTGCCTTCTAATTCTAGAGCTTTACTGATTAAATCATCGCTATACTGTCTTATTTTTTTTTGTTTTTCTTTATCCTGTGGGTCATATAAAACTATTGAATGAAAATTTCCATCACCGACGTGTCCAACCATAGGAGCAGTGAGTCCTAATCTTTTGACCTCTTTTTCAGCCCAGGAAATACATTCAACTAATCTAGATATTGGTACACAAACATCTGTTGAATAAACTTTCATGTTGTCACCTAAAGCTTTTACTGAGTAATAAACATCATGTCTTGCTTTCCATAATTTTTTTTGTTCCTCTGGAGAAGATGCCCACTGAAAATCACTACCATTATTATTTTTAGATAATTCTTCAACAATACTTATTGACTCATTGTTTGTTGTCTCACTACCATGAAACTCGAAAAATAAAGTTGGAGATGCCTTAATATTATCTAACTTTGAATACTTAATGCTTATTTCCATTTGATCTTTATTGAGCATTTCAATTCTCGCAATAGGTACTCCATATTGTATGACTTCTTGTGCAGTTTTAACTGCTGAAGCTAGATCGGGAAAATAGCATACAGCGCTCATAATGCTTTCAGGAATTGGTGACAATCTAAGTTGCACCTCAGTGATAATACCGAGAGTACCTTCAGATCCTATAAATAAGTTTGTTAAATTATAACCAGCAGATGTTTTTTTTGTTCGAGCTCCTGTCTTAATTATATCACCATTTGGTAAAATCACTGTTAAGCCTGAAATAACTGTTCTCATAGTTCCATATTTAACAGCCATTGTTCCCGAAGCAGATGTTGATGCCATACCTCCTAATGCAGCATCAGCACCTGGGTCAATTGGGAAAAAAACACCATCTTCTCTTAAATATTCATTTAATTGTTTTCTGGTGACATTAGCTTGAACTCTGCAGTCAAAATCCTCAGCATTTACCGACAAAACTTTATTCATTTTTTCTAATGAAATTGTTATTCCGTTTGAATTACCAACAGCGTTTCCCTCTAGGGAAGTTCCCGTTCCGAAAGGCACAACTGGTATTTTGTGCTCATTGCATAATTTTAATATTTGAGAAACTTCTTCATTTGTCTCTGGGAATACAACTGCTTGTGATAATATAGGGTCATAAGTATCCTCACCTCTTGCATAATTTGCTCTTGTTGACTCAGATGTGGAAAATCTTCCGTTAAAGATTTTTTTAAGTTCACTTTTAACTTGTTCATTCATTATGGCGATAATAATAAAAAATTTGAATAAAATACAGCTTATTTAGTAAGCATTTTTTTTATATTGTCTAATGCTTGAGAAATATTATCTCTAGAAGCTGCAAAACTAAATCTTACGTAATTTTGACAAGTTTTACCAAAAGCTGTTCCAGGAACAATAGCAACCCCAGCTTCATGCATAGCTTTTTTGCAAAATTCTGAACCATTCATTCCAGTTTCTATCACTTTTGGAAATGCATAAAAAGCGCCTCCAGGTAAACTGCATTCAACACCAGGTAGACTGTTTAATCCCTCGTGGATTAGTTTTCTTCTTTGAGTAAATTTTTCCATCATTTCATGAATTGAGTCATCTGGACCATCTAAAGCTGCAATACCTGCAAACTGCGCAGCAGCATTTACACATGATACACTATTGATTAATAATTTGTTTACATGTTCAACTAAGTGTTCTGGCCAAAAGCTCCAACCAAGTCTCCAACCAGTCATTGAATAAGCTTTACTCCAGCCTTCTAGTACAATTAATCTATCTCGCAGCTCAGGATAATTAAAAAAGGTTGGCATTTCTTTGTCGTCAAATATTTGTCTGCTATAAATTTCATCACTTAAAATTGTTACATGTGGATGTTTTTTTAATCCTTCAGCTAACTTGTCAATTTCTGGTTTTTCAACAAAACTTCCGGTTGGATTGTTTGGATTAATTAAAATTAACAATCTAGTTTTATCAGTTATTAAGGACAAAATTTTATCTGCGTTAAATTTTAAGTCCTTATCTTCTGTTAAGTCATATGACACTGCTTTTGAACCGGTATAATTTATCATAGACTCATAAATTGGAAATGCAGGTGTTGGGTGAATTATTTCAGCGCCTGGTTCACCAAAACATTGAATAGCATAATGCATGGTAGGTTTACCACCTGGCATAATAAGTATTCTCTCGAAATCAACGTCTGCATTATAACGCTTTTTAATCCATCTAGTTACCGCTTGCCTACACTCTGGAATACCATTAGACATAACATAACCATGATGACCGTCATCCAAAGCTTTTTTTGCAGCTTCAACAACATGCTTTGGTGTTTTAAAATCAGGTTGACCTAATCCTAAATGAATCATTGGTTTACCTTGTGCTTCAAGTTTTTTAGCTTCAGCTAAAACTGTGAAAGCACTTTCAGTACCTAATCTATTTAATGACTCAGCTAATTTCATAAATTTAAAGTCGCCAAACTAAACGAAAAAAACTTTTTTGTCTATTCTGAATTGAAAAATAAATTTGTTAATATTAATCAATTAAAGCTGAATTTAAGCAGTATTTAATTTCGGTATACTATTTTTGACGCATCAAGATTTTTTACAGATTTACAGCCCATTAACACCATATTACGTCTTATTTCTTTTTGCATATTTTCCAACAATCTTTCAACGCCTTTTTGTCCACCAGCTCCCAAACTAAAAAGAAATGCTTTTCCGAAACTACATGCTGTTGCTCCTGCAGCCAATGCCTTTAAAACATGCGTTCCTCTTCTTACGCCACCATCTAAAATAATTTCCAATTTATCACCTACTGCATCAGAAATTGCTTTTACTTGATCAAAAGGAGACCTTGATCCATCAAGTTGTCTTCCTCCATGGTTTGATATCATTATTGCTGTACAACCAATATCAATTGCTTTCTTAGCGTCTTCAACTGACATAACTCCCTTTAGTGCCATTGGTTTGTTCCACTTTTTTATGCAATATTCAGCGTCTTTCCAATTCATTGCAGGATCATATTGCTCATTAATATAATCCATTACTGATTTTGCAATATTAGTACCCTTATCTGTCTTATTTTTAATATTTGCTAATTCAAATTTTCTGTTAGTAAAATATTTAAAAACCCATCCTGGTCTCATTGCAAAACTTAACAAACTATCCAAAGTAAATTTTGGTGGTGTCGTAAAACCTGTTCTATGATCACGTTCGCGATTACCTGCTACAAGAGTATCAACTGTAATACACATGCCATCAAAATTTGCTCTAGAACATCTTTCAATTAAATCATCTGTGATTGATTTATCTTTATGAATGTAAAGTTGAAAAAGTTTTGGACCACTTGAAACATTTGCGACCTCTTCAATTGAAAAAGACGCCATAGTAGACATGCTATAAATAGTATCAAATTTTTCAGCTGCTCTTGCAGATGCTTTATCTCCTTCTGGATCATACAAACTTTGCATCGCTGTAGGTGATAAAAATAATGGCATACTTATTTTCCTACCAAACACTGTTGTTGATAAATCTGGCTCACCAACGCTGTTAAGAATATTTGGAACCAAGTCACAATCATTAAATGCTTCTGTATTTCTATTTAATGTGACTTCATCATCTGCACCACCATCGATGTAATGAAAAATCGGTGCTGGTAGTTTTTTTTTTGCTAATTTTCTGAAATCATCAAAATTATAACAGTCCTTAATGTTCATGATTTTATTTTCTAAATCTTAAATTATTTCTATTAAGTTCACTTATCTTTGTGCATCCCATCAACTTCATATCTCTAATTAATTCAGATTTATACTTCTCTAAAGCTCTCTCAACACCTGCTTGTCCAGCTGCTGCTAAAGCATATAAGTAAAGTCTACCACCAGAACATGCTTTTGCACCTAATGACAATGCTTTAAGCATATGAGTTCCTCTATGAATTCCCCCCTCACAGATTACATCCAGCTTGTCACCAACGGCATCAACGATTTCAGCAAGTTGATCAAAAGGTGATCTTGATCCATCAAGTTGTCTTCCACCATGATTTGAAACCATTATTCCTGTGCATCCAATATCTACAGCTTTTTTAGCATCCTCAACACTCATAACACCTTTCAAAGCGAAATGACCTCCCCATTTAGAGCAAAGTTGTTCAGCATCTTTCCAATTCATTGACTGATCTAGCATTGTGGAGAAATAATTTCCAATTGAAGAGTTTGTGCTCGTACCCTCTTTTACAAAATCTTGAAGATGAGGTAGTTCAAACTTACCTTTTGTTAAATAATTTATTCCCCACATTGGCTTTGTCGCAAAACTAAATAAACTTGATAATGTTAGTTTAGGTGGTGATGTAAACCCAGTTCTCAAATCTCTTTCTCTGTTTCCTCCTGTAATTGTATCAACCGTTAGAGCCATGACATCAAAATTAGCTGCTTTTGCTCTTTCTAAACAAGATTCATTCAAACCTCTATCTTTATGAAAATAAAACTGAAACATTTTTGGCGTATCAACGAGTGAAGAAATTTCCTCCACACTTACTGTTGCTAGTGCCGATACCCCAAACATGGTATTATATTTTTTAGCTGCTTTACCCACAGCTCTTTCACCATCATAATGAAATAATCTCTGTAAAGCGGTGGGTGATAAATAAAAAGGTAAATCTAATTTTTTTCCAAATATTGTTGTAGATAAATCAACATTCTCTACACCTCTTAAAACATTTGGCACTAAATCAACATCATCAAATGCGCTTGTATTTCTAGCGTAAGTAATTTCATCATCTGCAGCCCCATCAATGTAGTGAAAAATTGGTGATGGCAATTTTTTTTTAGCAAGTTTTCTAAAATCACTAAAATTATGACAATCATTTAAATTCATGATTACTTTTAAAAGCTTTTAAAAAAATTAAACATATAACTATTTGCCCCAGGATTTTTATCTCCTAAACTAGCATTAGATATATGATTATAAGAAAAGCCTAATTCACTTGTTTTTGATAAATCAAGTGAAATTTGTAGTTCACTTTTGAATTCAATTAAATGGCCTAAATCTTTACCATCTCCTTCGTGATATATTCCTGGTGTAAAGCTAGGAGTTAGATTTAATGCTCCCAATTTATATTGAGCCTCAACGCCTGTATAAACATATCCTGCGTTATCTGCTGTTATTAAAAATCCAGTTATTGGGGAGAGGTTTCCTAAAAAAGTGTCTCTATTTAAATTTTCGTTTTGATGCTGAAAACCAATTAAAGTTGATCTTTTTCCATCATCGCTAAAATCAAACATTCCTGTATAAACACTAAATTCAGTATTTTGCTCATTTAAACCTTTTTCCTCAGCAATTGATGAGAAAGCAAATATGATTATAAAAACATTAATTATAAATTTTTTAAGAGTGGTCATAGATTAATTTATTTTTTAACTATAAAACTATTATAGATTATTGCACCTCCTGCTAAAAATATCAACAACGGCAATAACCAAAGAATATAAGTATTTTTATTTAATCCAGGATCATAAAGTATCCATTCTCCATACTTATTTTTGAAAAATTCATATATTTGATCCTCTGAAAGACCTTCATCAATTTTTTTATCAACTATAATTTTTAAACTATTGGCAAATTCAGAGTCTGAGTCATAGACTGACTGGCCTTGACAGATAAGACAGCGTAAATTTTTAGTTATTTTATTTTTCATTTCTAAATCTTCCGCTTTAAGATTGCTCGTTGGGTAAATAAAAAAAATAATAATAATGATTTTTAAAGTTTTCATTTAATTAATAATTTTATTTCCTCAATAATATTTAAGTTTAAGGGTCCTATATATTTTCTAATTATTTTATTATTGTAAATCAAAAAAGTTTCGGGAACTCCATATGCTCCCCACTCTATTGCGATTGTTCCTTCTAAATCTTCAAATACTCTCTTATATGGATTACCTAATTCTTTTAAAAATTTTTCAGCTTTAATTTTATTATCTTTATAATTCATGCCTATAATATTTATTTTTTTATTTTCATTTAAACTTAATAAGAGGGGATGCTCTTTTCTGCATGGAACACACCATGAAGACCATATATTTAATAAATATGTTTGGTCTAATTTAAAAATATCTGATGTATTTAATTTCTTGCCTGTGTAAAAGTCTTTGGCGTGAAAAAAAGGAATTTCTTTTTTTATATCTAAATCAGGAGTATAAATATTTGTCTCTTTTAAACCTTTAAAAAAAACAATAAATACGATAGAAAAAAACAAAAATATAGAGATAGATAATATTTTATTTCTCATGATTTTTTTTTATTAAGCTAATTAAACCACCAAAAGATATCAATATAACTGAAATCCAAATCCACATCATTAATGGTTTAACCTGATATCTTACATTAAAATAATCTTGATTTTGCACTAAATTAACTACAATAAATTTATCTGAAATAAGACTTGTTTTGATATCAGCTTCACTTGTAGCAATTACAGGCTGGTTATAGATTCTTAACTCTGGTGAAAGTTTGTCTTCCTCTCCATTTGAGTTTCGAATATTAAAATTTGCAATAATTGAGTCATAATTTTTACTTTTTTTTGAATCTATACTCTCGAAATATATATTTACTTTTGAATTTTCAAAAGTTTCACCCACCTTTAAATTTGTTATGACTTCGCTTGAAAAAAGATTGTTAAATAAAATACTTAAAATTAGTAAACTAAATCCAAAATGAGAAATATTTTGAGACATGTTTTTATATTTCTTAACAAAAAAATCTCTAATTGTTATAAAAAATAAATAAAGTGCACTTGATATCAAAATTGTATTAATCAAAATTTTTTGATTAAAACTTTTTAATATAAAATAAGCTAAAAAAATTGATATTAACAATAAGCAAATAAGATAAAATTTATTCTCAAAATCTGACTTTATCCATTTTAATTTAGGTCCTATTGCCATCATTAGTAAAAATGGAATTAAAAATGGTATTATTAACTTATGATAAAAAGGAGGACCTACTGATATTTTTTCTGAGGATATAACGTCTAAAAATATAGGATAAACAGTTCCAATTAAAACGACAGACAAAAAATACATCATAAACCAGTTATTTATTAAAATCGAAGTTTCTTTACTTAGCCAAAAGAACTGATTGGAATTTTTTTCATTATCCTTGTGAAAAAAGAAAAAAATAAATAATGATAAAAAAATTAATATAAATAGAAAAATTAATATAAAAACACCTCTCTCTGGATCATTTGCAAATGTATGTACAGAATTTAAAATACCAGATCTTACAAGAAAAGTTCCGCACATACTTAAAGTGAACGTTGCTATTGAAAGAATAATTGTCCACGAACTTAAAATATTTTTTTTTTCTAGAACCATTATACAATGTAAAAGAGTAGTTAATGCAAGCCATGGCATTAACGATACATTTTCCACCGGATCCCAAAACCAAAAACCTCCCCATCCCAACTCATAATAAGCCCATATTGATCCAAGTAAAATGCCTAATGTTAAAAATATCCATGAAGTCAGGATCCATTTTTTAATATGAGTTGCCCAGCTAATTGAGATCATTTTTAAAGCTGTCGCAGACAATACCGAGGAAAAAATTATTGATGATCCAACATACCCTAAATATAAAATTGGTGGATGAATTGCTAAAGCTGGGTCCTGTAAAATTGGATTCAAACCCAATCCCTCAACTGGTATAGGAAAAAGATAATTAAATGGATTTGATGTCTTTATTAAAAAAATAAAAAATCCAATAATTATTACTTGCTGAAAAACTAGAGTTAATATTTTGTACTTTATTGGTTGATTTTTTGTTTTTATTAAAAAAATAAATATAAAAAATGTTAAAACTAATAACCACAATAATAAACTTCCTTCATGATTTCCCCAAGTCCCACTTATTTTATAAAATAAAGGTTTTGTAGTATGGGAATTATTAAAAACTGTTTCATTACTAAAATCTGAGAAAACAAAAGAAAAAATTAAACACAAAAAACTAATAACAACAAAAAAAAATTGTAAAAATGTAAAAGATAATATTTTAGAATTTAATATTGTTGCATTATTAAAATTTTTAAAAGAAAAATAGAATAACGTTAATCCAACAATTAATCCTAATACTAAAGAATAATGTCCAACTAAACTATATATCAATTTATTTTTCCCCCAGGGCCTCTTTTACTTCAGGTGGCATATAATTTTCATCATGTTTTGCTAAAATTTTTGTAGCACTGAAAAAGTTTCTATCTTTTAAAAAACCTTCTGCAACCACACCTTTACCTTCAGCAAATAAATTTGGAACAGCTCCTGAATAAGTTACATTAATTTCATTTTTTTGGTCTGTAATTATAAAATTTAGTTCCTTGGCATTAATCGAAATTGAATTTTTTTTAACCATACCTCCAACTCTAATTTTATTTTTTTCCAATTCATTTAATAATTTAATGTCGGTTGGTGATTGAAAATAAACTACATTTTCCTCTAAGGATTTTAAGATTAATAAAGTAGTTAAAATTAAAGTGGAAAGTATTATTACTACAAAAAGAAATCTTAGTTTAACTTTTCTACCATACATGGTTTAAAAGTTAATTGTTTGTTGAGTTAGCTAGAATTTCTTTATTTATCCTTTGTGATTTTGCAGAATTAGCCTGCTCAGCGTTTAGAGATCCAAATTTAGTAATAAATTTGTTTTGTTCTCTAACAAATTGTATTTTGATTACCAAGTATAGACCTAAGAAACTTAAAAGTGTGAAGCTAAAAGCAGATAGTACATATCCTGCATATCCATTCATAAAAATTAGTTCATTTATCATAATCTATCTAAACCTTTATTTTTAATTTTTATCAGTTCTGTATTATATTTCATTAAGAAAATTAATAGTGAAAAAAGAGCAAATGCCGCAGTCATTAATAATAATGGATAAAGCATTGAAGAATGAATTGAACTTTTTGATAAAAGATTAATTGATGCAGGCTGATGGAGAGTATTCCACCAGTCAACAGAATACTTAATTATTGGAACATTTATAATTCCAACGATTGTAACTAAAGTAGAAATTTTATAAACTTTTTCCTCTGAATCGTAAATTCTCCATACAATTAAGTACATTGCATAAAATAAAACTAAAATTAACATAGATGTAATCCTAGCATCCCAAGCCCACCAAGTTCCCCAGGTCGGTTTTCCCCAAATTGATCCCGTCACTAATGCTATTATATTAAAAACAAATCCTGAAGGTGCTAAACTTTTTGAGATTAAAAAAAAGTTTTTATTTTTAAAAATAAATCCAGAAATAGATAATATTGTTATTGATGAAAATATTCCAAGTGTAATCCAAGCTGCAGGCACATGGACATACATTATTCTGACAGCATCACTTTGCTTGTAATCCTCAGGGGATAGAACTAATGCCTCTACTAAGCCAATGCTTAATACAACAATAAATAAAAACAAAACATACTTTGGAGCTCTTGATGTGATTTTAAAAATTTTATTAGGTTCAAAAAATTTTAACATTTTCAATTTAGATTTTTGATAATTTCTATTATGAATTACTTTCCTGATCAAGAATACAGAGGGAAGATAATTAAATCGATATTAACGTTTAATACTCTTGATCAGGAAATAATTAAATTTAGATATTTTATATGGCCTAGATTTGAGTTAAATATGGTTGAAAAGTGATCTTCCTAATTAGAAAGCTTAAAATAACTAGAGCCTTTTTTACCTGAAAAAATTTCTTCAATTAAAGGGTGTTTTATTGGCTCATCAGACTCGTCTACTAGCAAGTTTTGCTCTGAAACATAAGCCTCATATGTTATTTCATCATTTTCTGCTAGCAAATGATAAAAAGGTTGATCTTTTCTGGGTCTCACATTTTTTGGAATAGATTGGTACCATTCTTCTGAATTATTAAATTCAAAATCAACATCATAAATTACACCTCTAAATTCAAAGTGTTTATGTTTAACTATGTCACCTATTGAAAATTTTGCTTTTTGAACTGGCATTGATGTTAGTATGGGTATTTAAAAATAAAAATCAATGATTAAAATATAAATGTTTTGTGATGTGGCAAATATGTTAATATCTTTTAGTGAATAAATCTTTTTTGAAATTTGTTACTGATTTTGGTCCTTTAGCAATATTTTTTTTCTATTATTACAATAATGATAAAAATTTATCAATTGCAATACCTCCATTAATAGTTGCAACTTTAGTTGCATTGGCAGTTGTTTGGTTTTTTGAAAAAAAAATTCCTCCAATGCCTTTAGTAAGTGGAATTTTAATTACTTTTTTTGGTGGATTAACAATTTATTTTAATGACCCAATATTTATTTATGTAAAACCAACAATTATCAATATCGTGTTTGCTTTGGCATTATATTTTGGGAAATTTTTTACAAAAGAACCTATTCTCAAAAAAATTATGGGAAAAACAGTACCGTTAAGTGATATTGGATGGGAAATTCTTAATAGAAGATGGACGTATTTTTTCTTTGGTCTTGCTTTATTAAATGAATTAATCTGGAGAACTCAAACAGAAGAATTTTGGGTTAATTTTAAAGTGTGGGGGATGCTTCCAATAACAATATTATTCACAGGATTTCAAGTACCATTAATTAATAAACATAAAATTGATGCGCAGTAATTTAAAATTAGTAGTAAATAATCCTCATAATAAAACCGAAGAAAAACATTTTTTTGAAAAAGATGAGCTAAAAATTATATTAGACTTATATGCAAAGATGGTTTCAGAAGGATCTTGGAAAGATTATGGTTTAACTATTTCAAGTAAACAAGTAAGTTTTAGCGTTTTTAAAAATGCCACTGAAAATGCACTCTATAAAATTTGCAAGAACTTTAGGCCTAAAAACAAAAATCTAAAGTATTTAATTACAGATACAAATAATAAAATTTTAAAAAATTCTTATGATTTAAATAATTTAATTAAAAATACTAAATGGAAAAAGCTTTAACCTTTTCTTTTTAATTTTTACTTTAT
>CACNVX010000015.1 GCA_902624045.1 uncultured Pelagibacteraceae bacterium
TTTGAAAAATAAAAAACAACTTAAAAACTAAGTTAAAAAAAAAATTAAAAATTCGCTTAGTAAAGACATTGATAAAAGAAACATTATTAATAAAATTGAATACATAAGTGTTATAACTCTATTTCTTTTTCTCCTCAATCTAACAAAAATCTTATCATCTAAATCTGAAATATCTCTTTCACCAACTACAGGATAATCATAACTCCATCTCCATGTGGATTGACCCAATCTAGAGTCTTGACTATTAAAATACCTTATCCATGCAAGCACATATTTTAATACTAGATATAAAATAATCATTAAAATTGAAGAAAATAACATTCTAAATCATACTTAATAACAAAAGATAATTTAATTAATATTTTTGTCTCTTTTTCTTGCAATTAACTGTGTAAGCGCATCAACCATAGTATCTGAGGCCTTAAATATTTCATGACTTTTGAATTCGTGAGAAATATTTTTTTCTGGATCAGTTTTGTCTTCAATAACCATTCCTTCATCAGGTGAATTATTTTTAATATAAATTAACAAAAGCCACTCATCATCCAAAGCATCATCCCATTTGATAAATATTTCTCCAGTTTCAAACCTTCTGTCTATACATCTAAAGATAGACATATGCCTCGTTATATATCTTTTGTTTAGTTGGAAAACTAAACTGCTAGCACTTCTATAAAAACTTTCAAGTGCGAACTCAATTTTGTGTCGAGCCAGAGTATATTCTTTTTCTTTTTGTAAAAGGGTTTCTCTATTTTCATCTCCTTGAATTTTTACTCCTAAAGCCTCCACTCTTTCTCTAATTTTTTGATCTCTAATAATTCGATATTTTTCTTTTAATTTTTCTATTCTTTCTTGCAAACCAGCATAATCTTCCCTTTTTTCTCTGAGTGCAATTTTTTCTAATTTTTCTAACTCTTTTACTTCCCTAACTCTAAATTTTTCGATTTGTTTATCTAATTTTAATTTTTCTAAGAACTGTTTTTGTTTTTCTGCTTGCTCAATCCTTAAAATAGCCTGCTCTTTTCTTAAAAACAATTTTATTTCTTTTGTTCTCTGTTTTTCTAATCTAATTTCCTCATTCAATGTTTGTTGTTTTAATTTAACTCTCAATTCTTCCTGTTTTTGTTTCTCTTTGGTAATTTTAATTTTTTCTAATCGCTCTTGCTCTTGTTTTTCTAATTTCAGTCTTCTTGCTTCGTCTTTTTTTATAATTTTATATTGCGAAATTGTATCTGCTATTTTATCAAAGAATGCTTGAATATATTTCTCAAAACTGAAGTTTAATTTAAACTTAAATTCTGGTTTTAGAGAATTTTGAAAGTTAACTAATTTTAAAAGAAAGTCAGGTTTTTTTGCTGCATTAAATTTAAGTTTTTTTGGAATATTTTTTAGTTTTTTTAATTTTTTAATTTTCTTCTTTCTTCCGCTCTTAACTTTTTTTATAGCTGTGCTTTTAATCTTGGATTTAATTAATTTTTTTGATTTTTTATATACTTTTTTTTTAATTTTACTTTTATTTATAGAAATTTTTTTTTTTAATTTCTTTTTTTTCTTTTTTTTCATTTTAAGGGAATTAATTTCTATCAATTATTTATTGATAAATATAGTCCCTTGTAACCGGTGTTGAGGAATAATTTTTTGTTAATTGAAATTGATATACAACTTGATCGCCCCATTTAAATGCCATCTCACAACCAGTAAGATAAAATTCCCACATCCTAAAGAATCTCTCATCAAACATTTGAATTATTTTGTCTTTATTTCTAATACAATTTTCTTTCCAATGCCTTAATGTGTGTGAATAGTGAAGCCTTAAAACCTCAATGTCTGCCACGATTAATCCCGCTTTTTCTATTGGTGTAGTCACTTCACTTAAGCTAGGAGTATATCCACCCGGAAAAATATACTTTGTGATCCATGGATGTGGATCCCGGGGTGGATTAACTGATCCTATAGTATGAATTAATGAAACCCCGTCCTGTTTGAGAAGTTTTTCAACTTGCGAAAAAAATTTCTTATAAAATTTTCTTCCTACATGCTCAAACATTCCTACGCTTACTATTCGATCAAATTTTTCATTAAGCTCTCTATAGTCCATTAACTTAAAATTTAATTGATTTTCTAAATTGAGTTCTTTTGCTATTTTATTACAATAATTAAATTGGTTTTCAGAAAGAGTAATACCTGTTACTTCACAGTTTGCACTCTTTGCAATATCTACTGCCAGAGAACCCCATCCACATCCAATATCTAGAACTTTTTGATTTGGTTTAATATTTAATTTTTTTATTATATGTTGAATTTTATTGTTTTGTGCTACTTCTAATGAATCTTTTTTATTCTTAAAGTATGCACATGAATATTGTCTTTTAGGGTCTAAAAATAAATCATATAAATCATCTGAAATATCGTAATGATGTGAAACGTTCATCTTAGATTTTTTTATAAAATTAAAATTTGTTAAATATCTATAAGAACCTCTAAATTTATTTATCAAATAACTAAAAATATTTAAATCACCTCTTCCAAAATTCATAAGAGAAAGGTCCAAAAAATCAGTTAGAGTTCCATTTTCAAAGATTATTTCGCCATCTGTATAAGCTTCGCCAAAGTAAAGGTCTGGATGAAATAACAATTTATAATGAAGATTTTTATTTAATATTATTAATTTTATAGGATTTTCCTTTACTGGATTTCCAATAATATAACTTTTTGAATTAGCATCAACCAATATAAATCCATCTTTCTTAAAAACACTATTTAAGAATCTCGCTAATTGCATACTAAGCTGCCATTGATGTTTTTAATGAAAAGTTTAATTTATTTAAATTATTAATTAAATCTTTCTCATCTTGTGGATTTAATATACTTAATGGTGGAAGAAGATTTCTATAAACAATTTTTTCTTTCCCAAAAAAACTATGTAAACCTGAAATTAAATTATATTTTTCAAATTCTGCTCTCACATCACATAGATTTTGATTTATAGTTTGTTCATTTCCAGTTTGAAAATCATCATATACTTTTCTTGCTAATTTAGATGTCGCATTACAAGTAGCTGTAATAATTCCAGAACATCCTAACTTAAGTCCTTTTAATAACTTAGATTCCGATCCAGGCAATACAGAAAAATTCTCTAATTTTAAATGTTCAAAAAGATTATAAGAACTATCTTTTACTCCAATAATGTTGTCAGGATATTTTTTTACAAGTTCATTAACACAATCTACACTAAACTTATATCCACATAATTTTTCAAAATTATATAAAATTATTTTACTATCAGAGATAGACTCAACAATTTTACTATAAAATTCAATTACTTCTTTATCTGAATATTTATAATATGCTGGAGGCATAATTAAAAATTTAATGAAACCTAAAGATTTAGCTACTCGCATTAAGCTTATTGTTTCACCTAAAGAGTTTAATCCTGTTCCTATAATATATTTTTCTTTGTATTTACTTGAAATTAGGTGATTTAATAAATTAATTTTTTCTGAAATAGGTATTAACTGAGCTTGACCAGTGCTACCAAATATAGCTGCTCCGTGGCACCCATTATCTATAACGTTTTCAGCATGCTGAATTGTTTTTTTAATATTTAGTGACAAATCATCATTTAAAATAGACATTGAAGCAGCATATATCCCTTTAATTTTACTCATATACAAAATTTATATAAAAATATTAATTAGTAAAGTTTATAAATAAATTATGAAAATATTAGCAATTCAAAATAGAATGGGTATTGGTGATACTGTTATTTTTTTGCCTTATATAGAGGCAATTTCTAAAAAATTTAAAGTCCCAGTCAGCTTACTGGTTCAAGAAAATTCTAAATCTGATCAATATTTAAAAGAAACAAAATATATTGATAAAATAATAATATTAAAAAAAAATAATAAAATAAAGAATTTAGAACATAATGGATTGCTTGGAAGTTTTAGATTAGTAAAAGAGTTAAAAAAATATCAGTTTGATAAAACTTTTATTTTTAATTCTTCATTAAGATTTAATATTATCGCTAGATTATCTGGTATTAAAGATATCAATCAATTCCCTTTATTTAAAAAAAAAGGACAAGATATGATAAGAGCTTCTCATGATTTAATTTTACACAAACTAAATATTGATGTGACCGACGATCCTTCAATTCAAATAAGTGATAAATTTATTTTTGAGGCTTTAAGTAAATATAATATTTCTAAAAATGATTTAAATATATTATTAGGCATAGGTGGCTCTGGACCTACAAAAAGAATACCGGCTAAAACTTTTTTGCAGGTAATGAAAAAAGTTATTGAAAAAAAAAGTTGTAAATTTTTTCTTGCTACAGGTTCGGGGGATGAGGAACAACAAATTTTAAACGAAATTAAAAATTCTGAACTTAAAAAATATTGCATATCATTAGATAAACTCTCAATAAGTGAATGCCTGCCTATCATAAAAAATTGTTCTGTTTCAATTTGTAATGACTCTAGCTTTAGTCATTTATCTTCAGCACTTGGTATAAAAACGATTACTTTGATGGCAGATACACCTTTGGTTTATGGATCATACAGCTCGAAGATGTATCCTATAATTCCTGAAGGTGAAACGTATGTATCTCACAATACTCTCGGAAAAGATAAAATTAGTGCAGAGAAGATATATAATAAATTATTTTCTATAATTGACTAAGAAATATCTTTAAGCACTATATCTTTAGCCTCATTAACGATGGCTGACAATCTTGAAGTTTCAGGTGAAATATCTGGGTGAATTTTTTTTTGAATTTTTTGGTATGCCTTATTAACTAATTCTTTACTTGGTTTTTTATTAATATCTAAATTTAGAATCTTATATGCTTCAGATATTGATAATGTAGATGAATTATTGTTTTGGTATTGATTAAAGGAAAATCTTCCAGAATTTCTTAAAGTTTGAATAAGTCTATAAAGGGAGAGCAATTGAAATAATGATAAACCTTTTAGTTTTACTAATGCAAGACTTGCAAGAGTTAATGGCAATGTAAGTAAAAATTTCCCACCAATTGCAAATAAAACTGCTAATAAAGCCAATAATAAAATTGTTAACAGCCTTACTCCTTTTGACATTTTTTTTGGAGAAATATTTGACCACCATCTCAATAAAAAATATAAGATGACTAAAATTACAAGTATATAAATAATAATATTCATATAAATCCTTATTAAATGAAAGTACCACAACTAAAAAAAAAATTAGAGATAAAATCTTGTCACAATATTGATTGGGAAGACAATTATAGCTGGATTCATCAAGATAATATTTTAGAAGTACTTAAAGATAAAAATAAGTTGGACCCTGAGGTAAAAAAATATTTAGAAGAGGAAAATAATTACACAGAACACCATCTAAAAGATACTATAAATATTCAAAAAGTATTATTTAATGAAATTAAAGGAAGAATTAAATTAGATGACGAATCATTACCTTACAGAGATCATACATACGAGTATTGGACAAAGACTACTGCTAAAGGCAATTATTCAATAAAACTAAGAAAAAAAATTGGTTCAAATAATATTGAAGAAATATGGAATGGAGATAAGGAAAAAGAAAAACTCAAAACAGAATATTTTGGTGTTGGTGATTTAGAAGTAAGTAACAATGATAAATATCTTGGATATTCATTAGATATTAAAGGATCAGAATATTATACGATCTATATAAGGGACATAAAAACAAATAAAATTATTTCAAAAGAAATTTCTGAAACTTCTGGCAGTATAACATTTAGTTTAGATGATAAATATATTTTTTATTCAAAACTTGATGAAAATCATAGAGCCAGAAAGATATATCGGCACAAAATTGGAGAATTTGATGCTGAAGATGAATTAATATTTGAGGAAAAAAGTGAGGCTTTTACTGTTGGTATTGGGATTAGCTCAGATGAAAAATATTACTTTATAAATAGTTCTGACCATAATACATCAGAGCAATATTATTTTAAATCAGATGAAATCAATCCATCTCCTAAACTTATTATTAAAAGAGAAAGAGGTGTTCTTTATTCTGTAAGTTCATGGGATAATAAATTTTATAATCATACCAATAAAAATGCTGAAGACTTTAAAATAGATATTTGTGACAATTTAGAAAATCAAAATTGGAAAACATATATCCCAGCAAAAAGTGAAGTTTTAATTGGTGGATTAACTTTTCTTCAAAATTGGATTATTCGTGGTGAAACATCAGATGCACTAGATAAATTATTTGTTAAAAATATTTCTACAAATATAGAAGAAGAATTAATTTTTTCTGATGAAACTGTTTATGTTCCAGGAGTAAACTTAACTCAAAAAGATAGAAATACCGATGAAGTTTATTTGGGATATTCATCCCCCAAAACCCCTTCTAGAGTATTTAAATATAATTTAGCAACAAAATCTAAAGAACTTGTTAAAGAGCAAGAAATTCCTTCTGGTCATAACAAAGATGACTATATTGTTGAGAGAGTTGAGTTTGAGTCTCATGATGGGAGAATGGTTCCATTAACAATTGTAAGACACAAAAAAACAAAAATTAATGGGTCTGCAAATGTTTTGTTATATGGATATGGATCTTATGGAAATTCTATGTCCCCAAGTTTTTCTTCCACAAGATTAAGTCTTATAAATAGAGATATAATTTGGGCCACAGCTCATATCAGAGGTGGAATGGAAAAAGGTATGAAATGGTGGAAAGAAGGAAAATTAACAAACAAAAAAAATACTTTTGAAGATTATATTTACGCAGCAAAATATTTGATCGAAAAGAATTATACGTCAAAAGGAAATATTATTGGAATGGGTGGATCAGCTGGAGGATTATTAATGGGAGCTGTAGTCAATCAATGTCCAGAATTATTTTTAGGAATTATAATGGCTGTTCCTTTTGTAGATTCTTTAACAACAAATCTTGATCATTCTTTACCTTTAACTGTTGGAGAATTTGACGAATTTGGAAATGCTAAAGAGAATGAAGAACACTTTGAATATATTTTTTCGTATGCGCCCTATAACAATATTAAAAAAATGGATTATCCACATATTTTTATTACAACAAGTTTAAGTGATAATAGAGTTTTATTTGATGAACCTGCAAAGTTCACAGCAAAACTTAGAGATTACAAAACAGATAATAATTTACTTCTTTTAAAAACTGAAATGAATGCTGGTCATGGTGGAAAATCTGGGAGAGATGGCGCAATAGAAGAAATTGCTATTGACTATGCATTTGCATTAAAAATTTCTAAAAAAATTTAGTAGATTAAATCTTGAAATAAACTAATTAATTCCCATATAATCTATCAAGTCGCCGAATGGGGCTTATAAAAATAAACTTGCTTAACAAAGGAGGATATTATGACAAGTAAGGATCTATCTATATTTAACTCACTTAGACCTTTTTCAATTGGTTTTGATGATATGTTCGACCAATTTGAAAATATGTTGGGAAACGGCAATTTGACGATGCAGTCAAATTATCCGCCATACAACATAAGAAAGACAAGCAAAGACAACTATGCAATTGAAGTGGCATTAGCTGGCTTTAGCAAAAAAGACGTTGAGGTTGAGTTCGAGGACAACTTATTAACAGTTAAAACAAAACAAGTTAATAAGTCTGAGGACAGTGATGTTAATGGAGAAATTATTCATAAGGGTATTTCTCAAAGACAGTTTGCAAGATCATTCACTATTGCTGATGACGTAAAAGTAAATGGCGCTGAACTTAAAGACGGTCTTTTAACAATATCTTGTGAAAGAATAATTCCAGAGCATAAAAAAAAGAAACTTATTGAAATTAAATAAGTATTAAACCTTGCTTGCGGGGATAGATTCCTCGCAAGTACGAGTTAAAAACACCCGTTAGAAACGAAACCAATTACAATATTTTCTGAATTTATTTCAAATCTTCGTTCACAGGGCACAAGATATTTTTTACTGTTGTAGACTAACTCAAAATTTCCTTTTGCATTTTTAAAATCTTCATCTGGTTTTCCAAGCTCCATTTGAAGTTCGTTGGCAGATTTTCCAAGAAATTTGCTTAATTTTTCATTTTCTTTTTCAACAATTGCATCTGTTTTTTCCTTAACAGTTTGACACCCTGAAAAAAATATTATGATAATTATAAGACTTATTACTGATTTATATTTTAACATAAGTTCAAATTAACATTTTTTCCTAAATAAATTATTAACTTTTAAGTTGTATAAATAATTCATTTCTTATCACTTTTAAGTTTAATTATAGTAACAATTGTGTTCTTTATTTGATAATTCAAGCATATGAATGAAAAAGCCCTAGAAAAGATACTAAATATATTTTTAAAAGAAGTTTTACCTCTTACAGAAAAAGGTGTCGCTAATGGTAGCAAAATATTTGGCGCTGCAATAATTAAAAAAGATGATTTATCCCTTGTAATTGCAGAAACAAACAATGAAATAGAAAATCCATTGTGGCATGGAGAAATGCATACTCTTAAAAAATTTTATGAGTTAGATGCAAATACAAGACCAAGTGAAAAAGACTGTATGTTCTTAAGTTCACATGAGCCCTGCAGCATGTGTTTAAGTGCAATCACATTTTCTGGATTTGATAATTTTTACTATTTGTTTCCATATACTGCCACAAATGATGAATTTAATATTCCACATGATTTAAATATATTGAAAGAAGTATTTAAAATTAATGATGGAGAATATAATAAAGAAAATTCTTATTGGAAAGGTCAGAATATAAACTTACTTATTGAAAATTTACCTACTTCAAAAAAAGAAAATATTTTAGATCAATTAGACGATATTAAAAAAAAATATCAAACATTGTCAAATCAATATCAAGAAAATAAGCATGGAAATTCTATACCATTAAATTAAGTAATGAATACAAATCTTAAAATTTCGAATGTAACTAAAATATATCCAGGATGTGTTGCAAACGATAATGTTTCGCTCGAATTTAATAGTGGTAAAATTTATGCTCTTCTTGGAGAAAATGGTGCTGGAAAATCTACACTAGTTAAAATTCTTTCAGGTGTCATAATACCTGACGAAGGTAAAATTTATTTAAATGAAAATAATCTAAAGCTTAATTCGCCATTAGATGCAAAAAAAAATGACATTGGAATGGTATTCCAGCATTTTAACCTTTTCGAAACTTTGTCTGTATACGAAAACTTAATAATAGACTCAAACGAGCAAAGAGAAGTTTTAAGAGAAAAAATTAATACAATTATGAGAAAATATAATTTTTCAATTGATCTTAATATACCTGTTTTAAATCTTTCAGCGGGTCAAAAACAGAAAGTTGAAATAATTAGATGTCTAATAAGAAGTCCAAAAGTTTTAATTATGGATGAACCCACGTCTGTATTAACAGAACAAGAAACAAGTGAATTATTTCTATCTTTAAAAAAATTTTCTGAAGAAGGAATTTTAATTATTTATATCACTCATAAACTTAAAGAAGTTATGGAGCTTTGCGATGAAGTTGCTGTAATGAGGAGAGGAAAATTGGTTTCTGTAAGTGAAATAAAGAATGAAAATATTGAGTCACTTGCTAACAAAATGGTGGGTCAAAACTTAAAAACTATAAAGAAAAAAAAAGAGAAAAGTTCATCAGATCAATTAATAAATATTACAAATCTTAATTTTATAAGCGAAGATCCTTTTGAAACAAATTTGAGTAATATTAATTTTTCTGTTAATCGAGGCGAATGTTTAGGAATTGCGGGCATATCAGGAAACGGCCAAAGCGAATTATTTCAAGTATTAAGTGGTGAAATAATATCAGACAAGAATTCTATAGAATTTAATAAAAATTATATTGGAGATTTAAATCCTCAAGAGAGAAGAGAATATTTGATGGCCTTTTCTCCAGAAGATAGACTTGAACAAGCTGCTATTCCACAAATGGCAATTTTTGAAAATGTAGCTCTAAATAATTTTAAATCCTCAAATTTTTTTAATAATGGATTGATCAATGAAAATAAAATTAAAGAACACTCAAAAAAAATAATTTCAGACTTTAATGTAAATACAAACAACATAGAGTTAAAAAGCCAATTTTTATCTGGAGGTAATCTACAGAAATTAATTATTGGAAGAGAATTAATTACCTCTCCAGATTTATTAATTTGTTTTAATCCAACTTGGGGGCTAGATGTTGGAGCAATAAATTACATCCATGAAACATTGATAAAAATTAATGAACAAAATAAATCAATCATATTAATATCTACAGATACTGATGAGTTATTAAAATTAAGTGATAAAATTTCAGTAATTCATAAGGGGAAATTATCAAAAATTATGGACGCTGAAGAGGTTACCTCTGAGAAACTTGGGATGCTAATGGGAGGAGGAAATTGATTAAAATTGTAAAAAGAGATCAGCCCTCAAGGGCTATATTTTTCCTTACACCTGTTTTAGCAATTTTTCTGACCTTAGTAGCAGGAGGGTTAATTTTTTATATCCTAGGTTTTAAACCATTTGAAGCCCTAAAGTTTTTTTTCATAGTTCCAATTGCAGATAAATATGGATTCAGTGAATTGCTATTAAAAGCCACTCCACTTTGTTTAATAGCAATTGGTTTATCTTTTTGTTTTAAAAGTAATAATTGGAATATTGGAGCAGAAGGTCAATTAACTTTTGGAGCTATTGTCTCAGGGGGTGTTGCATTATTATTTTATGAACAACAAGGATTTTATATTCTACCAATAGTTATTTTAGCTGGAGCAATTGGTGGTATGCTATATGCGTCAATACCTGCAATTTTAAAAACTTACTTTAATACAAATGAAATTTTAGTTAGTCTTATGTTGGTATATGTTTCAAAATTAATTTTGGATTATCTTGTTGTGGGCCCTTGGAGTAATCCAGAAGGATTTAATTTTCCTGAAACAAGACAGTTCAGTGACTCTGCAAGACTTCCCTTATTATTTGAAGGACTAAGAATTCATGCAGGTATATTTTTAGCTTTAGCTGCAGTAGTTATCAGTTGGTTTGTTTTTTATAAAACATATTTGGGGTTCCAAATGAAAGTTTCAGGTTTTAGTTTAAAGACAGCAAAATATGCTGGGTACAAAGGTAAAAAAATGATTATCCTCGTTTTTTTAATAAGTGGTGCTTGCGCAGGTTTAGCAGGGGTTGGTGAAATAACTGGACCTATCGGACAGCTTCATAGAGAAGTATCCCCAGATTATGGTTTTACTGCAATAATTGTGGCTTTTTTAGGCCGTTTACATCCTGTTGGAATAATTTTTGCATCTCTAGTTGTTGCAATTACTTATCTGGGTGCCGAAACAGCGCAAATATTTATGCAAATTCCAAAGTATACTGGTCAGGTCTTTCAAGGAATGATTTTATTTTTTCTTCTTGCTTCTGACTATCTGCTCTTTTTTAAATTTAAATTTATAGGTTCAAAAAAATGATCATCGACGTAAATTTTGTTGGACTAATAATTGCATCAATCATGGCCTCAGCTGTTCCTTTAATTTTAGCATCTTGTGGTGAACTTATTACAGAAAGATCTGGTGTTCTAAACCTTGGTGTTGAAGGAATGATGATCATTGGAGCTATTTCAGGCTTTGCATTAATGACTGTTACTGGAAATTTGATTATTGCAGTTTTTGGCGCAATGCTAGCTGGTGTTTTAATTTCTACAATTTTTGCATTTCTTACCCAAACATTAATTACAAATCATGTAGCAACCGGTTTAGCTCTTACTATTTTTGGAATAGGAATTTCTGCAATGATTGGAAAAAACTTTGTTGGTATTCCTGGAAAAGAATTTCCTATTCTATTTGAAAGTTTAAAAGACACAATACCACTTTTAAGTCCAATATTATTTGGACATTCAATAGTTTTTTATTTTGCTTTTGCCTTGCCCTTCATAACTAGCTATTTTTTAAAGAAAACAAAAATTGGATTAATTGTGAGAGCTGTAGGAGACTCTCCCGAGTCTGCATCCAACCAAGGTATAAATGTAAAGCTAGTTCGTTACGCTTGTATACTATATGGTGGAGCTATGTGTGGGCTTGCAGGTGCTTACTTATCAATGATCTATACTCCGCAATGGATTGAAAATATGACAGGTGGTAGAGGTTGGATTGCTTTAGCACTAGTTGTTTTTTCTACATGGAACCCTATTAAAATTTTAATCGGAGCAATGATTTTTGGTGGATTAACAATAATCCAATTCCATATGCAAGCAGTAGGAGTGAGAATACCTGTTCAATTCTTAACTGCACTACCCTATATTGTTACAATAATAGTATTAGTTGTAATTTCTCGTGATAGTAGAAAAATTAGGTTAAGTACTCCGAGTTCACTGGGTAAATCGTTTTATAAAGACAATTAATTATAAAATAATTATTTTTTTTTAATTTATTTAATTTAAGCTTCAAATAATTAAAAAATTAAATAGGGGAAATAAATTTATGCATAAATTATTTATTCGTTCTTTCGTCTCTTCTTTGGTTTTTTTGTTTACATTAACTGTTGCTGCAGTAGCAAAAGATGTTAAAGCAGCATTCGTTTATATTGGTCCAACTGGTGACCATGGATGGACGTATCAACATGATGTGGGCAGGAAAGCTGTAGAAGCTGCGGGATTTAAAACAACTTACGTAGAGGGTGTTCCAGAAAGTGCTGATGCTGAGAGAGTACTTAGACAATTAGCAAATTCTGGTCATGATGTTATTTTTACAACTAGTTTTGGATACATGAATCCAACAAACAAAGTTGCAAAAGAGTTTCCAAACGTAAAATTTGAACATGCAACAGGGTACAAAAGAGAGCATCCAAATGTTGCAACATATGCTGCTAGATTCTATGAAGGTAGAGCTATCTTGGGGACAATAGCTGGTTCAATGACAAAATCTAATGTAATCGGCTATGTAGCATCTTTTCCAATTCCAGAAGTAATAAGAGGAATTAATTCATTTACTTTAGCTGCTCAAAAAGTAAATCCAAATATCAAAACTAAAATTGTTTGGGCATTTACTTGGTATGATCCTGGTAAAGAAGCTGAAGCTGCTAAAGCTTTAATTGATCAAGGTGCGGATATAATTGCCCAGCATACTGACAGTACTGCGATCGTTCAGATTGCTGAAAAAGCAGGCGTCTATGCATTTGGTCAAGCTAGTGATATGGATAAGTTTGCACCGAAAGCAGTATTGACTTCAGTTGAAAATAATTGGGGACCTTACTATGTAGAAAGAGTTAAAGCTGTAGCGAATGGAACATGGAATCAGAAAGATACATGGCATGGTATCGGTGACGGTATGGTTGTTATATCTGATCTTGACTCTGCTATTCCTAGTAATGTTAGATCCAAAGTTAAAAAACTTCAAGCAGATTTGGCATCAGGTAAGGTTCATGCTTTTACTGGACCTATTTACGACCAAAAAGGAAATTTAATGGTTGCTGAAGGTAAAACTGCTGATGATGGAATGCTTGCAGGAATGATGACTTATGTAAAAGGTGTTGAGGGCGATATACCTAAATAAGTTAAAACTTCTAATATTTTTAAAAGGCCGGTTTCATGACTGGCCTTTTTTATTTGTGGTGTCTTCTTTTTATTTCTTCAATTCTAAGTTCTTCGTAAATTTCAAAAGGCTGTACAATCCAAGGATCTCCTGAAAGTTTATTTGCGCAAAAATCTGGTTCAAATGTTGATTTCTTTTTTTTAAATAAAGTTGCAGTTTTTATATCCTCTATCTTATCTTTAATAGGCTCATATTTTCTTAACCAATCTATGCTTTTATTAAATGTGATTCCTGTATCTGATAAATCATCACATAAAAGTATCCTACCACCCATATTAGGTGCAATAGAACTCATCTCTCTTGAGAATACAATATCACCTTGCTCATCCTCTACACCCTTACCACTGTATGACTCCACAGCTAAATAAGCACATTTCAATTTAAAAATTCTACTTAAGACATCTATCATTGGTGCCGCTCCTCGCATAATGCCAACTAAAATTGTAGGTTCATATCCACTCTCATGAATTTGGATTGCTAATTTTTCAACAGTCTGATTATATTCATCCCAAGTAATAATTAATTTCTCTGACATAATTTTTATATTTAATTATTTAAATAATAAAACCAAAACTGCAAGAACGATAAGTGCAATTATTGAAGAAATTAAGATATACAACTTATGAATGTTTCTTCCTCTTAAATTGAAATAATGTCTTGCAACTGCTGTAATCACCCCTATCGCAACCAAAATTAACCAATTATACTTATGATAGACTAAAAAACTTGAGTGTCCTGAAAGCATTATAAATAGAACCAAAAAAGTCGAGTAATTATTATGAATAGATCTTTGTTTAGCTGCTAAAGATAAACTCATATCAAATTTTTCACCTCTCTCACTACTACTAATAATATTCATTTGATTGGGTATAATTACTGTAAAAACATTTCCAAACATATTAGTGCCTATAATTAATCCAACACTTAAAATTGCAAACTTTGGGCCAAATAATTTAGTCAAACCAAAAGAAACAGCAGTCAGTAAAATGATTGCTGTAGAAATAAATAATAAATTATTTTCAATCAATTTAGATTTACACAAGCGATCATAAATAAACCACGCAACAATCAATGATAGAAGTGAAATAATAATTGCATAACTAGGAGGCATTAACAAAACACGTTTATCAACCATTAATACACTTGCGTTATAATAATAAATTACAACTAACAGCAACATTCCAGTTACAAAAGTTAAATAACTTTGCCATTTAAAGATTACCAATCTATTTAAATAATCCTGTGGTGGAGACGTTTTTAATCTTGATAACTTATAAAAAAAACCAGAATGCATCAGATATCCTTCACCATCGACATCATCACTTGTTATATTTTTATTCAAATTATTGTCTAAGTAATTAAATAAAAAACTATTACCTACCCATAATATAGCAAACACCACATGGCCCCATCTTAAAATTACTTCTAACCATTTAATAGTATAAGGTAAAAATTCCATCAGTATTTTATTTTATCTACTTTTTTATCCCAAATTTCAAATGCTTTTAAAGCTTCATCTCTAAGCATTTGTGTCATTTTTATTTTTCTATCATCTATTTTTTTAGGAATTTCTAAATAAATAAATGAGTCATCAAAATCTATTTTTTTTGCGTCTTCTCTCGTATTTGCATAATATATTTTATCTAATCTTGACCAATAAATTGCAGAAAGACACATTGGACAAGGTTCACAAGATGTATAAATCTCACAACCTGATAGATCAAAAGTATTTAATTTTTTGCAAGCCTCTCGAATTGCCACAACTTCACCATGAGCAGTAGGGTCATTTGAAGAAGTTACTTTATTAGAACCTTCCGCAATAATCTCATTACCCTTGACTATAACACTCCCAAAAGGGCCCCCAATAGTATTTGCACTATTTATGGAAAGTTCAATGGCTTTAGCCATAAATTTCTTTTTATCTTCCATTAAGATTTTTTAATTTTTGCTTAATTTTATTAATACTCATTAAGATTCTTTCAGGAGTTGCTGGCGCATTAAGTTCAGGTGCAATTTGATAATTCCCAATTGAAGCAATTGCATCTTTAATTGCATAAAAAACACTCATTGCTAGCATTAATGGAGGTTCGCCTGTTGTCTTAGCTTTATTAACAACGTTTTCTTTATTTATACCTTCTTTATAAATTTCGACATTAAATTTTTTTGGTATATCACTGACGGCTGGTATTTTGTATGTTGATGGAGAAAAGGTTGTAATTTGTCCGTTTGATTTCCAATTGAGTTCCTCGATTGTCAACCAGCCTTGTCCTTGTACAAAACCACCTTCAATCTGACCTAATTCAAGTGCTGGATTTATTGGTTTTCCAGCATCATGCAAAATATCAACTCTATCTAATACATTTTCACCAGTTAGTGTGTCTATAGTTACTTCTGAAACAGCTGCACCGTAACAAAAATAGTAAAACGGCCTACCTCTAAATTTTTTTTTGTCAAAATTAATTTTTGGTGTTGAGTAAAAACCTGAAGATGAAAGAGAAATTCTATTTAAATACGCTTCTTGAATAATACTTTTAAATTCAAACTGCCTATTTCCAAATATTATATGTTGATCTTTATAAACTGCTTCCTGATTATAAATTTTATATTTTTTCTTTATAAATTTTTCTAAATTTATTTTAATTTTTGTTACTGCATTTAGTGCTGCTGCTCCATTTAAATCAGTGGTTGATGAGGCTGCACTTGCTGATGTGTTTGGAACTTTAGATGTATTGGTAGAAGAAATATGAACTAAATCATAGGGTAATCCCAATGAATTTGCTACCAATTGAGCTATTTTTGTATGAGTTCCTTGACCCATTTCTATACCTCCATGGTTCAAATATACACTTCCGTCAGTATAGATATGAACAAGTGCTCCAGCTTGATTTAAGTGGATTGTTGTAAACGAGATGCCAAATTTCAATGGTGTGATAGCAATACCTCTCTTTTTAAATTTATTTAGTTCATTAAATTTTTTTATATCGGAATATCTTTTTTGGTAATTTGATTTATTTTCTAAATTTTTAAACAATTCATTAATAACATTATCCTCAATAGTCATTCCATAATGAGTTACATTCTTTTTGTCTTTTTGGTAAAAATTTTTCTTTCTTACTTCAAGTGGATCTTTTTTTAAATACCTTGAAATATTATCTATAACATTCTCTATTGCCATCATTCCTTGATTTCCACCAAATCCTCTAAATGCAGTCGAAGTTGGAATATTGGTCTTACATAAATTGTTTATCACCTCAATATCTGAAATATAATATGCATTGTCTATATGAAGCAAAGCTCTTTCGTTTATTGCAGCTGATAAATCAGGTGACATTCCACAATTTGATGACAAGTTTATTTTTAATCCTTGTATAATTCCTTCATCGTTAAAACCAACTTCATACTCTGAAAAAAATTCATGTCTTTTACCAGTTAAAATTATATCGTCATCTCTATCTAATCTTAATTTCACAGGTTGTCCTGATTTATTAGCCAATAACGCACAAATACAAGCTGTCATGAAATTTGTTTCTTTCCCACCGAATCCACCTCCTATTCTTCTTACTTCAACATTAATTGAATTACTCTGTTGATTAAACATTTTTGCAATTAATTGTTGTGTCTCTGAGGGGTGTTGTGTTGAGCTATAAACTAAAAAATTATCATCCTCTTTAGGAATTACAAAAGCTGCCTGACCTTCTAAATAAAAGTGTTCTTGACTTCCTGTTGTAAAGCTACCTTTTAAAACATTTTTAGATATTTTTATTTTCTTTGAGGCATTACCTCTTTTTATTTTTCTAGGCTTGAATAGGAACTGTTTTTTATTTAAAGCTTCTTTTATTGTAATTATAGGTTTTAAATCTTTATAGGTAACCTTGGCTTTTAACACTGCTTTTCTAGCTAATTCTGTCGTTTCAGCTGCAACTGCAAACAAGGGTTGACCATAAAACTCAACTTTGTTTGTCGGAAAAATAGGGTCTCCATCAAAAACAGGCCCAACATCATTTCTACCAGGAATATCACTTTGTGTAACTACTGAAATAACACCTTTGCTATTTTTTACTTCAGTTAAATCAATTTTTTTAATTATAGCGTGTGCTTTTTTACTTAAACCAATTGCACCATAAATTGTATTTTTTGGTTCTACAATGTCATCGGTATACTCAGCATACCCACTTACATGTTTGTAAGCACTATCGTGTGGTCTAATATCTCCAATAATATTATCTTTACTCATTCAATTAACTCTAGTTAACTTATTAGAATTTATTTCTATAAAACATTTCATTAACAAATTTTTAGCTATCTCTAACCTATATTCTTTACTTGCCCTCATATCTCCAATAGGACTTAAATCTTCCTCAAGATAATTTTTTGCATGGTCAAAAGTATTTATATTAAGAGGCATATTTTTAAGAACTTTCTCACATGCCTTGGCCCTTTTTGGCACTGCAGCCATACCTCCATATGCAATATACGCCTCTTTAATTTGATTATTATTGATTTCAAAATTAAAAGAGCCACATACAGAAGAAATATCATCATCAAATCTTTTTGAAATTTTAAATGCTTTAAATATATTTTTTTTAAATAATGGGATTTTAATTGATCTTATAAATTCTGTTCTTTTTAGTTTAGTTTTCCTATAATCTAAGAAAAAATTATTAATTGGTATAACTTTTCGTTTATTAAAGCTCTCAATCAAGATCTCAGCATTTAAAGATAATAAAATTGGTAGTGAATCTCCAATTGGAGATGCTGTAGCAATATTACCTCCGATGGTACCTACATTTCTAATTTGAACAGAACCATATCTCTTCAATACAGAGTAAAAATCTGGATAATATTTTTTTATTTCATTTTCAAACTTAATTAAAGGAGTGGCTGCACCAATTTCAAAATAATTTTTATTTACTTTAATAAAATCTAATTCTTTTATCTCTTTTAAATCTATTATAAACGGAATTTCTTTTCTTTCTTTTGTAACTGTTAAAGATAAATCTGTTCCACCTGCAAGAAAATTAAAATTAGAATTATTTTTAATTATATTTTTTAATTCTTTGACGTTTTTAGGAGAGAAATAAACTTTATCATCTTTTTTAATAAATATATTATTTGGTTTGATAGTTTTTAATAATTTTATAGTTTTATTTTTATTTTTACTAAACTGATCTGTCTTACTTATCTTATTTAAACTTTTAGCAGCATCAATAATAGGTCTATAGCCAGTGCAACGACATAAATTTCCTGAAATTGAGTCTGTTATTAATTCGCTATTGTAGCTTTTATTATTCTTAAACATTGAAAACAGAGACATAACAAACCCTGGAGTACAAAATCCACATTGTGAACCGTGAAATTTCACCATTGCCTCTTGTACTGGATGAAGTTTCCCATCTTTAGAAACCAAATCCTCTACAATCAAAAGTTGTTTACCATTCAAAGATGGCACAAAAGAAATACAAGAATTAATTGAACTATATTTTACGTCATTGCTTACTAGCTCACCTAAAACAATAGTACATGCACCACAACCACCTTCTGAGCATCCCTCCTTAGTTCCAGTTTTTTTTAATTCAGTCCTAATATAATTAAGAATTGTTTGATTAGGATCTGGGTTTTTAATTTCTAAAATTTTATCGTTCAAAAGGAACTTTACTGAATTTGATATCACTTAACTGCCTCTATAAGTAGAATAGCTCCATGGAGATACTAATAAAGGTACATGATAATGTTGTGAAGGATCTGAAATACCAAATCTAATAATTACATCATCCAAGAATGGTACATCGCTTACCGATGACGTATTTTTAAAATAATCACCAATGTAAAAAACTAATTCGTATTTACCCTTAACAAAAATATCTCCCTCTGCTAATGGAGAACTAGCTCTACCATCATCATTGAGTTTTATTGAAGTTATTTTTTTTCTTTCTGAATTATTTAAATAAAACAACTCAACTAAGATACCTTTTCCAGGTTTGCCTGAATATACATCTAAAACATGAGTTGTGAGCTTTGTCATAAAATTATAGTATCATTTAAATTTCAAACTTAAATTATTTAAAATTATATGAGAACAATAGATAACATTAACGATCTTAACAAGTCTGATTTTTTGTCAATATTTGGTAATGTTTTTGAAAAGACTGAATCTGTGGCTTTAGAGGCTTTTGAGTCTAAACCATTTAAAAATTTTGAGGATATTGTGCTTAAAATGTTAAATATTTATGAAAATTATGAGAAAAATAAAATTTTAGAAATTTTAAATGCACATCCAGAACTTGCAGTGGCAAAAAAAATGACTTCAGAATCTATATCAGAACAAGCTTCAGCAAAATTAAACCAATGTTCTAACGATGAATATGAGGAATTTAAAAAATTAAATTTAGAATATAAAAAAAAGTTTAACTTTCCTTTTATAATTGCTGTAAAAGGTAAAGATAAAAATGAAATTTTGAATAATTTTAGACAAAGAATACAAAGTGATGTAGAAAGTGAATTCCTTGAAGCAAAAAAACAAGTAAAAAAAATTGCAACCTTTCGTTTAAATGAAATAAATAAAAAATGAAAAAATTTATAAGTGCAAAAATGATTAATTTAGCAGATCCTAGGATTGGATCTAAAATTATATACAAGACTGATGATTTTTTTGCAGCTGCTCATAGAATATTAAAAATTGATCCTCCAGTTTTCAAAGATGGATTATTCGACAAACATGGAAAATGGATGGATGGATGGGAAACTAGAAGAAGAAGATTAAAAGGTTTCGATTATTTAATTTTAAAATTGGGAAAGCCTGGAAAGATATTTGATATAGATATTGATACAACTCACTTCAATGGAAACCAACCTACCCATGCTTCAGTAGAGGGTTGTTTCAGTAAGAATAAGCCAAGCAAAAAAACAAAATGGCATCACTTACTTGGAAAAAAAAGACTTGGGGCAAACAGAAACCATATTTTTAAATCACAAAACAAATCAGTTTTTAATTATATAAAATTAAACATTTTTCCAGATGGTGGAGTTGCAAGACTTAGACTTTTTGGAAAAATTGAAATGGAAAAAAACTTTTTGAGTAATAAAAATATTAATCTAACATCTGTTTTAACTGGTGCTTCAATTGTTGGTTGCAATAATGAACACTTTGGAAGAGCTGAAAATGTCATAGCTCCTGGTAAAGGAAAAAATATGGGAGATGGTTGGGAAACACGAAGAAGTAGAGGAAAAAACTTTGATTGGCTCATAATTAAATTTGGAAAACCCGGCTTAATTAAAAGATTAGAGATAGATACTCATCATTTTAAAGGGAATTACCCCGATACTTGCTCAATTCAAACTGCAAATATTTCAAAAGATCTATCTAATAAATCAATTGTCAATAATTCAAAGAATTGGAAAATTATTGTAAATAAATCCAAACTATCTGCTCATAAAAAACATGTTTTTAAAAAGTTCTTAATTAAAAGAAGTAAGGAAAATTACCTTAGAATAAATATCTATCCAGATGGGGGAATTTCAAGAATAAGAGCATTCGGAAATTTTGTGAAATGAACATAATAAAAGCAAAAAAAATAACAAAAAAAAATTTTTCTAAATTTGGGCAATTAATAGATACGTCAAAAAAAAATCCAATAAATATTAATGATGGATATGCAAAGCGATTTAATGATTTGATAAATATAGATACCTCTAAAAAAAATGGGAAAGCAATCGTTAGTATTTTTAAGGCAAAAAAAAGAAGGTTTCCTATGAAAATTGCTATGATGGAAAAACATCCTCTAGGAAGCCAAGCTTTTATACCAATGGATGATACAAAATTTTTAGTATTCGTAGCACCGAGAGGAAATAAACCAAATATAAATAAAATCCAATCCTTTGTGGTCCCAAAACAAACTGGAATAAATTACAATGCCGGTATTTGGCACTTTCCACTGATTTCTATGAAAAATATGAATTTTCTTGTAGTTGATAGGAAAGGAAAAGGAAAGAATCTTGAAATTTATAAATTTAAAAAAGAGAAAATTATTTTAAAGAAATGAAAAAAAAATACCCAAGAGATTTAGTAGGATATGGATCCAAAAATATTAAAGTAAGGTGGCCTGGTAATGCTAGGTTGGCTCTACAATTTGTATTAAATTATGAGGAAGGTGGGGAAAATTGCACTCTGCATGGTGATAAAACTTCAGAGGTATTTTTATCTGAAATTATAGGAGCAAAACCAATTAAAGGTCGACACTTAAATATGGAGTCGATTTATGAATATGGATCAAGAAGAGGGTTTTGGAGAATTCATGATTTATTTAAAAAGAAAAAAATACCGCTTACTATTTTTGGTGTTGGAATGGCACTAGAAAGAAATAAAGAAGTTTGTTCGGCCATAAAAAAAGCAAATTTTGAAGTTGCTTGTCATGGATGGAGATGGATTGATTATCAAAATATACCAAAGAAAAGAGAGGAAAGTGATATGAAACTAGCAATAAAATCCATTAAAAAAAATTTTGGCGCTGAACCCACTGGTTGGTATACAGGAAGATGCAGTGTAAATACTCTAGATTTAGTCATTAAAAATGGAAATTTTTTATACAGTAGTGATACATATAGTGATGACCTTCCTTATTGGATAAAAAAAGGTAAAAAAAAACAATTAATGATTCCCTATACACTTGATAACAATGATATGAGATTTGCAACTAATCAAGGGTTTAACTCTGGAGAACAGTTTTATAATTATTTAAAAGATAGTTTTGATGCTCTTTACGAGGAAGGAAAAACTTCACCAAAAATGATGTCCGTTGGTTTACATTGTAGATTAATTGGCAGACCTGGTAGAATACAATCACTCAAGAAATTTTTGGATTATGTTTTAAAATTTAAAAATATTTGGATTTGTAAAAGAGTAGATATAGCTAAACATTGGATTAAAAATTATAGCTAAGTGTTGCTATTGTTCGGCACTTATAGAAACATAATGAGCAACAGCCTCTATTTCTTCATCAGTTAAAATACCCTCCATTGCAGGCATTACACCTATTCCATTTCTAACAGCCATAAGAATTGTTTGAACTTGAGGTCTAATTTGATTTAAATTTGGACCAATATCAGCCATTGATCCAGCGTCTGAGAGGCTATGACATGCCGCACAATTGCCAGCTTCAAGGAATACCTCTTTTCCTTTATTAAATAAATCATCAGCATTAACGTGAACACTTGATGCAAATATTAAAAATAATAAAGTGCTACAAAAATTTAAAAATAATTTTTTCACTTAAATTTGGTATCATAATTAAAAAAAATTAAAAAGGAGAATTATGAAAGCATATTGGGTTGCAAACTATACTGAAATAAAAGATACGGAAAGACTTAAAAAATACGCTGTAAAAGCTAAAGAAGCTGTTGAAAAATATTCTGGAAGAATATTAGCAAGAAGTGCAAATAATATTACTCTAGATGGTAGAGAGATGGTTAGAGTTGCACTTGCAGAATTTCCAGATATTGAAAGTGCTAAAAATTGTTATAATTCAGAAGAATATGTAGAAGCTAGAAAACATTTAGAAAACAATGTTATTAGGGAACATATAATATTTGAAGGAATGTAAAATAAATTATCTTTTAAGAAAATAATGAATGTATGTCAGAAACAATTTTAAAGAATGCTAATTCCTGGATAGAAACTAAAAAAAAAGTAGTTTTAGCGACTGTCATAAAAACTTGGGGTTCATCTCCATGCCCTATTGGAAGTAAAATGATTGTCAACGAAAAAGGTGACTTTCTAGGTTCAGTTTCAGGAGGGTGTGTTGAAGCAAGTATTATTAATGAGTGTTTAGAATTAATTAAGAATAAAAATTTATTTAAAAAAATTCATTTCACTGTTCAGGATGAAAGCGCATGGAGTGTTGGTCTTGCGTGTGGCGGAGAGTTAACAGTATATATAGAACAAATTAATTAATGAAAAAAGAAATACTTAAAGAAATTATTAAAAGAAATTCATTAAAAGAGGATTTTGCGGTGCTTACAAACTTATCAACTGGTAATAGTGAAATATTCAACTCAAAAAACTTGTTAAGTAAAGAATTTAAAAATTATGAGAATAAAATAAATAATTTCTATAATTTAAAAAAAAATGGCATAATTGATGGAACACAAATATTTATACTAAATTATATTAAACCGGTAGAAGTAATAATTGTAGGCGCAGTTCATATAGCACAATATTTAATTGATTTATTAAAAAATTTTAATTTTATAGTTACAATTATTGATCCAAGAAAATATTTTACAACTGAACAAAGGTTTCAAAAAGTAAAAATTATTAATGAATGGCCAAAGAATGCTTTGGAAAAAATTGAAACTAATACAAATTTTGCATTAATAACTTTAACACACGACCCAAAAATTGATGATCCTGCATTAAGTTATGCTTTAAAAAATAAATTTTTTTATATAGGTGCTTTAGGAAGTAAAAAAACCCACGAAAATAGATGCAAAAGATTAAAAGAAGCAGGATTTGGCGAAAAAGAAATTAGATCAATACATGGTCCAATAGGTATAAAATTTGGAGGTAAATCTACTCCTGAAATAGCCTTATCGATAGTCGCTCAATTAGTCTCGGAAACAAATAAATTATTATTGAACTCTAAAAATTAAAAATTAAAATTAATTTAATGAAAAAAGGTTACTGGATAAGTTTATACTCAAAGGTTGAAAATCAAGAAAACCTAAAAAGATATTCAGAAGCTGTAATCCCTGTAATCAAAAATTTTGGTGGAGTACCTCTTATTAGAGGTGGTAATCATAAGGCTTATGAAGGTGAGGAATTTATTAGAACAGTTGTATGGGAATTTCCAAGTTACAAAAAAGCAATTGAATGCCACGAATCTGCAGAGTATCAGGCTGGGTGGAATTTAGCTAAAGATACCACGATAAGACATATGCAAGTCATTGAAGGCTTTAGTACTGAATAGGTTCAGGATCTATACTTCTCCATAAATACCAAGTCGCAACCGAACAGTATGGAGAAAATCTGTTCTTTAAAAGAGATACAAATTTTTCAGGGGGCAAATAACTTTTTTTATAATTTTTTGATATAGCTCTTAGTAGTCCAATATCTTGAATTGGCCAAATATTTGGTCGGTTATAGGTAAATAACAAAATCATTTCTGCAGACCACCTACCTATCTGTCTTAAATTTGAAAGGTACAAGATAGCATCTTCATCGTTCATATTTTTTATAATCTTCGGATTAAAAGATTTGTCTAATATTTGCCTTGAAAGACTTTTAATACCTAGGGCCTTTAATCTACTCAATCCACAGCTTTTTAATTGAGCAATTGTTAATTTATTCACATTTTTTGCGTTTATTTTGTTTTTACATTTTTTTTTGAATTTAATAAAAACTGCATTAGCAGCTGCAACACTAATCTGTTGACCAATAATACTTTTACATAAGGAATAGAAAACGTCTTTTCTAGATTTTAATATAATCTCTGAAGGGGATTTATATTTTTTTATTAATGCAGACATTACTTTATCTTTTTTTTGAAATGTATTTTTTTGCATAATTCCAATAAGTTGGTGATTTAGTCATGTCTGGCAACCGATAATTGTTTTTTCAAGGACATTTCTCTTCTAAAAATTATAAATGAAGATAAAATTACTAATAGAGCTCCCATTAATGTTTTAATAGTAGGTATTTCAGCCCACACTAAATACCCAAATATAATGGCAAATACCAAAGCTAAATATTTTAAAGGACTGACTAAACTGACTTCGGAATATTTATATGACTGTGATAACCACAAATTAGCAATACCTCCAAGAATACCTATAGATGATAATAAAATAAGATCAATAAACGAAGGCATAATCCACTGTTGATATAATGAAAAAAAACTAAATATCAAAATTGAGAATGAGAAAAAAAAACTAATTAACCAAACTGGCTCAGTTGAGGATAATTTTCTTATAGCTATTGCGACGTATGAAAGTCCTAAACAAAAAATTATTGGATATATATAATAAATATTTAAGGAACTAAAACCTGGTTCACTTATAATTATTATTCCAATAAATCCAACAAAAACTGCTAGCCACCTATAAAAACCAACTTTTTCTTTCAATAAAAATATAGAGAAAATTGTAGTAAAAATTGGCGAAGCAAACGAAATGCTTACCACTGTTGCCAGAGGTAAGTTTCTCAATGCCACAAATATGGATACGATTGCAATAAGTCCTGCTAAACATCTCTTTATATGAAGAGCTGGTCTTTCAGTTTTATAAAAGTCAAAAAATCTTTCTTTAGGAATTAGAAACAAAATTGGAATAATTCCACAAAAACCCCTAAAAAATAATACTTGTCCAACAGGATAATCATCAGACCATTTAACAATGACATCCATTAGTGAGAATGCACAAACAGATATAAACATGTAGAAAAAGCCCAATTGATTTTTTGAAAACATATGATTAACTTTAAATTATATAAGGCATTTATCAATGGAAATAGCAATTTTAGGATTAGGATGTTTTTGGGGACCTGAAATAAAGTTTAGTAAAGTTGATGGTATAATAAAAACAGAAGTGGGTTATTGTGGAGGTCATAGTGCTGAAACTAATTATAAAGAAGTTTGTACCGGCACAACAAATCATGCAGAGGTGGTTAAATTAGATTTTGATCCTAAGATTATATCTTATGAAAAAATCCTTGAATTTTTTTTTAAAATTCATGACCCCACAACTTTGAATTCCCAAGGACCAGATTTTGGAACTCAGTATAGAAGCGAGATATTTTATTTAAATGATCAGCAGAAAAATATTGCTGAAAAAATGATAGAACAAGAAAATGTAAAATTTTCAGGAAAAGTTGTAACAAAAACTTCTTTAGTTAAAAATTATTGTCCAGCTGAGGAATATCATCAACGATATTTGGAAAAAAGATAAAATGTCCTTAGTCGACACTGACTGGTTAGAAAATAATATTGAAAAAGTAAAAATTATTGACTCATCTTGGCATATGCCTCAAACTCAAAGAAATGGTTTTGAGGAATATGAAGAGGAGCATATTCCAAATGCTATTTTTTTTGATTTAGATAAAAATTCTAAATTAGATACTGATTTACCTCATATGATCACTGATCCTAAATCATGGGAAAAAATAATGGGTAATATGGGAATAGAAAATAATGATCGAATAGTAATTTATGATAACTCTGATGTTATTAGTTCTTGTAGATGTTGGTATAATTTAATTTATTACGGACATAATCCAAAACTAGTTCATGTATTAAACGGTGGACTAAGAAAATGGAAAAAAGAAAACAAATCTACAGATAACAAAAGAGTGACCAATAAAACTTCTACATATTCATGCATAGAAAATAAAGAACTTGTTAAAAGTAAAAAACAAATTGATGAAAATATTGAAAAAAAAGAATTTAATGTGGTTGATGCAAGAAGTAGAGAAAGATTTGAAGGAAAAGTTGCTGAACCTAGAAAAGGTTTAAGAAGTGGCTCAATTAAAAATTCTTTTTGCCTTCCTTTTTCTGAATTAATAAATAAGGACTATACTTTTGTAAGTAAGGATAAAATTAAAGAAAAATTTGACTCCCTTAAATTTGACTTTCAAAAAAATATAGTATTTTCATGTGGTTCAGGAGTAACAGCAAGCGTATTGGCTCTGGCTTATTCTTTAATAAATGATAAATATATGCCGACAATATACGATGGCTCATGGTCAGAGTATGGAAAGATCTAATTAATGAAAACATCTACGAAAGTCACAAGTATAGTAATTATATTTTTTCTAATCATTGCAACTGTAATTGTTGGAAGAACAATGATTGGAAATCATTTTAAAAAAAAATTTAGTAAAAGACCACCTCCAGGAATAATAGTGACTACGACACAAGAAAGAGTTTTTGAAAATGTTATCAGTACTTATGGAACAGCAACTCCTATTCAGACCCAATCATTTAAAATTGAAAAGTACGAAATACTAAAACCAATAAATTTTAATAAAAAGGTTAAAAAAGGAGATATAATTGCTGACCTTAAAAATAGAAAAATAATCGCACAATTTGATGGGGTTATAGGAAAAAGAGAGTTTTCTGAGGATATAGAGGTTTCAAAATCCTCTATATTGATCAATCTTGAAGATACTAGCTCAATATTTTGCGATGTAGATATACCTGAAATCTTTGTTCCATTCATTAAGGTGGGTTTGCCAGTTGATATTAAATTTTCTGGTTACAAAAATAAAATATATATAGGAGAAGTCGAGTCTTTTGCTAGCAGAATTAGTGAAGATACTAGAGCTCTAGCAACTAGAATAAAAATAGATAATGCATCTGGTGAAATACTTCCAGGATCATTTCTAGAAATTTCAATTAAGTACGATGTAAGAAAAGGTTTAAGCGCACCTGATACAAGTACAATAGTCGAAGGTGAGAATATTTTTATTTATAAAGTTGACGAGAAAAATAAAATAATGAAAACAAAAGTAACGATAGGTGATAGATATTTGGGATTTGTAGAAATATTAAATGGATTAAACAATGGAGATAAAATTGTTGCTGAAGGGACAAAAAAAGTTAGACCAAATTTAATAATTAGACCAATTGAAAAAGGTGCCAAAAATAAACAAGGAAATTCTAGCTGGGGTAAAAAAGATAAATCAAAAAAAGCTGAAGAAAAAAAAGGTAAGTTTGATTGGTTGAAAAATTTATTTAAAAAATCTGAAAAAGAGAAGAAATAATTAAATGTTTATAACCGAAGTTAGTATAAAACGGCCTGTAGTAGCTTGGGTCATGTCTTTAATCTTAATTATTTTTGGTATATTTGTTTTTTTAGAACTACCAGTCCGTGAACTTCCAGATGGTATTCAGCCACCAGTTGTCCAAGTTAAAACAGATTACAAATCTGCTTCAGCAGAGATAATTGATGAAGAAATAACTCAAAAACTTGAAGATGTTATTGGTGGTGCGGAAGGGATTAAAAATATTGACTCAAATTCTTTAAATGGAACAAGTAGAATTGATATACAATTTAATACAGATATAGATTTAGATGATGCTGCCAATGACATTAGAGAAAGGGTAGCGCGTGTTGTTGATAATTTACCAAGTGAGGCAAATGCACCACAAATTTTAAAACAAGCCGCAGGTTTTACAACAACCATGTGGGTAGGTCTTTCTTCCCCAACATGGAGTGATCTAGATCTTGGAGATTATGCTGAAAGATATTTAATCGATGCATTTTCGAGTGTTCCAAATGTTGGTAGAATTTTAGTAGGTGGATTGAGAGAACTTAGCGTCAGAGTTTGGATAGATCCCATCAAGTTAGCAGCAAATGATCTTACCATACAAGAGGTTGAAAGGGCTTTACGAAATGAAAACATTAACCTTCCAGCAGGAACATTGGAGGCTAATAATAAAGATTTAACTCTAAATATTGATAAATCCTACACTGACATAAATACAATAAAACAGCTTCCTCTTAGAAAAAATAAAGAAAAAGTGATAATTCTTTCTGATGTTGCAAATGTTGAATTTGGTCCTGTTTCAGAAAAAACCTTATTTACTGCACAAAGGAAAAATGCAGTAAACCTAAAGACTGTAGGAATTGGTATCTACGCCAAAAGCGGTGCTTCAACTGTAGAACTATCTAAACAAATAAAAGTTAAAATAAAAGAACTTAATAAATCTTTACCAGATGGATTAAAATTAGAAATAGCATTTAACAGAGCAACTTATATTGGTGCTGCAATTGAAGAAGTTTATAAAAGTTTAGCTATTGCATTTATTTTAGTTGTTTTAATTATATATCTTTTTCTAGGCAATCTTAAAGCAGTGATAGTCCCTGCTGTAGCTTTGCCTGTCAGTATTGTTGGATCGTTTCTTGGCCTATATATATTTGATTTATCAATTAATATTTTTGTTCTACTAAGTTTTATCCTTGCAATAGGAATAATAACTGATGATTCAGTGATC
>CACNVX010000016.1 GCA_902624045.1 uncultured Pelagibacteraceae bacterium
GAGTCTATGGGTACTACTTTTATCAAACTTGGGCAATTTCTTGCTACTCGACCTGATATAATTGGTGAAGAATTATCTTTAAAACTGGAAAAACTTCAAGATCGATTACCGCCTTTTTCAATTCATGAGGCAAAAGAAATTATTAAAGAAGATCTAGGAACCGATGCATTTAATTCAATAATAGATTTAAGTGAGCCAGTTGCGGCAGCATCAATTGCTCAAGTTCACAAAGCAAAAATAAACGATAATGGAACAATCAAAGATGTAGCCATTAAAATTTTAAGACCAAAAATAAAAAAATTATTCAATGATGAAATAGATGCGATGATGTTATTTGCATTTATTATTGAGTCTTTTGTAAAAAAAACAAAAAGATTAAAACTTGTTGAAGTTGTTTTTTTACTGAAAGAAATAACTAATCTTGAAATGGATTTAAGATTTGAAGCTGCTGCAGCAAATGAATACGCGGAAAATACAAAAAATGATGCAGGATTTAAAGTTCCAGAAATTTATTGGAATTTTACAAGCGAAAATGTAATGACTTTAGACTGGATAGATGGAATTTCAATAAGAGAAGCTGCGGAGTTAAAGAAAAGAAATTTGGATACTAATAAAATTGCAGAAGATATTATCCAACATTTTTTGAGACATGCTGTAAGAGATGGTTTTTTTCATGCAGATATGCATCAAGGAAATATTTTTGTTGATAATAGTGGACAAATTGTACCTATAGATTTTGGAATTATGGGTAGGTTAGATAAACTAAGTAAAAGGTTTTTAGCAGAAATTTTATTTGGGTTTATTCAAAGGGATTATCGAAAAGTAGCTGAAGTTCACTTGGTGGCTGGATTAGTTCCTAAGGAAGTACCAATTGATGATTTAGCTCAAGCTTTGAGGTCAATTGGTGAGCCTATATTTGGTCAAGAAGTAAAAGATATTTCGGGTGGGAAATTACTGAAACAACTTTTTGACGTTACAGAAAAGTTTAATATGCAAACTCAACCTCAATTATTAATGCTACAAAAAACCATGGTTGTTGTTGAAGGTGTAGCAAGAAAATTAAATCCAAACACTAATATTTGGACAACTTCGAAGCCTGTACTTGAAAATTGGCTCAGAGAAACAAAAGATCCAATTAACAATCTCAATGAAACTTTGAAAAGTACATCCGAAGTTATTAAACGTTTACCAGAATTTCCTGAGATTATGGACAAAGCCAATCAAGCTTTAACCTTTTTAGCTAGCGGTCAAATCCCACAAAATTCAAATTCATATACCGCTCTAAATGATAAGAAATCAGAAATGATAGCATTTAGAAATCAATCTATTATTGGCTTATTACTTCTTGTAATTTTTGGTCTTATAGTATTTTAATTCTGCAAATGAAAAATCTATTAAATAAAAAAATTCTATTTATCATTTGTGGAGGAATTTCTGCCTTTAAAAGTCTTGAAACAATTAGGATTTTTAAAAAAAATGGTGCGGAAATAAAAACTATCCTTACATCAAGTGCAAAAGAATTTGTAACTCCACTTTCAGTCACATCGCTTTCACAAGGTAAGGTATATAGCGATTTATTCAATGCAGAAAATGAAGCTGAAATGGATCATATCTCGCTTTCAAGATGGGCAGATATAATTGTGATTGCACCAGCAACGGCAAATACAATTTCAAAATTGGCTCAAGGAACAACTGATGATCTAGCATCTACCGTTGTTTTGGCTTCAAACAAAGACATTATTTTGGCACCAGCAATGAATGTAAGAATGTGGGAGCATCCAACCACTAAAACAAATATAAACAAATTAAAGGATTTTGGATATAAACTAATTGGTCCAGAGATTGGCGATATGGCATGTGGTGAATATGGAGAAGGCAAAATGTCAGATCCATTAACAATTGCTAAAGAAATTGATAAATATTTCTTAATTAAAAAAAGTAATAAAAAATTTAAGGCACTAGTAACAGCAGGGCCAACTAATGAGTATATAGACCCAGTTCGTTTTATTACAAATAAATCAAGTGGAAAACAAGGTTATGAATTAGCTAAATCGTTATACAGGAATGGGTTTGATACAACATTAATATCTGGTCCAACTAATCTTGAAATAAATAAAGATATTAATCTTATAAGAGTTGAAACAGCTAATGAGATGTTAATTGCAACTCAAAAAAATTTACCTGTTGATGTTGCAGTTTTTTCTGCTGCTGTGGCAGACTTTAAAATGAATAAGAGTTATGAAACTAAACTAAAGAAAAAAGAAAATTTAACTTTAAATTTAGAAAAAAATATAGACATACTTAATTATATCTCTAATCATAATTCAATGAGGCCCAAACTGGTTATAGGATTTGCAGCAGAAACTGATGAGATTCATAAAAATGCAGAGGATAAATTAAACAAGAAGAATTGCGATTGGATAATTTCTAATGACGTATCAAATAAAGATATAGGATTTAATTCAGATTATAACGAAGTAATAATTCACTATAAAAATAAAGACATAAAAAAAGAAAAACTTTCTTACAAAAAAAAATCTGGAATTTCTGATGAAATAGTTGATAGAATAATTGATCAATTAAATTAATGGCAAAAGTTCTTATTAAAAAGTTAGATCCTAAAGCTGAATTACCTACTTATAAAACTGAAGGTGCATCTGGGATGGATTTAATGGCTTTTATTCAAAAACCTATTACTCTCAAACCAAAATCTTCTTGTTTAGTACCTACGGGTATTGCAGTTGCATTTTCAAGTGATTTTGAAATCCAAATAAGACCAAGATCTGGTTTAGCTGCAAAAAATAATATAAGTGTTTTAAATACACCAGGTACTATTGATAGTGATTATAGAGGAGAAATAAAAGTAATCCTTTTTAATCATGGAGAAAGTGACTTTTTGATAAATAATAAAGATAGAATAGCACAAATGATTTTAAATCCTGTAATTAAAATGGATCTTGAGGAAACTGATGATCTACCAGAGACAATTAGAGGAGAAGGTGGATTTGGCTCAACAGGAAAATGAGCAAAAATCTGAATAAAAAAGAAATAGAAAAATTCTCACGACAAATAATTCTTAAAAATATTGGTGCTATAGGACAAAAAAAAATTTTAAATTCGAAAGTATTAATAATCGGCATGGGTGGCCTCGGATGCCCAGTAGCAGAGTTTTTAGCTAGGTCAGGAGTCGGTGTACTTGGAATTGTAGATCATGACACCGTAAGTTTCTCTAACATACATAGACAAAGTCTTTATAATGAAAAAGATATAAATAAATCAAAAGTAAAAATTGCAAAAAAAAAATTGAATAAAATTAATTCAAAGACAAAAATAAACATTTTTAACTTAAAACTCAATAAGACTGAATTTGAAAAAATTATTATAAATTACGATTATATCGTTGATGGTACTGATAACTTTGAAAGTAAATTTTTAATAAATGATTTAAGTCTAAAATATAAAAAATTTCTAGTAACTGGTGCTATAAGTAAATTTGATGGGCATATTTTTACTTTTAATTTTGCTAATAAAAAAAATCCATGTTTAAGATGTTTTTATCAAGAAGACTCAATAACTGATGAAATATTAAATTGCGAATTTGAAGGAATTTTAGGAACGGTCGCTGGGGTAGTAGGCTCATTACAGGCTAATGAGATTTTAAAAAAAATATTAAACATAGGACAAAATTTAAATGGATTTATTTTAATCTTAGATTTATTAAATTTAAGTTTTAGAAAAGCAAAAATTAATAAAAGAAAAAAGTGTCAATGCAAATAATAATTAAAAAAATTTATTTATTTTTTTTATTATTCTTAATCGCTAATAATTCTTTTGCTAATGAAATATTTGTCTCACTTAAAAAAGATTTAGTCAATGTTCGTTATGGCCCAAGTTTTGACTCTGATATTAAATATGTTTATAAAAAAATAAATCTTCCATTAAAACAAATTGACGAAAAAGAAAATTTTAGAAGAATTCTAGACTTAAAAAATAACAGTGGATGGATTCACATTTCGCAATTAAAAAAAGGTAATTCAGTAATAGCCATTAAAGATAAAATTCTATTCAAAAAACCAACCTCTTTTGCTAAACCAATTGCTCAAATTAAAAAGGGAAGATTATTAATCTTAGAGAAATGTGAAAAAAATTGGTGTAAAATCTCTTCAAAAGAATTTAAAGGATGGATTAAAACAGATAATATATGGGGGTTAAATTAAATATTTAATTTTTTGATTTACTTGCCCACCATTTATCTAAAATAAAGTACCAAATAGAATTTGCTATTGGTTCCACTATTGCATCTGTTAAAGCAATCATAAAAGGGACATCCGCTATTAGCATCAAAACAGTTATGGCAATAACAAAATGACCAATTGTATAAACTATAGTTCTTAATATTGAGCCCCTATTTTCTTTATAAAGATTTTCTAAGTATTTAAAAATATTAATTGATACTTGCATTATTTAAATTTTAATTTTTTCAGGTTAACCAATAAAGATTGTCCAGAAAAAAGCAAAACAAAAACCTGATAATAATAATCATTATCAAATATTTTTTTAATAAATTGATTTTGAAAAATTTGATTGATGATTAATTTTTAAAAGGGCTCTCAAGCACACAAGCAACAAGATGAATTCTAGCCTGTTCACCGCCATTAAAAAAATTATGATATTTTGTATTATTTGTTATCCAAACATTACCATCTGCGGGTAAATGTTTAGCGACATTTTCTATTACCATAGAACAACCTTTGTTAGTTATAATTGGCACATGCAATCTACATTCAGGATCTTTATGCCAACTTAAAGTTGATCTGGGTTCTTTTAGCAAAAGCCTTACTCTACCAATCTTAAACCTGGAATTTAATGTCTCAAGAACCTCTTTAAAATAGGTTTTTTCAAATTCAGGAACTATTTGAGTATATTTATTTTCATCAATGTCAATATCTCTAGCGACTTCCTTTCCAGTGTCATCAGCTATAGTCCAATATTTTCCTCTTATATTATTACCATTAACAGAATTTTCATCATTAGGAATTTGATTAACAGGTATCGCACCAAAATGAGTTACACCAGGTGATTTAAATTTTTTTTGCTCTAATATTTTTTCTAAGTCTTGTCTTAATCTAGAAATATTAAATTTTAAATCTGGGACTTTATAAAAATCTTCAAAACTTACAGTTGTCATTATTGATATCTCTCTTTTAAAAGAATTAATTTAACTTCAAATCAAACCTATCTGAATTCATAACTTTGACCCATGCTGAAATAAAATCTTTAACAAATTTAGATTTTGAGTCCTCACAAGCATAAACCTCTGCCAAAGCTCTTAGTTGTGAATTTGATCCAAAAATAAGATCGACTCTTGTCGCTTTCCATTTATTTTTTTGAGTTTTTCTATCTTTACCAACAAATGTTTGTTCGGATTTATCTTCTTCCTTCCAGGTAGTGTTCATGTCTAGTAAATTTACAAAATAATCATTTGTAAGAGCACCAGGTTTATTAGTGAAAACACCATACTCTGAATTATCATAGTTAGTATCTAAGACTCTCATTCCACCTATCAGAACAGTCATTTCTGGAGCTGTTAGACCCATTAATTGTGCCTTGTCCACTAATTTTTCCTCTGCAGATACTATAGAAGCATCCCCATTCAAATAATTTCTAAATCCATCTGCTTGTGGCTCTAATAAATTAAATGAATGAATATCAGTCTGATTTTGTCTTGCATCTCCTCTTCCTGGGGAAAATGGAACATTTACTTTATGGCCAGCTTTTTTGGCTGCTATCTCAATACCGACGTTACCAGCTAATACAATCAAATCAGCCATTGATACACTCTTCTTTTTAGTATCAAATTTATTTTTAATATTACTTAATTTTTTTAAAAATTTTTCTAATTTTTTTGGATTATTAACTTTCCAATTTTTTTGAGGCTCTAACATTATTCTTGCGCCATTAGCACCGCCTCTTTTATCTGAACCTCTAAAAGTTGATGCTGAGGCCCATGCAGTAGAAACTAAATCTGAGACAGACATTTTAGATTTCAAAATTTTGTTTTTTAAATCGTTAATATCTTTTAATTTTAATTTATATTTTGGTTTATCAATTGGATCTTGCCAAATTAATTCTTCTTTAGGTACTTCGCCTCCCAAATAACATGCTCTTGGACCCATATCTCTATGAGTCAGTTTAAACCATGCTCTTGCAAAAGCATCGTGAAATTCTTTTGGATTTTCGTGAAAATGCTTCGTTATAGGTCCATAACTTGGATCTACTTTCATTGAAATGTCAGTTGTTTGCATCATTGGAGGATGAAACATATTTTTATTATGTGCATCAGGGACCATTTTAATTTTTTGTCCGTTTTTCTTTGGTGTCCATTGATGAGCACCAGCAGGACTTTTTGTAAGCTCCCAATCATGACCATACAAACAATCTAAGTACCCCATATCCCATTTAATTGGGTTTTGAGTCCAAGCTCCTTCAATACCACTGCTAATAGTATCAACACCCTTTCCTGATTTGTAGCCACTATTCCATCCTGTTGATTGATCTTGAAGTCTTGATGCCTCTGGATCAGGACCTTTAAAATCTTCGGAAGCCGCACCATGCGATTTACCAAAAGTATGTCCACCTGCTACTAAGGCTGCAGTTTCATAGTCATTCATAGCCATTCTTCCAAAAGTTTCTCTTATGTCATGTGCAGCAAGGTTTGGGTCTGGATTAGCATCAGGCCCTTGTGGATTTACATATATTAATCCCATATGTGAAGCTCCCAAAGGCTGCTCTAAATCTCTTTTCCCACTATATCTCTCTACAGCAAGCATCTCTTTTTCTGAACCCCAATAAATATCATCTTCAGGTTCCCAAATATCTGTTCTTCCAGCTCCAAATCCAAATGTTTTAAAACCCATTGAGTCTAAAGCTACATTTCCAACCAAAATAAATAAGTCTGCCCAAGATATTTTTTTTCCATATTTTTTTTTGATTGGCCATAAAAGAAGTCTGGCTTTATCTAAATTAACATTGTCTGGCCAAGAATTTAATGGAGCAAATCTTTGATTTCCTGTTCCGGCACCACCTCTACCATCTCCAGTTCGATAAGTTCCAGCTGCATGCCAGGCTAATCTTATAAATAATGGTCCATAATGACCATAATCTGCAGGCCACCATTCTTGAGAGTCTGTCATTAATTTTTTTAAATCCTTTTTAAGCGCTTTGAAATTTAGCTTTTTGAATTCTTTCGAGTATTTAAAACTACTATCCATTGGGTTTGTTAAATTTGAATGCTGACTAAGAATTTTTAAATTTAAACTATTTGGCCAAAAATCTCTTACGGTCTGACCTCTACCTGCCGAAAATTTTGCTGGAGTACCCGCTCCAGTAAATGGACACTTACTTAGTTCATTTGACTTAAAAGATTTAGATTTATAGTTTTCCGTACTCATTTTTCTCCTTTTAAATAATTATTCTAGACTCTCAGTTTATAATAATTCTAAAAAAGAATGTCAAATAGATTAGAATGGTTTTAATGTAAATTTGTTAATCTTCTAATTTTACAAGAACTTCAACGGATTTTATTTTTTTTCCAGGAATTGATTTTTGTATATTGATTGGTCCAATGTCTTTACTATCAAGATCAATTAACTTCTCAGCTTTTACATCATAAAAATGATGATGATTAGTTGTATTTGTATCAAAATATGTTTGGCTAGAATTAATTGGTATTTGTTTCAAATAACCTTTTTTTTCAAAAGCATGAACAGTGTTATAAACTGTAGCAACTGATATTTTTTTATCAGTCCGTAAATGTATTTTTTTTGTAAGATCGTTAACTGTAAAATGAAAAGTTTTCTCTGTTTCAAACAAAACTTCACATATTTTTATTCTCTGTTTTGTAGGTCTTAGACCAGAATCTCTTAATTTTTTAATATATTTGTCTAAAATTGACATGTTAATTATAATTATTCTAAACTATTTCTATATTATAATTGCCTTAAATCAAGTAATAAGGGAATTCAAATTATGAAAAAAAACTCATACTCTTACGATGATCTAATAACATGTGGAAATGGTGAACTTTTTGGCCCTGGTAATGCAAAGTTACCCCTTCCACCAATGCTTATGTTTGACAGAATAACAGAAATCAATGAAAATAATGGTACATTTAATAAAGGCTCTTTAAAAGCTGAATTAGATATTAAAAATGATCTTTGGTTTTTTGATTGTCATTTTAAAAAAGATCCGGTTATGCCGGGATGCTTAGGTTTGGATGCTATGTGGCAATTAGTAGGATTTTTTTTAGGTTGGCTTGGAAATCCTGGTAAAGGAAGAGCTTTAGGAGTAGGAACTGTAAAATTTACAGGTGAGGTTTTGCAAAGCGTAAAAAATGTAAGATATGAAATAGATATGAAAAAAATTATGTCACCTGGAGGAACAACTGTTGGGCTTGCAAATGGAATTGTACTTGCTGATAATAAAAAAATATATTCAGCAGAAAGTTTAAAAGTAGGATTATTTAAATAATGAGAAGAGTAGTCGTAACAGGTATAGGTGTTGTCTCTTGTCTAGGAAACAACCAAAAGGAAGTTCATCAATCTTTATTACATTCAAAATCAGGGATTTCTTTTGCAAAAGAATATAAGGAACACAATTTAAAAAGCAATGTTCATGGTAAACCAAATATTAAACTTGAAGATCATATTGATAGAAAAACTATTAGATTTATGGGTTCAGGCTCAGCCTACAATTATATTGCAATGAAAGAGGCAATTGAAGACTCAGGTTTAGCAGAAAGTGAAGTAAGTAATTTTAAAACTGGGATTGTGATGGGTTCGGGAGGACCTTCAATAGAAAACGTAATACTAGCAGCAGATAAAACTAGAGCGAAAACACCAAAACTGATGGGACCATTTATTGTTCCAAGAACAATGGCCAGTACTGCCTCAGCAACACTTGCCGTACCATTTAAAATTAAAGGAACTAATTACACAATGAGTTCTGCTTGTGCAACAAGTGGACACTGCATAGGAAATTCTATGGAATTAATTCAAATGGGCAAACAGGATGTTGTTTTTGCAGGTGGAAGTGAAGAAATTCATTGGGCGATGACAGCAATGTTTGATGCTATGACAGCTTTATCATCAAAATATAATGACACTCCACAATCTGCGTCTAGAGCTTATGATAAAACTAGAGATGGGTTTGTAATTGCAGGTGGAGCTGGCGTATTAGTACTTGAAGAATATGAACACGCAAAAGCAAGGGGTGCCAAAATATACGCAGAATTAACTGGTTATGGAGCAACTTCAGATGGATACGATATGGTGGCCCCATCAGGTGAAGGTGCTGTAAGATGTATGCAAATGGCAATGGCAACAGCTAGAAATAAAATTGATTATATCAATACACACGGAACATCTACTCCAGTTGGAGATATAACTGAACTTAATGCTATTAAAGAGACTTTTGGAGAGGACATTCCTAAAATAAGTTCAACGAAATCTTTATCGGGTCATCCTTTGGGGGCCGCTTCAGTGCATGAAGCCATCTATTCCTTGATAATGATGAAAAATAATTTCATCACAGGGTCAGCAAATATTACAGATATGGATGATGATGCTAAGAAATTTCCAATTGTTACAAAAACTGAAACAGGAGCAACTTTAAATACTGTAATGTCTAATAGTTTTGGGTTTGGTGGAACTAATGCTGCTTTAATTTTTGAAAAGGTTTAATTTATGAGTTTGATGAAGGGTAAAAAAGGATTAATCATGGGCGTTGCCAATGAAAGATCTATTGCTTGGGGAATTTCTCAAAAACTTTCAGAAGCTGGAGCGGAACTAGCATTTACCTATTTAGGTGATGCTTTAAAAAAAAGAGTAGTTCCTTTAGCAGAAAAATTAAATTCAAACGTTACATTTAGTTGTGATGTTGAAAAAAAAGAAGAAGTAGTAAAATTATTTGAAAATATCAAATCCCAATGGGGTGAAATTGATTTTGTAGTTCATGCAGTTGCTTTCTCCGATAAATCAGAGTTATCAGGTGAATATTTAAATACCACAAGAGAAAATTTTTTAAGAAGTATGTTAATTTCTTGTTTTTCATTTACTGAAGTAGCAAAAGAAGCTTCAAAAGTAATGAAACAAGGTGGAAGTTTATTAACTTTAACCTACGAATCTACTAAAGCAATTCCAAATTACAATGTAATGGGTGTTTGTAAATCAGCACTCGAAGCCAGTGTAAAATATTTAGCTAGAGATTTAGGAGCCAAAGGTATGAGAGTAAACGCAATAAGCGCTGGACCTATTAAGACATTGGCTGCTTCTGCTATTGGAGATGCAAAATTCCTATATAAATGGAATGAAGACCATTCTTTCCTTAAGCGAAATGTAGATATCCATGATGTCGGAAATTCAGCGTTATATCTACTAAGTGATCTTGCAAACGGAGTTACTGGTGAAATTCACTATGTAGATGCTGGATACAACAAAGTTGGGATGCCAGATCCTAAAAATATTACATAAAGAAATAAATCAATATCAGCTCAAATTATAAACACATGATTAAAGTTAAAAAATATATTTGGAAAACGAGAATTCTATTAATTACTACTCCAAGTTATAAAGATAAAAACTATATAAAAATTAAAAATATATATCAAAAAAAAATTAAGAAATTTCACAAACATTACATAAAAAAAATTGTGAATTTAAATAATAAAGGAAAATTTAATATTGATTTAATAGGGTTTGATGGACGTTTAAAAAAAAATTATAAATCAATAAATTTAAGAAAAATTTTTTTTGATATTAATAAAATGCCATTAAGGGAATTAATTAATAAAAAAAAATTTAATCCTTTAAATTTATCTCTTTTTTCAGACTATAATCCAAAAACAACAACTCATGGTTTGGGTTTCAAAGACAAAAAAAAAGCTCTATTTACAATAGAAAATATAAAAAAACGTCCTATAAAATATCAAGTCAATGTAATTTCTACAATGCTAGGCAGAGCCCAAAACCATCCGAATAAAACAAATGGAATGAATGAGGCTATAAAAATTTTCAACAAGTGGATGATTAAATATAAGAAAAGTAAAAGTAATTTTTAATTAGAAATATAGAAATGTTGCTATAATTATACAAAAAAAGTATAATAATTAATGAATTTTGAATTACCAAAATTAGATTATGCAAATGATGCGTTGTCTCCAATAATGTCTGCAGAAACATTAGATTTGCATCATGGAAAACACCACCAAACATATATTACTAATTTAAACAATTTTATAAGAGATACTGAATTGTCAGGAATGGCTCTTGAAGAAATAATATTAAATAGTTCAAATGATAATACAAAAACAGCTATTTTTAATAATGCAAGTCAGCATTGGAACCACAACCTCTTTTGGAAATGCATGAAGCCAAATGGAGGTGGAAATATGCCATCAAAACTAGAAAAAAGGATTATTTCAGATTTTGGAAGTGTGGATAAATTTAAAGGAGAATTTAAACAAGCTGGCATTACACAATTTGGTTCAGGGTGGTGCTGGTTATCAATTAATAATGGTAAATTAGTTGTAACAAAGACTGCAAATGCTGCAAATCCATTGGTAGATAATATGAAGCCTATATTGGGTTGTGATGTATGGGAACATTCATACTATATAGATTATAGAAACAGAAGACCTGAATATCTTGATAAATTTGTTGATAATTTAGTTAATTGGGAATTTGTTGATTCACTATTAGACTAATCGCTTAAATTTTTGTTCTTTCTTGCATGAATAAATGATTTGATGCATTGATACAAAAAAAATGCGCCAGATATTAACATCATTACTTTAGATGTATCAGCCCACATATTTTGAAATGCACTACCCATAACTAGCGATCTAAGAAAATCTAATCCTCCTAAAAAAACAACTAAACCAAAGACAGCAACGATATGCATGAACATTTTTTTTTTATTTTCAAATTTAATTGACAAATTCGAAAAAATTAAAATTGGCAAACCTAATATTGAAGGAATAAAGGATGTTAAAGACTCACTACCACTTGCAAAACTGATAATTACACCCCAAATTATTAAGAATGATCCATAAAAAACTGAAAAATTTTCAATCGTTAATCCAAAAACTTTAAATTCAAAATTTTTATTTAAATAATCATTCATTTTAACTAAAATTAATTAAGCTAAATCCAGCAAAAAAAAATATACCAAGCCAGATCAAACCTTTAACGAAAAAGAAAGTAAAACTCCCTAGTACAAGATATTTGTTAGTTTTATTTTTTAAAAAAATTTTGTTAATTTTTTTTAACATATCAACTTTTTATTTTTGGTAGCTTAGTTTAGTCAGCTACCTTGAAAATATTAATCAATTGCTTGTTTCATAGAAAGTTTAACTTTACCTCTATCAAAACCTATTACTTTAACTTTTACCTCGTCACCCTCTTTAACGACATCTGTAACTTTAGCAACTCTTTTATCTGCAAGTTCCGAAATATGAACAAGTCCGTCTTGTTTGCCCAAGAAATTAACAAATGCACCAAACTCCATAATTTTCATGACTTTACCTGAATAAATTTTGTTTAATTCAGCTTTAGCGGTTATATCTTTAATCATTTGCATAGCAATATTTCTAGAAGTTTCATCCGGAGCAGCAACTGTTACGACTCCCTCATCATTAACATCTACTTTTGCACCTGATTTTTCAACTATCTCTCTAATAGTTGCTCCACCTTTTCCAATTACAGCTGCAATATCTTTTTTGTCAACATTAACTTGCTCCATCTTCGGAGTGTGTTTTCCAACATCTTCCCGCGAAGAGGATAATGCTTTATTCATTTCTCCTAAGATGTGCACTCTTCCATCTTTGGCTTGGCTTAATGCTTGCTCCATGATTTCAAATGTAATTCCTGTAATTTTTATATCCATTTGAAGAGAAGTTATTCCATCTTTAGTTCCAGCAACTTTGAAGTCCATATCACCAAGATGATCTTCATCACCTAATATGTCTGATAGCACACTAAAATCATCACCTTCTTTAATTAATCCCATTGCAATACCAGCAACTGGTTCTTTAATAGGTACACCAGCATCCATTAATGCCAACGATGTTCCACAAACAGTTGCCATGGAAGATGAACCATTGGACTCTGTGATCTCTGAAACTATTCTAAAGGTGTATGGAAATGCTTCTTTTGAAGGCAAGGAAGAGTTAATTGCCCTCCATGCTAATTTACCATGACCAATTTCACGTCTTCCAGTTCCAATCCTCCCAGTTTCTCCTACTGAAAAAGGAGGAAAGTTATAGTGAAGCATAAATCGCTCTCTTTGTAATCCATCTAAACTTTCAATTCTTTGCTCATCATCAGATGTTCCTAAAGTTGCTACAACAATTGCTTGTGTTTCTCCTCTGGTAAATAAAGCTGAACCATGCGCTCTTGGTAAAATACCCACTTCACATTCAATAGGTCTTACATCAGATAAACCTCTTCCATCAATTCTATTTTTGTTTTTTAGAATATCAGTTCTAACAATTATTTTTTCCAAATTTTTTAACTGACTATTTACATCAAGATCAGTGTAGTTTTCATTTTCCTCATAAAGCTTTTTAGCTTTATCAGTGATTTCAGAAATTTGGTTTGATCTATCTTGCTTATCTCTTGTTGCAAAAGCTTTTTTAAGATCTTCTGTAAAAGTTTCCTCAAGTTTTTTCTTAACTTCTGATAAATCTTTTTTTTCAACAGTCCATTCAGGTTTTCTACATTCTTTTGCAAGTTCCTCGATCATTTCTATCACTGGAACAAAACCCTCATGACCAAATTTGACTGCATTCAACATCTCTTCTTCTGTTAGACCATTTGCCTCCGACTCAACCATAAGAACAGCATCTTTCGTGCCTGCTACAACTAAGTCTAAACTTGAGTTTTCTAATTGAGATTTAGATGGATTTAAAACATATTTTCCATCTATAAATCCAACTCTTGAAGCTCCTACAGGTCCCATGAAAGGCATACCTGATATAGCTAAAGCCGCTGATGAAGCAGTGATTGATAAAATATCTGGTTCATTTTCTTTATCGTACGAAATTACAGTTGGTAATAACTGAACTTCATTTTTAAATTCATCGGGAAACAAAGGTCTTATTGGTCTGTCAATTAATCTAGAGATTAATGTTTCACTTTCAGTTGGTCTTGCTTCTCTTTTAAAATATCCACCTGGAATTTTTCCAGCTGCATAATACTTTTCTTGGTAATTTACAGATAATGGAAAGTAATCCATATCAGGATTTACTTTTTTTGCCCCCACTACTGTTGCTAGTACAACTGTCTCTCCACATGTTGCGATTATTGCACCGTCTGCCTGTCTTGCTACTTTACCAGTTTCTAAACTTATCTTCTTTCCTGATACTTCTATTTCCTTCTTATATACTTTAAACATTTCATTTCCATTTCGTTTCGTTCGTTTCGTTCCATTCCGTTCTATCTATCTTGATCTTTATTTTCTTAATCCCAATTTCGACAGTACATTTTTGTAAGAATCCATTTTATTTTTCTTGAGGTATTCTAATAATTTTTTTCTTCTATTCACCGCTCTCAACAATCCAACGGATGAATGTTTATCCTTTTTGAACTGCTTAATATGCTTAGAGAGAGTTTCAATTTTTTCTGTAAGCAAAGCTATCTGTATCTCTGAAGATCCAGTGTCTTTATCATGCATTGCTAATTCTTGTGCCTTTTTGTTCATGCCTCTTTCTTCCTATTTATTTGTTTGTTTTATTAAGTTTTCTATTTTTTCCGCATACTCAAAAGATTCATCTTTTCTAAAAAGTAATTTTGGTAAAAATTTAATAACCACTTTCTGTGATAAAATTTTTCTAATTAAAAACGAGTATTCTTTTAAAATACTGATTATTTCATCAGCATCTTTCCCTCCTAATGGAAGAACATACGCTTTAGCAATTTTTAAATCTGGACTCATTCTTACTTCAGTAACTGTTATTGTGTTTGTTTCTAAGTTCGGCACCTTAGCCTCATTTCTTAAAAAAATCATGCTTAAAGACTGCTTAATCATTTCACCTACTCTTAGCTGTCTTTGAGATATTGGTTTTCCTATTCTATCTGCCATTAAATTGACCTCTCAGTAGATGTTATACTAAAAGCCTCTATTGTGTCATTTTTTTGGAAATCCATATAATCTTTAACTGTTATCCCACATTCTTGACCACCACTAACCTGTTTTACTTGATCTTTTTCCCTAAATATTGTCGAAACCTTTCCAGTATAAATAATTGCACCATCTCTAATAATTCTAACATCTGAAGTACTATTTATTTCTCCTTCAGTAACTTTTAAACCAGCAACTTTTCCTGCACCTGACACCTTAAATATTTCTAAAATTTCAGCTGTACCGGTAATTTTCTCTTGAACATCAGGTGTTAACAATCCTGACATTCTTTGTTTGATATAATCTAAAACTTCGTAAATAATATTGTACGAAGAAATTTTAATTTTTTCATTTTCAGCCAGTTTTTTTGCTTCCTTACTTGGCTTGACATTAAATGCTATTAATACTGCGTTTGATGCTTTTGCCAAGGTGACATCGGTTTCTGTTACCATGCCTATATCTGCTAGAATTATTTTAGGTTTTACTTCATCATGTTTGATTTGACTGATTGCATTTTTAATCGCTTCTGATGATCCATGTACGTCAGATTTAATAATTAAATTTAATTCTTCTGAAGTTTTATCTGAAAATGCAGAATCTTGAGTTGCAAATGTAAGTGGGTTTTTTCCATCTTTACTCTCTTTAGTTCTATTTTCACTCAATGTCTTAGCCTCTTTTTCTGTATCTAGAACAATAAAATCATCTCCAGCTTTTGCTGCACCATTTATACCTAGAATTTCAATAGGTGTTGAGGGTAAAGCTTCATTAATATTTTGGCCTTTATCATTAATAATAGCTCTAATTTTTCCCCATTTTAATCCACTTACAAAAAAGTCACCTCTTCTAAGTGTTCCTGTGGTAATTATTATATTTGCAACAGGACCCCTACCTACGTCAATTTTTGACTCTAAAACTATACCTGTAGCTTTAGACTCATAATCAGTTTTGAGATCTAAAATCTCAGCCTGAAGAATTATAGACTCAACTAATTTATCTAAATTTTTTTTTGTCTTGGTTGAAATTTCTACCATTAAGGTATCACCTGATAAATCTTCTGCTATTAACTCATGTTCTAACAGTTGATTTTTAATTTTCTGTGGATCTGCCTCAGGTAGATCGCATTTGTTTATAGCTACAACTATTGGAACATTTGCAGCTTTAGCATGTTTAATTGACTCAACAGTTTGGGGTTTAACTCCGTCATCAGCAGCAACAACTAGAACAACCACATCTGTTAATTTTGATCCCCTTGCTCTCATCTCTGTAAAAGCAGCATGTCCTGGGGTATCAATAAATGTTAACTTATTATCTTGGCTTTCAATTTGATAAGCTCCAATATGTTGGGTTATTCCACCAAATTCACCTGAAACTACATTTGCGCTTCTAAGTACATCTAATACTGAAGTTTTACCATGATCAACATGACCCATAACGGTTACTATTGGTGGTCTATTTTTCAAATTTTCAGTTCTTGAAGCTTTGATTTTTTGAATAATTTCCTCTGCTTTTTCCTCTCTAATAGGATTATGACCAAATTCTTTTACTAAATATTCTGCTGTATCAGCTGCTAATGTCTGATTGATAGTAACTGTGACTCCCATCCCAAATAAATGTTTAATAACATTACTTGATTGTTCGGCCATTCTATTTGCAAGTTCTCTGACTGTTATTGCTTCTGGAATATTAACATCTCTTTTAACTGGTTTTAAATTTTCCTGAGAATTATCTTTTGTAGCATTTTTAATTTCCTTTTGCCTCGCTCTTTTAACTGATGCCAAACTTCTTTGTTTTGCATCAATCTCATCACTTAAAGCTCTTGATACAGTTAACTTTAACTCTCTTTTCTTTACTCCTGATTTTAAAGTTTTTTTATCTTTATTTTCATTATTTCCTTTAAGTCTTTTTGTTGCTCTTTGCTCTGCAAGTTTTCTTCTCTCAAAATCGTTTGTTATAGGTGCTGTTTTAAGATCAAATGATTTTTTTAATGGGGCTCCTCTATTAAATGATGAAACAGATTTAGGTTTGACTATTGATGACTTAAATGATCCTCCTCTATTAGAAAATTTTCCAGTTTGTTTTTCAATTACAACAGAATTTTTTCCTTGAGTTCTTGCAATCTCAATATTTTTTATTGATTTCTTGGCTGAGCCAGATATCGTTAATTTTGTTTTTTTTTCCATACTTCATTACTCAATCTTTATAAACTATGTTTCGTGCGGACATAATTAAATCATCTGCCTCTTCTTTTGACAAAGCAAAATCTTCAAGATAGCCTTGAATTTTTACTCTCTCACCTTTGATTATGTCAAAACCTCCTGTCAACTCATCGGATGCCAAATCCGCAAAATCCTCAAGTGTTAGAATTTTTTGCTCTCCTAATGTCATTAACATTCCAGGTGTTAAACCATTTAGATTTATTAATGAATCTTCGAGGCCCAGCTCCTTAATTCTTTGTGAAATATCTTCTTGATCTTTTTCATAAAACTCCTTGGCCCTCTCTATTAATGCTTTAGCTGTATCCTCCTCTATACCTTCAATTTTTGTTAGGTTTTCGTTTGAGCTATCTTTAATATCATCAATTGTTGAAAACCCTTCGGCAACAAGTAGCTGGCCTAAGGTTTCGTCTAATTCTAAATTTTTAACAAAATTTTCTGTTTTTTCTTTAAACTCTAGTTGTCTTCTCTCTGAGTCTTCTGCATCAGTCATAATATTTATCTCATAATTTAACAACTTAGTAGCAAGTCTAACATTTTGGCCTCTTCTACCTATTGCTTTACTCAAATTTTCCTCTGTAAGAATTACGTCGAGTTTTTTTCTTTCAGCATCAACATTAACTCTCTGAACTTCTGCAGGTGATAATGCGTTTGAAACTAAAATTGCTGGATCATCAGACCAATTTACTATATCAATTTTTTCTCCTTGAAGTTCATTTACAACAGCCTGTACTCTTGAGCCTCTCATACCAACACATGCGCCAACAGGATCTAAAGACGTATCGACAGCTTTAACACATATTTTTGCTCTACTGCCAGGGTCTCTTGAAGAAGATTTAATTTCAATAAGTCCGTCATATATTTCAGGTACTTCTTGAAAAAAAAGTCTTTCCATAAATTTTGGATGAGCTCTTGACAAAAAAATTTGTTGACCTCTCGGCTCTCTTCTTACATCGTAGCAATAAGCTTTTATTCGATCACCTGCTTTAATATTTTCACGAGGTATTAATTCATTTTTTTGAATTATTGCCTCAGTTCTTCCAAGATCAACAATCACATTTCCAAATTCTAGTCTTTTAACAATTCCACTTAAAATTGTATCTTTTTTATCTTTAAAATCGTTAAACTGTCTTTCTCTTTCAGCCTCTCTAACGTTAAAACTTATAACTTGTTTAGCAGTTTGCGCAGCTATTCTTCCAAAGTCAAAAGAAGGAAGTGGCTGAAGGATTTCATCACCAATTGATTTACTCTTATTTATCTCATTTAAAATTATAGCGTCTTCTAATTTAATTTCTGTATTAGCATTTTCAGGATTTTCAGAAATAATTAATTTTCTATAAAGTTGAATATCTCCATTATCTCTATTAATAGATACTTTAATCTCATTTTCTTGACCAAACTTTGATTTTGCAGCCTTAGCGATACCAGTTTCCATTGAGCTTATGATAAGCTCTTTATCAATCGACTTTTCTAAAGCTACAGCTTCAGCAATTCTTAATAACTCAAGTTTATCTGCTCTTTTATTTAACATAATTTTGTATACTCCAAAAAAAAATGGGCAAGCGCCCATTTTGCAAATTTCAATAATGTATTTGGAATATAGTAAAGTTTTTATTTAATTCAACAGAAACTATTTGGAAAAAACGTTAATTTTATCAGTTTTTTCCCAAGAAAATGACCCGTCTTCTTCAGGAGATCTGCCAAAATGACCATAAGCTGAAGTTTTTTCATATATAGGTTTATTAAGATTTAACATTTCTCTTATACCTCTAGGACTCAAATCAAAATTTTCTCTAATCTTTTCTTCCACAAATATATTTTTATCTAAGTTATTATCAAACAAATTAACATATATGGATAAAGGTTTTGAAACTCCAATGGCATAAGCCAGTTGAATTAAACATTTTTCTGCAATTTTTGAACCTACAATATTTTTAGCAATGTATCTTGCTGCATAAGCTGCAGATCTATCTACCTTTGTTGGATCTTTTCCAGAGAAGGCCCCCCCTCCGTGAGGAGCGGCTCCACCATATGTATCAACTATAATTTTTCTACCAGTCAGACCACAATCTCCGTCAGGGCCTCCGATCACAAAATTACCTGTGGGATTAACATAAAATTCTTCTTCCTTAAATTCTTTAAGAAAATTCTCTGGAATAGATTTTAACAAGTAAGGTCTTAATAGATCTCTTACTTGAGCTTGATTAATATTAGCTGAATGTTGTGAAGATATAACTACTGATTTAACTCTTAAAGGTTTACCATCAACATATTCAAACGTTACTTGGCTTTTTGAATCTGGTTCAATATTTTTTAATTTTCCAGATTTTCTATCCTCAGCCATTAGCCTTAAAATTTTATGAGAATAATAAATTGGTGCTGGCATTAAAACATCGGTTTCATTACACGCATAGCCAAACATAATACCCTGATCTCCTGCTCCTTCATCTTTATTACCCGATGAGTCTACACCCATGGCAATATCAGCTGATTGTGAGTGCAAATGACATTCTATTTTTGTAGAATTTTTCCAAGTAAACCCTTCCTGATCATAACCTATATCTTTTATACAATTTCTAACCTTTTCTATTATTTCGTCTTTTTTTATTTGTGGCCCTCTTACTTCACCTGCTAAAACAACTTTATTTGTGGTAGTTAATGTTTCACATGCGACTCTTGAATACGGATCTCTAGAAATAAAACTATCTACTACCATATCTGAAATTCTATCTGAAACTTTGTCTGGATGACCTTCAGAAACTGACTCACTAGTGAAAAGATAATTTTTTAAATCACTCATTTTTAAATTTATTAAATGAAAATATTAAAAAAATATACAATAAAATTATAAATCCAAAAATATTATTTCCGTACTGTGCAAAGATAGTCTTTTTATATTTTCTTGAATCGGTAAAATCAATATAACCTGATTTATTTAAATCAATTTTTTTTTCAACAATACCTAATGGATTAATAATTGCAGTTGTACCATTATTTGTAGATCTTAAAACATATTTTCCACTCTCTATAGCCCTATAAATACTATGAATAAAATGCTGTTCTGGTCCAATCGATTTTCCAAACCAACCATCTTCAGAAATGTTCACAATATAGTCAAAATCACTGTTGTTAAAGATTTTGCCTGAATAAATTATTTCATAACAAATAAGAGGTAATATCTTTAAAGAAAAATTATCATAATTAATATTAAAAATGTTTCTTTGTTCACCTTTAGAATAAGATTGATAACTATTAGTAATCGTTCTTAAACCTATTTTTTTTAATATTTTTTCAAAAGGTAAAAATTCACCGAAAGGAACAAGATTAATTTTTTTGTATGAATTTATAATATTAATATTGTGATCATAAATTGTGAGTGAATTAAAATACTTTATAATTTGATTTTCTTTTTCCTTAATATTAATTCCAATTGCCAATAGATGGTTCTCATTAAATTTATTTTCAAATAACCATTTATATTCTTTAAGTTGATGATGTGAGATCCCTGGTAGTACGCCTTCGGGCCAAATAAAAATTGTTTTCTCATTTTTTTTTGGAGAACTGATTTCAATTAAATCTTCTATTCCTAAAATTGGATCTATATTATTATAGAATCTATCTATACTTATGTTAGAGCCCACCAGTCGTATTTTATAGTTAAGTTTATCTTGTTTTTTTTTATTAAATTGTTGTAAATTTTGTGCTCCAAAAAAATAAAATGATATTGTTAATATTAGAAATATAACACAGATACTAACATCTTTCTTATTATCTCCTAAAACTAATATTGATGGGCTTGTAAAAAGTGAAATACAAAAAAGGTTAAAGCCATAAGTGCCTATTAATGATGTAATATTTAAAATTTCTAGCTGATTAGAAAAACTATATGCAATTAAATTCCAAGGAAAACCTGTTAATATTGATCCTCTTAAAAATTCTATTATTCCAAATATTACAGAAAAAAGAAAAAATGAACTTATGTTCTTTTTTGGTTTCAATAGTACAAATAAATATGAAGCTAAAGCATAAAATAAAGCTATTAATCCTGGAACCAGAATTAGGGTTAATGGAATTAGAAACTTAAGCTCCTCATCAAATGTTAATGATATTGAGATCCAATATAGATTACTGGCAAAGTAACCGAACCCAAATAACCAGCCATAAAGAAAAAAATAAATTTTATTTTTATTAGTTACATTTTTTTTTACTAAAAAAATATAAAACAAACTTAAAGTTATAAAATTAATTAGTAGATAATTGTATGGAGGTAAACTTAAAGAAGTAAAAACTCCTAATAAAATTAAAAAAATTAATTCAATGTAAAAATTTTTTTTCAATATAATTTTACTTTTGATTTTACTAATTTATATAAGCGATTTTCTTCTTTTAGCATTTTAGAATAATCATTATTTTTAATATGATCAAAACCTAAAAGATGCAGAAAACCATGGATAAATATTTTTGTTACTTTTTTTTTAAATGATCTTATATCTTGGGATTTTGGCTTATCTATATAATCATAACTCATTACTACATCGCCCAAATAAGTGCTTTTTGAAATCTTAATTTTTTTATATAGTGGAAAAGATAAAACATCAGTTGATGCATTTTTATCTCTAAAATCTTTATTCAATCTTTTTATATTTTTATTATTTGAAAGTAATAAGGAAAAAGATACTTTTTTATTAAAAAAATGATATTTTTTTGGAAATGCTTTACATATACTTTTAAAAAACAGATCTTTATTTTTAAGCCTTTTAGACCAAGCCTTCTCCTCAGAGAAGACGTTAACCTTAATCATTATTTAAATATGCTTTTACAATTTTTGAAACAAGTGGATGTCTTACAACATCAGAATGATCAAAATCGACAATTGATATTTCTTTTAAATGGCCGAGTAATTCTCTTGATCTAACTAATCCTGAAGCACTTTTGTTTGGAAGATCAATTTGAGTAGGGTCGCCATTAACTATAATTTTCGAATTTTCTCCTATACGAGTTAAAAACATTTTTATTTGGGTATCTGTAGCATTTTGAGCTTCATCTAATATTGCAAATGAATTTTTTAGTGTCCGGCCCCTAATAAACGCTAGAGGGGCTATTTCAATGTCCCCAATTTCTATCATCCTCTGTATTTTTTCAAAATCAAAAAGATCATACAATGAGTCGTATAATGGTCTTAGATAAGGATCTACTTTTTCTTTCATATCACCTGGCAAAAATCCTAAACGCTCACCTGCTTCAACTGCAGGTCTAGATAGAATTATCCTTTCAATCTTCTTTTCTAACAACATTGTTAAGCCAACTGCTACTGCTAAAAAAGTTTTACCTGTTCCAGCAGGTCCTGCTGAAATTACAATATCGCTTTGTCTTAAAGCTCTTACATATTTTTTTTGTTTTTCAGATCTAGGTATAATTGATTTTTTCGGAGTTTTTATAATATCAGTTATATTATTATTTTTTATTTTTTCATTTATCATAAATTTGTCTACTGATGAAAGTATATCTTTATTTTCTATGTAACCATTATTAATAAACTGATTTACTAAAAATTGAATTGCATTTTTAACTTTTTCATTTGTTTCTGGATTAGATTTGATCAAAATTGAGTTTCCCCTAGAATATAAATTACAGTCGGCAACTTTTTCAAGTTCTTGTAAATTTTTATTAAATTCTCCAACAATCCCCATTAATAAATCATTATCATGGAATATTACACTGAGAGAATTATTGTCAGAATAAACAAATTTTAGAGAGGGGTTCAATTTTTTTTTAACTGTATTACTCAAATTTTATGCTACCTTTTGATTATAACTTTCAACTATGTTTCCAAATAAAGTACTTCTGTTACTTTTTTTAATTTTAACAGGAACTATTTTTCCAATATCTTCTTTTTTTCCATTAAAAATTACAGATGTCATATACTCTGATCTACCAAAAGTTTTTGATTTATCCTCAGTTAAATTCTCCACCAAAACATTTATTGTCTTTCCTTCAAAAGATTTATTCATACTAATTTGATTTTCAAATAATAAATCTTGAATTATCTCAAGCCTTTTTTTTGATATGTTTTGATCAATTAATTTTAAATTTGCTGCGACTGTTCCTGGTCTGGAACTGAAAATGAATGAAAATGAATTTATATAATTTATATCTTTAATTAATTTAATAGTGCTATCAAAATCCTCTTCTTCTTCGCCTGGATAACCAATTATGAAATCACTAGAAAATTCAATATTAGAGTTTATATTTTTTAATTTTTCAAAAATTTTCAAATAATCTCTAATTTTATGTTTTCTATTCATTAATTTCAAAATTTTATCTGAACCACTTTGTATTGGTAAATGAACTAAGGGCATTAATTTTTGAGAATTTTTATAAACATTTATTAAATCTTCAGACATATCTTTTGGATGCGATGTCGTATATCTAATTCTTTCGATTCCAGAAATTTTTTCTATCTCTAAAATTAAATTTGATAATTTGTATTTCTCATAATTGTAAGCATTAACATTTTGTCCAATTAATGTAATTTCTTTTGCTCCATTATTAGCAAGATGTTTTGCCTCTTTTATTATTTGTTCATATGGTCTTGAGTATTCTGGTCCTCTTGTATACGGAACAACGCAAAAATGACAAAATTTATCACAGCCCTCCTGTATAGTTAGATATGATGAAACCTTTGAAAAATTATTTTTAATTTTACTTAAATATTCAAATTTGGAAACAGTATCAAATTCTGTTTCTTCTAGTTTTTTTTTATCTTTAATATGATTTAAAATGGTATCATTAATTTTGTGATAAGCCTGTGGACCAACAACCATATCTATATAGGGTTCTCTTTTTAATATTTCTTGGTTCTCAGCTTGAGCCACGCAACCAGCAACAATTACAATAGGTTTCTCTCTAAATCTAAATGATTTTTTAACTCTTCCAATGTCATCATACACTTTTTCTTTTGCTTTATCTCTTATATGACAAGTATTTAATAAATAACAATTCGCGTCTTCAAAATTTTCAGTTTTTTCAAATCCTATTTTTTTTACTGTGTCAAAAATTCTGTTTGAGTCATATTCATTCATCTGACAACCAAAGGTTTTTATAAAAATTTTTTGACTCATTTTGTCAGGATTTTTTTTTCATCCCATATAGTTCAAGTTTATGATCTACCAAAGTATAACCGTATTTTTCTGCAATTTTTTGCTGGAGCTGGTTTATTTCATCGTCAACAAATTCTATAATTTCACCAGTCTTAATATCTATTAAATGATTATGATCATCGTTTAACTCGTATCTAGCCTTTCCAGTTTTAAAATCATGTTTTGTTAATATGCCTGCCTCCTCAAAAAGTTTAACCGTTCTATAAACCGTAGCTATGCTAATTTTAGGATCTATTTTTGAAACTCTATTATATAATTCGTCCACATCAGGATGATCGGACTCCCCATAGGCTTCTTTGGACTCAAGAATAACTCTTGCAATTGTTCGTCTTTGATCTGTTAATTTAAGTCCTTTTTTCTGAAACTTTTGTTCTAATTGGTCTGACATATCTTGATTTTAACCCAAATAAATAGGATTAATCAAATTTTTTTCAATTTTATATTTCTCACACAAATTGGGGATATTTTCGTATTTTATAACTATTTCTCCTTTAAAATCGTGATTACTATAACAATAATAATCAATTTTATTTGTTAAATTAAAAGCTTTTGCTATAGATATGCAATTTCTGATACTCGCAAAACTTCCTGGGCCCCTATTTAAATATATTTTGTTAATTTGTTTTAACTTTAATTCTTTAGAATATAAGAAATCATTAATAATTGAAGTTAATTTGTCATAATTAATTTTAGTATTCTCTTTAGTAATATTATAAATATCATTATTAGCAATGATCATTAAAAAAATTTTATCTCCAGCAGCATCTATTATAAGTTTATTCATATTTATATTATTTTCCAATTTTATTTCTAAATCAGATGAAAGAAATATCAAATACTATTCTGAAGATGAAGGGATACTTTCTATAATGTATCATCGTTTTAATGAAAATAAATATCCTTCGACAAATATTCAAATGGATATGTTTAAAAAACATATAGAGATTATTCAAAATTCAAGCTTTAATTTTCATAATCCTCACAATTTTGATAAACTTTTTAAAACCCCAAAACAAAAAAAAGAGGTTCTAATAACAATAGATGATGCTTTTGAGTCTTTTTATACAGAAGCATGGCCCTACCTAAAAAAAAATAAAATTCCATTTATTTTATTTGTTTCAACTGAACCAGTTGGAAAAAATGGTTATATGACTTGGGAACAAATAAAAGAGGTTGAGGCGGAAAAATTTTCATTCATAGGACATCATTCGCACAGTCATGAATATCTAATTGATGTAACAAACTCAGATTTTATTTTAGACATTGAAACATCAAATAAAATTTTTTTAAAAGAACTTGGTTATATTCCAAGTCTATTTTCATACCCTTTTGGAGAATATTCTAAATTTATGAAAGATTATATATCTCAGAATTTTAAATATGCGTTTGGTCAACACTCAGGTGTAATTGATCTAAACAAAAATAAATTCGAATTGCCTAGATTTCCAATAAATGAAAAATACGGTGAATTAAAAAGATTTAATTCCATAATAAATTATTTCCCATTAGAATATAAAAATATTTTTCCTGAAGAAAAGCAATTGTTTAGACATACAAACCCACCAAAATTTAAAGTAGAATTTTTTAGTGAACAAAAAAATTTAAATAATATCAATTGTTATTCTAACGAGGAAAATATTTGGAAAAAATCAAAAACAAATTATCTAAATAGTATTCTGACAATTGAATTTAGAGGCCCTTTTAAACCAAGAAGAGGAAGAATTAATTGCTCTCTTAATGATAATGGCAAATGGAGATGGTTTGGTATCCAATTCCCAATAAAAACAAATTAAATTAGACTTTCAAGCTCTTTGCTTGATGGCAATAACCTTGCCTCATCAAAATCTTTTAAATTATTTTGTTCGATTATTTTTTTCAAAACCTCGATATATTGATTTCCAGTCTCAGCATATTTATCTAAATGTGTTGATAATATAAAACTATCCAAAGGTTTATTTTTATTTCTTAAATCTGTTCTAGCTTTCCTTAAATTTCTATAGGACGAGTGAGTATTTAAATTTCTCAAGTATGCTCTTACAGATAACTGCAAACTATGAAATTTCATCACTTTATGATCTTTGCCCTCTTCAGCTTTCTTTGGTTTCAGCCCATCACCCGACCACGTCCATTGTCCAAAGAGCGCGTTTCCCTTTAGTGCAAATCTTGATGTACCCCATCCAGTTTCTTTTGCAGCTTGAGCTATAGCAAGTGAAACAGGAATTTCATCCATTCTAATTTTTAACGAAGATAGATCATTTTGTTTTACACCGTATTGCTTATATTTTTTTTCAAGCCACTTTTTTTCGATTTTAGTATTGCTATTTTTATTTAAAATTGTGAATAACCTCTTCCTATCAATTCTAATTTTATTATTTTCTTTTACAATTAAAGGCAAAACAATCTTGATGAACATTTCTTTCCTTTTTTTTGTATTTTCTATATTTTTAATTTCTTTTGGTAAAAGGCCTATATTAATTGGTTTTACTAACTTTGAAACTCTTACCTCTTTTAAATTATAATTCACCTCTTTAAATAAAGAATCAATTTCAGAAGTAGTATATCTAACTAAATTAATCTCAGATTTATTTTCCTCTAAAATATCATACAACAATTCTTTTTCGTCACTCTGTACTATTACTTCTTCCTCTATTATTTTGTCTTTATTTAAAGTTTTATTAAGAATATTTTTTGAATTATTTGTAAATTCTTGAGAATTAAAATTTTTCTTAGCAACATTTAAAAAGATTGGAGCTACATAAAAAAAAGAGACAACAATAACTGCACTCAAAATAAACCTGGAGATAGTATTGATGATTTTATTATTATATACATCCATGTTTTTTATTTTCATTTTTATAAAGCAATTACCTCTTTTACTTCTGGCAGATAATGACACAACATATTTTGTACACCTTGTTTTAATGTCATTGTTGAACTTGGGCAACCTGAACAACTACCTTGTAATTGCACTTTTACGATACCATCTTTAAATTCTTTAAATTTAATATCTCCACCATCTCTTGCTACAGCAGGTCTTATTTTTTGATCTAAAATTTTTATTATTTTTTCTTCTATCTCA
>CACNVX010000017.1 GCA_902624045.1 uncultured Pelagibacteraceae bacterium
TCTTATTATAAACACAGACGTGAATCATATTTTTATGAATAAATTTTTTAATAAAAAAATAATAAAAAAATATTATAGTTTTGCTCACACGACTATAATTACACATAAAAAAATTGATAATAACGTTGCTTCACAAATTTTTACAAAACAAGGTCCTTTAGCTTTCTTACCAATTTCTAATAGCGAAACATCAATTGTTTATTCTATTTATAATTCGAAAAGAATAGATATAGAAAATATTAAAAATTTAATATATAAACACAATTTTAAATATGAAATAATCAATATTAAAGAAATAAAATCCTTCGAGTTAAAATCTTTAAGCCTAAGGTCATATTATTATAAAAATATTTTAGCATTTGGAGATCTTTTGCATCAAATACATCCATTGGCTGGTCAGGGTTTTAATATGACTATTCGAGATATTCGAGTATTAATAAAAGTTATTATAAAAAGATTAAATTTAGGATTAGATTTAGATGCTTCAACTAATATTGAATTCGAAAAAAAAATTAAACACAAAAATTTTATTTTTGAGAATGGTATTGATTTTATTTATGAATTTTTCAATGTCGAAAGAAAATTTAAAAATAATATTTTAAGCAAGTCTGTTCAGCTGATAGGTAGAAACCCATCATTAAATAAATTATTTACAAAAATTGCTGATGAAGGAATTTTATTTTAATTATTGTAAAGTAGTATTATTAAAAACATCATGAGTATATGTACTTAAAATTTCTGATATTCTTTTTTTTCTAATATCCAAACTTGTAGTTTCTAATAAAATTTGTTTCTCTTCCAATGAAAAAGGAGATGCCATTGCTAATGCATTTATTGTCTCGTCAAGACTTTGTTTCTCTAGTGCTTTCCAATTTATAATAAAGCCTCTTTTTTCAAACAGAGATTTTAAATCTTTAAAAATTAATTCAAGATCAGAAAATTTTATATCTTCTTTTTTATCATTTAAATCATCTTTAAAATCATCAAAGTTTACTTCTAAAATTCTGTATTTTTTATCAGATTTTATTTCCTTAATATTTTGAAATCTAATTAACCCTTTTAATTCAATCAAAAAACGACCATCTTCTGTTTCTCTAAAACTGGTAATTTTTCCAAGGCAACCTACTTCGTGTAATTCGGGTGCTTTTTTTGCATTTTTTGAGGTTTTAGGTTGGATCATGCCAATCATTTTATGAGATTTCATACTATCATTTATCATGTCAATGTAACGTGGTTCAAAAATATTTAGAGGCACTGCTGTTTTAGGAAATATTATAAAATTGCTTAGAGGAAATATAGGGATTTTGTTTGGCAGATCAGTAATTTTCATATGTGGCATTATACATTTATTTAATATTAAGTATTAAATTAATTGTCACTATATATCTAAAAGATAATAATAAGGATGATACTTTTTGTCTTCATAATTTTTAATTTTATTCCTCACTTGCAAGAAACTATTTGTTTTATTAAATAGTTTTTCATTTTTATCAAAATCTAAGTAATTATCTTTGAATTCAATTTCACAGAAATTCAAAATCTTTTTTACTTCAAACTTCTTATTATTTGTAAGTTGATTTAAATTTACATCTATAATTTTTTTAGGATATTTTTTTTTAAAATACTTAATAGTTTTATTATACAAACTCATATAATTAATTATATCTTTAATATTGTGAACCCAAGATAATTCCGGTAGCATTTTCTGATAAATACCTATAGTTACATCTTTAAAGTCTCTGTATGTATGTATAAATTTTGAATTTGGAAAAAATTTTAAAATAATTTCTATATTAAAAAAATTTTCCAAGGATTTATCTAAAAAAATTTTCTTTTCAAAATTACCGTATTTTTCTATTAAATCTTGTTGAAATATTTTTTTATTAATTTCAAATTTGTAATTAGAGCTATCAAAATCCTTTGAAAAAATAGTTTTTCCTATTTGATATAAAATTGATGTATTTATTGCATGAAATTCACCTACAGACACTATTTCATTTGAATTATGTGTGATAATTGTTTCAACCAATGTTGAACCAGATCTTGGCAAACCTATTATAAATAAATGATTTAAGTCGTTAAATCCAGTTAAAGATTTAAAGTTATCTCTAAAATATATTTTATTAAAATGATTTGAAATTATTTTTTTATAATAAAAATCTGATTGATTATTTAAAAATAAATTTGCTTCAGCACACTGCTTGTGAGACAGATCTAAAAATTTAATTTCATCTTTAATCAGTTTTTCCTTTTTTTTTATTTTCGAAAAAATAAAATTAATTAAAGATTTTTCATAAAGAGATATATTGTTTTGTTGGACTAAATTTTCTAAATTTTTGAATAATTCGGGCGTTATATTTTTAATATCTAAAGTATATAAACCATAATAAGATTTTACATCCATAGGATTAATTGAAATTAAATTTAAATATTTTTCCTTAGCATCTTTGACTTTCCCTGTGCTTTGGAGTGCTAATGCTAAATTAAAAAGTACATTTGGAGTGTTTGGTTGAATTTCATCACACTTTTGAAAAAATTTAATACTTTTATTTAAGTCGTTTAATTCATAATATATTTTACCAATTTGAAAATTTGCTCTAAGGTCATTAGGATTATTAATCAGTTTATTTTGGAAGATATTTAAAGCTTTTGTAAATTTTTTATTTTTGATTAATAATTTTCCTAAATTATATGACATTGTAATAAATTAATATTGCTTAATTTTAAAAAAGCCACTAATTTCAATTAGTATAATTTAAGCGGGTATATCTCAGTAAAAGAGAGACTCTTTTCTAACAAAGTAATTTAAGATTTTTCCATTGCAAAGCCTAGTTGATTTTTAGCTAATATTATTTTGGACCCACTATGGAACACAGTTGGTAAAAAAGTGCTCGATTTTAAACTATTCATATCAAAATTTTTACTTGAAATTTATTATAATTTAATCAATAGTTTTGTAATGAAAGTTTTAATAAATATTATAATTTCAGTTATTTTTATTTGTAATTTTTCTATCGCACAAGAGTATTCAGGATTTTCTGTAGGATATACCAAGCATATTGCGGAGGATCCACATGACTCTGGTAACACAGCTTATTTTTCAGATCCAGAGGAAAACGGGTTTGTAGTAGGGTACTTTAATGGTGAGCGATCTGATGGTGCATCATTTGAAACGGAGTATAGTTATTATTCTGAAGTCTCTCAAAAGCTTACATCAGATGTAACCGTAGATGTATCAACATTTTCATCAATGATAAATTTTATGGCAACTCCTGGTGACGATGAATACTACGGAATATTTGGAGGGGGTATTGGTGTTGGCTACTCAATGGTAGATACCAATTATAAGTCTGGAAGTACTACTTTTAACGGCGATGAAGGAACTTTTGGGTTTGCCTATCAATTAATTTTAGGGTTTGGATCTAATGATTACGAAGTTGTATTTAAACGCTCCCATTTTGGTGAAGTAAAAGGCGGAAGCGGCAAAACATCAGCAGGAGGTAACTATGTTGCTGATGAATTTGATAATGTATATAATTCTATAGTTTTTAAAGCTAAGTTTTAATTTATTTTCTAGAGAAATCATTGGGTTTTAATTTTTGAATAATTTAATTTATCTATGATTAAAAATGCTTCTTGATAAATTTTTAAAAGTCACTAATTTTAACACTCAAATAACAAGCGGGCATAGCTCAGTGGTAGAGCGTCTCGTTGCCAACGAGAAGGTCGAGGGTTCGACCCCCTTTGCCCGCTCCATAAAAAAAGAGGTTTATGAGTGATTTAGCTGAAAAAAAATGTGTGCCTTGTGAAGGAAATATACCTCCGTTCAATACTGAAGAGATACATAAATATTTAAAAAAAGTAGATGGATGGGAAGTCCTAGAGGACAAAATAGATGGATTTCATTTAATTAAGAATTTTAAATTTGATGACTTTTTACAAAGTCAAGAATTTGTTAACAAAGTTGGTGAAATTGCTGAAGCAGAGGGCCACCATCCCGATTTATGGTTTGGATGGGGTTATGCAAGAATTAAAATATATACACATGCAATTAAAGGTCTGGCAGAGAGTGATTTTATTTTAGCCGCAAAAATAGATCAAATATCTAATGCCTGAAGTGTCTTGTCTTTGAAAAAAGAAGCACAGTATTAGTTTCATTTGCAAAATTAATAATTTCTCTATCTCTTATTGATCCAAATGGTTGAACTACAGCTTTAACACCGGATTGAATTAGTTTTTCAATACCGTCTACAAAAGGAAAAAATGCATCTGAGGCTGCAACTAAATTATCATTTTCAAGATTAAATTTTTTCATCTTATTTATTGCTATTTGACAGCTATCTAATCTACTTGGTTGACCAGAACCTATACCAACAGTTGTTTCGTTGGATACCAAAACTATTGCATTTGATTTGACATACCGACATACATTGAAAGCGAAAATAAGATCTTTAAGTTGTTTAGGTGTTGGTTTTCTTTTTGACGCAATTTTAAAATTTTTCTTAGAAAATAAATTTAGGTCCTCTGATTGTATTAATATATTTTGATTAAATGATACAAATTTAAAAAATTCATTTTGTTTATAATTTGTCCCATCAATTAATCTTAAGTTTTTTTTAGATTTTAATATTTTTATAGCATTGCTATCAAATCCATTTGCAATTATCACTTCTAAAAATAATTTATTTAATTCTACAGCTAAATTACTTGTAATCTTAAAATTACATGAAACTATTCCACCAAAAGCACTGATGGGATCACAAGAAAGAGCAGATTTAATACTTTCTAGATGATCTTTTTTAGCAGAAACCCCACACGGGTTTGCATGTTTAACAATGACCGTCCCTTTGCCTTTTGGCAAAGATCTTGAAATAGTTAGAGCGCTAAATATGTCATTATAATTGTTATAACTTAGTTGTTTACCGTGAATCTGTTTTAAATTGATATTTGAATTATTTGAATAAATTGCACTTTTTTGATGAGGGTTTTCTCCGTATCTAAGCTGCTCTCTTAGATTTCCATGAAAAACTTTTTTACTAGGAAAAGAAGTATTTGTTTTTTTGTTAAAATAGTTTGAAATTACAGAGTCATAATAAGCCGTTTCGCTAAACGCTATTCTTGATAGTTTTTCTCTAAAATTTAAAGAAGTAGAACCTCTGAATTTTTTTAGTTCTTGAATTAGTTCATTATACTGGTTTGGAGATGTTATTACAGTTACATCGTTATAGTTTTTAGCTGCAGATCTTACCATTGTAGGACCACCTACATCTATATTTTCTATAATTTTTTTATGATTTTTTGTTTTGTTAAGAATGTTTTCAAATGGATAAAAATTAACTATGACTAAATCAATATTCTCAAAATTATTATTCTTAAGATCTTTTAAGTGGGATTTTTTTTCTCTTTTATTTAAAATACCAGCATGTATTTTTGGATGTAGAGTTTTTACTCTTCCCTCCAAAATCTCAGGGGAATTAGTAAAATCAGATACTTCTAAACAATTAAATTTTAATCTTTTAATCTCTTTATAAGTACCGCCCGAGCTAATTATTTTAATTTTGCTCTTTTTTAAAATATTTAATAATGGTTTTAAGTTGTTTTTATCAGATACAGAGATAAGAGCTGTTTTGATTTTTTTCTTCATTATAATTTACTTATTTCCCACTTTATTACCTGTTCTTTTTCATTATTCATACCTGAGATAAAAATATTTTGGTTTTCTTTAAATGAATTTTTATTACCGAAATATAAACCATTATCAATATTAATATTAAAGTTATCACAACTAAATTTCCAACCTTCCTCATCTAAATCAATTAGTATTGATTTGCTATCTTGTGTTTTCATTACTTTTGAGTTTGGATCAAGATGAAATCTAATATCAAATTTAATTTCTTTATTCGGATTTTTTCTAAATAACTTATCATAGCCAATAAATTTCATTTGCTCTGGATAGAACTCAATTTCTCTCTCATAAATTGTTCCAAATTTAATTGAATATCCATCGTGCATACCTGATATTTTCCAAAAATAATTTTCAAAAACTACATTTTTTTTTGAAACTTTCAGTCCTCTATCAATAATCAAATTTTTCTGATGCTTAGTAAAATTACAAGAAGAGTAATCCTCAATAGTTAAAGTGGAGTGTAAAGAGGTACTTCTTGATAATTTATTAAATTTATTATTTTTATCTGAGCAATAACCAGCATTTGAAATTAATTTTTTATCATTTGAAAATATTTCAAATGATAATGCGCCTGCCTGATAGTCATTGGAAAAGGTTTTATTAGGACTAGAACCAATATCAGCAGCAAGAATAATTTTTTTATTCTTAAGTATTGTATAACCACCTAGTTCATTAATTTGATTTTTAAACGTGTAACCAAACCTTTTCAAATATTGATCAAATTCGTTATTATTGGAAGAATAATTACCATTAAAAAAAATATCATGTTTTATATTTTGCCAAATGAAAGCGTAACTTGAGCCTAAATAGTAGATAGTTTCATCAATATATTCAGGGATTAAACTTTGAGATTCTTTGAACCACTCTCTTATTATTATAAAATATTTTAAATAAAATATTAATTGTCTGATATTTCTTGATTTTGTAAAACCTTGATTATCAATTGAGGATTTAATTATATTTTTTAATAAATTTAATCCGAAGGTAAGATATTGTTTTTCATTCTTATAAGCCAAGCCAGTTAAAATTATTGCAGCACATCCAATCATCTTATTTTCTACTTCTTTTGGGTTTTTTATTTCATTTAACAAATGATTAGTTTGCTTCTGAATCATATGATCAAAAGTAGTTCTATATTCTTGATCACTATCTTCATATGTTAGTTGATGATTTGATAACCATGAAATAATTCTTTTTGCTGTTAAATCAAATTCCCAACTTTTTTTTTGATATTTGGTGTTATTTGAAATCCAGTTTTTTATAACTGTTTGTGTAGTTTTTTTGGAAGATTTTAAATCTAGGCTGAAAAACCAAAAAAAATTATTTAATTTTTCATAATCTTTAGGATTTAAATTATTTTGCCAAATTGACTCAATAGCAAAATCTTCAATTTTATATTTTTTATTTTGATATTTAACTATAGATGAAAGTAAATGAGGACTAGGTTTGTATTCAAAACTATTTTCAAAAGTTTTTGATATTTTCTTTTCATAGAAATTTGAATTTTGATAAATTGATTTAAAACTTTCTTTTATATTAAAATAAAATTGACCCAAAATGCCTAAGGAATTTGTATTAATCATTAACTTATTTTAATTTTAATAAATTAATATTTTTTTTTATATCTCCATCATTACTTTTGAATACCGTAGTACCAGAAACAAGGATGTTAGCACCGGCATCAATAGCACTTTTGCAATTATCAAAATTGATTCCGCCGTCAATTTCTATGTCAAAATCTAACTTTTTTTGCTCTTTTATTTTTTTTAGATCTTTAATTTTATCCAAAACCTCTGGCATAAATTTTTGACCTCCAAATCCAGGATTTACGCTCATAATTAAAACTAAATCAATTTGATCTAAGAGATCTAATATTAAATCAATTTTAGATTCAGGATTAAGTGAAACTCCAACTTTCTTATTTTTATCTTTTATCTTTTTAATCGAATTTTCTAAATTATCAGTTGCTTCGGGATGAATAGTAATTATATCTGCTCCCGCATCAGCGTAAGCATCTATATATTTATGCACTGGTGATATCATCAAATGAACATCAAATTTTAATGAACAATGTTTTCGAAGAGCTTTAATTACAGGCGGTCCTATTGTTAAATTAGGAACAAAATGACCATCCATTACATCCACATGAATCATATCAGCACCGCCTTCTTCAAGTCTTTTTATTTCTGTACCTAACTGACTAAAATCAGCAGATAAAATTGATGGTGAAATTTGTATATTTTTCATTGATTGCTAGATTAACTAGTATCAATTTTAAAAATTAAAATGAATTAAAAAATTGATAAATTTGTCTAGAAATTTCACTCTCCAAAGGAAATGACAACATTCCCATGACTGAATAGCCTAAGACCCAAGGCATTAAATAAAATCTAATCATGTAAAAGAACCAAGCAACATATAAAGGCACTAATGGCCCAATAATAAATGAAGGTGTGATTGGTTTAAATAATTTAATTAAAGGGTTTGTATATTTCACAAATACTCTCATGAAAAAGAATTGTGAGTCTTCTCTTTGAAAAATATTCATCGCTACTCTTCCAATTAGAGTCCACATTACGATCCCAAGCAAATAATCAATAAAATATATTAAAGGATGAAAGTTTGCTGACATTTAAAATTTATATTGGAAAAAGTATTGAAATAAAAGGGGCGAAATTAATCGCCCCTTTAAAAGATTATTTAGTGTGATTTACCAAGAATTGATTTACCACTTGGTACACGTACATCATCAACCATTTTTTGAGTAGCTTTATCTGGTTCTGCAGTCATTAAACTTACTACAACCATAGCTATCAAACTAACAGCTGATCCGAAGATACCAAATGTTAACTGAGTAATACCCAGGAATCCACTTCCGCCTGTTCGCACCCAAACTAAATACCAAGTACCAGCGGCAAGACCACCTAGCATACCAGCAATCGCACCTTGTCTATTAGCTCTCTTCCACCATACACCAAGTACAAGTGGGAAGAACAATCCAGACATCGCAAAATCAAAAGCCCAGATAACCGAACCTAAGATTCCTTGAATCTCCATTGCTGCAATAGTTGCACCAGCAAAACCAATTATTACAAGTAATACCCTTGCAACAAGTAGTCGTTTTGCAGTTTCCGCTTTTGGATCAATGATCTTATAGTAAACATCATGTGATATAGCGTTTGCAATCGCTAGAATCAAACCATCAGCAGTAGACATGGCAGCTGCCATACCTCCTGCAGCAACTAGACCTGAAATTACATAAGGTAATCCAGCTATCTCTGGTGTTGCTAATACAACGGCTTTACCACCCATGAAGAACTCGTTTAATTCAAGAGTTCCATTTCCGTTAAAGTCGCTGATAAACATTAGGTTTGCTTGGTTCCAGTTTTGGTACCAATCTATCGCTTCCACTTCTGCAAATGTCTTACCGATAATACCAGTTGGTAAATTCGGGTCGATCAATGATAACTTAGATAATGTAGCTAACATTGGAGCAGAAGAATAAAGTAGGAAGATAAAGAATAATGACCAACCTACTGATTTTCTAGCTGCTTTTACACTTGGAGTAGTAAAGTATCTCATCATTACGTGCGGTAATGAAGCTGTTCCCATCATCATCGCCAGTGCTAATGAAATAAATGCCCAAGGTGTAGCGTTAACTGCAGAGTGAGCTTTAGTTATTCCTGCTAAGCCTTTAGGTACTGATTTTAGATCAGCAGCTGCGTTTTTAACAAAACCAAACTGTTGTTCTAATTCGCCAATTCTAGCTACCTCGTCAGCTAACATGAAGTGAGGGAAGAAACCTGCTCCCATTTTGTTACTGATCCAGAATACTGGAAGTAGGTATGCTATAATTAGTACGATATATTGTGCAACCTGTGTCCAAGTTACCCCTCTCATACCACCTAACATTGAACATAATAAAATACTTATTAGTCCAACATAAACTGCGTATTGGAATGGGATATCTAGTGCAACAGATGCAATAGTACCTGTAGCGTTAATTTGTGCAGTCACATAAGTAAATGAAGCAACAGTTAAAACTACCACTGCGCTAAATCTAGCTAAATTACCACCGTATCTAGTACCTATAAAATCTGGAACTGTATAACAACCAAATTTTCTTAAGTATGGTGCTAATAAAGATGCAACAAGCACGTAACCACCAGTCCAACCTACAAGTAGAGCCATATACCCGTAACCTTTAAAGTAAATACCACCCGCCATTGCAACGAATGAAGCACCAGACATCCAGTCTGCTGCAGTCGCCATTCCGTTGAAGACTGTTGGTACTTGCCTACCAGCTACGTAATATGCATCTGCTTGGGCTGTTCTTGATAGCCAACCGATTAATGCATAGATGAATACAGTAAATGCAACAAAAGCAATACCAATCGCTTTAGCTGTCATACCCATCTGTTCAGCAATTGCCATAATGATTATGAAACCTATAAATCCTCCGGTATAGATCCCGTAAACTTTAGGCAAATTATCTATGAAATTACCTTTCATTATTCGTCCTCTCTTTCGCTAAAGCCGAACTCTTCATCAATTTTTTCTTGTCTATTCGCAAACCAGAAAATTAGGATTACAAATGCACCAAGAGATCCCTGACATGTAAACCAGTATGTCCATGGATAACCGAAAGGTCCTGTGACCTCGTTCATTTCAGCTCCAAAGAGAAAGATGCCAATTGAGAAAACAAACCAGATTGCCAGTGTTATAAATAACAATCCCCTGGTTTTTTCCCAGTGTTTTTGTTGATTTGACATTTATACCTCTCTATATTTAGTTATAACTGGTTGAAACCATAACCATTATAAGGGTTTTGAAAAGACCTAAAATTCACCATTTTAGGTACTTATTTACTTACTTTTTTAAGATATAATTGGCGCACTTACAAATTAACATGGGAAAATACAAATTAACTTGGAGAGATATAAAACTTGAGGATTTTAAAACATATTTATTCGCTATGTTTAAGGCGTTTATCCCCAAAAAAAAAATAAAAAATTTAGATGAGTTAGAGCAGTTTATTCAAACAAAATCTGCTTGGGCCACTCAAGTTACTTTATACAATTATTTAAAAACTCGAATGGGAACAAGATATGTTCTTCATTTCGATAACGATGAATTTATGTCATCGGTAAATCTTGCTAAATGGAATATTTATTCTGTTGCGTTACAAGATTTAACTTTTTTTACTTTTTCATATTTGAAAGTTAATTTCAATTATCAGGATATTGATAAAGCAAACGAAATTTTTAATAAAATTTTAGATGATGAAATTTCTAATAAGATGCCATTAAATATTATTGATGAAGCTAGAAAAAGTTTTGACGATCGATTAGAGAAAATAAATTGGGATGGGTATTATCAAGACTTACCTTTTAATCCTAGTGCTCTTTCTTTATATAAGTGGGCTCCAATTGCAGACGAATTAAAAACTTTAGATCGGAAAATTGTTTTGAATTCGATGATTTTAAAATGGGATGTTGTTAAACAAGAGTTTAAAGATTTAATTAAGTTTTAAATATTTTTTCTATTATCTACTAAACTATCAACAACACTTGGATCTGCTAAAGTAGTTGTATCTCCTAATTGACCATGCTCATTAGCTGCAATCTTTCTTAGAATTCGTCTCATTATTTTTCCTGATCTCGTTTTAGGAAGACCTGGAGTGAAATGAATTAGGTCTGGAGTTGCCAAAGGTCCAATTTGTTTTCTAACCCAAAGTTTTAAATCTCTTTCTAACTCACCAGTTTCGTTTTCTCCTGCATTAAGTGTTACATAACAATATAATCCATTACCTTTAATATCATGAGGATAACCAACTACAGCAGCTTCAGCTACTTTTGGATGAGCAACAAATGCACTTTCAATTTCGGCAGTTCCTAAGTTGTGCCCTGATACAATAATTACATCATCTACTCGACCAGTGATCCAGTAATAACCATCTTTATCTCTTCGACATCCATCACCAGTAAAATATTTTCCATTAAATTGAGAAAAATATGTATCAATAAATCTTTGATGATCACCATAAACAGTTCTCATTTGTCCAGGCCATGAATGAGCTATGCATAATCTTCCTTCACCAGCGCCTTTAATTTCTTTACCATTTTTATCAACCAGTACTGGCTTAATTCCATAGAAAGGTTTTGTTGCAGACCCAGGTTTAAGAGGAATTGCACCTGTTTGAGGAGCAATCATTATTCCTCCGGTTTCTGTTTGCCACCAGGTATCTACAATTGGGCATCTTGAATTACCTACAGTTTTATAATACCACATCCAGGCCTCAGGATTTATTGGTTCTCCTACAGTCCCTAAAAGTTTAAGGGATTTTCTAGAAGTTTTTTTAACTGGCTTATCTCCTTCACGCATTAATGCTCTTATTGCAGTTGGTGCCGTATAAAAAGTATTTACTTTATATTTATCAATTATTTGCCACCATCTTGAACTATCAGGATAATTTGGAATTCCCTCAAACATAATAGTCGTAGCACCATTCGTCAGGGGTCCATAAATAATATAACTATGTCCAGTTACCCATCCAATATCTGCTGTACACCAATAAATATCCTTTGGTTTATAATTAAAAATATATTGATGAGTCATTGATGCATAAACCATATAACCACCAGTAGTATGAAGAACTCCTTTAGGTTTACCTGTTGAACCGGAAGTATATAAAATAAATAAAGGATCCTCTGCATTCATTTCTTCAGGTTCACAATGATTTGGAACATCTTTAATTAAATCATGAAACCAAACATCTCTATTTTGGTCCCAATTAATGTAATTACCTGTTCGTTTTACAACAACACATTTCTTAACATTTGGGCAACTCATTAAAGCTTCATCGACTGTATATTTGAGTGGTATAGTTTTTCCCCCTCTAACACCTTCATCAGCCGTTATGATATATTCGGACTCGCAATCATTAACTCTTCCCGAAATAGATTCTGCAGAAAAACCACCAAAAATAATCGAATGAACTGCACCAATCCTTACACAAGCTAGCATTAAAATTGCTAACTCAGGTACCATCGTTAAATAAATCGTAACTCTATCACCTTTTCGAATCCCTAATTTTTTTAAACCATTTGCAGCTTTAGAAACTTTTTGATGAAGTTGTTTGTAAGAAATTTTTTGGCTGTCTTTTGGATCATCTCCTACCCAAATAATAGCAGTTTTATCTTTTTTGTCTTTTAAATGTCGATCAATACAATTTGCAGAAGCATTTAATGTTCCATCCTCATACCATTTAATTTTTACTTCTTTTGTACTGTATTTTACGTCTTTAATTTTTTTATAAGGTTTTATCCAAGTAATTCTTTTTCCCTCTTTTCTCCAAAATTCGTCATTGCTTTTAATTGATTGAGAATATTTTTGATGGTATTTACTTTTATTAGCTAGGCTACTTTTAATCCATTCTGGTTTTGTTTTAATTACAAGTTCAGGAGGTGTATTTTCTTTTTCTCTTTTTACTTTAATTCTTTTTTTTATTTTTTTGGAAGATTTTCTTTTTACTTTAGATCTTCTCTTCACCTTTTTTGAGGTTTTTTTTCTAACTTTAGACTTCTTTTTTCTTACCTTGCTTTTTTTCTTTTTTTTCTTTGGCATGAGATAATTTTTTTTTTAAATTCTACTCATGTTATTTATAATTTTCCAGCTTTTATAATCAACTGGCATTACAGAAAGCCTACTTTGCTTTATTAGAGCTAAATGGCTTAAATCCTTATTTTTTTTAATACTTTCGAGCGTTATAGGCTTTGAAAATTTAGACTTAAATTGAACAGTAACGGCAACAAATCTCCCTGTCTTGTCTGTTTTATCTATATAAGATTCTTTAATAATTTTTACGACTCCAACTATCTCCTTTCCAATATTTGAATGATAAAAAAAACAAAGATCTCCTTTCCTCATACTTTTTAAATTCTTTGCAGCCTGATAATTTCTAACACCATCCCAAGGTGCACCTTTAATTCCAGCTTTTCTTTGTTGATCAATTGACCAAACATCTGGCTCAGATTTCATTAACCAATATTGCATTATAATTGAACTCCAGCACCTTTAAGAAAAGCTGCATCTTCATCTAAAGGCCATCTAGGTTTTGCTGGATAATCTAAATTATTAAATTGATTTATCTTAAATTTTTCCAAACCTACCATTGCAATCATTGCTGCATTATCTCCACAAAACTCTATAGGTGGAAAAATACTTTTATAATTATTTTCTTCACATAGATTAATTAACATAGACCTAATTTTTTTATTTGCTGCAACTCCTCCAGCAACAACAAAAATTTTTTCATTTAATTTATTTATTTTTTCAAATTCAGCAAAAGCAATCTTTGTTTTTTTATATAAAATTTTCTCAATTGTTTTTTGAAAAGATGCTGCAAGATCATATTTATCTTGTTCTGATTTAATTGTTTTGCTTATCTTTAATACGGCTGTTTTTAGACCTGCAAAAGAAAGATTGCATCCTCCTTTGCTGAAAATTGGTTTTGGTAAATCATATTTTTCTGGATCACCTTTTTTAGCTAAAATTTCTATTTGAGGTCCTCCTGGAAATTCTACTCCTAAAAGCTTTGCCGTTTTGTCAAACGCCTCACCTAATGCATCATCAATAGTTGTTCCTAATCTTTTATATTTACCAAGGTTCTGAACACTTAAATATTGTGAGTGCCCACCTGAAATTAAAAGAAGTAAATATGGATAATTTAAATTTGTATTTAGTTTTGGACTTAGAGCATGTCCCTCTAAATGATTAACAGCAATAAAAGGTTTATTAATTGCTGTTGCGAAAGCTTTACCAAAACTTAACCCAACTGATAAACAAACAATTAATCCAGGACCAGCGGTAGAAGCAACTGCATCTATTTCTTCAATTTTTCTTCCACTTTCATCAATAGCTTTTTTGACAATCCAATCAATTTTTTCAATGTGTGAACGTGCTGCTAGTTCAGGAACTACACCACCAAACTCCTTATGAACTTCCACTTGGCTAGAGACAATGTTAGATAAAACTACTGGGAAACCCTCTTCATTTTCAGTTATTAAAGAAGCTGCTGTTTCATCACAACTAGTCTCTATTCCAAGAATTAAGGTTTTTTTACTCATTCAAATAGTTTTTAATAATTGTACAATCTTTATACAAGTAAGAAATAATTTTTTATGAGAAAAAAAATAATAATTGGATCCAGGAGTAGCAAGCTTGCCTTGCTTTATGCTCAACAAGCTAAAGATAAGATTATTGAAAATACCGACCTCGGTAATGAAGATATTTTAATTAAATCAATTACAACCAAAGGTGACGAAGCACAGGATATAAGATTATCTGAGCTTGGTGGCAAAGGTTTGTTTTCTAGTAATATTGAAAAAGAACTTCAGTTAAAAAATATTGATATTGCAGTCCATGCACTGAAAGATATGCCCGCTAAAGAAACAAAAGGATTAACAACAGACTCTTTCCTTGAAAGAAATGACCCTAGAGAGATTTTAATTACAAAGAACAAAAAAAAACTTAAAGACTTAGATCAAAAGTCAATTGTTGGTACCTCATCATACAGAAGAGAATTTCAAATAAAAAAAATTAGGCAAGATTTGAACTGTAAACTAATTAGAGGAAATGTAGATACTAGAATTAGAAAATTGAATGAAGGGATGTATGATGCAATTATTTTGTCTTATGCTGGTATCAAATTTTTAAAATTTGAAAATGAAATCTCAGAAATTTTTTCAGCTGAAGAAATAATTCCTAGTGCAGGACAAGGCGTAATTGCTCTTCAGTGCAGGGAGAATGATGATGAGACAATTTCTATTTTAAACAAAATAAATCATGAGGAAACACATAAAAGAGCTCACCTTGAGAGAAATATTTTAAAAGTTTTAGATGGAGATTGTGAAACAGCAATTGGTGCTCATTCAGTGGTTGATGGAGATAAGATTATTGTGGAGGCTGAACTTTTTTCTTTAGATGGTAAACAAAGGTTTTATGAAAAAAAAGTTGGTAATTTGAATGAGTTTAAAGAAATTGGTAAAGAGATTGGAATACTTTTAAAAACAAAATCAAATAATTCATATAAAAGATAATATGCATATTTTGTTAACTAGACCACTTGAGGATTGTTCTGAAATGATATTAAAATTTCAATCATTAGGACATCAAGTTTCTCATCTTCCATTAATAAGAATTGAAAAGGTTAATTATGAAGAAATTAACTTTTCTGAATATGGTGGAATTGTTTTTACTAGTGCAAATTCAGTAAAATTTTTAAACACAGTAAAATTAGATAAAAATATTAAATGCTTTTGTGTTGGAAACGCTACAGAAAACAAAGCAAGAAGTGTTGGTTTTCAAAATACAATTGCAGCTGAAGGAAATGTTGCAAACTTAAAGGAGTTAATTGTACAAAGTTATGAGTCCAAAAATAAAGAATTACTTTACGTTAGCGGCGAAACAATATCGGTTGATTTAGATCAACAGTTATTAAACGAAGGTTTTAAAGTAAATAGAATTATTAATTACAAAGTAGATCATAATCAAAAATTTGATGAGAAATTTGTTAATGAATTAAAATTAAATATGCCTGATATGGTCTATGTTTACTCTCAAAATAGTGCGTCAAGTTTCTTAAATTTTATAAAGATTTACCAAGCCGAAAATTTATGGATGAATACAAATTTGATGTGTATAGGCGAAAAAACCTCGTCAATACTGAACGAAATCAAATGGAAAAAGATTTTTCTTTTTAACCCTGGAGAAGAAGAGTTTTTGTTATATAAAATTTAGAAATGGAATTAATTAATAATTTTTCAGAGATATTTTTATCAGTATGGAATAAAGGAATTCTTGGTGTTGATATTTTTCAAATCTTAATTGGTATTGGAATATTTTTACTATTCTTAATTTTTAGAGGTCTAATAAGCAAATTGGTGATTAAAAAATTAGAAATTATCTCGAAAAGAACAACGAATAAATTAGATGATACTTTTGTTCAATCACTTGTAGGTCCAGCAAGATTTTTACCAATTGTATTAGGATTTTTTATTGCAAGCTACTACATGACTTTCTCACTAGAAGGAAGAGAAGTGGTAGATACAATTAATAGAACGTTAATCACTATTTTAATTTTTTGGGTAATTCACCAAATCATAGAACCAGTCTCATACATACTTAGTGGTTTAGACAAATTGTTAACAAGAGAACTTATTGGCTGGATAATTAAATCACTAAAAATTTTAATTTTTATTTTAGGTTTAGCAGCAGTTTTAGAATTGTGGGGAATTAAAATAGGTCCAATCATTGCAGGTCTTGGGTTGTTTGGTGTTGCTGTAGCATTAGGGGCACAAGATTTATTCAAAAATTTAATATCAGGAATTTTAGTTTTAGTTGAAAAGAGATTTAAAATTGGAGACTGGATAGCTGTTGAGGGTATTATTGAAGGTGTAGTAGAAAAGATTGGATTTAGATCAACAACAATTAGAAAGTTTGACAAATCTCTTGCTATTATTCCAAATTTTCAATTTGCTGAAAACGCAGTTGTAAATGTAAGTGAAACTTCAAATTGGTTAATCAGTTGGATTATTACACTTCAATATGACACTACGGTAGATCAGTTAAAAAAAATTAGAGATGAAATCGAAAGTCATATTAATTCAAGCGAAGATTATAATACATCAATTGGTGTTGCGGTAAGAGTTGATAAATTTTCTGATAGTTCAATAGATATGTATGTAAGATGCTTTACAAAAACAGGAAGTTGGAATAATTGGCTTGATGTAAAAGAAAGATTAGCAATTGCGATTAAGGAAATTGTAGAAAAAAATGGTGCTTCATTTGCTTTCCCAAGTCAGTCGATTTATGTTGAGAAAAAATGATAGCTATTTTTTATTTAGTTTTACAAATTTTAAAATTGTACTCTTATGTAGTTATCGCTAATGTTATTGTAAGTTGGTTAATAGCTTTTAACGTTCTTAATACTCAAAATAAGTTTGTATATGCAATTTTAGAGTTGAGTTACAAATTAACCGAGCCCTTCCTGAATAAAATTAGACGTTTTTTACCAAATTTAGGTTCACTAGATATTTCTCCAATCATTCTTCTTTTATTGATTTGGTTTATCGAAATGTGTATGAAGCTGTACATTGCACCAATGATTTTTTAAAAAAGTAATATGATTTTAATTGATGGAAAAAAAGCAGCTGCAGAACTAAGAGAAGAGTTGAAGCAAGAAGTTTCAGAGCTAAAAGCAAAACACAACAAAGTACCAGGTTTAACTGTTATTCTTATTGGTGATTTAACACCTAGTCAGATTTATGTAAGAAATAAAGAGAAATCAGCAAATGAAGTAGGATTAAAATCTGAAGTAATTAAATATCCCGACTCAGTCGAGGAAAAGACTGTTTTAGAAAAAATTAAAGAATTAAATAATGATGACACTGTTTCAGGAATTTTAGTTCAACTTCCTTTGCCTAAACATATAGATAAACAAAAAATTATAGAGGCTATTGATCCATCAAAGGATGTGGATGGATTTCATCCAATGAATGTAGGAAATCTTTCATCTGGTTATGAAAGCTCTATTCCTTGCACGCCACTTGGTTGCTATTTGTTAATTAAAAAATTTGAACCAAATCTTAATGGAAAAAAAGCTGTAGTTGTGGGTAGATCAAATTTAAATGGAAAACCAATGACGCAACTTCTTTTAAAAGAAAATTGCACCGTCACAATCACACATTCTAAAACTAAAGATTTAAAAGCTGAGTGTTTAAAAGCAGATATAATTGTAGCAGCTGTAGGTATACCGGAACTTGTTCGAGGAGATTGGGTTAAGAAAGATGCTATCGTCATTGATGTTGGTATAAATAAAACTGATAAAGGTATAGTTGGTGATGTTCATTTTGAGGAAGTTTCAAAAAATGCAAAAGCACTTACACCTGTTCCAGGTGGAGTTGGACCAATGACTATTGCTTGTTTACTTAAAAACACAATTGACTGTTTCAAAAGATCGCAAATTTAATAATTAAATCTCGTTTCTTTATCTGTTAGTCTTAAGTATGAAAAAACCAAAATATCCATATAGAATTGGAATTATTTTTTTATTACTTACAGTACCGCCTATTGGTGCAACTCAGTTAGGGTGGTATTTACATGACATGCAAACAGGGTTTGATTATGGCATGATAGTTGGTACAGTGTCAGTAGTATATGCAGCTTATCTTATGTACGAAAAAAATTGGAGAGAAGAGGACGAAGATTAAATAATGGAAAAAATAATTTTTTTTGGATTAGTTATTCCCATTATGGCTTATGTTTTGTACTTAGGTGGAATGGCAATAATGAACGGTTTTAAATCTAAGGAAGCAAATAGAGCAGAAAAAGAGGAATATGAAAATGAAACCAGTGAAGTTAAAGATATCGACTCTGAACAAAGCATTAATTTAAGTGATGAACTTACAAAATTGAATAATTTAAAAGAAAAAGGAATTATTTCTCAAGAGGAATTTGAAAAGGCAAAAAACAAACTATTAAATAATTAAATAGTTTAATCATGTTCAATGGTTTTAAAAAAAAATTCGTTAAAGTAAACAAAGGTAAAATTTTTTGTAGATTTAAAGGCAAAGGTCCTCCATTATTGTTACTTCATGGATATCCACAAACACATGTGATGTGGCACAAGACTGCCCCTGAACTTAGTAAATATTTCACAGTAATAGTCGCTGATCTTAGAGGATATGGAGACAGTTTAGTTTTACCTGGTGGAACTAATCATAAAAATTATTCTAAAAGAGAAATGGCTAAAGATATGGTTCAATTGATGAATAGATTAAATTTTAAAAATTTTTTTGTTGCAGGACATGATCGAGGTGGAAGGGTTGCTCATCGTATGGCCAGGGATTACAGAGCAAAAATTTTGGCTATGAGCGTATTAGATATTTGCCCTACTTTAGATATGTATGAAAAAACAGATATGAAATTTGCAAAAGGATATTTTCATTGGTTTTATTTAATACAGCCAGCACCTTTGCCAGAGAAAATGATAATTGCGGATCCTGAAAGATGGTTAAAAAGTCGTTTTACCAGATCATCCAAACTTGCGATTGGTAGAATTGAAAAAGAATATTTAAGAGCCTTCAAACAAAAAAAAAGGATTCATGCAACATGCGAGGATTATAGGGCTGCGGCGAGTATAGATTTGGAGCATGATAAAGAAGACAGAAAAAAAATATTAAATATACCTATTCAAGTTTTATGGGGAAAAAAAGGAGTCGTTGGAAAACAATTCAATTCAATTAAGATTTGGCAAAAATACACAAATAAAAAAATTTATGGTGCAGAAATTAATTCGGACCATTTTATTCCAGAGGAAAATCCTAAACAAACGATAAAACATTTAAAAAATTTTTTTTTAAAAAATGCTTGAGATAATACCTAATAAAAAAAATATCGGCGCAGAAATAATTTTAAATTTAAAAGATATTTCTAATGAAGATATTTCTGCAATCAAGAAAGCCTTAAATAAATATGGAATGATATATTTTAGAAATCAAAAATTGACCTCCAAACTTTATATAAAATTTGCTAAAAATTTTGGAAAATTAGCAAACTATCCAAGACTAAAGGGTTTAAATAAAAAATTTCCTCAAATTACAGTAGTACAAAGAAAATCAACAGATAAAGGCCCAAGTTTTGGTGAACAATTTCATACAGACTCTATTTATACAAAAAAACCACCAAGATTTACTATGTTGTTCTCAAAACTTGTACCAAAAAAAGGAAAAGCTAATACAGAATTTTGTTCTCAATATCTTGCTTATGAAAACTTGCCAAATTCAATTAGAAAGAAATTTAAAACAATTAAAGGTAAATATTCCTCTGAAGGCCCAATTTCAATCACAACCAAGGAAAGAGTAAAAGAAAAAGGAAAAAATATTAAAGAACTTAAATCTTCACACAAGATAATTAAGAAAATTAGCTCAAAATATTCGATTTATTGTAGTCCAGGACATTTTGTTGGATTTAGCTCAAAGATTAAAAGTCAGAAAAAATTAAAAAAATTTTTATTTAATCATCAAATTAAAAAAAAATTCCAGTTCTCACTTCCTTGGGAGAAAAATCAATTAGCTATATGGGATAATAGATCTATGCTACATCAGGCAACTCCTTTCAAAGGAAATAGAATAATGCATAGAATAACAATCAAATAATTTATGTTAACAATTTTTTTGGGACTTACTCCTTTTATGTTTATTACTTTTTTAGGCTTTATATTTGGTAAATTAAAAGTCTTAGATCTTAGCCATGCTAAAATTTTAAATCTTTTCCTATTTTATATTGCTGTTCCAGCATTGATAATTCAGTTAATTGCACAAAATGAAATTGGACAAGTAGATTTTAAACAAATTCTTTCTTATTTAATTATGCAATCAATATCTGGAATTATTACTTATTTAATTACTTCAAAATATTTTAAAAGATCAATTCCAGAGTCTATAATTTGGGCTTTAACAGTTGCATTATCAAACCATGTGACTTTGCTTTTGCCAATAACAGAAATTTATTTTCAACAAAATGTAATTACACAAGTTGCAAGTATTATATTAATGGATGGAGTAATATTATTGTCTATAATTGCTTTTTTTTTAGAATTATCAATAAAAAAAAACGTAAATTTATTTATATTTATTAAAAATTTATTCTTAAATCCATTTATTCTTTCAATAATTATTGGTTTATTACTTTTATTATTTAATTTTAATATTGATCAAACACCAATCGAGTATACTTTATCTAAACTTGCAGCATGTGTTTCACCAGTTGGATTGTTTGCTATTGGTATAATTCTTTCATTTTATACCAAAAATGTAATTAATAAATTATCTGTTTCTATATCAATTCTAAAATTAATTATTTCCCCAATTATTTTATTATTGATTGGACTTTTGTTTTTTAATGCAGGATTGCCAGCAGAAATACCAGGCGCTTTTTTTGTGAGTGTTGCACCTTGTGGAGTTACAGCTATAGTTTTATGTTCTGCATACAATGTAAGTCCTGAAAATATAATAAAAGCTATCTTTGTATCTACTATTGCATCTATTGGAACTATATTTTTTGCAATAAAGTATTTAACTTTATAAAATTTTATTTAAAGGACTTACTTCTCCAATTTTAAAAGTAATAGCATCACTTTTTTTAAATCCGTAATTTTCTGCATTATCTTTAAATCTAATTGGAGGTTCCATAATTGGCTCAAATGATAAAACAAATGTTCCCCAATGCATTCCTAGCACTTTTTTACTTTTTAAATCTTGTGCAACATTCAAGGCTTCCTCTGGCGTAGTGTGATAGATAGTTTTATCAAACATTGGTTTAAAATTATAAGCCCCAATATTAATCATCGTGAGGTCTATTGGACCATATTTTATCCCTAACTCTTTGTAGATTTCTCCATAACCTGTATCACATGCAAATAAAATTTTCTTGTTTTTATATTCTATTAAAAAATTGCCCCACAAAGTTTTATTTGTATCTGTTAAACTTCTCTTTGACCAATGAACTGCTGGAAGTAAAGTGATTTTTAAATTTTCATTTATAATTTTTTGATTATACCAATCCATTTCGTTTACATCTTTGTATCTTTTAAAATATTTACCAAGATTTAGAGGTGTTAATACTTTTGCATCCTTAAAAGGAAAATTTCTAATGGTTGACATATCCTGATGATCATAATGATTGTGAGTTAGTAAAAATATATCCGTTTTAGGTATCTCATTTAATTTTATTGCAGGATTAGTAAATCTTTTTGGACCAAAAATAAGTGGTCCAGCATTTTTAGAAAATACAGGGTCCGTTATGATTGTCGTTTTTCCTAATTTTATAAGGAATGTCGCGTGACCTATCCAAGCAATATAATCATCGTCTTTATATTTTTCTAAGTTTTCCAGAACTTTTTTTTTCTCAACTACATGCTCTATGGGATAATTTAGATCAACTTTTTTTCTTAATTTACTAAAAGTTCTATAGGAGAATTTTGCTGACCTAGATATGATTACTGGTGATCCTTTTGGGTTTCTAAAAGTACCATCTGGTAAATGATGATAAGGCCTTTCTATCATTTTATTTTTGTTTATCCATTAACCATAAACTGTTTCCTGCAAGAAAATAAATTTTTCCATTACTTGGGTGTATTTGAATATCTCTAATTCTCCCAATTTTGTCCTTGAAAATAATTATTTCCTCTACATTTGACAAATTTTTAAAATTTAATCTTCTTAACGATTTATCTTTTAGTGAAGTAATAAGTGCTTGCCCATTCCACTCATTAAACTCTTCTCCTTCATAAATAGTTATTGCACTTGTAGCTATAGATGGTACCCAATATTGAATTGCCTTTGTAAATCCTGGTTTCCATTTAGGTCCTATCTTTGATCCTGAATAATTTGTGCCACCCCAACCTAGAATTTTCCAACCATAATTTCCTCCTTTTTTTACTTCACCAAACCAATCACCACCTTTTGCACCGTGATTACTGATATAAATTTTTCCATCAAAAGGAGATAAAGTTAAACCCTGGGGGTTGCGAACACCAATTTGGTAGATTTCTGGTAACCAATTGGATTTACCATCAAACTTTGGATTATCTTTTGGGATACTCCCATCAATATGAATTCTAATTATACTTCCAGCATGTTTTGTTGGATCTTGAGCAATCATTCCTTGTCCTCTTTCACCAGCAGATGCAAAAAGATAATTTTCTTTTATTGCTAGTCTTGATCCAAAATGATAGCCAGATTCTATTGGCGGTTCAGCTTGAAATATATTTTCAAAATTTAATTTTTTTTTATTTAATTTAGCTTTTGCAATAGAAGTGCTCGTTTTCCAATCACCTCTATTTTCGGAATAAGAAATCCATAAGGTATCGTTTTGATAAATAATATCTAGCAAACCCCCTTGGCCATGGACAAAATAATTTAAGTTATGCTCAACTTCATCAACTTGTTTAGAAATAATATTTACTATTTTTATTTTTCCTGTTTTTTCAGTAATAATAAGCTCTTCATTGTTTATAAAAGATGATCCCCATGGATCATTTAAATCTACTAATTTTTGAAAAGTAAAATTTTCTGAATAACTTTTTGATGAAAATAAAAAAAAGAAAAATACCGATAAAAAATACTTGATCACTTTATGAAAGCTTAGATCTACCACCGTCTACAGCAATTATCTGACCTGTAACCCAAGAGCTGTCTTCTGTGAGTAAGAACTTAGCAAGAGCTGCTGAGTCTTTACCTTCACCCAATCTTTTAAGCGGGTGTGCTTTTGCGATCCCTTCAGCCAAAGCAGCATTCTTTAACATTGGTTCAGCAATTTTAGATTTTGTCAAACTTGGAGCAACACAGTTTACTCTTATATTTGGAGCAAATTCAGCAGCTAAAGAAACTGTTAAACCTTCTACAGCTGCTTTTGTTGAAGCTATTATTGCATGATTAGTAAATCCTCTTTGGGCCGCAACAGTTGAAAATAATACTATCGAACCTTTATTTTTTTTTAAGCTTTCTTGAAATCCTTTAATAGCTTCTACAGCTGAATAAAGATTAAGTTTCATGCATTTTTGAAAGTCTTGTTCGCTTACCATTCTTAGTGGTTTTAGATCAATAGAACCAACGCAATATGCTAGGCCTTTGATTTCAGAAATATCTGATTTAACTTTTTCAATAAAACCTTCCTCTAAGACATCTGCAATAGTATGTGAGCAACCAAGCTTTTCACAGATTGGACTAAGTTCATTTTCATTTCTCGCAACTAAATGAATATCATTCCCGGAGTTTTTTAATTGTTCCGCTAAACTTGATCCTATAGAACCTGTCGCACCAAAAATTACATATTTTTCTGACATAAAAATTTTTATTAGTTATATTTAACTATGAAGTTATTTTTTATACTTGGTAATCAATTATTTCCAACAAAATACCTTGACCGCTTCAAAAAAGACCACCTGTTTTTTATGGCTGAAGACAAGGGTTTATGTACAT
>CACNVX010000018.1 GCA_902624045.1 uncultured Pelagibacteraceae bacterium
TCTATAAAATCTGGAACAGCTTTATAGTAAATTCGATCAAATAAATTTCCTATGGCTCCACTAAATATCATTAATAAAGAATATTTTTTCAAACCATAACTTTTGAGTGATAAATAAAATATAACTAGTATAATAAAAAAAATAAATATAGTTAAAAAATTATAAAAATTGTTTTTATCAAAAGATAAGAGCCCAAAAGCTATCCCTTCATTCCAAATTAAATAAATATTTAAGAATTTAGAAGAGAAAATTTGTTCACCTAAATATTCCTCATTTAGATAAATTACATATATTTTAGTTATTCTATCAAGAAAAAAAATGCAAAAAATAAATAATGAATATGTGTAAAAATTCTTTTTTAAAAATTTAAAATTCATTTAGAATGTCTGGGACATGAAATTTCGCTTATTTTCCAACAAACCGGACATTTAGATCCTTTAGCTTTGATTGTGGTAGCTATTGTTTCAATATCATTTTCATACTCAATGTTAGCTTTTGATGTGATACAAAGTTCAGAAAAATCTATGTTTTGTGTAAGATTTTTAAATTTTTGATTAAGTTGTATTTTTAATTCTGCCTCTAAACTTGATCCAATTTCCTTACTAGCTCTCTTTTCCTCTATACTAATGTTGCAGATATTTCTTATTTTAATTAATTCTAACCATTTATCATTTAATTTTTCATTTTTAAATTTATCTGGAAATATTGCAAATTTCTCTATGTGAATACTTTTTTGATCTTTGAATAATAATTTAAATATTTCTTCAGTTGTAAAAGATAATATTGGTGCAAACCATTTTAACAGTGCATTCAAAATAATATTTAATAACTTTATTGTCGATTTTCTCTTTTTGGAATCTTTTGGATCACAATAAAGGTTGTCTTTTCTTATATCAAAATAGAAAGCTGATAGATCAACTGTGCAAAAATTAAGTAACTCCTTATATAGATTATGAAAATCATAACTTTTAAAAAAATTTTGAAATTTGCTGTTTAAAACAAATATTTTATGCAACATAAACTGTTCTAATTCTGGTAGTTCGCTTAAATCTAATTCATCTAGATTAATATTTTCAAAATTATCATTAATATTTCCAAGAAGATATCTAAATGTATTTCTAATTTTTCTATAAGAGTCAGCATGTTGATCTAAAATGGAATAATCTATTCTTAAATCTTCTGCGTAATTGGAAGATGCAACCCAAATTCTTAAAATATCAGCACCATACTTTTTTAAAATATCTTCAGGCGCAATGACATTTCCTAAAGATTTAGACATTTTCAATCCTTTACCATCTACAACAAATCCATGAGATAAAATTGACTCAAATGGAGCTCTACCTCTAGTTCCACAAGATTCTAATAAGGATGAATGAAACCATCCTCTATGTTGATCTGATCCTTCTAAATACATTGATGCTGGCCATTTTAAGTCTTCTCTTTTTTCTAAAACAAATGAATGAGTTGAACCACTATCAAACCAAACCTCAACAATATCACTCAATTTTTCATAGTCTTCAGCATGATATTTATTGCCTAGAAATCTTTGAGGATCGTCTGAGAACCAACAGTCAGATCCTTCTTTTTCATAAATAGATGCAATATTTTCAATTACACCGTCATCAGTTAAAATTTCTTTTGTTTTTTTGTTCACAAAAATTGGGAGAGGCACGCCCCAAACTCTTTGTCTTGAAACACACCAATCTGGTCTTGTTTCAATCATTGATTTAAGTCTTTCTTTTCCTTTACTTGGATAAAAATTAGTTTCATCTATAGCCTTTAAAGCTTTATCTCTTAATTTGTGACTTTCCATTGAAATGAACCATTGTGGTGTAGCTCTATGAACTAGTGGCGCCTTAGATCTCCACGAATGTGGATATGAATGAACTAGTTCACTATTAAAAAATAAATTTTTTTGTTCTTTAAGTTTTTCAACAACAATAGAGTTCGCTTTAAAAATATGAATTCCTTCAAACAATTTAACATTATTTGTATATTTTCCATCTCCATCTACTGTTTCAATAGCTTTAATACCATTGTTCAAACAGAGATTGAAATCATCGGGTCCATGGCTTGGTGCGCAGTGAACAATTCCAGTTCCTTGCTCGGTTGTAACAAATCTAGCTTCCAGCATTGGGATATCGTATTCATAACCAATATTTAAAAACGGATGGCTGCAAATAGTATTCTTGAATTCTTTACCTTTAAATTTATGAATTTTTTTGAATTTTTTTAATTCACAATCTTTAACAACTGAATTCAACAAATCATCAGCGATTACAATTTTTCTATCTTTAAAATCACCTTCATCATTTATCTCTAATACAACATAGTCAAGAGACTCGTTAAATGCTAAAGCTTTATTTGCAGGTATTGTCCATGGGGTTGTTGTCCAAATTATAATTTCACAATCATGTAATTCATTTAAATCTGAAGATTTTACTTTAAAGGAGGTATAAATTGTATCAGATTTGTGGTCTTGATACTCTACTTCAGCATCAGCAAGAGCAGTCTTTTCAACTGTTGACCATAAAACTGGTTTAAAACCTCTATATAGACTTCCCTCTTTTAAAAATTTACCAAGCTCTCTAACTATTTGTGCCTCTGCATCAAAGCTCATTGTTGAATAATAATTTTCCCAATCCCCAACAACACCTAATCTTTTAAATTGACTTTTATGAATTTCGATCCATTTCTCAGCAAATGTTCTACATTCCTTTCTAAACTCTATGACTGGAACATCGTTTTTATTTTTTTTATTTTTTTTATATTGTTCTTCAATTTTCCACTCTATTGGTAAACCATGACAATCCCAACCTGGAACATAAATAGAGTCTTTTCCATCCATTTGATGAAATTTTACAATTATATCTTTAAGAATTTTATTTAGAGCTGTTCCCATATGGATATTTCCATTCGCATATGGCGGTCCATCATGCAAAACAAATTTTTCTCTTCCTTTGCTTGATTTTCTTAATTCATCGTAAAGATTTATTTTTTTCCAATATTCAAGAATTTCTGGCTCTCTAGTTGGTAAGTTAGCTTTCATAGAAAAAGCTGTTTTTGGTAGATTTATTTGTGAATTAGTCATTTAGTTTTTTTCGCAATATATAAATCTTTTTTAATTTGATCACTTAATTGATTAACATTTTTAAATTTTTTTTCTTTTCTTATAAACTTTAAAAACTCTACTGATAAAAGCTTATTATATAGATTTCCAGAAAAATTAAATATATGAACTTCTAACAATATTTTTTTTTGATTAAATGTTGGCCTATATCCAAGATTAGCAATTCCTTTGAGATATCTAGTGCTATTTTTCTTTAAAACTCTAACAGCATAAACTCCTGGTTTTGCTAGTACGTAATCTTGAATATCTATATTGCAAGTTGGAAAACCTATTTTTTTTCCTACCTGCCTACCCTTCTTCACAATTCCTTGTATCGTCCAATTTCTATTCAAGAGATTATTAGCTTTATCTAAAAAACCTTTTTGTAAAAAATTTCTTATTAAAGATGAGGATACAATTTTTTTACTTTTAATTAACGGATCTGGTTTAATAACCTTAAAGTTAAATAGTTTTTCATATTTTATTAGTAAATTAACATCTCCTTCTCTTTTATTTCCAAATCTAAAATTATTACTTACAAAAATAAATTTAGAATTTAATTTTTTATACAAAATTTGTTTTACGAAATTAAAAGCCTTAATTTTTGAAAATTTTTTGTCAAAATTTTTAGTAATTACAAAGTCTACATTTAAATTATCTAGCAATTTAATTTTTTGATTAATATTTGAAATTCTAAAATTTTTTAATTTTTTATTGAAAAACATTTTTGGCATTGGATCAAAATTTACAACACCAATTTTTAATTTATATTTTTTTTTGTATGTCTGTGCTAATTGAAATAATTTTTGATGTCCTAAATGTAAACCATCAAAATTACCAATTAAAATAATTGACTCTCTATGTGTTTTCTTAATATTAAAATTTGAATAATGTTTTACCATTTTAAATCTGTCTGAATATAGTTAACTATCACTTCATACTCTTTTGCAACATTTTGAATACCTTTTTTTTTAATCTCATCCTTATGTATTCCGTTACTAATTAATAAAGAATCATAATTTAAGAGATTTGCACCCCTGATATCAGTATTTAAATTATCTCCAATTGCTAATATTTTTTTATCATTATTATCTATGGATTGATTATAAACCTCTGGATGTGGTTTTCCAAAATATACTACTTCTCCACCCATCTTTTCAAAAACCATAGCTACAGAACCAGCGCATAACTCTCTAACCTCTCCACGATCCACAATTAAATCTGGGTTAGTACAAATCATTTTTTTATTTATATGCTTTTCAAATAACTTCTTATAATAAATCAAATCTTTATCATGTTCATCAAATAGTCCGGTACACAATAAATATTCACTTTCAATAATGTCCTCACACTTGTTCTTCTCAAATAAATTAAATAAATCAAAATCTCTAGGTGGTCCTATGTGATAAAACTTTTTAGAAATTAAAGATTTTTCTAAATAATTTAATGCGGCTTCACCTGAAGTAAACACGTGTTTTCTTAAATCTTTATCCATCCCCATTTTATATAAAAAATTTCTAACAGTTTCGTTTGGTCTGGGTGCGTTTGTTAAAAGTACGAACATTTTGTTATTTTTTTTTAGTTCTATTAGAGCAGCTATTGCTTCAGGGTGAAGATTAATTCCGTTGTGGATAACCCCCCATAAATCTATATAAAATAGATCATATTTATTGGCTATTGATTGTAGGCCATTTAAATCTAAATTTTTGGTCATAATTTAAGGTATAAACCATAAAATCTCGAATTTACTAGCTTTTTAATAAATCTGTACGAGACTCATCTTGAAATAGACAGCGAAATATCTATATGAAGCTCATATTTATAAAGAATTATTAAGGAGATATTATGAAGTTTAAACCGTTACATGACAGAGTTTTAATAGAAGTATTAGATAGCAGCGAGAAAACAGCTGGTGGAATAATTATTCCAGACTCAGCCCAAGAAAAACCACAAGAAGGAAAAGTTGTTGCTGTAGGCGGTGGGGCAAAAACTGAAGATGGAAAAAAAATTCCAATGGATGTTAAAGTTGGTGACAAAGTTTTATTTGGCAAATGGTCAGGAACTGAAGTCAAAATAGATGGAAAAGAATATAGCATAATGAAAGAGTCAGACATTATGGGAATTTCAAGTAAATAATTTAATTTAAAGGAGAAATATAATGGCAAAAGTTGTTAAATTTGATGCTGAAGCAAGAGCATCAATGATTAGAGGCGTAAACATCCTAGCTGATACTGTTAAAGTAACTTTAGGTCCAAAGGGAAGAAATGTAGTAATGGACAAATCCTATGGTGCACCAAGAATTACTAAAGATGGTGTTTCGGTTGCAAAAGAAATAGACCTTGAAGATAAATTTGAAAATATGGGTGCACAAATGGTAAAAGAAGTTGCTAGCAAAACAAACGATGAAGCTGGTGATGGCACAACTACAGCAACAATTCTTGCGCAAGCAATCGTTAAAGAAGGTGTAAAATATGTGACTGCAGGCATGAATCCTATGGATGTAAAAAGAGGAATTGATGCAGCGGTAGAAACAGTTAGAGAAAGTTTAGTTGCATCTGCAAAAAAAGTAAAAGACAGTGATGAGATAGCTCAAGTTGGAACAATTTCATCAAATGGTGATAAAGAAATTGGAACAATGATTGCAAAAGCAATGCAAAAAGTTGGAAATGAGGGAGTTATAACTGTTGAAGAAAATAAAGGTATTGAAACAGAACTAGATGTAGTTGAGGGTATGCAGTTTGATAGAGGATATCTATCACCATATTTTATAACTAATAGTGATAAAATGACTACTGAGTTAGAAAATCCGTTTATTCTTTTACATGAAAAAAAATTAACCAACTTACAGCCTATGGTGCCTCTTTTAGAGGCAGTTGTACAAGCTGGTAGACCACTAATGATAATTTCTGAGGATGTTGAAGGTGAAGCTTTAGCTACTTTGGTAGTAAACAAATTAAGAGGTGGTTTGAAAGTTGTGGCCGTTAAAGCTCCAGGTTTTGGAGATAGAAGAAAAGCAATGCTTGAGGACATTGCTATATTAACAGGAGGTCAAGTTATATCTGAAGACCTAGGCATCAAACTTGAAAATGTTAAACTTGATGATCTTGGATCTTGTAAAAAAATAAAAGTAGATAAAGATAATAGCACCATAGTAAATGGAAGCGGTAAAAAATCCGACATTGAAGCTAGATGTGCTTCTATTAAGCAACAAGTTGATGAAACTACTTCTGATTATGACAGAGAAAAACTTCAAGAGAGACTTGCTAAGTTAGCAGGTGGGGTTGCAGTAATCAAAGTTGGTGGTGCAACAGAAGTTGAAGTTAAAGAAAGAAAAGATAGAGTTGAGGATGCTTTAAATGCTACTAGAGCTGCCGTTGAAGAAGGTATCGTAACAGGCGGTGGATGTGCTCTACTTTATGCTGCTCAAGAACTTGAAAAAGTTAAAGCAAAAGGTGATGATCAGAAAGCAGGAGTTGATTTAGTAAGAAAAGCATTGGAAGCTCCTATTAGACAAATCACTAAAAATGCAGGAGTTGATGGTTCAGTAGTAGTTGGAAAGCTATTGGAGCAAAAGAAAAAAACTCACGGTTACGACGCTCAAAGTGAAGAATATTGCGATATGTTTGCAAAAGGTATCATAGATCCAGTTAAAGTTGTGAGAACTGCTCTACAAGATGCTGCTTCAATTGCTGGATTATTAGTAACTACCGAAGCAATGATCGCTGACAAACCAGAGGAAAAAGATGCCGCTGGGGGAATGCCTGGTGGAATGCCTGGTGGAATGGGCGGTATGGGAGGAATGGGTGGAATGGGTATGTAATCCCCATTGTTCTCAAACAAAAATTCAAAAAGGGCAGTTTTTACTGCCCTTTTTTTTTATCTTAACAAAAATCATCAGTGATGAAGGAATGATGAAGGAATGATGAAGGATTTGAGGATGTTATAGTCTCATTTGCAAGTATAACTAATTAGACCAAAGAGAATTAATTAAATTATCAATTTTTATTTCAAAAAATTGTTTGAGTTCAAGATTTGAGTTAATCATTTTTTTTTGATTTTTAATCTCATCAAAAATTAATTTTTGAGTATCTAAATTTGGTAGTGGAATTTTTAATTTTTTTATTTCTATTAAATGTAGGTTACTTACAGTACCCGTTTTTGTAAGGTTTTTTGCTTGGTTAAATACAAATGTGGTATTTAAAATTTCTCCAAGATATTCAGGAAGTACTTTTTCTTTGTTTGGTTTTATTAAACATAAACTTACAAATATACTGAATTCATAATCCCAATCTACAATTTGTGAAATTCCTATAGTTCCATTTTTTGAATAAAGTATATCACCCTTCTCAGGATTACATCTTTTGATAAGTTCTTTGTGTTCTTCTTTAGATATAAATTTTCTTGAACCATCTGATTTTGTAATATCTGTTACTCTTAAAAAAGGGATACCGTCAACCGTATATTCTGGTGTTTTATGAGTACCATCTGTTATTTTGTTTGAAATCTTTTCTAATTCAACCATTTCCCAACTTGGGTCAATATCAATAGAAGGTTTAAAATTTTCTATAACTTGTTTACATCCATCAATAATTTTTTGATAATTATCTAATTCTTCTACTAATTCATTTTGTTTTTCCAACGATGGAAGTGGAATTTTAAATTTATCAAAATCTTTTGCATACACATGAGGTTGACCCCCTCCTGTTTGGAAAGAGTAAATTAATTTTTGTTTTGATTTTAATAAATAGAATATAAATCTCTGGTTCAAATTTGTATTATTTGTTTCTATTGTGAAACAATCGCTTGCAAATATTGGGTTGGAATGAAACGCAACATACCCAGCGTATGCACCTGATGAACTTACGGTTATGCAATTAGAACCTCTATTAGATTTGTTATGAAAGTATGCAGGTTTTTGACCTCCTGCAATAACAGGAATATCACCATCTGTTACATATTTTTTTGTAATTGAAGTACCTCTTTTTAAATCTGCATAATCCTTTAGAAGTACTAATTTATAATTTGAGTTTATTATCTCATCATTTTTATATGAGGAGTAGTTTAATGAAAAACTATTTTTAAAAATTTCTTCTTTGGTGACATTTTCTAATTTAGATGTTTCATGATTTTTGATTAATTGAACAACATTTGGAAAGTCATTTTCTTTTATTTTTTTTCTATTCGCTGTTAAATCAAAACCATCATTTTTGATATTAACAAAAAATATTTCATTATTTTTTTTATTTTTTTCTTTATCTAAAATGAGTATTGATGTTTTTACACCTGAGTATGGTTGAAATACTCCTGCAGGTAGTGAGATAACACCAATTAAAGATGTTTCCAAAAGTCTTTTTCTCAATTGTTTGTATGCTGTTCCTGATTGAAAAATAACTCCTTCGGGAACAATTATCCCTGCACGACCATTGGGTTTTAAATGCTCATTAATATAATCAACAAATAAGACTTCTGCTTTTGTAGACTTAACTCCAAATCTATTATGAGGAGTTATACCGCCTTTTGGAGAAAAGAATGGTGGGTTAGCAAGTACTACATCATAGTATTCATTCCATCTATCTTCACTTGAAAGTGTATCGTACTCATTAATTTTTGGATTAGTAAATTTATGTAAGTACATATTTACTAAAGACATTTTCACCATATCAGGAGAAATGTCATAACCGTTTAAGTTTTCACCAATTTTTTTTCTGTCTGCTGCGTTTAATCCATCTCCTAAATTCTTTTTAGTGTTTTGATTTAAAATATGTTTGTAAGAACTAATTAAAAATCCTGCAGTACCACAAGCAGGATCTAATATAGTTTCATTTTTTTGAGGATTAACTATCTCAACAATAAAATCAATTATGTGTCTTGGTGTTCTAAATTGACCTGCATCTCCTTGTGAACCCATAAAAGATAGTAAGTACTCAAATGCATCACCAAGTTTTTCTGAATGAGAGTAATTAAATTCATTTATCTCTTTTAAAAACATATTTAAAGTGGATGGGTCTTTAAATGGAAGAAATGAGTTTTTAAAAATCTCTCTAAATAATTCAGGAAGATTTTCATTATTGTACATTTTTTCAATTGCGTCTTTGTAGAGTTCAAGTCTATCTGAACCAGATGTTTTTGAATTCATTAAGTTCTTCCATGAATATTTTTCAAACTTTCCAGAAAAGTAAGATGCTTTTCCACCCAATGATACTGATTGCTCATCCATATCATTCATAAATTTATAAATTAGACCATTTGTTATTTGTTCAACTTGCGCTTTTGGGTCAGGTAACTTACCAACTAATATCTGTCTTAGGGTATTAATTCTCTTCTTGGTTACATCATCAAGCATCGATAAATCTTTCTAAATTAATATTTTCTTTAATATATTTTGGAATTTTGTTTATAAAATCTTTAGGTATTTTAAAAAAGAATTCACCAGAAGGTTCATTATTTAATTCTGAATAATTACCAGAGTCCACTTTTTCTCTAAAATTTTTATCAGTTGCGTATGCCTCAAATACTTGTTTTATGGCATAAAAAGAATTTTCATCTGGTCTATATTTGTCATCAAATTTGTCAAATTCTTCATCAATTATTTCATCTTTATTTTGAATTTTTTTAATAAAACCAAACATATATAATAATAATTCTTTTATAGAGATGTTTACATCTAATCCTAATGATAATCTTAAGTTGTCAAGTGTACGAGATTTATTAAAATATTTTTCTTTTAGGTAATTTTCTGCATCATTAAATTTTTGATTTTCAACCATATCATATAGTGTTTTGTAAGACGCTTTATCTTTAAGAATATCTTCTTTTAGAGATTTATATAAATCTCTATCTATCCTCATTCCTGCAGGTGAAATATTTATTACTTCTGTATTTTGAACTGGGTCTTTGTTTAAATTAAACACTTCACCAACTGGTGGATCAGTAGTGCCTCCTGGTCCATCTGTAATTCTTCCTCCTTCTATAGGAAGTTTTAGTACTTTGTCATAATTAAAATCTTCTTCAAAATACTTATAATTTTTAAAGTAATCAAAAAGTAAAAAAGTTGTTTTTTTAGAGTTTACAGATTTTGGTATTTGATTTTTATCTTTCCAGCACTCTTTAAAGTCAAACAATCTTGTTCCTCTACCTTTCATTTGAATAAATTCAGTTGGCGAAAACACAGGTCTGAATAAACAAATATTTAATAAATCTTTACAATCATATCCTGTAGTCATCATTCCTACGGTAACACAAACTCTTGCTTTAGATGTTTTGTAATATTCATTAATAAGTGAGTTTCCTCTTAGGTTATTATTCTTGTCAGTAAATTGTATTGTCATTTGTTGTGGATCGGGTTTTTCAACATTTGAGGTTACCTGAATTGCAAAATCTGATTGGTAAAGACCTTTAAATTCTTCATCTGCAATTTTATTTAAAATTGTTGTAATTTTTTCAGCATGTTTTTGCGAAACACAAAATATTAAAGTTTTTCCAATTTCATTTGTAAAAGGGTCTCTAAGAGCATCTTTCATAAATGCTTTACAGAAAGATAAATTTGTTTCATCAGACTTAAATTTTCTTTCATAATCTTTTTTGAAAAAAGTTTGTTCTTCCACATCCTTTCCTTCTGCATCAACACCTTTAAATGACAATCCCTCTTTACTCATAATGTCTGCTGACAATCCTGTTTCAATATCTATTACAGTAGGATTAGTTAAATATTTGTCTCTCACACCATCAGTTAAAGTATATCTGAAAGTCGGTTCTCCATCATAACATCCAAATATAGAATATGTATCTAACATCAGTCTTCTCTCTAATTGTTTAGGGTCAGTGATTGACATATCGTCAGCATCTACTGATTTTAAAAAATCTCTTGGTGTTGCTGTCAGACCTAATTTAAAACCAATAAAATATTCAAAAACATTTCTACTACTTGCACCTAAACTTCTATGTGCCTCATCTGAAATTACTAAATCAAAACTATTAGGTTTAAATATTCTTTTGTATTTGTAGTTTTTAGTAAATGATTGAACGGTTGAAACAACTATATCTGATTGTTCCCAATCTCTTTTCTTTTCTTTCCAGATTGTTGTTGTGTAATCGTTACTTAAAATATAGTTTATTTCTTTTTGTGCTTGTGTTTCAAGTTCTAATCTATCAACTAAAAATAATACTCTTTTAACATTATATAATCTTAAAAACATTTTAATGATAGCAGCAGAGGTGGTTGTTTTACCTGTACCAGTTGCCATCTCTAAAAGAAATCTATCACTACCTTCTTTAATTTTATTTTGAATTGTTTTAATCGCTTCTAATTGGTATGGACGTAGAAATGTAAGGTGATTTTTTTCAATAAATTCATTTCTTTTACTTTCATTTTTATAATCAGGATTAATTTTATAATCTTTAAATTGTGTAAGTGTTAAGTAGTCATTGTTAATTCCATCAACCTCATCATCATCTCTTGATGGATTAAATACTTCTACTCGCATTTCTAATTCTTGCTGTGAAGGAAATTTTTCAATAACAAATGGATTGCCTTGATTTAAATCCCATAAGAAGTGAGAGATGCCATTCGATAATATTATAAATCTACACTTTAGTGAATTTGCATAGTCTCTTGCTTGTTCCTTACCAGATAATGGCGATTTTAGTCTATTCTTTGCTTCTATCACACAAAGGTATTTTTTACTTGAGTTTAGAAGCACATAGTCTGCTCTACCAAATTCATTTTTGGTCTCAGTTTTAACATTAACTATATTATCATCAACATAACCAGGTAATTTCCAATCTGCTTCTCTTAGCAATTTTTCAATTATAATTCTTGCGTCTGTTTCTTGTGAATTCATATAAAAAATCAAGGTAGCACTATTATTAAAATTCAACAATTTTGAATTGCTTTTGAATTGCTTTAAATAGTGATGAAGAGTGATGAAGGAATTTTCAAAATGTTAAGTAAATCAAGTATTATTAGAAACCAGTATGAGAATGTAATCCCTCATTTTCTAAAACATATTCTAAAAGGCCATCTCAAGATGGCCTTTTTTTTATGTGAAGTATAATCATGTCAAAAAGATATAGCGGTAAATCATTTAAAGACTCTAGCGTTAAAAAAAAACCTAAATTAAGCTTTAAAGAAAAAAGAAAACTTAAAAAAGATAAGCAAAAAAAGACAAATTAATCGTTAATATTGAAAATTACTCAAGCCAGTTATGAGTTTTTTTAAGTTTTAATATCCTTTTAAATATGTATAAGAGCCAGGATTTATGAATAACAATATTAGAAACATCACGATAATAGCCCATGTTGATCATGGCAAAACTACTCTAATTGATAACTTAATGAAACAAAGTGGCTCATTTAGAGAGAATGAAGTTGTTGATGAAAGATTAATGGATTCGGGTGAGCTCGAAAAAGAAAGAGGAATTACAATTTTAGCTAAACCTGCTTCAATTAATTGGAATAATTCAAGAATAAATATAATCGACACCCCAGGACACAGAGATTTTGCTGCTGAAGTTGAAAGAGTTTTAAGTATGGCAGACGGAGCCTTGTTGCTAATTGACTCTGCAGAAGGTGTTATGCCTCAAACAAAATTTGTATTATCGAAAGCACTTAAACAAGGATTAAAACCAATTGTTGTTATAAACAAATTAGATAAAACTGATCAAAGAGCAAATGAAGTTTTAGATGAAACGTTTGATTTATTTGTTAGCTTAGATGCAAATGAAGAGCAATTAGATTTTCCAGTTCTATACGCTAGCGGAAGATCTGGTTGGGCAGATTATGACGTTGATGGTCCAAGAGAAAATTTAAATCCTTTGTTAGATTTAATTGTTGATCATGTAAAACCTGCTGAACTAGATAAAACTAAACCTTTTGCAATGTTGTCAACGCTACTTTATGCAGATAGTTTTTTAGGAAGAAGTTTGGTTGGAAGAATTACACAAGGTACTGCGAAAGCTAATCAATCTATAAAAGCAATTAATTTAAATGGTGATAAAGTTGATGAAGGAAAATTAACCAAAATTTTTAGATATGAAGGAACTAAAAAAGTTCCAATAGATGTTGGAGAGGCTGGAGATATTGTAGTTATTGCTGGATTAGAAAATGCAAACGTTGCTGATACCATATGTGACCTAGAAGTAAATGAGCCAATCCCTGCTACTCCAATAGATCCACCGACAATGTCAATTACAATTACAGTAAATACTTCACCTTTAGCTGGAACCGAAGGTAAAAAACTAACAAGTACGCAAATAAGAGATCGTTTAGTTCAAGAAGCTCAAAATAATGTTGGAATCACATTTTCTGAAAACGGAGGTAAAGACTCTTTTGTGGTAAGTGGTAGAGGTGAACTAATGCTAGAAATTCTTTTAACTCAAATGAGAAGAGAAGGTTTTGAAATGACAGTTAGCCCACCAAAAGTTTTATACAAAATTGATGAAGGCGGAAATAAACTTGAGCCAATTGAAGAAATTACTATGGACATTGATGAGGAACATTCCTCAAAAGTAATTGATTCAATGAACAGAAGAAAAGGTAGGCTAATAGAATTAAAAGATACTGGGACCAATAAAAAAAGATTAATTTTTACTGCGCCTACTAGAGGGTTAATGGGCTACACAAGTAGATTTCTTACGCTTACAAAAGGAAATGGAGTGATAAATAGAATATTCCATAGCTATGGTCCTTTTGAAGGAGAAATGGAAGGTAGAAGAAATGGAGCATTAATCTCAATGGAACAAGGAAAAGCAGTTGCATTCGCAATATTTAACCTACAAGCAAGAGGAGAAATGTTTGTAACTCATAATGATGCTGTTTATCCTGGAATGATAGTTGGTCTTTCGCCTAAACCAGGTGATATGATAATCAATGTTATGAAAGGTAAAAAGCTAACTAATATGAGAACTCAAGGAACCGATGAAAATGTTGTGCTCACACCTGTAAGAACAATGTCTATTGCTGAGCAATTAAGTATGCTTAATTCTGATGAAGCTTTAGAAATAACTCCGGACTCTTGTAGATTGAGAAAGGCAATTCTTGATCCACACGAAAGAAAGAAAAGCGAAAAAGCTACGGCTGCAGCCTAATCAAAAGTTTTATCAACTAAATAAAGTCCTAAGGACACGCATGGGCCTATACCAAAAGCAAACAATAATGTTCCAATTCCTACTGTTCCTCCTAAATACCATCCAATACTAACAACTGAAATTTCTAATGTTGCTCTTACAGCAGCTATAGGAAAATTTGTTAATTTTTGTAATCCGATCATTAATCCATCTCTAGGACCGGCTCCTAAATTTGATACTAAGTAGATACCCCCTCCTATCCCAACCATGATAACAGAAATTACAGCTAATAAGAATTGATAAATATAATTCGATGGTGTTGGAATATACTTGATACAAAGATCAATCATAATTGCAATTATTAAAGCATTAAATATTGTACCCATCCCTGGTTTTTGCCCAAGAGGTATCCATAAAATTAATACAGCAATACTTATTAATAGTGTGATAGTTCCAATACTTAGATTAACATTTAAGGAGATACCTTGAGCTAAAACACTCCAAGGGGAGGCTCCTGTAAATGAAACAATCAACAATCCCTCACCTAATCCAAATAAAGATAAACCAAAACATAAGAAAAAAAATGTAGAAAACTTTGGTTTAAAATTAAATGGTTTTTCTGAGCTCCATTTTACTTTTGGAATTTTTTTTATTTTTAAAAACATAATTATAATAAGCTATATCTATTAATGAAAAATTCTAATATTGTAACTAGCAAATGAAAAAGTTTGCAATTATTTTATTTGTTGTATTTTTCTCATCAATTTCTTTAGCTCATATTGGTCATTATAACAGATTTAACAAAATAGAAATGGAGATCTTGAGAAATAATGAAGTAATTGGGTATAACAATTATTTTTTTAAAAGAGATGGTGAAAAAACGATAGTAAAAAATCAATATAAATTTGAAGTTAAATTACTCTCTGCAACAATTTTTAAAGTAGAGGGATATGGGGAAGAAATTTATTTTAAAGATAATTTAATATCTTTTCAATCAAAGACATTTCAAAATAAAAAAGAAAAATTCGTAAACTTAAAACTAGATAAAAATAATAAAAAGTTTGATATCAAAGGGTCATCATATTCAGGTGAAGCTTCTATAAAAAATATTATTGGAAATTGGTGGAGTCATAAAATTTTACAAGCTGAAAGCCAAATAAGTCCAATCTCTGGAAGCATCAAAGAACAAATAGTTACTTTCATTGGCAAGGAAAGCATTATAATTAATGGAAAAGAATACAAAACAGATCACTTCAAACTTACATCTAAAAATATGAGTTTACCTGAAGATAAAAAATTAAACTTTGATATTTGGCTTGATAAAAAAACCTTACTTATTGTAAAAGTATCATATGAAAGAATGGGAAATTGGGAATATCGATTAAAAAATGTTCAGTAAAATTATTTATTTATTTTTTTAAAAAGATCGTTTGCACTTATCCATCCGGCTTCTACTCTAGGGCCCACAAACCAGTCTGCACAGACACCTAAATTTAATTTGGTATTCCAATAACTTTTTAATTTTAAGGGTCTGGAATTTGAGGAATATTTCCACCCATGATTTAATGAGTTTAATATTTTAGTTTTTTTAATTCCACTTAGTTTAAAAAATTTATCAATTAATATCTTGGAATTGTCTTCTTTATTTTCTTTATTTTTATTAATCCTTTTATTTGCCCATTGATACGTACTTTGCAAAGTCCATAAATCATATTTATTTTTAAATCTTTTCTTACTGTTTTCTTTAGCGGCCCACCCTAAAATTTTATCATTAAATAAAAAACTAGATATGTTTTTATTGGACTTTTTAATTTTAATCATAACAGTAATATTTGCATCCATTTTAATTTTTTTATTAACAAAAGGATCTTTTATAAATTTCTTTGTTAATTTTTTTAATTGTGGAAACGGGCATGTTATAATTAAATTGTCATAATATTTTGTTTGGTTATTTTTAAAATCCAATTTCCATTTATTATTTATAAATTTAATCTTCTCTAACTCGCTATGAAAAAAACATTGAATATTTTTAATTAAATATTTGCTAATATCATTATTACCCCTAGTGCCAATAATTTTTACGTGTTTTTTATTTTTTTTTTTAATTTTATTTAAGTAAACATGTTTGCCACTCCATATCTTAAGAATTTTTTTTTTAAGTAATTTTTCAATAAATTTTCTAAATTGTATTGATTTAGGAGATATATATTGTGCTCCGTGATCAAATCCTTCAAAATTATTAATTCTTTTAAACGAACATCTGCCACCCGGACCTCGAGCTTTATCATAAATATGTACAGAATTTTTTTTACTTAGCAGATTGGCTATTGTTGCTCCTGATATTCCAGAGCCAATGACACAATAATTACTCATTTTCCAGCAACTGTCATTCCTTCAATCATCATAGTTGGTGAATTTACTGAATATTTAAATTCTAAATCATTTGCTAAAATTATATTTTTAAAAATATTTTTAAAATTACCAGCTATAGTGATTTCACTAACAGGATATTTGAATTCACCATTTTCGATTAAATAACCGGCAGCTCCTACAGAATAGTCCCCAGTTACAAGATTACTACCGTGTCCAATTGTTTCAGTAATGTAAAGACTTTTAGAGCTTATTTTTAAGAGCTCCTCAAAACTAAGATTCCCATTTTCAAAGTAAAGGTTTGTTATGCCGTCACTTCTTCCGTTTGATTGCAAATTCAATTTTTTACCATTGTAAGTGTCAATAAGATAATTTTTGAGCAAACCATCTTCTACAAGATTTAAAGTTTTTGAATTTACTCCCTCGGAATCAAAATATTTAGAGCCAATACCCTTAACAATATCGGGCTTATCTACGACGTTTATTGACTTTGAAAAAACCTGTTGATTAATTTTATCCTTTAAAAATGAAGTTCCTCGAGAAATTGATGATGCTGATATAGCTCCTGCAAATGCACTGAGCATTCCTTTTGCAATTTTTTTGTCAAAAATTAAATTAATTTTTTCACTTCCAATTTTTTTAGGACCCAATTTTTTTAAAGTTTGTTCAGCTGCTTTTTTTCCTAGTTCACTACCCTCTTTGATATCAGCTAAATGGCGACAGCTGATATATTCGTAGTCTCTCTCCATACTATTTTCATCTTTAGCAACTGTAACACTAGAGGCAGTAAAACTTGATTTTTTCCAACCATCACAAAAACCATCACTATTAGCCAAAATAAAATTCGTTTTATTTTCTGTAAAACTTGATTCTGTATTAATAATTTTTTCTGGCTCAGAAGCAGCTTCTTCTAGTTCCTTTAAATAAGTAATTTTTTTATCATTTTCAAATCTTGTTTGATCGTATAAATCAAGATTTTTTAATTTTTGTGCTAACAAATTTTTATCTGGCAAAGAATTAAATTCGTCCTCAGGAGTAATCTTTGTAGTTTCAAAACATTTTTCAACTAATGTTTTGATGTTTTCATTAATTAAATTTGATGATGTAATTGATGATCGCTTTTTACCAAGATAAGTTTCTATACTTAAAGCCAACCCATCTGATCTATCCGAAGCATCTAGATTTTTATTTCTAAAATTAACTGTCTCTGAAATTGTGTGTCCAACTGTGACACTTGCATCTGTTGCTCCCATTTTTTTTGCCAAATCTAAACAATAAGATGCTTTTGATTTAAGAAATTCTTGATCTTTAACCATTATTTAAAGTTTTGTTCCACCAACTGTCATTTTATCAATCAAAATTGAAGGTTGAGCAACTCCTACAGGGACTCCCTGCCCAGCTTTACCACAAGTTCCTATGCCAGGATCCATCATCATATCGTTTCCTACCATTGATACTTCTTTAAGTATCGATGGCCCATCACCAATTAAAGTTGCTCCCTTAATTGGAGATCCAATTTTACCATTATTTATTTCGTATGCTTCAGTGCAATTAAAAACAAATTTTCCAGAAGTAATATCTACTTGCCCACCTCCAAAACTTACGGCAAAAATACCTTTATCGACAGATTTAATCATTTCATCTTGAGTTTGATTACCACTTAACATCATCGTATTTCTCATTCTTGGCAAAACAACATGTCTATAATTTTCTCTTCTTCCAGATCCAGTTGATTTCGTATTCATTAATCGCGCATTATGTCTATCTTGCATGAAACCTTTAAGAATACCGTTCTCAATTAAAACTGTTCTCTCTGTTGGTGTTCCTTCATCGTCTATAGTTAAACTTCCCCTTCGATTATCTACAGTACCGTCATCTACAATCGTTACTCCCTCACTTGCAACTTTTTGGCCTATTAGATTATGAAATGCAGATGTTTTTTTTCTATTAAAATCTCCTTCAAGACCATGACCAATTGCTTCATGAATTAAAATAGCTGGCCAACCAGGTCCTAGTACTACTTTCATTTCCCCTGCAGGTGCTGGTTTACTTTCTAAATTTACTGATGCAATTCTTAGTGCTTCCTCACAAACATTTTTCCAATTATCATTTTTTAAATAATCATCATAAGATTGTCTCCCCCCGATACCATAAACTCCTGTTTCTTTTCTGCCATTTTTTTCTAACAGTACAGATACATTAAATCTGATTAATGGACGAACATCTGTAAGAGACTCTCCTCCTGATCTAATAATCTCTATTGATTTCTGCTCACCTGAAAAACTAGCGGTAACTTGTTTTACTGATCCATCTTTTTTTCTTAAAAAATCATTTACTTTATTTAAAACTTCTAATTTTGAGTCCAAACTTTTTTGTTCAATTGGATTAATATCTTCATAATATTTCTTATTTGATTTTGGTATTTCATGATTATATGAACCTTTGATCGATTTCAGTGTTGATTTAAGATTTTCTGAAGAGCTTTTTAATGAGTCTTTTGATATTTCATTTGAATAAGAATAAGCTACAACTTCATCTGAAATAGCTCTAAATCCAAACCCTAAATCAGAGCTATAATTTGAGCTTTTTATTTTATTGTCATCTAATACAATTGACTCAGACTTAGACTCCTCCAAATACAACTCACCATCATCACAATTTTTTAGTGTATCTGAAACTATTTTGTCAGCATCTTGTCTTGTTAAGTCAGATTTATCAAAGAAATCACTCATTCACCTTAAATAGTGGTTTATTGATAATTTTCAACTGATCATTTTACGCATGTACAATTTTTCACTAAAAGCTAAGTGTTATTAAATGAAAGTGTATTTTAATAATTCTTGCAAGATCTGTAGATCAGAAATTAACTTATACAAAAAAGAAAATATTAAAGATATAGATTGGATAGATATTACCAATAATTCAGCTGCTGAA
>CACNVX010000019.1 GCA_902624045.1 uncultured Pelagibacteraceae bacterium
ATGTTGATAAATACGCATCATCACCAATTTATTATGGAGTATCAAAAGCAGCAGAAATACACCTAACAAAAGAATTAGCTGTAAGATTATCTGATTATAAAATAAGAGTTAATTCTATATCATTTGGTGGTTTTGAAGGTCGTGTTAATAAAAATTTTAAAAAAAAGTACAGTAAAATGTGTCCTATTGGACGAATGCTTAAACCGTATGAAGTTTTTGAACCATTGTGGTTTCTAAGTTCAAATCAATCTAGTGGCGCGACAGGTCATAACCTTGTGATTGATGGAGGTTGGACTACCTGGTAGATAATTTTTAAATTCTTAACAGTTTGGTTAGATAATAATATCAAATATTATGTTTAAAAATAAAAAAATTTTAGCAATAGTTCCTGCAAGAGGAGGTTCGAAGAGGATTAAAAATAAAAATATTATTCATTTTAAAGGTGAACCAATGATTGCTAAAACTATTAAAGTTGCCAAAAAATGTAAATACATAGATAAGATAATAGTAAGCACTGACTCAAAAAAAATTCTAAAAGTTTGTAAAAAATACGGAATAAACACCCCTTTTCTAAGAGAAAGTGCTTATGATGATAAATCCTCAGTTCAAAAAGCTACACTAGTTGCAATAAAACAAACAGAAAAACATTTTTCAAATTTTGACATTGTTATTCAATTAATGCCCAATTGTCCTGTAAGAAAGTTAAAAACTTTAAATTCCTCAATCAAAAATTTTTTTAAAACAAAAAAAAAATCTCAAATATCATTTTTTGAATATGGGTTTGCAAATCCTTGGTGGGCTCATAAAATAACTAGCAACGAAATAAAACCTTTATCCAGAAAAAAAATTTTCACAAGATCTCAAGATCTGGAAAAGTTATATTGTCCCACAGGCTCAATATGGATTTCTGACATAAAAACTCTAAAAAAGCACAAAACTTTTTACTCACCTGGTTACGGGTATTATTTGATAGATTTTGAAGAAGCTATTGATATTGACACTTATGAAGATTTAAATTTAGCAAAAAGTATCTAAGATTTGACTATTATTCCCTTGTTGTTATAAAAAATATAATGATTTCACAGAAACAAATAAGTCAATTTCAAGAAAATGGTTACCTAATTTTTAAAAATGTTGTTGAAGAGAATGCAATCCTAAAATGCTTAGCTGCTTATGAGAGAATGAGGTCGAAGTGTGAAAAATATAAATATTTGCATTATAGAAAATTTTCTGACATCGCAATTAACGATATATATGCAATTGAGAATATATTTCATCCAGATATTTTTGAGCAAGATATTTTTAAAAGTATTATGGAAAGTAAAGTTTTAGAAATAAGTCAAGACTTAATGCAAGATAAAAACGTTTTTTTGTCTTTAAATAGATTACATTGTACAAGAAATATAAGTCACTCTGGAAACTGGCATAGAGATGGTACTGCTAGCGGAATTCCAGAAGATATTGACGAAATGTTAAAAGAAAACCAAAAGCATCCAATTCACATACAAGCAACACTACCATTCTATAAAGAAAGCGGTTTTTATATCATCCCTGGTTCTCATAAGTATTCAGAAAATTTTATTAAAACTAGAGAAATTTTAGGAACAAAAAAAATTTTAAGTAATGAGACAAAGCTTGATATTTATCCAGGTGACTTAATTGTTTTCAATCCATTTATGATTCATAGAGGAACATGCATTGGAAGAAACAAAAATCAAAGAGCACACATTCATATGAGGTTTACTAGATCTATAAAATCTAACTTAGCTACTAGACGTAAATTGGATAAAGTTTTTTTTAAAAAGGAAAATGTCTATAACTTAGCAAATGATAACTGGAAAAATTCATTTAATTTAGATTTAAATGATCCAGAGAAATGGTACGGAGATGAAATTATACAAAAAAAATTTAATTTGTTAAATTTGAAATCTGTATTTTTGCTCGGTTTAATAACATATAATAGATTGATGTATCAACTTTCAAAGTACCTCCCTTTTTCTCAAAGAAAAATAGAAAATCTCAAAATTATAAAATTTCCTTACTTAAAATAAATTATGTTAATTAAAGTATTGATAGTATTTTTTAGATAAATTTTAAAAAATGATAGCTATAATAGATCATAATTATATAAATTTAAAATCAATCAGTAACTCATTAAATTTTCTTAATTTTAATTATAGAATTATAAAAGCTGAAAATTTAACAGATGAGTATTCTCACGCAATTATTCCAGGTGTAGGAAACTTCTCTAATGCAATGCAAGGTTTAAGGGGGAATAATGGTGATAAAAAAATTATTGAATTCGCAAAAAATAAAAAACCAATAATGGGTATTTGTTTAGGCATGCAACTTCTAGCAACCCTTGGAGATGAAGATGGACCAACTGAAGGATTAAATCTTATTCCAGGAAACGTTAAAAAAATTAATATTAACGACAAGCAATTTTTACCTCATATTGGTTGGAATTCAGTGAAATTTACAAAAGATCATCCAGTGCTTGATGGAATAAAGAATGAGATGGATTTTTATTTTGTTCATTCTTATTCTTTTTATTTAAATGACGAAGAAAATAGTTTGGGAAAAACTATTTATAATGAAAGTTTAAATTCGATTGTTGCAAAAGAGAATATTATTGGATTTCAATTTCATCCAGAAAAAAGTCAAAAGTATGGTTTAAAACTATTAAATAATTTTTGTGAGTGGAATACAAAATGTTAAAGAAAAGAATAATCCCAGTTCAACTTTTGCTTAATAATCGACTAGTTAAAACCAAAGTATTTGATAATTATATTGATGTTGGAAATCCAATTAAAAGCTCAAAAATTTATAGTGATGCTGATGCTGATGAACTTGTTTTTTTAAACATAGAAAGAGAAAATAGTACTATTGAACCATTACTGAAAGTTTTGGAAGAAGTCTCAAAAGTATGTTTTATGCCTCTTGCATTAGGCGGAGGTGTAAAAACAATAGATGATATGAAGTGTCTCTTTAGGAATGGCGCTGATAAAGTTGTTGTGAATTCATCTGTATATCAAAATTATTCATTAATAAAAGAGGCAAGCTCGCTGTTTGGTAAGCAATCGATAGTGGTATCAATTGATACAAAAAAGAATTTATCAAATTCTAAATATGATTTGTATTCTGCTTGTGGAACAAAAAAAGAAAATATTAATTTAAAGGAGCATATTAATTTTTGTGAAGAGAACGGAGCTGGAGAAATTTTAATTAACTCAATAGATCAGGATGGAATGATGAGAGGTTATGATATTGATTTAATCAAACAAGTTGCTAAAAATTGTAGCTTACCTATAATAGCTTGTGGAGGTGCTGGAAATTTTAACCATATGAAAGAAGCTTTTCAAAAAACTGATATAAGCGCGTTAGCTTGTGGAAGTTTGTTTAACTTTGGTGATAATAATCCAATTAGAGCAAAATCGTTTTTACAAAACTATAATTTAAATTTTAAAATTGTTAAGTAAATCTAAAATTTTCAAAAAAATAAAAAATCAGATCCATTATGGAAAAAACATAAGCTTAAAAAAACTTTCCAATAAGAATTGCAATAAAACATATCTAGATTGGTTAAATGATCCAAAAATAAATAAATATCTGGAGTCAAGAATAAACAAATTAAATTTAAAAAATTTGAAAGATTTTGTTAAAAAATCTAATTTAAGTAATTCATCAATTTTGTTTGGAATTTTTTGTAATAAAATACATGTTGGAAATATTAAAATAGAAATTAACTGGTTTCATGGTTTTTGTACCCTTGGATACATGGTTGGTGACAATAACTATCAAGGTAGAAATATTGGAACAGAGAGTATTAAAATATGTACTAATTTATGTTTTAAATATTTGAAATTAAGAGCATGTTTTGCCTCAATTTATTCCCATAATATTGCAAGCCAAAAGGTATTAAAGAAAAATAAATTTAAAAAAGTAGCTGAAATTAAGGACATGTACAAAATTAAAAAAAATTTATTTTCTAATGAAATAATTTATAGATTGTATAATTCAAAAATTAATTCGAATTAAACAATGAAAAAAAAAATAGATATTTATCTAGATCAAGTGAATATTTTAAGTTTATTTGTTATTTTAATTCAAACCAGAATTTCAAATATAAATAGAATTTACTATATTGATTATAGTTTTACACTTGGAGTAGACTTTTTTTTTAAAAAAATAAAGTTTGTTAATTGTAATAAATTTGAAGAGTCTAGAATTAAAATTAATAACAAATATGTCCACTTACATATATGGCAATTATTAACAGATTTATCAAATAAATTTATAATTAAAGATAAATTTTTAAATAATAATCATTTTATAAAAAAAAACTCTTTAAATTATGACAAATATATAGAATTTTTAAGAGAAAAATTTATTTATCAAGCCTATGTTCCCTTGAAACTTTATGTTTATTCACAAAAATTTTCAAAAAATAATAACACTAAATTCTTAATAGAAAAAAATGCACTTTCTCCTGTATTTGATGTATTGAGTGAAAACTTTTTTTATTATTATAATATTTTTTTTTATGCAAAAATTAAAAAACATAAATCAATGTATTTTAATTTTTTATATTTCAGATATTTTTCTTTCAAGATTTTTCTTTTTAAAATAATTTATTTATTCCTGAGTAGATGTATAAAAGGTATCATTAAAAGTAAAAAAATTTCAAAACAAAAAAAGTTGGGTATTGATATATTACAAAGAGAAATTGATTTAGATAATGTAACTGATCTTTATTGGTTAAAAAATTCGAAAATTAAAAAAGAAGATATTTGCGCTATAAGTCATGTCAAATGGGACATTAAATCTTTAGAGAATCTAAAAAAATTTGATTTAAAAAATTTATACTTTGCATCATTGCCATTTTTCTTAAAAGACTTTTTTAGAATATTAATTTTATTGCCGTTTCTCTTTATATATGTTTTTAAATCAAGAACTTTTAGTGGGTGGAAAAAATTTCATGAATATTTGTATTTAGTTCAATCAATATATTACAGCTCAATATACAAAATGCAGAATATAAGCGTTTATTTTAGCATGCTAGATGTAGATCAGGATAAATTAGTTAAGGCTCAGGGATTGGAATTAAATAATGCATTATTCATTCAATCTCATTGGAGCAATTTCCCGACATTTAAAAAAATTAATCAAAAATGCTGTGACATATTATTTACTTGGTCTCCACATTTTATTAAAAATAATTTTTCATATTTTCCATTTAAAAAAATTTATTCAGTTGGTTTTCCTTCTGATCACTATTTTGAAAATGTTAGAAAAGAAAAAATTGAATTTATAGATAACAAATTTAATTTTAGAATTTCTTACATGGATAACGTTTTTTATAATGATATTTATTATGGCAAGACAATTTCAGTAAAAATTATAAAAATGTTTCTAAGGCTACTTGAAAAGCATTCAAATTTGGAATTATTTTTAAAACCTAAATCAAAGCTAAATTTTGAAAAATTAAAAAAAAAAATTCCAATTTTAAAAAAATATATAGACAGTAGCAGAGTTAAAATTTTTTTTGGATCAGGATTTAATGAAAAATTTAATCCTGCAAAACTTGCTAAAATAAGTAATCTAGTTGTTGGTCTGGGTGTAAGTTCTGTTGCTGCTGAAGCTAGTTTTTTTGGAACCACATCTTTTCATTTTGATAATTTAAAATTACAAAATGAAAATGAGTTTTGCAAAAATAATTTGAATAAGATTGTATTTGACGACATTGAAAAATTGGAGAAAGCAATTAATGATCAAATTTTAAATCAGAAAATGACCACCGAAGAAAATAAATTACTTCATGCTAAATTAGATCCCTTTCAAGATGGTAACGCTGGGCTAAGAACTGCACTCATTATTGATTTAATTTTTAAAAAACATGATAAACTTAAAAATCTTGATAGTTTATTTGAAGAAGTAAATAATTTAATTATAAATAATAAAGCTGTTTTTAAAGAAACTTATTCCATATGAAAAATATAAAAAAAATTTTTTTACTAGGAGGATCAATATCATTATTGGAAGCCGCAATTATATTAAAAAAAAAAAATTACCAATTTTTTGTTTTTACTTCTAAAAGACAACTTCAAGACAAAATTTTAAATTCTTATTTATCTCTAGAGAAAGGTTTAAAAAAATATAATATAAAATATTTTGTCTGTAAAAATATTAACAAAGATAAAAATTTTATTAAAAATTTTGACAAAAAATCTTTGGCAATTGGTTTTGGAGAACCATGGAAATTTCATAACAAATTTATAAATAAATTTGAGGGCAATTTAATTGATTTTATGTGTATTCCATTACCTAAATTTAGAGGTGGGGCGCACTACACCTGGATGAGTTTAATGGGTGAAAAAAAAAGTGCCGTATGTTTGCAAGAAATAACAAAAAATACAATACAAGGAGTTTTTGATGATGGCAAAATACTTTTAAAAAGAGTATACAAGGTTAAAGAAAATTCAAAGCCATCAATATTCTTCAATTTAGAGAGAAAGAATACTAATTTATTACTAAAATTTTTTTTTGAAAAAATATTAAACAAAAAAAATCTAAAAAAAATATCAGTTAATGAAAAAAACTCTCTATTTCTACCAAGACTATATACACCAATTAATGGCTGGATTAACTGGAATTGGAAAGGAAAAGATATAGTCAAATTTATAAATTCTTTTGATGAACCATATATTGGATCTAGTACAAGGTATTTAGAGAGTAATAAAAAAAAAAAATTAGTTTTCTTAAAAGATGTTTCTTGGGAAAATAAAAAAATAAAATTTCATCCTTTTCAGTCAGGATTGATTATTAATAAAAGTAAATCTGCAATAATAGTTGCGACAACAGAAGGATCTATAAAAATTAAAAAAGTTTTAAATGAAGAATTTAAAGATATTAAAAAAAAAATTGAACTTGGTAAGCGACTTTATTCCTTAAATTCAGATTTAGAAAGAAGCATGACCTATTTGCCTATATACAATAGATAATTAAATATATAAGTCTAAATTTTTATGAATAAATTAAAAAACAAACATATTAATTCACAATCATTAATTCGTATAAAATATTTAATGGAAAACATTAACTCATTACAACGTATGGCAAATTCGAGTGGTATGACAGAATGTTTTAAAATAATTAAGAGCAAATATCCTGATTTGAAAGTTCATAACTTTCTGCCTGGATCAAAAGCTGGTGATTGGACAGTTCCAAAAAACTGGAGGCTTAACCACTCTTTTTTAAAAAATAAATATGGTACTGTTATTGCAAGTTCCAATGAAAGCCAACTTTTTGTTTCGCCAAATAGCAAAAGTGTAGATAAAAAACTAAATGGTTCTGAAATAATAAAAAAAACAATGTTTTTGAAAAATACAAATTCTTTTCTTTTAAATCACAAGCATACTTATAATTTTTTTTTAAGACAGAAAGATTGGGGTATAAGTCTTCCATATAACAGAGTTAAAAAAATTAAAAAAAATCATAAATATCATATATCAATTAAAACTGATTTAACTAAACAACCTATGCAGGTTGGTGAATTATTTATTAAAGGAAAAGTAAAGAAAACAATTTGTATCTCTGCACATATTGATGAACTATGTAACGACGATCTTTCGGGAAGTGTAGCAGCAATAGAGCTATATGAAAGATTAAAGAAAAAAAAAAAATACTTTAGCTATCAAATACTTTTGTTTCCAGAACTTTATGGTCCATTATTTTATATTAAAAGATTTCCATACAAAATAAAAAATACTATATTCATGTTAAATTTAGAGTGTGTTGGTGCAGGTAAAGAATGGTGTTTAAAAAAAAGTTTAAAGTCAAATAATTTTCTTGAGGATTGTTTAAGGTCTGCATTTAAAAAAAACAAAAAAAAATTTAGAGAGTTTGAATTTTTCGATGGTTTCATTAATGATGAAAAAGTTTACGCATGGCCTCAAATAGACATTCCAGGTGTAGCTATACAAAGATTCCCCTATAAATACTATCATACTTCAAAAGATTCTTTAGATAAAATTAATTATAAACATATGTTGGAAAGCATAAAAATATCAGAAGACTTCATAAATAATTTTGAGAAAAACTACAAAATTTTAAAAAAAAATTATATACCTAAAATAAAAACTTTCTTACCACCATGGCTTACCAAAAGAAAACTTTATATATCAGGTAGAAACTCAATTTTTCCTCAAGACGAAGGCAATAATACATTTAACGAAAAACTACTTTTTAGTATTGATGGAAATACATCTCTTTACAAGATAGCTTCTAGACTTAACCTGAAATTTATCAATTGCTATAATTATTTAGAAAATTTTATTAAAAAAAATCTTGTTAAAAAAATAAAAATAGATGGTAAAAACTTACTTTATTAAGTATTTATCTATTAATCAATTTTATGAAAAGTTGCAATAACTGCGGTTTACCAGAAACATATGAAACATTTGAGTTTGATGAGAATCAAGTTTGTAATGTTTGTACACAGCATAAAACAAAAAATACGAAAGTAGACTGGAACAAAAAAAGAGAAATATTTGAATCTTTAATTGATGAATATAGAGGTAAAGGTGATTATGATTGTATAGTACCTTTTAGTGGAGGTAAAGATTCTACTTATGTACTGTATAAAGTGGTAAAGGAACATAACTTGAAGCCTCTGGTAATTTCTTTTGATCATGGTTTCTATAGAGATGTCCATTTAAAAAATGTAGAACGTACATTAAAGTTTTTAGGTGTTGATTATCATTTATTTAAGCCAAATATGAAGGTAGTCGGTAGGACAATGTTGGAGTCGCTTAAAAGAAAAGGTGATTTCTGTTGGCATTGTCATTGTGGAGTATTTGCTTACCCAATGTCAATGGCAGTAAAATTAAACATTCCTTTAATTATTTGGGGAGAGTCGGTTGCCGAATATACTGGCTATTATGATTTTGAAGAAGGTAAATGGGAAATGCAAGATGAAGAAGCTTTTAATAGACATATTAATCTTGGGATCAGTGCAGAGGATATGGCTGGTTTTTTGGGTAGTGATATTTCTGAAAGAGATTTAAGACCATATCAATACCCAAAATTAAAAGATTTAGAAAAAATTGGGTATAAAAGTCTTCAATATGGAACCTTTTTTAAATGGGATTCTTTACAAAATGCAAATTTGATAAAAAAAGAAATTGGATGGGAACAAGACGAGGTTGAAGGGTTACCTGAAGAGTTTTCTTATGAAAAATTAGAATGCAGAGTGAACGGTGTGAGAGATTGGATTAAGTATATTAAAAGAGGATTTGGTCGTACTGCTCAATCAGTTGCAAGAGAAATTAGAAATGGAAGGCTTGATATAGAAGATGGTAAAAAAATGGTTTTTGAGAATGATGGAAAAAGACCAGAAAGTTTAGATTATTTTTTAAAAATTTTGAGTATTACCGAGGATGAATTTATGGATATTGTTAAAAAGCATCAGATATCCCCGTGGAATTTTGATGAAAAAAATATTCAAAAAGGAAAAAAATTACATGACCAAGACAGTTGGGATGATAGTAAAATATTAAAGTAAGAACAATAAATAATTATTTTTATACTTATTAAAAATGAAATTATTAGTATATACCACAAGTCTTTCAAGCACATATATAGCTGATGCTTGTCAAATAATTAGCAATAAAAAAAAAAAAATAAAATTTGAATTTATAATAAAAAAAAAAAAATTTAAAAATCACGAAAAAAAAAATTTAAAATATTTAAAAAATAAAAAATATTTTTTTTTTGAAGAATATTCTAATATCGATAAAGTAGACTTAAGGTACTTAAAGTATTTTGAAAACAATATTGCAATTAGCAATGTTTGGAAAATGATATCGGCAGATAGAAGTTATGGAAGATCTTACATAAATGATATTCATGGCTATCATTCAAGTTACACAAATAAAAACTCAAGTAAAATACTAATTAATTTTATTCACGTAGCCAAAGGGATAGAAAAAATTTTTAAAGAATATAAACCGAATGCTGTCTTTGTACCTAATGGATTATCTAATATAGATGTTACAATAATTGAGAGCTTGTCTAAATTTTATAAAATAAGATTTTTAACCCCAGAAACTTTTAGGTATGATAATTTCTTTTTTTTCTGTGATAATTTAAAAAATGATACGTTAAAAATTAAAAAAAATTACTTAAAAACAAAAAAAAAATTTAAAAGTAATAAAAAAATAAACAAAATTTTTCGTAAATTAATAAGTAAAAAAAATTATGTAAGTGCTGATGCAAAAGAAATAAAACGTACATTGAATAAATTACAAAAAAAAAATGTCTTGGAATTTATATTAGGTAATTCTTTTTATTCTATTTTAAAACATTCATATTTTTATATTTTATTTTTATTTGGAATAAAAATTCTTCATTTAAAATTTTTGCCAAATTATAATTTTTTTTCTTCTATTTTTACGGAAATTCAATTAAAGAAAAATTTGAAATTTTTATCGAAATTGAATTATCCTAGTCTTAAAAAAAAATATATCTATTATCCACTTCATTTAAATCCTGAAACTTCAACTTTATTAAAAGGAAATGATTTTATGAATCAGGAATATTTGATTGAAACTATATCAAAAAACATTCCACATGACACAAAACTTTATGTCAAAGAACATCCTGCAATGTTAAATTCTCATCCAAGAAAAATTTCCTTTTATAAAAGAATTATGACACTTCCAAATGTTGAATTAATTAATCCAAATTTAGATTCTAGAAAGATAATTAGTAAAGCAAAAGCAGTTATTATAGTTGATGGAAGTAGTGGACTAGAAGCAATATTATCCAGAATTCCCCTTGTTACAATGAAAAATTATAATTTAGATTTTTTAGAATTTTCAGTGACAAATTTTAACATTGAAAATTTATATTTCGATATTTTGAAAGCAATTGAAAAAGTTAAACGAGTATCTAAAAAAGAATTTGAACTTAAAATTAAAATTCTATTAAAATCAATTGAAGAACATGGATATTTGTTAAGAGACCCTGACACTTTTTATTATTTTTCAAAAGATGTAAACAAAAATAAAAATATTTTAAGTTCTGAAGATTTAGCTGAAGCAATTATTCGAGAGTTGAAATTGTAATATTTATTTTTTTAAAAAATAAGTTTTATCTGCTAATTTACTTATACTTTTTTGATGAGAAATAATAATTATAGTTTTTATTTTTTTTATTTTTTTTATAGTATTTTGAATAAACTTAAGAGATTTTTCATCTAGTTGATTTGTTGCCTCATCAAGTATAATAATCTCTGAATTCGCAAGCAAAGCTCTAGCTAACAAAATTCTTTGTTTTTGACCTCCAGAAATTTTTATTGCATTTTCTCCTATGTGAGTATTAAAATTTTTAGGCATAGACTTTATAAATTCATAAGCTAAGCATAATTTACATACTTTAATTATATCTTTATTACTTTTATATGATCCCATAAGTAAATTTTCTTTGATAGTTCCATCAAATAATGAAATGTTTTGAGATATGTAAGAAACTTTACTTCTAAAAGAGCTTAGTTTCATTTTTTTCTGTTCTATTGATCCATATTTTATACTGCCAGTTTTTGGTTTTAATAAACCAATCATTAAGTCTACAATAGTACTTTTGCCCGAACCAGATGGTCCAATAATTGCGTAGGTGTTATTTGGTTTTATTTTCATATTAAATTTCTTAATAACAAATTTCCTTGTTTTCGGGTATTTGTAGCTAACATTGTTAAAAGTTATTATTTGATTTGTTTTATAAATTAAATTTCCATCTCTTTCCTCGTAAGTTTTAAAAAAATTTAATCTTTTAATAAAATTTTCATAAACTGGTAGAGCTTCATTTAAAGATGTGTAGCTTTCAGAAATTTTAATAAATACAGGTGTTGTTCTTAAAAAAATTAATATTGCTATTGTAACTTCTTCAATATTTGAATTTAATTTTTTGAAAAATGTTAATAGGAGTGCAAAAAATAATGAAATCAATATAAAAACTACATACTTTAAAAAAAAAGCATAAATATTAAGTTTCCAATCAAGGCTCCATGCATAATTTATATTTTTATAAATATTTTTAAAAAAATTTGGTACCACAGATGATTTCAAATATTTTTTGTTATTATTAATATTTGAAACTGACTCTGCTATTTTTATTCTTTCAATATTAAAAAAATTTGCAAGAAAGTTGATTTTTGAAGAAATAATTATGGTTATCAATCCAAGAAAAATAAAAAAAATTAAAAGAATAATTGTAATCTTAGGGCTAAAATAAAAGCTTGTTCCAATAAAAAAAAATAATTGAATAATGGATGACATGAATCTCAGTGAGTCCAAAACAACCTGAGAAGCTCTTTGAGTTTCAGTATTCATTGCATATTGAAATTTTCCTGATTTATCCTCAAGAATACTTAGCCAGTTAGCTTTTTTGAATTTTTTAATTAAGTTTATAGAAAATTCTTTAACTACTTTAATTTGTATATAACGATTTAGTACTTCAACTCCTCCCAAACAAGTTTGGCCTATTATAATTAAAAAAATAGATAAACTAATTAATGTGTAAAAATTGATTTCAAGACCAATAGTATTTAATAATTTTTCTATTAAGCTATATAAAGGTATTAAATTTTCTTTTTCATTCTCGGAATATTTATATGCGACCACTAAAAGTGGAATTCCTATAACTGACAAAAAACTAGCTATAAAGTTTGAAAAAACTACACTTAATGAAAACGGTGTTTTTAATATTATATTTAAAATTACACTTATTTTATTTAAATAATTTTTAAGCACGCTAATTTATAATATTTTTTATAATTTTATTAATTGTATAGTTATTTGGAAAATCCATTGGCCAAAACATAAAATGATCTACGCCCACATCCCTAAATTTTTTAATTTTTAGTTTAATTTCTTCGATATTTCCTACAAAAAACTCTTCTTTTAATTTACTTAAGCTGTTGTAGTCTAATTTTTCTTTGTTTAACTCCATTAATCTAGACATCAAATCAGTATCATAATTTTTATTAAATTTTTTTAATTTAATAATTTTTTTTATTTTATTTTTTAAGTCTAAATCATTTTTACCAATCAAAATTTGGGTTTCTAATGATTGACCAATACTATCAAATTTTCTTCTTTGTTTGATAGATTCAAGTTTAATTCTGTTAATTTTTTTTTTATAAACTTCCAGGTTGCAAGGCATTGAGTTAAAATAATCTGCATTTTTAACAATTTCTTTAATCATTAAATTATTATCTGCTTCACCTAACCATATCGGTATTTTTTTTATTGGTTTTGGATTACAGACAAAATTTTTGATTTTATAAAATTTACCGTTAAAATTGACTTTTTCATTTTTAAATGATTGTTTTATTATTTTTAGACCTTCTATCATTTTTTTTACTCTGATATTTTTTTTTTCAAAAGAAATTCCTGTTTGAATAAACTCACTTTTTCTCCACGCATAATCATAAAATAAAATTATTCTCCCTTTTGATATGTGGCTTAAGGTGCATAGTGTTTTTGCTACAATGGCTGGATGTCTAAAATTATTTGCCATATGTATGGAGCCTATATTTATTTTTTTAGTAATAGTTGCAAAAGCTGACATTAACGAAATACATTCAAAAATTGCTCCTTTATTACCTAGATATGTATGATCAGCTATAAAAATAGAATTAAATTTACTTTTGTCGCATAATAAAACAAGTTTTTTTAAATCTTCAAATTTTAAATTTTTGTAATTTGGAGTTCTAAACGACATCATTCCAGGGTTTGCAAATATTGGAATACACAAGCTATATTTTGCTTTTTTAAACATTTTAATTATTGAAAATTAATTGTCATCCCACCGTCGACGACTAAACATTCTCCGTTTACTCCACTTGACATTTCGCTACTAAGAAAAAGAATAGCCTTTGCAATTTCATCAGGAGAAATTAATCTTTTAAGAGGCGTTCGGTTTATAAAGTACTTTTTCAACTTAATATTTTTTTCTAATTGTTTTCTATTAAGATTAGTTATTACAGTTCCAGGTAATATTGCATTTACATTTATATTGTATTTTCCAAGGCTAATCGCCATTGATTTCATTATTTGATTAATTGCACCCTTCGTAGCACAGTAATGAGCCTGTAAACTACCACCAAAAATAGAACTTACTGAACTTAAAAAAACTATTTTTCCTCTTATTTTTTTTTTTACCATGATTTTAGAAACATGTTGTGCTAAAAAAAAAGAACCTTTTTGATTGGTATTAACAACATCATCAAAGATTTTTTCGTCAATTTTTAAAAATTCTTTAAAAGGACAGATAGCTGCATTTAAAACTAAAATATCTATTTTATTGTATTTTTTCTCAATAATTCTCATTTTATTTTTTACTAAATGAATTTTGGATGTGTCTACTTTATAAAAATCGATATTTACCCCTTTTTTTAATATCTTATTTTTAATAGATTTGAGATTTGTAGCATTGTCCAAAACTATTACTTTTGCACCTAAATTGTTAAATAATAGAGACGTAGCTAGTCCAATCCCATTTGCTCCTCCTGTTATTATCGCTACTTTGTTTTCAATCATATAATTGGGTCACTTATTTTTTTGATGATTTATAAAATTATTAATATATTAGTTTAAGAGTGATTTCAAAAAAGTTCTTAAAACAATTAAAAAAAAAAACTACTACGAAAATAGGAAAACACACCATTATATCAAATGTTAGTAAAGAGATTATGCAAGGACCTATGCGCGGATGGCTATGCGGTCATTTTTATCCCAAAAAATCAGTTTTTCACAGGAAGGATATAGAAATATGTTTAAAAACTCTTCCAAAAGGAATGTCAGAAAAAAAACATTTTCACTTGTGTAGTTTTGAATTTTTAATTGTTTTAAAAGGAAGTGTAGAATATGCAATTGGAAACAAAAAAAAAATTTTAAATCCAGGTATGTTTTACATTTTAGAACCAGGGGCAACTGAAAATATAACTCGAGTTATAAAGGAGACAACCATAATGGCTGTTAGATTGCCAAGTATCCCGAATAATAAAATTTTTACTAAAAATGAAAAGTAATTTTGTTGCATTAGTGCCAGTTCGAACAGGTTCAAAAAGAGTAAAAAACAAAAATTTTAGAGAATTTTATGATGGTAAAAGTTTATTTGATATAAAAATTGATCAATTAAAATCTTCAAAAATTTTTAATAAAATTTATGTTTCTAGTGACTCCGCAATGGTCCAAAATTTGTGTAAAAAAAAAAAAGTAAACTTTTTAAAAAGGGAGAGAAAATATTGTCAGGATCACAAATATCCATGGCACGAAATACATAATAGTATTTTAAAATCTATACCTGGAGATCCATATGTAGCTTGGTGTTTAACAACCGCACCCCTTTTTAAAAGATTTGCAAAGGCAATTAATACTTTTAAAAAAAATAAAAATTTTGACAGTTTGGTTGGAGTTATTCCAAACAAAAATTTTATTTTAAACGACAAAGGTAAACCTAAGAATTTTAATCCAGGATGTTGGCATCCGTATTCGCAAGATCTAGAAAAAAATTATTTTATAACAGGATCTATATTTTTAGCAAAAAAAAGTTCTATGCTTATGTGGAAGTACTGGTTCGGTATGAAGCCCCATTTATTCAACTTGTCTAAAATAGAATCTGTAGATGTAGATACAATACAAGATTTTAAATTTGCACAGAAAATGTACAAGCTATGAAAATTTTAATACCAGATGTAATAAAAGATAGTGGCAATATAGAAAAAAAAATTTTTGGAAAAAATACTCAAATAATCGTTTGTAATGCTTTCAAAGCATCAGAAATAAAAGACTCTATTTGGAAAAATGTTGATGCAATTTTGGCCTTTGACACATTAAATTATGATAAAAATTTACTTTCTAAACTTAAAAAATGTAAAATTATTGTAAGAGTTGGTGCTGGATATGACAATGTTGATTTGTTAGAGGCCAAGAAAAAAAAGATTATTGTAAGTAATGTGCCTGATTATGGGATTGATGAGGTTGCAGATCATACTTTATCACTACTTCTATCATTAAATAGAAATATTTTTAATTTCCATAAAGAAACTAAAAAAGGTATCTGGCAAAGAACTGGTAATAAAATATTAAGATTGAAGGGGAAAACTCTTGGATTAATTGGACTGGGCAGAATTGGTAAGGCTGTTGCCTTAAGAGCGAAAGCCTTTAAAATGAATGTGATTTACTATGACCCATATTTAAAATCAGGGTATGATAAAATTTTAAACATAATTAATGAGCAAAATTTATTAAATTTAGCAAAAAATTCTGATTTTGTGTCTCTTCATTGTCCTTTAACATCAGAAACAAAAAATCTAATTAATAAAAAATTTTTACAAAAAATGAAAAAAAATTCAATTATTATTAATACTTCAAGAGGAGAAGTTTTAAATTTAGATGACTTAATGAATGCTTTAAAAAATGAGAGTATTAGGGGTGCAGCACTTGATGTACTCGAAGAAGAGCCGTTGTCTCCAAAATTTAAATTAATAAAAGATTATTTTGAAAATAAAAAATATATTAATAATAAATTAATTATTACTCCTCATGTAGCATTTTATTCTACAAGCTCTGTTGTTGAGATACGAGAGAAGGCAGCAATTGAAGCAAAAATTGTTTTGAACAAAGGTAAACCAAAAAATTCTGTCAATGGTTTTTAAAAATAAAAAATTAGCAATTATTACTGGTGGGACTAGGGGTATTGGATTAGCTTGTGCAAAAATTTTAGCAAAAAATGGTTACAATTTGGCAATATGCAGTAGAAATTTAGGTGATTTAAAAAAAACATCCGACAAACTTAAAAAAAATTTTAATATATATTGTTATTATAAAAAAATAGATGTTTCTAAAGTAAATCAGATAGATCTATTTGTTAAATCAGTTTTTAAAAAATTTCAAAGGATTGACGTTTTAATAAACAACGCTGGAATCCAATTAAATAAAAAATTTGAATTAATAGATATTAATGATTACCAAAAAGTTATTAATAATAATCTTTTAAGTTATTATTTTTTTTCAAATTTTGTTGGTCGATATATGATTAAAAAAAAAGATGGCATAATAATTAATATTTCTTCTGTTTTATCAAAATTCCCACTGGTCGGCAGAAGTCTTTATTCGATATCTAAGGCAGGCGTAGATTCTTTAACAAGATCAACAGCTATAGAATGGGCTAAATATAATATAATTTGCAACAGTATCAATCCAGGTCATATTGAAACTGATTTAATTCGACGAGATTTAAAAAAAGGTTTAATAAAGATGAGTGACATGAAAAGAAGAACATTAATAAGCAAATTGGGAAATGTTGAAAATATAAGCAATTTCGTTCATTACTTGATAAAATATAAATCACAATATCAAACTGGGCAAAATTATTTTATAGACGGCGGATTTTCAATTAAAAAATAATGGATTTATATTTAAATAAAAAAATTATTGTAATAGCTGGAGGATCGGGAGGTATAGGATTAGAGGCTTGTAAACTTTTTTTAAAAGAGGGGTCTATTTTAATTATAATTGATAAGAATAAACCATCTATTAAATTAAGAAATAAAAATTTATTTTTTTACAAATCTAATCTATCTAATGAGAAATCCATGAAAATTATTGTTAAAAATATAATTAAAAAATTTAAAAAAATTGATGTTCTGGTTAATTCTATAGGAATTTTTTCAAATAAAGATATTTTGTCTCTTTCAGAGAAAAAAATTTTAAATATTTTCCAAAAGAATTTTGTAATTTCAACAATTTTGACAAAGTTTTTTTTACGATCAATGATTAAAAAGCAGGAAGGGAAAATAATTAACATTGGTTCCATGGCAGGTCAAAATGGTGGTATTTTTGCTGGTGATTTGTATTCTGCATCAAAAGCTGCCTTGATTAATTTTACAAAATCGGTTGCAAAAAAATATGGTAAATACAATATTCATTGCAATTGTATTAATCCTGGTCCCTTAGAGTCAAAAATGACTAAAATCTGGCCAAATAAAATTAAAAGAAATTTAATTAGTAATTTTAAAATAAAAAATGGAAATAAGTTTGGGGACACAAAAGATATTGCGAATATTATTTTGTTTTTAGCTTCTGAAAATTCTAGATTAATACAAGGTTCCGAAATAAACGCTAATGGTGGTTTAGTTATTTAATTTAAATATTTTAATGAACTACCAACTAGAAAAAAGATTAATATTACTTTAATTAATTACACTATGTTAGTAAAACAAGTTATTAAATAAAATAAATAAAAATGATTTTTTTAATATAATTTTTTGAAAATTAAAAATGTATAAAATTGTTACACCAGTTTCACATTTATTTTTTAAAAAAGCTAATGCTGATAAAATATCAAAATATTCGGATTATTTAGAAATAAGAGAAAGAACTATTAATTTAAATTTTGAAAAAGAAAGATTTTTTCATTGTGATCAAGATCTAACTTTACCTTGGTCAAATGATTTTAAGAGTTTATTGGAAAAAATATTAATAAAGAAAACAAAAATAAAATATATTACTTTTCAAGCAACGAGGTGTTGTGCTAGGGCCAAAATTAAAAATGAAATATTTATATTATCTGGAAAAAAATTTAGTAAAAATGAAATGTTAAAAGAGGCAAAAAAAAATTTAAAGTGGATGAAAAAAAAGTTTGGAAATAATTTAAAAATTGGATTGGAAAATAATAATTATTACCCCACAAGTGCATATGATATTATATCTGAAGGCAGTTTTATAAGTGAAGTTATTAGGTCAAACAAATTATTTTTTCTATTTGATTTAGCTCATGCTCAAGTAACAGCTTCTAACAAAAATATTAAATTTGATAAATACATTGACAGTTTACCTATGAATGAAATGCTTCAAATGCATATTTGTAAACCAAAAATTAGTAAAAAAATTTCCAAAGATACTCATTACTTACCTGATGACAGAATGTTTCAACAAATAAAAATTATTTCAAAAAAATATAGAAATCTA
>CACNVX010000020.1 GCA_902624045.1 uncultured Pelagibacteraceae bacterium
TGATTAAGATAATTGGACTTTTAATCGTCTTTATTTTTAAAGTTTTAAAAAGTATTTCTAAGAAAACACTATTTGGTTCTCCATGAACTATTAAAATAGGACTACAATTCATTTATTTGAATATTTTTTTTTATTTTATTAAAATACATTTTAGAAAATTGATTGAGTTGATTATTTTTAGATTCCGCGATCAATCTTTTTAATTCTTCATCTTTATTTTTCGTTAATTTAGTATCCTTTACATCATTAATTTTTAGAATTAAAAAACCCCCAGGTATTGTAATTGGATTTGTAATTTCATTAATTTTTGTATCTTTTATTATTTTTTTAATATTCTTATTCATTGAATTTTCACTTATCCAATCTAATGTTCCTCCAATATTTGATGTCTCTGAAATACTATATTTTAAAGCTGCATTATCGAATCCTTTTTCATTTATTGTTTTTTTTATTTCATTATATTTAGTTTGCAAATCTTCATTTTTAGATATTTCAAAAAATATTTCTGACATTAAATACGATTTTAATATTTTATTATTATCAACCTCAATTTTTTCTTTTAGATAATTTTGATCTATTTTTATTTTTGAAGAAAATTTTAATATTATTAATTCGTTCCACAATGCTTCGGTTGAAATTTTTTGCAACACATCTTCATATTCGATTTTATTGATTTTTAAGTATTTTTTAAATTGATCAATATTGTCTATTTTAATTTTTTTATAAACACTTTGTAAAACTCTTTCCAAATATTGAATTGGCAAATCAGGGTTTTCAATATTTTTAGAAATTTCAATATTTTTGATTTTCTCTTTAATCAAAGATTTTCTAGAAATTTCAAGTATTTCGTTTTTATTAAGATTTTTTAGGCTTGGATTTAATGCTAATAAATACAGATATTCATTTTTTAAATCTATACTTGTAATTATCTCATTTTCAACTTTTAAAAGTATTTTATTCTCCATACCAAAAGCTTCAATATAAAAAAATATATTAAATAAAATTAAAAAAATAATAGACTTTATTTTCATGTATTACCTAAACCAACCTGAACCACTTTTATATATTCCTCTTTCATAAGTAGTTAAGGGTATTAATGTTATTGTAAAGAATAAATCTTCAGATGGTTTTAAATCATTATCTTGATAGAAAACTTTGTTAAATCTTAAAGCAGCGGTTAGACAATCATTTTTATATTCATAGCTTAGATTATAATACTCAGTTAAATTTATAGTTTTATTTCTTCTTGTTGAAAATTTAATAAAGTTATTTTCGTCTATTTTATATTGGGTGGTATTTGATAGTACATGCGTTTCTCCAAGTTTACTATTTTGCTCTATAAAATCAAAAGTAGTTAAAAAATTGTTTACTGAAATTTCTGTATTAAACGATTGAGAGTCAAATGATTCTAAATCATTATCTATTGAAAAATCATATCCAAAATTAATATTCTCAAATAAATTATTATTAATTGATCCAAATAAATTGGAATTTTTTCTGTCTATAGTTGAGCTTGTTGGTATATTATTTTCAACTTTATCTCTTAAGACTGTGGCTAATTTGAATTCTAAAAATCTATCCTTTATATCTAAGTTTTGTTTAGTGTCTTTTTCAATTAGATCAAATTTATAATCTAATCCTAAAGTAATTGATTTCCCAGCTTCATAAGAATCACTAATTCCAAGTCTATTGATATCAAAAACATTATCTGCAGTAATAATTTTGGTATCTGCACTATGATCCTTCATATTATTACCAGGGTTAAGTCTAACTGAAACTTTTGGGGTTAAATATTCAGTTGTACCTTTATTTATCTTGTTCAATGGATAACTACTAACCAAATTAAATATTGTAAAACCATCTATCTGTGGACTCGAAGAAAAAATTGCATCGTTTTTTGCTATTGTATTGTTATTTTTTAAATAAATTCCAAAACTATTTTTAAACCCATTTTCAATATAATCTATTGAATTATACTGTATTTGATTTTGAATTGATGTTTTTAAATTATTTGTATTTTTAAGATTGTTCTCACCTGATGATGAAAAATTTAATGAACCAGGAAAATTTTCATTAGTCATATCTTTAATATACTCATAGTAAGGTAAAATATATTGATATCTGTCACTGTTTTTTCCAGATAAATTTTCATAAATTCTCATTCCTGAATTGAAAGAAAAATTTTCATTTTCTAATTCAATATGAAACTTAGATTCCATCAAATCTTTATCCACTGGCATTACAGGAGTCTCAAATAAGTTATTTTGAAAGACTTTTAAATAAGTATCATTAGTAACTTTTTCAATTTTTGCTTCAATTTTACTATTTGTAAAATTATCAAATTCTAAGTCTTTTTTATAATTTAAAAAAAAATGGCTAATTGAATTTTTTTCCTTGTTTATTGATGATTTATACCCCTTTGTTAAGCTAAAATCTGTAATTAAGGATGCACTCTCATATTTTTTTCTATACTCATTTTGTAAAATATATTTCTTATTCTCAAATATAGTAGGTTTGAAAGTATAATCTTTGTCAACACCAAGTGTTTTAAAGTAAGGTATATGTATTGATGAACCTAATGTTTCTGAATTATTAAATTGTGGCTGTAAAAAACCTGACCTTCTTTTTACCGTTGGATCTGGATGAAAAAACTTTGGAAAATACATGACTGGAACATCATAAACTTTTAAAATTGCATTTTCATAAATCAAATTTTGATTAATTTTGTCATGTGTAATTTTTTTTGATTTTATGCACCAAGGTGATCTTTTATTAGTAAACTTACAACTAGTAAAAATTCCTTTATTTATAACAGTTTTATTTTCATCTCCAGAAGATGTAGAACCGTATAAACGAGGATCATTTTCTTTGTTTCCAAATATATCTTTATGTATTTTAATTTTAGTTGCTTTAGAAACAAAACTCTTTTTTTCCAAGTTAAAAAATCCTTCTGAGAAGAAATATTCATCAGACTTATTATTGTTGTTTTTGGCAAAAATTTTAAGATTTTTTCCCTTTAATAATTTTTTTTTTAGAGAATAATTAAACTTATCTAATTTATAAATATTTCCCTCGTTATCTTCAACAGTTGATTTCTTTTGAGAAGATAAATTTGAAGTTAAATGAAAATAGGAAACATCACTAGATTTAAAATTATATTTATTTTCTACTAGTGATATAGTTTCACCTATGGTAGTTACCTTTTCCTCATTTTTAAAATAAGTAATATCATCTGAATATATTTTAATATCTTTTTCTAAGTCAATAATCTCAACACTTTCTTTTGCATTTAATATATTTTTAATTTTATCATAATAAAATTCATTTGCTGTAATTGTATTTTTTTTATCTACAGCTTTTGAATTTCCTTTAGTAGTTACCTTTTCCTCATTCTTGAAATAAATAGCTTTATCTGAAAAAATTGTTATTTGATTTATTTTATTAATAAATTGAACAGAACCTTTTGCCTCAAGAATATTTTCAATTTTATTATATAAAAACTCCTCAGCAATAATTTTATCTCCATCTAGAGTAGTAACAGTTCCACCCTTATAACCATTTATTTGATTTCCATTTTTTAAAATTTCGATTTCTGTAACATCAAATATAAATTGATCATTTGAGTGTGATATAGAAAACCAACAAAAGAAGATGATTATGAAATTAACAAAACTCTTAAAATTATTTTTCATTAATTCTTAGAGTCATAAAAAAGTTTAATATTGTTAGAGATAATAAGGGTACCCATATTGCAAATTGTAGATTAATTTTTTCCGTTGATCCCATAACATTAAAAAAATTATTAATATAATAAATTATTACTGAAAAGAATAATCCAATTATAATTTTTAGAGTTGTGCTATGCAACTTTTTTGTATTAAACATTATTATTGCTGACAATATTGTCATTAAAATTAAATATAAAGGGTATGAAGCTATTTTATAAATCTGCATATTAACCTCAACTATTGAATAGTTTAATGATTTATAATTTTCTCGAAGATTTATTAATTTTAATATTGATAATGACGACAAATTTGAAAATAAGCTCTCTATTTTCTTTTGATCAAAATTAGTTTTGAATTTAAGCAGATTAATTTTTTTACTAGAATTATTTTTAAATACTGTTGCGTCATATATCAACCATTCCCTATCTTTGATGTCGATTTTGTTACTCTTTATACTCTCCACTAAATCAAAATTTTTATTGAATTTTGTTATAAAGGTGTCAGTGAGATAATTACTATCTATCTTTGAAGAATTAATAATATTTACCTCATTATTTATCACATCCTTAATCCACAGACCGTTTTTATTTATAACAGCTAAATAGAGCTTATCTTTAGAAAATTGATTTTTTATTTGAAGATAATAACTCTGTAGGTTTGACGAAAAGTTGTAGAATAAAACTACAATAAGCAAACTCAATAGAAAACTAATAGCACTAATTATCTTTATAATTTGAAAATTTTTTAATCCAGAATATTTAAATATATTTATTTCATTATTATTGAAAAGTTTTATGAAGAAGAATTGAGTTGAAATTAAAAAAATAAATGGAAACATTTCAAATACAATTGACGGAGAGTTTAAAAGAGACAAATAGACAGGATAAATAATACTTACATCGGCATTATTCAAAAATTCTATCTCTTTTAAAATATTTAAAATAAAAACAAGGCTAAACATAATTAAGAAAATATTAAAAAATGATTTTAAAAAAATTGATATTAAAAATTTTATATATGTTTTCATTCTCTAATAATTGAATTATTAAATTTTAATTTATATAAAAAATATAAATACATAATTAAAATTAATAAAATTGGTAAGATAGTCAGGGATAGATTTTTAGAAACATTATTATTAACAAAACCAAGTGAGCTTTCGGATAAAATTATTATTAACATTCCAAAAATAAATGTTATGATTTTATATTTATTATATTTTCTGCTTTCTTTTGAATTTAAAATTAAAAGTAAAGTCGTTAAAATTAATACTGGTAGATAAAATGGATTTAATATTCTTTTAAATAATTCTTTAAAAGTATTTCTTGGATTATTTTCATCACAATTTAGAATACTTTGTTTTTTTGTACTATATATATTTATTAAACATTTTATTAATATATTTGTTGACTGCTCTTGAATTTTTTTATGAGTAACAAGATGTTCTTCCATATTAGATATTCCAAAATCTGATTTAGAAAATTTAAAATTAGTTGTCTGATTATTATTACTGTTTAAAGTTTGTCCATCATACAAAACTAGAACTTTTTTATTTCCCTTTAATTCAAAAACACCTTTTTTTGCATAGGTTACTTGAAATTTGTTATCATCTTTTTTCTTTATATAAATGTTTTCGAATTCATCATTGTCATTTTTATCATCTGCATAAATAGTTAATCCTTTAATAGTATCATTAAATTTTTTAGTTTTTATCAATCCTTCGAAATAATCTATATCAGATGTTCTTAATTTTGATCTCGCAATTTCTTGTGTCTTGGGCACTATAAATGCTAACAATAAAATTTGTATTAACATTAAAAATATTGAAACAGAAAAAAAAAGGTTTACTAGTTTTAATTTGTTAACACCATGATTCCAAAAAATTATAAACTCATTATTGCTCTCGTATTTAATAAAAATATAGGAAAAACTGAAAAAAAGAGCAAAAGGCAGGATTCTGCTAATTATTTTTGGTAAATTTAATAATGTATAATTTAGATAAATTTTATAATTTCTACCATCTTCAATTATTATATCTAAAAAATTAACCGCCTGAAAAACCCAAATAATTGCACTGATTCCTAAAAGCGTTAAAAGAAAAAAGGCAAAGCAATCAGATATTAATTTCCTAAATATTATTTTTTTCATTGAAATATGCAATTTTTATTCTTATATACCATTCATCTCTTATAGAGTGTATTTAAATTTATGTCAGTCAATATTGTTTACAAAAATAGTTTAACCAAAAAAAAAATGTCTAATCACATTCTTTTTGTAGATGAAAAATTCAATACATTGAGCTTTAAAAAACATTTATTAGAAAAAGAATACTCTTACATCTTGGATTTACTGAAAACTTCAGATTTGAAGAAAAAAATATTATCATTTGATATAAGTTCAAAAAAAAAGATAATTTTAATATCTTTAAAAAACAACATTTCGAGTTCAGAGGTTGAAAAATTAGGAGCTAAATTTTACGATTTGTATAAAGATTTAAAACAAAATGAGTTTGTTTTAAATTCAAATACTGTATTACCTAAATTCAAAAATAATATCGGATATTTCCTGCATGGATTAAGACTAAAATCTTATAACTTTGAAAAATATAAAACAAAAAAAATAAAAAATAATATTTCTATAATTGTGACGGGTAAAAATATTTTATCAAATAAACATAAAGAAAAATTTAAAGCTATAGAAGAAGGAAGTTTTTATACAAGGGATTTGGTTTCAGAACCAGGCAATGTTTTACATCCTGATGAATATGCAAAAAGATTAAACACTTTAAAAAAATTTGGTTTAAAAGTTAATATATATGATGAAAAAAAATTAAAGAAATTAGGGATGAATACTTTGCTAGGAGTTGGTCAAGGAAGTATAAGGGGTTCTTACCTAGTAACAATGGAGTGGAAAGGACTTGATGATGGATCGAAACCATTGGCCTTCGTTGGAAAAGGTGTTTGCTTTGATACTGGAGGAATATCTCTAAAACCTGCGAAATTTATGGAAGACATGACTTATGATATGGCTGGATCCGCAGTTGTTGTTGGTTTAATGAAAAGTTTAGCACTTCGAAAAGCTAAAATTAATGCAGTTGGAGTAGTCGGTCTTGTTGAAAATATGCCTGGAGGTAATGCACTAAGACCAGGTGATATCTTAAAATCTTACAGTGGAAAAACTGTAGAGGTATTAAATACAGATGCAGAAGGAAGATTGGTATTAGCTGATGCTTTAACATATACAGAAGAAAAATTTAAGCCAAAATTTATTATTGATTTAGCAACTTTAACTGGGGCAATAATTGTTTCATTGGGATCAGAGTATGCAGGTTTATTTTCAAATAATGAGAAATTATCAAAAGAATTAATAGATGCAGGAGAAAAAGTAGAGGAAAAAGTTTGGCGAATGCCTCTGAATAAAAATTTTGATAAATTAATTGATTCTAAGAATGCAGATATGCAAAATATAAATTATGTTGGTGGAGCAGGCTCAACAACAGCTGCTCAATTTTTGCAAAGATTTATTATTAATAAAACACCCTGGGCTCATTTAGATATAGCCGGGATGGCATTCTCTAAATATGGAGGAGCTTTAAATTCAAGTGGTGCCACTGGTTATGGAGTGAGATTATTAAATAAATTAATAGAGGATAATTATGAGTAATATAGAACAAACTTTATCAATAATTAAACCGGATGCAGTAGAAAGAAATCTTGAGAATGAAATAAAGGAAATGTTCAAGAATAATGGATTTAAAATTTTAAAAGAAAAAAAAATTCAAATTGAAAAAAGCGAAGCTGAAAAATTCTACAAAGTTCATGAAACAAAGCCTTTTTATAATGATTTATGTGAGTATCTATCGTCTGGTCCAATTGTAGTGATGGTCCTTGAGAAAGATAACGCAGTTTTAGCAAACAGAGAATTGATGGGAGCAACTAATCCAAAAGATGCAGTAGAGGGAACTATTAGGAAAAAATATGGTATTTCAATAGATAAAAACTCTGTTCATGGATCCGATAGTATAGATAATTCTAAAATTGAAATAGACTTTTTCTTTAAAGACTAAAAACTTTTAATATAGCTTTTGGGTATAGCTTATGCTCTTGAGCCAAAATTTTTTTTGCAAGAGAAGTCTCAGTCTCATTTTTTGAAATTTTAACTTTCTTTTGTAATATAATTTTTCCTGAATCTAATCTAGAATTTACAAAATGAACAGTACATCCTGAATACTTTTCATTATTATTTAAAGCTCTTTTGTGAGTATTTAAACCTTTATATTTAGGCAGTAAAGATGGATGTATATTCAAAATTTTTCCTTTAAATTCTTTAATAAAATTCTTTGATAAAATTTTCATAAATCCAGCAAGACAAATCATTTTTATATTATTCTTATTTAAAATAGAAAGTAATTTATTTTCGCTTAAATTTTTATTTTTAAAATTTAATACCTTTTTTTTAATTTTATATATTTTGGCATAATTTAATCCTTTTGCTTTAGAATTATTTGAAATAATAAACTCAATAGATATAGGGGATTGTTTAATTTTTGAAAATTTGATCAGAGATTTTAAGTTACTTCCTGTACCTGAGATAAATACAGCTGTTCTAATTTTATTGTAACCAGTTGATAGAACCATCTAGCTTAATTTTGTTTTTACCTTCAAAAATTTTTCCAATCACATACGGTTTATATTTCTTTTGAAAAAATGTATTTATTTTTTTTAGATTTTTACTTTCAATAATGAGGCAAAAACCGACTCCACAATTAAATGTTTGGAGCATTTCTTTTTCAGAAATTCCATTATTTTTAAGCCAATTAAATATTTTAGAAATTTTAATTTTATTTAAACTTATATTTGCAGAAAGTTTATCTGGTATAATTCTTTTAATATTATCAGATAATCCTCCTCCAGTTATATTTGCACAGCCATTAATCAAATTTTTATTTATTAAATTCATTATTTCTTTAACATATATTTTAGTTGGTTTTAAAAGTTCAGATTTTAAAAATTTATTTTTTTTAATGTTTATTTTTTTTTGTTTTATTAAATATCTTACAAGAGAAAAACCATTAGAATGTAAACCACTAGAAGGAACCGCTAGTATAAGATTGTTTTTTTTAATTTTATTTTTATTTAAGATTTTATTCTTTCCAACAACACCAACAGCAAAGCCAGCAATATCAAACTTTCCTTTTTCGTAAGTACCAGGCATTTCAGCAGTTTCTCCACCGACAAGCTCACATTCTGACTGATCACACCCTTTTTTAATTCCTTTTATTATTGCTTTAAGTTTTTTAAGATCAATTTTATTTATCGATATATAATCTAAAAAAAGTAATGGTTTTGCTCCTTGAACAATTAAATCGTTTACGCTCATGGCCACTAAGTCAATTCCAATAGTATCAAATTTGTTAAAGGTATTAGCAATTTCAATTTTAGTTCCCACACCATCAGTACAAGCTACTATTCTAGGTTTTTTAATATTGTTTGGAATGTTCGTAATAGAACCAAATCCACCTATATTAGAAAACTTTTTTTTGCCTCTTTTTTTTGCTGATACTTTTGAAATGAAATCAACAAACTTATCAGCAGCACCAATATTAACTCCACTTTTTTTATAGGTAAATTTTTTTTTATTCATTAATATGTATTATGAAATTTATTTCTTTAATTATTAACCTAAAGCTCTTATATAATTTTTTTTTATTTCTTGCTTTAATAAATATTTTCTTTTCCACAGGAAAAAGTTATGCAAAGATATTTGCTATAAATGATATTGAAATATCAACACCTTTTGAAATAAATTTTAATAAAAATGAAATTATTGATAAGGGATTTTCAAAGGCATTTAATGAACTAATTTTTTCAATTGTCCAAAGCAAAGATCAAATAAAATTAAAAAATATACCAATTAATCAAATAAAAGGAATGATAGAAACTTTCTCGATTAAGGAAGAAAAGTTTATTGATGAAATTTATTATCTCGGCTTGAATGTTTCATTTAATAAAAAAAATATATTCGACTTATTAGAAACGAAAAATATATTTCCATCTTTACCTGTAAAAAAAGATTTCTTATTTATTCCAGTTTTTGTTGATCAGAATAAAAATCAAGTTTCAATGTTTTCTGAGAATAAGTTATTTTCCAACTGGAATTTAAATAACAAAAAATACAATCTTTTAAACTATATTTTACCCACTCAAGATCTTGATGATTTTAATTTAATAAAAAGAAATATTAATAATTTGGAAACTTATGACTTCAAAGATATTATAAATAAATACAATATAAATGATCACATAATTATGATCTTGTACAAAGATAACAATAAATTAAGAGTATATAATAAAATTTTTTTTAATCAAAAAAACAATTTAAAAAATTTAAATTATTCTGAAATTAATTTTGATGATGAAGAAGAGATATTTAAATTTATTGATGATTTAAAATTAGTTTATGAAGATTTTTGGAAATCACAAAATCAAATTAACACTTCAGTTAGGCTATCTTTAAATATTTCTATAGACAATTCTAATAATATAAAAATCAATAAGTTTGAAAAAATTTTATCCAATACGGATTTGATATATAATTCTTATATTTATAAGTTCGATAATCACAATAATTATTATAAAGTTATTTTTAATGGAACACCTGATAAATTTTTAGAGGTCATGAGTTTTCATAATTATGATTTTGAAATTAAAAATAAAATTTGGGTTTTAAATGACAAATCTTAATCAGCAAATACTTAAATTTGATTATGAACAAAACTTTAAAGATAAGGATTTTTATGTTTCAAATAGTAACGAACATTCTTTTAGTCTTTTAAATAATTGGCCAAAATGGGATAAAAATTTTATTAACTTAATAGGTGAAAAATTTTCAGGAAAAACTCATTTAATAAATATATTTTTAGAAAAGCATAGAGGATTTAAAATTAATGCAGAAGATATTAATAATGATTTTCTTCAAAAAATTAAAATTTTTGAAAATATTGTTATTGAGGATTTAACCGAAAAAATAAATGAAAACCTATTATATACACTAATTAATATAATAGATCAGGATAATAAGTATTTAATAGTTACCTCAAAAATACCAATAGTTGATTTTAAATTTAAACTAAATGATCTTAATTCAAGATCTAATAATTTTATATTATCTCAAATTGAAAAACCTGGTGATGATTTGATTTATGCATTAATACTAAAAAATCTTTCTGATCGTCAAATATCAATAGACCAAAAACTTATCGAATTTATAATTACGAGAATTGATAGAACTTATGGCAAAATTTCTGATTTCATATATAAAATCGACGAAATTAGTTTAAAAAGAAAGAAACCGATAGATTTTAAAATTATTAAAGAAGCATTAGAGGTTTAATTGAATAAATACAGAACACATAAGTGTAATGAATTAAGAAAAGAGGATGTAGATAAAAAAATTTCTCTTTCAGGATGGATAAATAAAAAAAGAGACCATGGGAATTTATTATTTATTGATCTGAGAGATAATTATGGAATTACACAATGCATAATTGATAAAGATAATAAATATTTTTCTGATTTAGAAAAAATGCAATTAGAAACAGTAATTAAAGTTGAGGGAAAAGTTGTCAATAGATCTAAAGAAACAATTAATTCAGAAATTGATACAGGTGAAATAGAGGTTGTTATTGTTAAATATGAAGTTTTGGGCACTTGTAAAGAATTGCCTATGCCAGTCTTTAGCGATCAAGAGTATGCTGAAGAAATAAGATTGAAATATAGATTTTTAGATTTAAGAAGAAAAAAAATTCATGAAAATATTATTTTAAGATCAAAAGTTATTTCATTTATACGAAATGAAATGACTAAATTAGGTTTTTTAGAATTTCAAACACCAATTTTAACCTCATCTAGTCCAGAGGGCGCAAGAGATTTCTTAGTACCCAGTCGTTTAAATCCAGGACAATTTTATGCATTACCTCAAGCTCCTCAACAATTTAAGCAATTAATAATGGTCTCAGGGTTTGATAGATATTTTCAAATTGCACCTTGTTTTAGGGACGAAGATGCAAGAGCAGACAGAAGTCCTGGAGAGTTTTATCAATTAGATTTAGAAATGTCATTTGTTGAGCAGGAAGATGTATTTAATGTTGTCGAAAAATTAATAGTAAATACATTTAAAAATTTTTCTACCAAAAAACTAATGTTTAATAAATTTCCAAAGATATCATTCAAAGAAGCAATGCTTAAATATGGTACAGATAAACCAGATTTAAGAAATCCACTTATTGTAAATGATATTACTGAAATTTTTACTCGAGAAGATGTTTCATTTCAAATATTTAAAAAATTAGTAAAGTCAGGATCAAAAGTTAGATGTATTGCTACTAAAAACACAAAAGATAAGCCCAGAAGTTTTTTTGATGATATTGATAAATGGGCAAAAGGAGAGGGAGCATCTGGTTTAGCATATTTTACTATTGAAGAAGATAAAAATATTTCAGCAAAAGGTCCTATAGGTAAATTCTTTTCTAAAGAAGCATTGCTTGAAATTATGAAAAAAACAAACTGTGAAATAGGAGACAGTATTTTTATGGCTTGTGGAAAACAGGATGAGTTAGAAAAAATTACTTCTTTAGCAAGAGATAAAATTGCAAGAGATCTTGATTTAATAGATGAAAATTTATTTGCATTTTGTTGGATTGTGGATTACCCGATGTTTGAACAAGATGAAATTTCTAACAAAATTAAGTTTAGTCATAACCCATTTTCTATGCCACAGGGTGATCTAAATGAAAAAGATTTTCAAAATCCTTTAGATATACTTGCTTATCAATATGATATTGTTTGTAATGGGATCGAATTATCGTCTGGAGCGATTAGAAACCACAAACCAGATTTAATGTATAAACTTTTTTCAATAGCTGGATATGAAAAGGAACAAGTTGATGAAAAATTTAGCGGAATGATTAATGCACTTAGTTATGGTGCTCCACCTCATGGTGGCATAGCACCTGGTATAGACAGAATTGTAATGCTACTTGCTAATGAAAAAAATATCAGGGAAGTTACAATGTTTCCAATGAATCAGAACGCCCAAGATTTAATGATGAATGCACCTTCAGAAGTGAGCCATGATCAATTAAAGGAATTAAATCTTAATATTATAAAGACAAAAAAATAAATAAACTTGATATTAATAATCTATCTTTTAAAAATTTAAATAACAAATCAATAAACTTAATTAATATTAATTTTGCTCAAAAAAAAACTTTTGAAAAGATTTCTAATAAATCAAAAAAATTTATTGAGAAGTCTTTTGAAATAGCTTTTGAAATAATTAAAAATAAAAAAATTAGTAAATTTATAAATGGACCAATCTCAAAAAAACATTTTTTAAATCATAAATACCTTGGTATTACAGAATATATATCAGCTAAATTTTCTGTAAAAAAAACGTGTATGCTAATCTACAATAAGGAACTTTCTGTATGTCCTGTAACTACACACCTGCCATTAAAACAAGTTGTAAAAAATTTAAATAAAAAATCAATTTCAGAAAAAATTTTTTTAATAGACAGCTTTTATAAAAATAATTTTGGCTATAAACCTAAAATTGGAATACTGGGTGTTAATCCCCACTGTGAAAGTATAGACAAATTTAATGAAGATAAAAAAATTATAAATCCTGTTATCAAAACTTTAAAAAAAAAATATAAAGTATCTGGACCTTACCCTGCGGATACAATTTTTATTAAAAAAATGAGACAGAGATTTGATGTTATTGTTGGAATGTATCACGATCAGGTTTTAACACCTATAAAAACAATATATGAATATAATGCAATAAACATAACTTTGGGATTGCCCTTTTTGCGCGTATCTCCAGATCACGGTCCAAATGAAAAAATGCTAGGTAAAAATTTATCAAATCCTTCTAGTTTAATTCAGGCAATAAACTTTCTAGATAACAATTAATGAAAGCAAAAAAAAGCTTAGGTCAAAATTTTTTAGTTGATAACAATATTTTAGAAAAAATTGCTAATATTACACCGATTGAAAATAAAATCATTTTAGAGGTTGGTCCAGGTACTGGGAATTTAACCTCACTAATTCTAAAAAAAAAACCCAAGAAATTTTTTGCTATAGAGAAAGATAATGAATTATCAAAAAGTTTAAACAAAAAATTTAAAAATGACATTGTTATTATTAACGATGATATTTTAAAAATAGACGAAACAAAAATTTTTGATGGAAAAATGACTGTTTTTGGGAATTTACCTTACAATATTTCTACAGAGATACTTAGTAAATGGATAATTAATCTTAAAAACAATTTTTGGTTTGAAAATTTAATTTTAATGTTTCAAAAAGAAGTAGCTGATAGAATTATTGCTGAATACAATACTTCAAACTATGGAAGGCTTTCTATTCTTAGTAATTGGAAACTTACAATTAAAAAAATATGCGATATAAAACCAGAGTCATTTTCACCAAGACCAAGTATAGATAGTACATTGTTATTTTTTTCTCCAAAAGTAAATTTTGTTAAAATTAAGAATCCTTATAACTTAGAAAAAATTACAAGAATATTTTTTAATCAAAGAAGAAAAATGTTAAAAAAACCCTTTAATCAAGTATTTAATGGTAATAATAAAATCTTGGATAAATATAAAATTAATTTAAATTTAAGACCACAAAATTTAAAAAACAATACATATTACGAATTAACTCGTGAGTATGAGAATTTAAAAAGTTAATTTTTCGACATGCTTTCTAATGTAGTCAATATCATAGTCTTTGGACCCATTATTTATTTCTGCATCAATTAAATTAATAATTTTTTCATAACATTTACTTAAATCATTATTAATGACTACATAATCATAGTTTATCCAATGCAAAACATCCCTTTCAAATTGTTCCATTCTCTCTTTGGCTATTACTTCATCATTCATGTGCCGATTAGATAATCTTGTAAATAAAACGTCTTTACTTGGAGGTAGTATAAAAAACGTAATTAATTTATAATCTAATTTCTTATTTTTAATTTGATCAGCTCCTTGCCAATCAATATCAAAAAGAACATTTTTGCCTTTGTTTAATTTTTCAATAACTGGAGTTCTTGTTGTGCCATATAAGTTATTAAAGACTTTTGCATATTCAAGAAATTCTTCATTTTTAATTAGTCTTTGAAATTCTAATTCACTGACAAAAAAGTAGTCTTCATTAATATTTTCGTTTACCCGCGGTTGGCGAGTAGTATGAGAAATTGAAATCTCATAGTTTTTATCTTCGGAAATCTTTTTTACGAGTGTTGTCTTACCTGCTCCTGATGGAGAAGATAAAATTATCATTACCCCGTCTGTTTCTGAGGGCATTAAAATTTCTAATTAGCTTTTCCTTCGATAAATTTAACTGCATCACCCACAGTCAAAATTTTCTCAGCTTCACTATCTGAAATTTCAGATCCAAATTCTTCTTCAAAAGCCATCACTAATTCTACAGTGTCTAAACTATCAGCTCCTAAATCATCTATAAAACTTGACTCCTCAGTAACTTTCGCTTCATCTATACCTAAATGATCGGCTACAATTTTTTTTACTTTGCTTGAAACGTCTTCTGACATATTGATCCTTTTTGTTATAAATTCTTAATAGTTTAAAAAGTTATTTTGTCAAGCCATATACATACCGCCATTAACATGCAATGTTTCACCGTTAATGTAGTTTGATTGATTTGAGCACAAAAATAACACAGCATTTGCTATATCATCTGGTTCTCCAAGACGTGCAGATGGAATTTTGGAGACAATTGCATCCTTAAATTTTTCATCAATTTTATCTGTCATAGCAGTTTTTATAAAACCTGGTGAAATACAGTTTATATTTATATTTTTTTTAGCGTATTCAATTGCAAGACTTTTTGACATTGCAACAATTCCTGCTTTGGATGCTGTATAATTAGCCTGACCTAAATTTCCAGTATGGCCAACAACGGAAGTAATATTTACAATTTTTCCAGATTTATTTTTTAACATTTTTTTGATAGCTGATTTGCTCATCATAAATGTTGAGGTTAAATTTATATCTATAACTTTTTGCCATTCTTTTAAACCCATCCTAATTGCTAAATTGTCTTGGTTAATACCTGCGTTATTTACAATACAATCCAAATTTCCTCCGAGCTCTTCGGTTGCTTTTTCTACAAATTCTTCAATTTTTTCATGCTCGGAAATATCAAATTTAAATATTTTTATATTTGCGTTTTTTTTTTTTAATTCTTCCAATTTTTCTAATTTCGTCCCTGAAGCTATTATATTTGCACCAGATTTACTTAATATTTTAATTATAGAATTTCCTATTCCACCTGATGCACCGGTAACAATTATATTTTTATTTTTAACATCAATCATATTTTTAATTTTTCAATATCCTCTTTGCTATTAATTGTATCAATCTTAACACTTCTATTAATTCTTTTTATCAAGCCTGATAAAACTTTCCCAGGTCCTATTTCAATAAAATGTTTAACATTATTATTTATCATATTAATTACGCTTTCTCTCCATCTAACTCTATTTTCAATTTGTCTAACTAATAACTCTTTTAGTTCTACCTCATTTAAAATCTCCTTTGCTGTTACATTTGATATTAATTTATTTATACCTTTTTTAAAATTTAGTTTATTTAATTCTTCAGACATTATTTTTGTGGCATTTGACATCAAATTACAATGAAAAGGTGCACTTACTGGCAGTTTAATACTTTTTATTGAATTTTCTTTTAAGGTTTCAATTAATTTTTCTAAATCATTAGTTTTTCCACTCAAAACTATTTGACCTTCAGAATTGTCATTTGCTATTTGAGCTTTAAAATTTTTAATTTCTTTGTTTAATATATTTTCAATCCTTCCGACAGTAGAGCCCAACACAGCAACCATTCCTCCCTGCCCTTTGGGAACTGAATTTTGCATAGCATCTCCTCTGATTCTTAATATTTTTAAAGTTTCCGAAAAATTCAAATATTCCGCGCAAGATAATGCTGTATACTCTCCTAAAGAATGTCCAGCAAAAAACTTTGCTTTGTTAAGATTTATATTAAATTCTGTTTTAATGATATTGAATATAGAGTAGCTAATCAAAAATATTGCTGGCTGGGTATTGGCGGTTAAATCTAATTTTTCTTTTGGACCTTCTAAAATTACTTTTGAAAGAGAAAAATTAAGAATTTCATCCGCTTCTTTAAATAATTGTTTAACAAGATCATACTTTTCATATAGTTCTTTTCCCATTCCAACCATTTGTGATCCTTGACCTGGAAAAATTACTGAAAACATATGAAAAAAACTATTTTTTTTACCTTTTTAACTATTGTAATTGAACTTTTATAATAGTATATCCTCATTTTTTATTAAAGAACTTAAATGAATTTATACGAACACACAATCATAGCTAGACAAGACACTTCTCCAAGTGAATTAAAGCAATTAACTGAAA
>CACNVX010000021.1 GCA_902624045.1 uncultured Pelagibacteraceae bacterium
AAGTTAAAAAAATCATCACTTGGTTTAATGATAAAAAATCCTTAGATTTTGAGATAGATCAAGAACTTATAGGTGGATGTTCTTACGATAAACATGGTACTCCAATTACTGATGAAGTTTTTTATAAAGCTTTAGAAAGTGAAGTGATTATGTTAGGAGCAGTAGGTGGCCCTACTTGGGATAGCTTAGAATTTTCAAAAAAACCAGAAAGAGCATTATTAAAGCTTAGAAAAGAATTAAAATTATTCGCAAATCTAAGACCTGCTATTTGTTTTGAGCAATTAGTTGATGCTTCAACCCTTAAGCCAGAAATAGTTTCAGGGTTAGACATTATGATAGTGCGAGAGCTTACAGGTGGTATATATTTTGGTGAACCAAGAGGAATTAAGCCAATAGAAAATGGTGAAAGAAAAGGAATAAATACTCACACATATACTACTAGTGAAATTAAAAGAGTGGCGAGAGTAGCTTTTGATTTAGCGAGGAAAAGGTCTAATAAAGTTACATCAAGTGAAAAATCAAATGTTATGGAGGCTGGACAGTTGTGGAAAGAAGAGGTTCAAGAATTACATAATAAAGAATATAAAGATGTAGAACTAAGTCATATGTTAGCCGACAATTGTGCTATGCAACTTTTGAGAAATCCAAAACAATTTGATGTAATTGTAACTGATAATTTATTTGGAGATATGTTATCTGACCAAGCTTCTATGTTAACTGGATCATTGGGCCTTTTACCTTCTGCATCCTTAGGAGCAAAAAATAAAGATGGTGAAATGAGAGCAATGTATGAGCCTATTCATGGTTCTGCTCCAGATATTGCAGGAAAAGGTATAGCAAATCCGATAGCTTCAATTTTAAGCTTTGCAATGGCATTAAGATATTCACTAGATCTTGATAAAGAAGCAGATATTTTAGAAAAAGCAGTTCAAGACGTTCTAAACGATGGTTTAAGAACTAAAGATATAATGTCAGATAGTATGAAAGAAATATCTACTTCAGCAATGGGTGATGCGATAATTTCAAAATTGCAATAAAAAAGGAATTATTCTAAGGTTCAAAAATGCCAACTTATACAGCTCCAGTAAAAGATATGATGTTTCTCTTTGAAAAATTAAGAGACAATAAAAATTATAACGAGCTTGAGAAGTATAATGAAGTAACTCCAGATTTGGTAAAAGATATTTTGGAGGAAGCAGCTAAGATAAATCAGAATTTAATTTTACCACTTGCTAAAGCAGGAGATGAAAATCCAGCAGTTTTAGAAAATGGTATTGTTAGAACTCCCCCAGGATATAAAGAAGCATATCAAAAATACATTGAAGATGGTTGGACATCGTTATCTTGTGATCCTAAATATGGTGGACAAGGAATGCCAAAAACAGTAAGTGCATTTTTTGATGAGATGTTATCTTCAGCAAGTTTGTCATTCAAATTATATAGTGAATTAAGTATTGGTGCTTATAATTGTATTAATCACCATGCATCAAATGAAATAAAAAATAAGTATTTACCAAAAATTGTTGAGGGTAAATGGAGTGGTACAATGTGCTTAACAGAGCCAGTTTGTGGAACAGATCTAGGTTTACTAAAGACTAAAGCAATCAAACAATCTGATGATACTTACAAAATTAGTGGGCAAAAAATATTTATAACTTCAGGTGACCACGACTTAACTGAAAATATCATTCATTTAGTTTTAGCAAGATCTACCGACTCTCCTTCTGGTACTAAGGGAATTAGTTTATTTCTGGTTCCAAAATATATTGTAAATGAAGATGGTAGTGTTGGTCCAAGAAATGGGATTTCAACTGGATCCATTGAAAGTAAAATGGGTATTAAAGGTTCGGCTACTTGTGTATTAAATTTTGATGATGCAACTGGTTATATGATCGGTAATAAAGACAAAGGTCTTAGTGCCATGTTTACTATGATGAATTTAGAAAGAATAGTTGTTGGTATTCAAGGTTTAGGAATATCTGAAATTGCTTATCAAAATTCCCTTACTTACGCAAAAGAGAGAAAGCAAGGAAAAACTAATAATTCTAAATCTACAAATGGAGCAGATTTAATTATCGAACATGCAGATATTAGAAGATCTTTACTAAATATGAAGTCAATAATTGAAGGTGAAAGAGCCTTATGTTTTTGGTTGTCCCAACAAACAGAGGTAAGTCTTTATCATCCAGATGAAAAGATAAAACATGATGCTTTAGATTATGTTTCATTAATGACACCCGTTGTTAAATCACTGTTTACTGATTTAGCAATGGAAATAACAAGTGATGCGATGCAAATACATGGTGGATATGGTTATACGAAAGACCAAGGTATAGAACAATTGTATCGAGATAATCGTATTACACCTATTTATGAGGGAACAAATTCAGTGCAAGCAGCAGATTTAGTATTTAGAAAATTGTTTAATAAAAATGGCAATATTATTAATAAGTTTTTAGATATGGTTAAGTCAGAATGTGAAAGTAAAAATGGAAAAGTAAAAACTTTTTCCAAAGAATTAAATTATTATCTAGATATGTTGTCTAAGTTTACAGGCTGGATAGAAGATAAGAATAAAATTGAAAAAGATGATGTGAGTGCTGCAGCAAATGACTATTTAAAAAGTTTAGGATTCATTTCAATTGCTTATGCTTGGATTAAAATTTTGGATGTTAGTTTCAATGATTTTGATACAAATAAGGAGTTTTATAGTGATAAGATAAATACTGCTAAATTTTATTTTGATAAAGTACTACCTCGAGCTGAGTATCATTACAAATCTGCAATTTCTGGAAGCTCAAATATAATGAATTTTAAATTTAACTAGTAATGAATCATTACGATACAAATTTAGATAAAAATAAAGCTAATCACGTACCACTCACTCCGCTAACATTTTTAAAACGAGTAAAAGAAATTTATCCAAATTATGAAGCTTTAATTTATGAGGATAGAAAATACACTTGGGAAGAAGTGTATAAAAGAGTTGTAAAATTTGCTAGCGCACTATCAAAAATAGGTGTTAAAAAAGGTGATACTGTTTCATTCTTGGCATTTAATACTCCAGAAATTTTTGAAGCGCATTATTCAGTACCAATGACGGGTGCAGTTATTAATACTATAAATATAAGATTAGATGCTAAAACAATTTCTTACATTTTAAATCATAGTGAAGCAAAGGTACTTGTAGTAGATAGACAATTACATGTAGAAGTAAAAAAAGCTTTACAATCTCTTAACAAAAAAATTACTATAATTGATATTAATGACAAATATGCTGATCAATCTAAATTAGAAAAAATTGGAGACTTAGAATACGAGAGTTTTTTAAACACAGGAGACGAAAATTTTCAGTGGGAAATGCCAGAAGATGAATGGCAAGCAATATCATTGAGCTATACATCGGGAACTACAGGAAACCCAAAGGGAGTAGTATATCATCACAGAGGAGCATATTTAATGTCAACAGGAAGCTCCGTAGCCTGGAATATGCCAAACAGACTAAATTTTTTAACAGTTGTTCCAATGTTTCATTGCAATGGCTGGTGTTATCCATGGACAGTTCCAATGCTAAATGGTCGAACAATTTGTTTAAGAAATATAGATATTAAAAAAATTTTTGAACTAATTGATGAATATCAAATTACACACTTTGGTGGTGCACCAATAGTTTTAAATATGATTACTGGAGCACCTGAGAGTGATCAAAAAAAATTAAAACAAAAAGTTTACGTTCTTACTGCTGGAGCTCCTCCTCCAAGTATAATTTTCAAGAAAATGAAAGCTCTTGGTTTCGAAGTAATGCATGTATATGGTTTAACAGAAACTTATGGGCATGTTACTCAGTGTGCTTGGAATGATGAGTGGAATGACTTTGATGAAGAGAAGCAAAATGAAATTAAGGCAAGACAAGGCGTCAAATATCCAAATACTGAGGGAGTAACTATTTTAGATCCTGAAACAATGAGGGAAATCCCTAGAGATGGAAAGACAATTGGTGAAATCATGATTAGAGGAAATGTGGTGATGAAAGGATATTTTAAAGATAAAGATGCAACTGATAAAGCTATGAAAGATGGATGGTTTCATAGTGGCGATTTAGCTGTAATGCATCCTGATGGATATATAAAAATACAAGATAGATCAAAAGATATAATTATTTCTGGAGGAGAAAATATTTCTTCAATTGAAATTGAAAACACTCTTTCAAAACATCCATCTGTTTCTATTGCTGCAGTTGTTGCAAAACCCGATGAAAAATGGGGAGAAGTACCATGTGCATTTATTGAAGCAGTTAAAGATAAACCAGTTAGTGAAAAAGAATTAATCGATTTTTGTAAAGAAACATTAGCAGGTTTCAAAGTTCCAAAAAAAGTTGTTTTTTGTGAGTTACCAAAAACTTCAACAGGAAAAATACAAAAATTTGAATTAAGAAAACAAGTTTAGGTAATTTTGATTTTTCAAATAGAAAATAAAAATATTCATATTTCAGATGCTGGACAAGGAATAGATCCAAAAAAGGAGACTTTATTATTTCTTCATGGAAGCGGTCTTTCACATATAGTATGGTCCTTAACAGAACAATTTTTTTCTAATCATAATTTTAATGTTTTATCTGTAGATTTACCAGGCCACGGAAATTCAGATGGTCCCTGTCTTGACACAATTGAAAAAATTGCTGATTGGTTAGAACAAGTATTTATTTCATTAAATTTAGAAAAATTGATTTTAGTTGGACATTCTCAAGGATGCTTGGAGATTCTTGAGTACGCATCAAAATATAAAAAAAGATTAAAAAAAATTGTGTTTATCGGTGGTTCTAATAGAATGCCAGTTCATTCAGACTTAATTGATTTAGCAAAAAATGGAGATTCTGATGCAGTTAAATTAATGATGAAATGGGGATATGAAGGATCAAAAAAATTTATTGGAGGTAATCCTGTTGAAAAAATTATTCAGTCTCCAAGAGATATTAGAGAAATATTAGCAGTCGACCTTGTTGCTTGTAACAATTATAAAAACGGAGCTGATGCAGCAAAATCAATAGAATGCCCATCTTTATTTATTTTTGGATCTTTAGACAAAATGGTAAACTTAGAGGTAGGTAAAAAATTTTCTAATTTAGTCAAAAACTCAACGGTACATGTAATTGAAGGATGTGGTCATATGATTATGATTGAAAAAGCATTTGAAATGAGAGACAAGGTCTTAGAATTTTTAAAATAATGAAAACTTTTTCAATAGCAAAATCAAGAAGACTTAGAGGAACTCCTTATACCTCAAGAATAGAAAAACAAGGTGTTACAGCCTACACTATTTATAATCATATGCTGCTCCCTGCCGCATTTGGTACATTGGAAGACTCTTACCATCATCTGAAAGAGCATGTACAGGTATGGGATGTTGCTGCTGAAAGACAGGTAGAAATTTCTGGAAAAGATGCTGCAAAATTAGTTCAATTAATGACGTGTAGAGATTTATCGAAATCAAAAGATGGAAGGTGCTATTATTGTCCAATAATTGATGATAATGGAGGTCTCATTAATGATCCAGTAGTGTTGAGGTTAAACGAAAACAAATGGTGGATCTCTCTTGCTGACTCAGATGTAATATTATTTGCTAAAGGATTAGCAATAGGAAATAAATTTGATGTTAAAATTATTGAACCTGATGTTGATATAATGGCAGTACAAGGTCCAAAGTCATTTAACCTAATGGAAAAAGTTTTTGGGGATAAGATTGTAAATTTAAAATTTTTTGGTTTTGATTATTTTGAATTTGGTGGTGATAAGCATTTAATTGCTAGATCTGGATGGTCTAAACAAGGTGGTTATGAAATTTATGTTGAGCATAATGACTCTGGATTAAAATTATACGATCATCTTTTTGAAATTGGAAAAGAATTTAATATTAAACCAGGATGTCCTAATTTAATTGAGAGGATTGAAAGTGGATTACTTTCATATGGAAATGATATGGATAATGGAGATAATCCCTATGAGTGTGGATTTGATAAATATATTAATATAGATAGTGATATTGATTTTTTAGGAAAAGAAAAACTAAAACAGGTTAAATCAGATGGAATTAAAAAAAAGCTAATGGGAGTAAAGTTTGATACAGATAAAATTAGTCTTACAGGTTCATTAGATCTGACTGATCAAAATAATAAAATAATTGGAGAATTGAGATCAGCCTGTTATTCGCCATATTTTAAAAAAGTTATTGGTATCGCTATGATGAAAAAAGACTACTGGAATACTGATCAAGATGTAAAAGCTGAGATAAATAGCGAAAATTGTACCGGTAAAGTTTGCGATTTACCTTTTATTTAGTATAAAAGTTCTAAAACATGAACATAGCTATAGTAGGTGCAACAGGTAATGTAGGAAGAAAAACTCTTGAGGTTTTTGATAAAAAAAACTTTAAGTTTGATAACCTGTATCTAGTTGCATCAGAAAAAAGTGCAGGAAAAAAAATCACATTCAGAGATAAAGAATATGAGATTGAAAATTTAGAGAACTATGATTTTTCAAAGGCAAACATAACTTTTTTTGCTGCTGGAGGAAAAATTGCAGAAAAGTATGCAGAAAATGCAGCTAAAAATACTATAGTAATTGATAATTCAAGTTTTTTTAGAATGGATCCAGAAGTTCCTCTTATTGTTCCACAGGTAAATGGATCTGATATAAAAAAAATGAAAAAAAATATAGTTGCAAATCCTAACTGTTCAACAGCACAGCTTGTTATTGCACTTAAACCTCTTCATGACTTATTTAAAATAAAAAGAGTTGTCGTTTCAACTTATCAGTCTGTTTCAGGTGGTGGCAAGGCTCCAATGGATGAATTAATTGATCAAACTAAATTATACTTAGAAGGAAAAAAAATAGTGTCAAAAAATTTTACCAAACAAATTGCATTTAATATCATTCCACACATAGATGTATTTGCTGAGGATGGTTATACAAAAGAAGAATTAAAAATGGTAAATGAAACAAAAAAAATTTTAGATAATAATATTGAACTTACGGCAACATGTGTAAGAATTCCAGTTCTAGTCTCACATTCTGAAGCTGTAAACATTGAGTTTGAAAAACCATATAATTTAGAAAAAGTTAGAAATGCTCTAAATAATGCAGAAGGATGTGTGGTTATTGATAAAAGGGAAAACGGTGGCTATAGCACTCCAATTGAAGCAACTGGAAGTGATGAAACTTATATATCGAGAATTCGAGAAGACAAAACAAATCCCAACTCTTTAAATTTATGGATAGTTTCTGATAACCTATTAAGAGGTGCTGCACTTAATTCTGTTGAAATTGCAGAAACAATAATTAAATCAAATCAAGTAAATGGAAAATAGACCTTTATCACCACATATACAAATTTATAAATGGCATATTTCTTCATTGGTATCAATTTCACATAGAATTACAGGAATAATAAATTTTTTTGTCATTACTTTAATTTGTTTCTGGTTTGCTTTCATGCTTCTAGGCGAAACCAACTATCAAATAATTAATAATTTTTTAAAAACATTTTTAGGAAAATTTATTTTGATTAGTATAACTTGGTCATTCAGTTTTCAAATGTTAAGTGAGATAAGACATTTAATCATGGATTATGGTTATGGATTTGAGCTACAAAAAACAAAAGTTACTGGACTGCTTGTTATTTTTGGATCAGTAATTTTAACTATATTAATTTATTTATTTGGAAGAGGTATTGTATAATGTTGCCCGCAACAAAAAAGTGGATTTTTTTAAGAATAAGTTCATTAATCTTATTACCCCTGATGTTTTGGTTTATAGTAAATCTAGTAAACTTTTATGATAAAACATATGTTGAAATAGTTAGATTTTTAACGGCTCAACCAACTAAAACCTTAATAGGGTTATTTTTGGTATTTTCTTATTTTTTTTCAGCTTTAAGCATAAGTGAGGTTTTTGAGGACTATATTAAAGACGAAAAAATCAAAAATGCCGCAAACAAAGCGCTTAATTTTTTTGCTATAGTAATTCCTATAATTACAATTATTGTATTATTTAACTTAGGCACATGAAAGAATATAATATCATAGATCATGAGTACGATGTAGTTGTACTCGGAGCTGGAGGCTCTGGATTAAGAGCAGCTGTAGGGCTAAGTGAATCCGGATTAAAAACGGCTTGCATTTCAAAAGTATTTCCAACTAGAAGTCATACTTCAGCGGCACAAGGTGGTATTTCAGCATCACTTGGAAATATGGGTGAAGATGATTGGAGATGGCACATGTATGATACTGTAAAAGGTGCTGATTGGTTGGGTGATCAAGATAGTATTGAGTATCTGTGTAAAGAAGCGCCAAAAGCTGTATTAGAATTAGAACAATACGGAGTTCCATTTAGTAGAACTGAAGATGGAAAAATATATCAACGACCGTTTGGTGGTATGACCAAAAATTATGGTAATGGCATTGTTCAGAGAACCTGTGCAGCTGCGGATAGAACTGGTCATGCAATATTGCATACACTTTATGGCCAAGCCTTAAAACACAATACAGAATTTTTTATAGAATACTTCGCCTTAGATTTGTTAATGAAAAATGGAGAATGTAAAGGATTGATTGCTTGGAATTTAAATGATGGGACTATACACAGATTTAGAGCTCACACAGTTATTATTGCGACTGGTGGATATGGAAAAGTTTATTATTCAGCAACATCTGCACACACATGCACAGGTGACGGTAATGCAATGGTTTTAAGAGCAGGTCTACCATTACAAGATATGGAATTTGTACAATTTCATCCTACAGGGATATATGGCCATGGTACTTTAATTACTGAGGGTGCACGTGGGGAGGGAGGATATCTTACAAACTCAAAAGGTGAAAGATTTATGGAAAGGTACGCTCCAAACGCAAAAGATTTGGCATCACGAGATGTTGTAAGCAGGTCAATGTCAATTGAGATTAATGAGGGAAGAGGAGTTGGAAAAGAACAAGATCATGTGCATTTAAATTTAAATCATCTAGATAAAGAAATTATTGAAAGTAGGTTGCCTGGAATAACAGAGGCTGCAAGATTATTTGCAAATGTTGATGTCACAAAAGAACCAATTCCAGTCGTGCCAACCGTTCATTATAATATGGGAGGCATTCCTACGAACTATAAAGCAGAGGTATTAACTGTTAATGGTTCAGAAAAAACAGTGCCTGGATTAATGGCTATCGGTGAAGCAGCATGTGTTTCTGTTCATGGTGCAAATAGACTTGGATCTAATTCATTAATTGATTTAGTAGTATTTGGAAGAGCAGCAGCAAAAAGAGCTGCTGAATTAATAAAACCAGGAACACCTCATGAAGAAATCTCTGAAACCGAAACTCAAAAATGTTTAGATAGGTTTGATAAATTAAGAAATGCAAATGGAAATAATACTACCGCAGAATTAAGACTTTCAATGCAAAAAACAATGCAATCAAAGTGTGCTGTATTTAGAACAGAAAAAAATTTGAAAGAAGGTGTCGAGGAGATTAGAAAAACTTACGACGGTATGGACTCTATATCTGTTAAAGATAGATCTTTGGTGTTTAATACAGATTTAGTCGAAACCCTGGAATTTGATAATTTAATAAGACAAGCTGTAACAACTGTAGACTCAGCATACCACAGAAAAGAAAGCAGAGGGGCACATGCAAGGGACGATTATCCTAAAAGAGACGATGCAAAATATATGCAACATACACTAGCTTGGTGCGACGGAAAGAAAACAAAAATTAGTTATAGAGAGGTACATAAGTCAACATTAACAAACGAAGTTCAATATTTTCCACCTCAAGAGAGAGTATATTAATGGTTCAAATTAGTTTGCCTAAAAATTCAGAAGTTAAAAAAGGCAAATACTTTCAAGACAAAACCGGTTCTAAAAATTTAAGAAAAGTTAACATATATAGATGGGATCCAACAACAGAGGAAAATCCAAGGATAGATACATATGAAGTTGATATGGATAATTGTCCATCTAAAGTATTAGATATTTTAAATAAAATTAAAAACGAAATTGATCCGACTTTAGCTTACAGAAGATCCTGTGCTCATGGAGTTTGTGGTTCATGTGCTATGAACATGGGAGGAAAAAATGGGCTTGCTTGTACAACATCTCATGCAGAAATTGACGGTGATATTGACATTTATCCTTTGCCGCATTTAAAAGTAAAAAAAGATTTAATAGGAGATTTAGATGGCCTATATAAACAATATCAATCAATTGAACCCTGGTTAAAAAATAAGTCAACAACACAAACAAGTGAGATTTATCAATCTAAAGAGGATAGAGCTAAATTAGATGGTGCATACGAATGTATTATGTGTGCATGTTGTTCTACATCATGCCCAAGTTATTGGTGGAATGGCGATAAATATTTAGGTCCAGCAGTTCTCTTACAAGCTTATAGATGGATAATAGATAGTAGAGATGAAGATAGAAAAAAGAGATTAAAAAAAGTTGCAGATGAATTAAAACTTTACAGGTGTCATACGATTTTAAATTGCACAAGTGCATGCCCTAAAGGCTTAAATCCTGCAAAAGCCATTGCAGAAATAAAAAAAATGCTAGCAACAGCTAATGTTTAAATAGACTAAATAAGAATTTTGATTTAAAAACCATCCATGAAATTAATCGAACATTTTGTAAATGGAAAAATAATTCCAGGTTCGTCAAATAGGATTGGAAGAGTATTTAATCCAGCAACTGGAGAGCAAGACTCCGAAGTACGACTTGCAAGCAAGATTGATTTGGATGCTACTGTTGAAATAGCAAAAAAAGCTTTTGAAACTTGGTCCTTAAAGCCTTCACTTCAAAGAGCAAGAATAATTTTTAAGTTTAAAGAGTTAGTTGAAAAAAATTCTGAGGAGCTTACAAAATTAATTGTTTCAGAACATGGAAAAGTTTATGAGGATGCAAAAGGCTCCTTAACAAGAGGACTAGAGGTAGTAGAATTTGCTTGTGGAATTCCACATTTATTAAAAGGTGAGTACTCTGAAAATGTAGGTACAGATGTTGATAGTTATTCTATGAGACAGCCACTAGGTGTGGTTGCAGGAATTACTCCATTTAATTTTCCTGCAATGGTACCAATGTGGATGTTTCCTATAGCTATAGCTTGTGGAAATACTTTTATTCTTAAACCTTCTGAAAAAGACCCATCTTGCCCTTTGAGATTAGCTGAATTACTTTCTGAAGCAGGTCTTCCAGATGGAGTGTTTAACGTTATAAATGGCGATAAAGAAGCTGTTGATGGAATCTTAGAAAATAAAGATATTAAAGCTGTTAGTTTTGTGGGTTCTACTCCTATTGCAAAATATATTTATGAAAATTCAGCCAAAAATGAAAAAAGAGTTCAAGCTTTAGGTGGAGCTAAGAATCATTTAGTTGTAATGCCAGATTGCGATTTAGATGGTGCAGTTAATGGTTTAATGGGTGCAGCATATGGTTCAGCTGGTGAGAGATGTATGGCTCAATCAGTTGCCGTTGCAGTTGGAGATATTGGAGATGAGCTTGTATCAAGATTATCAAAAAAAGCTGAGGCTTTAAAAGTAGGTCCTGGAATGGACAAAACATCGGAAATGGGGCCTTTGGTTACAAAAGAACATTTGGAAAAAGTTACTAGTTATGTTGATTTAGGTGTAAAGGAAGGTGCAAAATTAGTAGTCGATGGAAGAGGTTTAAAACTTCAGGGTTATGAAAATGGTTTTTATATAGGTGGATGTTTATTTGATCATGTAAATAAAGATATGAGAATTTATAAAGAAGAAATTTTTGGTCCAGTATTATCAGTTGTAAGGGTAAAAACTTTTGAAGAGGCAGCAAAATTAATCAATGATCATGAGTATGGAAATGGAGTTAGTATTTATACAAGAGATGGTGATGCTGGTAGAACTTTTGCAAGCAAAATTCAAGTAGGTATGGTTGGAATTAATGTGCCTATTCCAGTGCCTATGGCATTTCATAGTTTTGGCGGTTGGAAAAGATCGATATTTGGAGATAGTGGAATGCATGGTATGGAAGGAATAAAATTTTATACTAAACTAAAAACAGTAACATCTAGATGGCCCTCAGGTGTCCGATCAAATGCAGAATTTGTAATGCCAACAATGAAATAAAGGACATCAATGAAAAAAATATCTTTAATTGGTGCAGGCCAAATTGGTGGAACTCTAGCACATTTAATTGGAACAAAAGAATTAGTTAACGAAGTAGTTTTATTTGATGTGGCTAGTGGAATTGCTAAGGGTAAGGCTTTAGATATTGCACAATCTTCGTCAGTCGATGGATTCAATGTTAAATTTTCAGGAACTGATAAATATGAAGATATAAAAGATTCTGATGTAATTATAATTACTGCAGGTGTGCCAAGAAAACCTGGAATGAGTAGAGATGATCTTCTTGGAATAAATTTGAAAATTATTAAACAAGTTGCAGAGGGTGTTAAGAAAAATGCTCCTAATGCTTTTGTGATTTGTATCACAAATCCTTTAGATGTTATGGTTATGGCATTTCAAAAATTCTCTGGTTTGCCATCAAGTAAAGTTGTTGGTATGGCAGGTATTTTAGACAGCTCAAGATTTAAATTATTTTTATCACTTGAACTTAATGTGCCTGTAAGAGAAATTGAGGCAATGGTTATGGGTGGTCATGGTGATACTATGGTTCCAATGCCAAGATTTACAAAAATTTCAGGTAAACCATTATTAGATCTTGTACAGGATGGAAAAATTTCTGCAGATAGAGTTGAAGAAATTAATCAAAGAACAAGAGATGGTGGTGCTGAGATAGTTAAGTATTTAGAAAAAGGATCAGCCTTTTATGCACCTGCAGCATCCGGTGTTCAAATGGCAGAGGCTTATTTGAATGACCAGAAAAAATTACTACCTTGTGCTGTACAATTAAATGGAGAATACGGTGTACAAAATGTATATGCAGGTGTTCCAGCTGTCATTGGAAAAAATGGTGTGGAAAAAATAGAGCAGATTGATTTAGATGATAAAGAAAAAAAGGAATTCATGAATTCAATAGACGCCGTAAAAGCTTTATGGAAAGCTGCATCTAAAATAGATCCTGATTTATCAATATAATAATGAATATCCACGAGCATCAGGCTAAACAAATATTAAAGAAGTTTGGTGCTATAGTTCCAGAAGGAGTATTTGCGCTTAATGTTGAGGATCTTATTGAAAAAGCAAAAGCACTAAAAACCGAGAAATATGTTCTAAAAGCACAAATTCATGCTGGCGGTAGAGGAAAAGCTGGTGGTGTAAAAATTTTAAATTCTGTTGAGGAATTGAGAGGAGCAGCTAATGAACTGCTTGGAAAAACATTAATTACACATCAAACGGGACCTGAGGGTAGAGAGGTAAAAAGATTATACGTTGAAGAGTCTTCAAATATAGATCGAGAGTTTTACTTATCATGTTTAGTTGATAGGGCAAGTTCTAAAATCGCTTTTATATCTAGTGATCAAGGTGGAATTGACATTGAAAAAGTAGCAAGTAGTTCACCTGAAAAAATTATAACAACAAAAGTTGATATGAGTGATGAAATTTCAGATATAGATTGTGAAAAGATAATTAAAATTTTTCATTTAAATGAAAAAACAAAAAAACAATCAATATCGTTAATAAAATCAATATATAAAATGTTTATAAGTACAGATGCAAGTATGGTTGAAGTAAATCCATTAATTTTGACAAAAGAGGAAAAAATTGTTTGTTTAGATGCTAAAGTGAATTTCGACTCAAATGCTTTATTCAGGCATCCTGATATTGTTGAATTAAGAGATTTAAATGAGGAAGATCCTACTGAGATTGAAGCTAGCAAACATGATCTTGCGTATATCAAACTAGATGGCAGTATTGGATGTATGGTGAATGGAGCAGGATTAGCAATGGCAACGATGGATATAATTAAATTATATGGCAAAGAGCCAGCAAATTTTTTAGATGTAGGTGGTGGCGCGTCTAAGGAAAAAGTATCTGCAGCATTAAAGATAATTCTATCAGATAAAAATGTTAAAGGTATTTTAATAAATATTTTTGGAGGAATCATGAGATGTGATGTTCTTGCACAAGGAGTAGTTGATGCAGCTAAAGAAATTAATATTGGTGTTCCTTTGGTAGTAAGATTAGCAGGTACAAATTTTAAAGAAGGAAAAAAAATTCTTGATAATTCTGGATTAAAATTAATTTCTGCAGGAAATTTAGATGATGCAGCTAAGAAAATTGTTGAGGCAATTAAATAATATGTCAGTTTTAGTAAACAAGAATACTAAAGTAATTTGTCAAGGATTTACTGGCGCACATGGAACTTTCCATTCAGAGCAGGCTATAAAATATGGAACTAATCTTGTTGGAGGAGTTACACCAAAGAAAGGTGGACAAAAACATTTAGAGAGACCAGTTTTTAATAGCGTTTTGGAAGCTAAAAATTTAGTAGGAGCAGATGCAACTATGATTTATGTACCTGCTAAATTTGCAGCAGCAGCTATCATTGAAGCAATTGAAGCATCAATTGAACTTATTGTTTGTATAACAGAGGGAATTCCAATTCTGGATATGCTTAAAGTAAGAAAAAGATTAAATGGTTCTAATAGCAGATTGATTGGACCCAATTGTCCAGGAATAATTACTCCAGATGAATGCAAAATCGGAATTATGCCAGGTAATATACATAAAAGAGGAAGTGTTGGAATTGTATCAAGATCAGGGACATTAACATATGAGGCAGTAGCTCAAACAACTGAAAATGGACTCGGTCAATCAACATGTATAGGAATTGGTGGAGATCCTATTAATGGAACTAATTTTATAGATTGTTTGGATTTATTTTTAAATGATGATGAAACAGAATCTATTTTAATGATAGGTGAAATTGGAGGAACAGCTGAAGAGGAAGCTGCTGACTTTATAAAAAATCACAAGATAAAAAAACCAATTGTTGGATTTATTGCAGGAATTACCGCTCCTCCAGGCAGAAGAATGGGTCATGCTGGTGCTATAATATCTGGTGGCAAAGGTGGAGCTGAAGATAAAATTGAAAAAATGGAGGAATGTGGCATAACAGTTGCTAAATCACCATCAATTATTGGAAAAACTTTGTTTAATAAACTGTCTAATTGAAAAATAATATTAGAGAGATATATTAAATAAAAAAGATGTCTTCATCAAAAAATCTCGATTTTAAAAAAACTTCGTTTCTAAATAAATCTAATAGCGCATTTATTGAACAAATGTATTTAAAATATCTTAATAAAGATAATGATCTCCCAAAAAGTTGGGTAGATTATTTTGAAGGTATAGGAGATGAAATAAATGTAATTGCAAAAGAATTGAATGGTCCTTCTTGGACCCCAGCAAAAAAGAAAATTGATATAGATGTATTGCAGAATAAAATTGAAGAACAAGAAAAAAAAGAAATTGATAATAAAAAAATAGATACTTCGGAAAAATTTAATTTTGAATTACTTGCAGACTCAAATAAAGATTCCATTAGTGCAGTTGCGTTAATTAGAGCTTACAGATTAAGAGGCCATTTGTTAGCTAGTCTCGACCCACTTGAAATGAGACAGTCTGAATATTTAGATGAACTACACCCAGATTTTTTGATTTCTTTTTCTTCAAATATTTTTGGTTCTTTTTTATTGGCATCTAATTTTATTACATTACTCTCTAATGGAACAATTTCTTCTTTCTTAATTTCTTCTTTGGTTTTTGGCACAGATTTTACTGCTCCACCATCTGCTGATACAGAACCTAATACCGCTCCTACTTCGACAACTGATCCATCGTGAGAATTTATCTCACTTAACACTCCAGAAATTGGGGATGGTACTTCTAAATTAACTTTATCTGTCTCGAGTTCTACAATTGGCTCATCTTCTTCAACTGTATCACCAGTTTGTTTAAGCCATTTAGCAACTGTAGCTTCGGTTATACTTTCGCCAAGGGCTGGGACCAATATTTTTTCACTCATTATAATT
>CACNVX010000022.1 GCA_902624045.1 uncultured Pelagibacteraceae bacterium
TTGTTTAAATTTATGATGTGTAACCCCAATAGCTGCACCTGCAATTGTAAAAGCACTAAATTTTCCTATTAATTTTTTTTTCTTTAGATGATTATGAACTAAATGTTGAAATCTTGGATCTATACAAGATAACACCATTGCTTTAAATTTTGATTTCTTCAATTTAATTCCACTTTAAACATAGCTTCATTTCTTCTATTCATTGGAAGGGTAAAAGGACTGTCATATGTTGCTCTAATAGGTGGGCTTATAATTGATATATTATTTTTTTGTAACTCTTTTTCTAAAATTTCTTTATGTTTAATAAAATTTCCATCTGAGGCTCGTCCAGAGTATCTTAAAACTGCGAAGTACCCTCCTGCAATATTAATTATTTTAACATCTTCTCTGCTTGGATTTGGTGCATTATTTAAATTAAATTTGGAAGGTAAATAAAATTGCATGCTCATATTTCCATTTTTCTCAACTTGAGTAACTGGTGTTGTCATTTTAATTTTCTCTTGAGTTTCATTTCTGCCTGAAATGTAATTAAATAATTTTCTAAAATTATTATCTATTCCAGATGTAATCGTTTCTACTGCTAATCGATCAGAATATTTTCTAATCTCATATATTTCATTTTTAGAAATAACTTCGTAATTTGCTTCTTCGTAAGCCATAGTTGTAGAATAGGGTAAAATAAATAAACTACAAAATAATATAAAATAAAGTTTAACTATTCTCATTTTTACATAACTTTATATTCAAAATTTTGTGTAGTTTCATTAATTTGAATTAGTTTAGCACCATTTCTTTCATGAAAATTAGTAGCCATTTCCGTAAGTGGTGAAAGAGTTACCAATCTATTCAAATGATTTGATTTTTTAATCTTTTTGAATACTTCCTTTACAATTAATTTCCCTCCACCTTTTTTTTTAGACCAGACAGTATAAGCGATAGCTATTTGACCACCAGCCTGATCTCTCATAGCAGTTTGTAGAAATGCATCGGTGCTAAGTTTTTCTAATTCCTCAACACTTTTTGGAATTTCGTTTGTGTAAGCAAAACACATAACAGCATGAATTTCTCCCTGATACTCAACACCAAATATTTTTCTACCAAAACCTGTTCTGAATTTATTATCTAATTCTGGTCTGACAGGATCTTCTGCTGTATTACATTCTTTTAGCTCAATGAGTTTTGCACCTTTAACCCACCCAAAAAAATTATCTATATTTTTTGTAAAAACCTGTCTATTTTTTCTTAGTCTTGCTTTTATTCTTGGATTAAATTTTTTTTTCATATGGTGCTATTTTTTAATCTTTTATTTAAAATTTAGTATGTGTAAAAAAATCATACCAAATAATCATATAAAAGCTTTGTACTAGTGACAAAAATTAAAGCATATATAAAATTATAAAACATTTTTTCCTCAATAATTTTAAGCAGCTTATATCCAATTAAGATACCCAATAGTGCAATTGGAAACAATAATGCTGAATGCTTAAAGGACTCAAAATTAGTCATTGATAAACTTAAATATAATGGAAGTTTAATTAAATTTATAAATGTAAAAAAAAATATTCTTGTACCAACATATATTTCTTTTTTCATTCTCAGTGGAAGTAAATAAAGACTTACTGGAGTTCCCCCTGCATGAACACAAAAACTTGTAAAACCTGCAACTACTGAACACGTTCCTCCTTTTAAAAAATTTTTCTCCGATTTTTTTTCCTTATCTTTTTTTAAAAAGAAATAATGACCTGCAAATAAGAAACCCATTACTCCAATCATAAATTTCAATAATTCCTCTGAAAAATATGAAAAAGTTAGGGATCCTATAATTATACCGATGGCAGCAAAAGGAACCATTAATTTTAAAGTTCCTAAATCAAATTCTTTTCTATATTTATAAACAGCAATAAAATCTGAAAATATTAAAATAGGTAAAATTATTCCTAAAGCTTGATTTAACGGCATCACTATTGTCATTAAAGGAACAGATATTAGAGTCATAGAACCTCCTAAACCTGATTTTGCGATTCCATATAAAACTATGGCTGGAACTACCGTAAAAATAAATAATAAGTCTATTTCCATTTATTTAATGAATTTAATAATTTTGACCTTAATAATTAAGCAACAAAAGAATAATTGCTATTAAGGCAATAATTGAGCTAATAACAATATAATTAAGCTTAATATTGAATTTCTTTTCTACAAAATCAGTAATTTTTTCCCAAAACAAAACAATCAAAAAGATTATAATTGCTGGTAGGATATATTTAATCATTTTTAAGTATTATCATTAACATAAACAGATACTCCATTTTTTTATAGCCCTTAATTAGAATATTTTTTCAATTAAGCTTTAATATTATATCCTCTCTTGAGAAGATTGGTCACAAGCAGAATACAAATTATTAGAAATGACAACATTAACCCTACACTTATCCAAATATTAAAATCTGAAACTCCATAAAATGCAAATCTAAGACCATTTATTAAATAAACCACAGGATTAAAATAAGTTACAATTTGCCAAAACTCAGGCAGCATATCTAATGAATAAAGACTTCCCCCCAAAAATACCATAGGGGTTATTACTAAAGATGGTATTATTGACATTTGTTCAAAATTTGAACTCATTAAACCAATCAAGAAACCAAATAATGCAAAAGTAAAAGACACAAGAACTAACAAAAAAATCATTAATACTGGATATTTTACCTCTACTTCTACAAAAAATGTTGCTGTTACAAAAATCATAGCTCCAACTATTAATGTCTTAGTTGCTCCAGCACCAACAAACGCCAGCACAATTTCTAATGTTGAAATTGGAGCTGCAAGAATTTCATATACAGTTCCATTGAATTTAGGAAAAAAAATTCCAAAAGAAGTATTGCTAATTGATTGTGTTAACAATGTAAGCATTAACAATCCAGGAACAATATATGAGCCATAACTGATACCATCTATCTTTTGAACGTAACCTCCAATTACTGACCCAAATACGATGAAATAAAGTGAAGTAGATAAGACAGGAGATAATAAAGACTGAGCTAAAGTTCTTCTGAAACGATCCATTTCATGAAGATAAATTGCTTTTAATGCATAATAATTAAATTTCATTATTTTCCTTTACCAATGTAACAAAAATTTTCTCTAAATTACTTTGTTCTGTTTTTAAATCTCGTAGTTTTAGCCCAGCATCTTTTATATCTTGTAAAAGATTAGTTATACCTGTTTGTTTTTCTCTTAAATCATATTTATAATTAAGTGAAATATTATTATCTCCAAGAGTTAATTTGTATTTACTTAATTCAGCAGGAATATTTTTGATTTCTTGTTGTAATTCTACCGTCAATGTTTTGTTACCCATTTTTTTTAATAGTTCTTTTTTTTGTTCTACAATTATAAGTTCACCTTGATTAATAACTCCCACTCTATCTGCAATTGCCTCGGCTTCCTCAATATAATGAGTAGTTAAAATAATCGTAACACCTGTTTCTCTTAAATCTTCTACTACTTTCCACATCTCTTTTCTTAATTCAACATCAACCCCTGCTGTTGGTTCATCTAAAAACAAAATTGAGGGCTCATGTGATAATGCTTTTGCGATAAGAACTCTTCTTTTCATACCCCCAGATAGTTGTCTTAATCCTAAATCTTTTTTATCCCAAAGGCTTAACTGTTTTAAAACCTTCTCAATATACAATGGATCAGGTTTTTTACCGTAAAGACCTCTGGAATAAGAAACATTGTTAAATACTGTTTCAAATTGTTCCAACGTTAATTCTTGTGGAACTAAGCCTATTCTTGATCGTGTTTCTCTGTAATCGTTTATAATATCAAAATTCTCAACTAAAACTTTTCCAGATGACGGCTTTACAATTCCACAAACAATACTAATTAAAGTTGTCTTACCTGCACCATTTGGTCCAAGCATTGCAAATATTTCACCTTTTTTTATTTCTAAATTTATGTTTTTGAGTGCTTCAAATCCATTATCATATATTTTCGATAAATTATTAATACTTATTTGATTATCAGACATTATAGATCTAACGTATATAGAGACAATTTAGTATATTACAATGTATATAAATTATCGTAATAACATGGAATTATGAAAAAAATATTCATTTTAGTTTTTTGTATATTTGCTTTTAACGCGTCAGCGAAAGAAACAACTTATAATAAGGTAGATTTTGATAAAGCTTTATCAGATGGTAAGTTGGTAATTGTAAGTTCGTGGATAAAATATTGCACATCCTGTGCAAGTCAAATGAAAGTTCTTAATAAAGCTATTAATGAATTTGATAATATAGAATATTTTGCATTTGATGTAACTAATAAAGAAATAGCAAATTCATTTAACGTCCAATACCAAACAACACTTTTAATTTTTAAAGATGGTAATGAAGTTTATAGAAGTATTGGTGAAACATCAAAAAAACTAATTTATAAAGCTATTAAATCGTCAATCTAGTTTCAAATTTTCTTAATTCTTAAAATTATTGCAGGTAAAAGAGTTGCAATTAAAAAAGATAAAAATAATAAAGATTGAACTACAAAAGGTGAAAATAAATTACTAGGAAAAAATACTCCCACTAGTAAACTTTTAGAAAAATCTGGAAATGGAAACATTAAAAATCCAGCAATAAGACCAATTATAATTGAAACATAAGCAGTTTTTTCATTTACTTTATTATAGAAGCTATAAAAAACAGTAAATACAAATGCACAACAAAATAAATCTGCTAATAAAAATAAATATAAAATATCAAATCCTTTTGAAGCAATTCCAAAAGCAATTATTGATAAAATTAAAATAAAATACTTGGATACTTTTAAATAATCAGTTTTTTTATCTAATTTAAAAGTTGCTTTGCCATCAACTACAAACAAACTGGAAATAGCATTAACTAAAGTATCAACAGTTGATATAGTTAATGCAAGACCAAGAATAATGATTAATAAAGATAAACTTTTAGTTTGATCTTTTAATAATAAACTAAAAAATCCTAAATCAGGTCTGACAGATGGATCCATTGAAAATGAAACCATTCCAATGAAACCCATTAAGAAAACTATTGGAATAATAATAAAGAAAGCAATTATTAAACCACTTTTTAATGTTTGATAATCTTTTGCTGCATATACTCTTTGCCAATTTCCTTGATGAAATAAATTTGTTGCAGCAACTGCAATAAAGAAAGTAAATCCAGCCGTGTATCCTGGAATATAATTTGAACTTAATAGTTGTGGATTTTTCTCATTAATTAGAGAAAAAGATAAATTATTTCCTGACTGTGAGCTTATAATTGAAATCAAAATAAATAACAAAATACCAATTACAATCATTTGAATATTATCAGTAAATATAGATGCTCTTAGCCCCCCGTAAAGGGTATAGCTTAATGTAGCTACCAAAACTATTAGTGCTGTAATCCACAATTCTGTTCCAGATATATAATTAATTAACACAGCAACCGCTGTTACTTCTGCACAAAGAAAAATGAACATATAAAAGATCGTCATAATCAAAATTAACTTAAATAAACTTTTGCCAAATTTCTTTCTCATAAACTCAACTAAAGAAGATCCTTTTGGAAACTCATTTCTAATTTTTTTTCCAAGATAAATTAAGAAAATCATTGGAGAGGCTGTACCTAGTGCATAACCAATAACAGCACCTATGCCGCCCCATGTTGCAGCTGCAACTGGACCAAATAGAATCCAAGCTCCCAAAGCTGATGCTACAAGACTTGTAGTAATTGAAAATAAACCAATTTTTCTATTAGCAGTTAAATAGTTATTTATTCCTTTAAATTTTTTAGAATGAACAATTCCTAAAAAAGCAAATATTAAACTTATTGCAATTACTAATATTAATGATGTTGATTGAGTTAAAAAATATATGTTATTCATTTTATCCCTTTCTGAATTACCGGACAGGTTCTTAGAGTATAATCTCAGTCTGTAAAGACACCCCTGTAGAGTTTTTATATTATATTAATAAAGATAGCTAGTTATTAAAATTTAATTTCTTCTAATTATTTTTGACTTTTATGATTCATAATTTCAATCATGCATTGGGTTGCATATTGTCTCCATTCAGAAGAATTTTTATTTTTTAAGCTATTTAAGTGATCGCGATTACTTTGAATGTCATCTTTATGCTTTAATTTATCAGCACCATTTAAATTTTTCTCCATTTCAGACAAATTGGTCTCCATTGCCTTTATCCACTCGTTTCCAAGCTGAACACACTTTTCATCATTTTTTTCGTCACAGATTTGTTTAAAAAAATTAAAGATAACATCATCAGTATTAACTGAGGCATTCATTCGTTATTTTTTACAAGTGCCTATAGACTCTGGACCACAAGTTTGACCATTTGTCCATGTTGCTCCAGTTAAATTAGCTCCATCAAAATTAGCATTGGTAATGTTGGAAGATGTAAAGTTAGCTTCCATTAAATTAGAGTTTTGAAAATTAGCTTCAATTAATGTTGCGCCCATAAAATCAACTCTAGTTAAATTGGCTCCAGTAAAATTAGTTTTTTCAAAATTTGCACCGATAGAAATAGATTCATAAAGATTAGCTCTGACAAATGTAGACTCTGGAAAAGTTCCAAATGATAGGTTTGAAGTCATCATAATACTTTTATCAAAATTCACTTGAATAAAGCTCGCAAATGAAAGATTTGAATTTGGAAGATAACTACCTTGTAAATCTTGAGAGTCTGAAAATCGACAATTAGAGTAATCAACACCTTCAGTCAAGGGATCATCACAAGCAGCATTTGAATTTGAAATAAGTAATATACTAAACAATATAATCAAGAAAATTTTTCTCATATACAAAGTTAACAAATAAAATATGTCAAAACAATGAATGATTAAAATAATTAGATTCGTACTTTTTTACCAGTTTTTGCACTTTTAGTTATTGCTGCAAAAATTTTAAGAGAATTTAAACCATCATTACCATTCACTTTTGGCTTAACTTTTTTTCTCACTACATCAGCAAAATGATCAATTTGATTTACTAAAGTATTATTATCTTTTTTATTTTTATTTTTATTTACAAATAACTTATTCCACCAACTTCTCTCTTTTTTATAAAACCAGAATTTAAGGTTAGGAAATTGTATGGAACCTTTGGTTCCTCCAATCATATATGCTGATTGGTCAGTAATTGGATAAACAGGATTTTCTCCTGCCGTTAATTCATAACTCCAGGGTGCAACTATGGTATCTGATAAATTTATTGAACAAAGTACACCTGATGTAAAAATTAAACTGACTGCTGCAGTATCTTCAACTTTAAATTTTCTGGTCTTATTGGAGGTAAATGCTTGAACATATTTTATTGAACCCAACAAATAACAAATCATATCGATATCATGAACTAAATTGATACCTAAAGGACCACCTCCTTTACTTACTCTCCATTTTTCTTTGTAATAAGTTTTATGTTTATATAACCAGCACAATACGTTTGCAGAAACAATCTTACCTAATTTACCTTTGTTAATAATATTTTTTACTTTAGAGACTATTGAATTGTGTCTACGATGATATCCAATCAGTAGCGGTGTTTTATTTTTATTTGCAGCAGCTATAATTTTTTTTGCAGATTGAATATTGTCTGAAATAGGTTTTTCTAACAAAACAGGTATTTTGTTTTTTAAAAAACTTAAAGTATGTTTTTCATGCAATTGATTAGGTGTAGCAACTATTACAGCATCAGTTTTTTTTAAATTTAACAGATCTGAAACATTTGAATACAATGGAATATTATATTTTTTTGAAATATTTTTAGCATTGTTACTAATATCTACTATCGAATGTAAATTTGCTTTCTTTGATTTTTTAATTGCTTTAATGTGTTGAAAACCCATTAACCCTGTTCCTACTATCGAGATATTAATTTTTTTTACCATAAGTTAATTAATTTTAATTTTTGTAAAGCATTTATATCTTTTATTAGGTTTAATTAAAGTAATTGGAAAATTTTTTTTATTAGGTGCATCGGGAAAATATTGTGTTTCCAAACAAATACCTTGATAGGGAAATAATTTTTTTTTGTAATTCAGATTTTGTGCAGAGTAGAGTTGAACTCCAGGTAAGTTCGAAAAGAAATCAACTTGAATTTTACTTTTGTTATTTTTCAATGTTGCAACAAAGTTTCTATTATTTTTCTTTACGACAAATGTGTTATCAAAACCTTTAAATTTAATATTGAGTTTTTTATTTTTAAAATAATTTAATTTTCTACCAATATTTTCAAAATGTAAAAAATCATATATAGTTTTTTTTACGTTTTTAAGTCTACCTGTTGGGATTAGATTTTTATTTATTTGCAGATATTTATATGAGTTTATTTTTAATTCATGGTTGAAAATCATATTTTTTTTATTTTTTTCTAAATTCCAATAACTATGATTTGTAAGATTTACATGAGTACTTTTGTTTGATTTGTACTCATACTTTATAATCAAAAAATTATTTCTTAATTGATATATGCAATTGACAAATAAATCTCCTGGAAAACCTTGATCGCTATCCTTTGAAAGAAGTTGATATACTATTTTATTTTTTGAATGATTTAATTTTTTCCAAGGAAGAGAAGAGAAACCAACTTTTCCACCATGCAATATATTTTTTCCTTCATTTGAATTTAAATTAAATTTTTTTTTACCAATCTTAAATTTTGAATTTAAAATTCTACCTGCATATCTTCCACAGGTCGAACCAACGCTTGGATGCTTAAATCGATAATATTTTTTTAATCCTAAATTTAAAATTAAATTTATTTTTTTTTTCTTATGGTAAACTTCAAATAGGCTGGCACCGTAGTTAAGAGTTTGAACCCTTAAATATTTATTTTGAATTACTGAACTTTCAACTTTCACCTAAATCAAGTTATTCCACCATCCACAATAAAGCTTTGTTTTGTGCATCCAGACGATTGATCTGATGCTAAAAACATCACTAATTGAGCAACATCTTTTGGCTTTAACTGTCTTTTTAAAGCTTGGCTGTCTAAGATAAGTTTTTTATATTTTGGAGTTAACCAATGTTTAATTTGCCTTTCAGTAGCAATTGAACCAGGTACAACAGAATTTGTTCTTATATTATATTTTCCATATTCTTGAGCAAATGATCTTGTTAAACCTACAACGGCGGATTTCGCTGTTTCATAAACTACCTTATCTCCTTCACCTAACATCCAGGAGACAGAACTCAAATTTACAATAGATCCTGCTTTAATTTTTTTCATTCCATTAATGACTGCTTTAGCAGCAAAAAAATAATGCTTTAAATTTATGTCCATTCTGTTTTGCCAATATTTTTCATCAACTTGATCCGTTGTATGTCTATCATCATTCGCTGCATTATTGATTAAAGCATGAATTGGTCCTTTGGTGGAAATAATTTTTTTAATAATTTTTTCTAATTTTTTAATATCTAATAAATTACACTCAACAAATGTTGGAAATTTAAATTTATTTTTTTTTATTTTATTTAATAATTTTTTCGTTTCTTTTAAATTAATATCAACAAAATGAACTTCACTTCCTTGCTCACAAAAATGTTCAACAATTGATGCCCCAATTCCTGAACCACCACCAGTTATAAATATTCTTTTATTTTTTAAATCTGAATATTTTACTTTCATACTATATTCTCTCCTGTGTTTGAGCGTCAAATAAAGATGCTTGTGTTAAATCAAAGTATAATCTTATCTCTTTTGCAAGCTCTATTTTAATTGTAGAAGAAAATTTAGCTAACACTTCTTGATTTGCATAATCAAAAGTAACTATTTGCTCATGACCTATGTACTCACTAAGATCTGCTCTTAATGTTATTTCAAAATAAGTTTCATGTAATTTTTTGAAAAAAATATGTTCAGGTCTAATGCCAAAGAAAACCTCTTTATTATTTAAATTTGATTTATCTTTAAAATCATAATCTTTTATAGGAACTTCTAAGTTTGAACCACTTGCTACAAAAAATATATCCCCTGAATTTTCTTTTAAATTTCCCTTAATAAGATTCATTGATGGAGATCCAATAAAGTCCGCAACAAATGTGTTACTTGGTTTGTTGTAAATATTTTCAGGAGTATCATTTTGTTGAATAACTCCATGATTCATAATAGCAATATTAGTTCCTAAACTCATTGCCTCTGTTTGATCATGAGTCACATAAACAACTGTTGTTTTTAGTTGTTGGTGAAGCTTTTTTATCTCTCTCCTCATTTCAACCCTTAGTTTTGCATCCAAGTTTGATAAAGGTTCGTCAAACAAAAATATTCTTGGCTCCCTTACAAGAGCTCTACCAATAGCAACACGTTGTCTTTGTCCTCCAGATAATTGAGAGGGTTTTCTCTCTAAAAGTTGATCTACTTGTAGAAATTTTGAAACTTTTTCTAATTGTTCTTCTATTTTTTCTTTGGATGTTTTTGCCTGTTTAAGACCAAAGATCATATTTTCCCTAACATTCATTGATGGATATAGAGCGTAAGATTGAAAAACCATAGCAATATTACGGTCTTTTGGCTCTACTTTACTTACATTATAATCATCAATGAAAACATTTCCTTCATTTATCGTTTCTAGACCTGCAATTATATTTAACAGTGTTGATTTTCCACATCCAGATGGTCCTAAAAGAACTAGAAAATTTCCCTCATCAATTTCTAAATTAATTTTTCTTAAAACCTCAGTTGTTCCAAAATTTTTTGATAACTCCTTAATTTTTAAAGTTTTCATTTTTATCCTTTCACTGCTCCTGAAGTTAATCCTCTAATAAAATACTTTCCTGCTAATACATAAACAATAAGTGTAGGAATACCAGCAATTATAGCTGATGCCATATCTACGTTATACTCTTTAACGCTCGTGCTAGACAAAACCATATTATTTAATGCAACTTGAATTGGCGCTGCCTCGCCAAATGAAAAAGTAGAACCAAAAAGAAAATCATTCCAAATCTGAGTAAATTGCCATATTACTGTTACTACAATAATTGGAGCTGATATTGGTAGTAAGATTTTGAAAAATATTTTAAAAAAACCTGCTCCATCTATCCTGGCTGCTTTGACTAACTCTGTAGGTATTGAAACATAAAAATTTCTAAAAAAAAGAGTTGTAAAAGGAATACCGTAAACTGTATGAACTAATACAAGGCCAATTACAGAATTTGAAATTCCTAATACTCCAAGAGTTCTAGCCATAGGTAACAAAATTGCTTGGTACGGAATAAAACAACCAAACAATAAAAAAAGAAAAACCCACTTATCTCCCTTAAATCTCCATTTTGTCAAAACATATCCAGCCATAGCTCCAATAAAAGTTGAAAAGAATACAGCAGGAACAACCATTTTTATTGAATTCCAAAAATATGGTTTAAGAAAAGTATCTCCAGCTCCATAACCTCTGCCTCCCCACGCTACAGCCCATGAATCAAAATTTAACGCACTCGGCCATGTTAATAATGTTCCTTGACGAATTTCCTCCATTGTCTTTAATGACGTTACAATCATCACATATAATGGAAAGATAAAATAAGAGGCAAAAAGAATTAAAATAAAATATAAAAACCATCTCAAAAATATATTTGTATATTTAGATTTCTGTTCAAGTTGTTTATAGGTTGATTGCAAACTATCTTGCATTTTCTCTCCTTAACTCAGAATACAAATATGGAATTATAACTGCTGCGACAGCCATAAACATCATCATTGCACTCGCAGCAGATAATCCAACTTGACTCTTATGGAATGCGGTTTGTGTCATGTATAATGCTGGCATAGTTGTAGATATACCTGGACCTCCTTGGGTAAGAGCAACAATCAAATCATAACTTTTTATAGATATATGAACTAAAATTACGAAACTTGTAAAAAATACTGGTCTCATCATCGGTAGTAAGATTTTCCAATAAACAGTAAAAAGACTTGCGCCATCTATTTTTGCCGCCTTAATAATTTCGTCCTCAACTGATCTTAATCCAGCTAAAAATAATGCCATTACAAAACCAGCGGATTGCCAAACGCCAGCTATGACAATTGTATAAATGGCCATTTCTCTGTTAACCAACCAATCAAATGTAAAATTTTCGAAACCCCAATCTACCACTAATTTTTGAATTCCTAATGTTGGATTTAAAATCCATTTCCAAGCAGTTCCAGTCACAATAAATGAAAGTGCCATTGGGTACAAATAAATAGTTCTTAACAAACCTTCTGCTCTTATTTTTTGGTCTAAAAATATTGCAAGAAGAATTCCGATTACGATACAAAAAATTAAAAATAGTGCAGTAAATATTAATAAATTATCTACAGAAATAAGCCATTTTCTTGATGCCCATAATTTTGAGTATTGTCCAAAACCCCATAATTCATATTTAGGAAGTATTTTAGAATTAGTAAATGATATATATAAGGTCCAGAGTATAAATCCATAAACAAACCAGCCGATTAAACCTACGGCTGGAGCCATTACAATTTTAGGTAAATTTTTTTCTAGCCACTTAAGCATTAAAAATATTTTAATTTTGATTAAAAAAAAGGCCACTTAATAAAAAGTGGCCTTTTAATTTTTTTGAACTACATATTTGCTAATACTGAGTCAGCTAATGCGTTTGCAGCATCTACTGAAGACATATCAGAATTAAAATGTTCTGTGATAATATCTTGTAAAGCAGCTTTCATAGTATTACCTTGAGCCATACCATGAGCAAAACTTGGAACTAATCCACCACTAGCACCAGCTGTTTTAATATCAGAGTTAGAAGTTTTTGCACATTTGTCAAACTCATCCATTGGAACATCTAGTCTAGCGGGAATAGAACCTTTATACAGATTAAAAACTTTTTGGAAGTTTTTACCCATCATTAATTTTGCTAATAATTTTTGACCTTCTTGCTTATCTGGATCACTTGTTTTATAGAAAATAAAACTATCTACATTGTATAAGTAACCATTATTAGAAGGAGTTGGAGAGCAATAATAATCTACACCAGGTACTTTACCAGCTGCAGTAAACTCCCCTTTTGCCCAATCACCCATGATTTGGAAACCAGCTTTTCCTTCAATCACCATTCCAGTAGCAACATTCCAGTCTCTACCAGGGCTACCTTCATCTGTGTAACTTTGTAGTTTTCTCATTTGATCAAAAACTTTGACTGTTGTCTCACTTCGCAAACAGCTTTCTTTAAGATCAACGTAACAATTTTTGTAGTAGTTATTTCCACCAATACCCATCGCAACTGCTTCAAATACTGTAGCATCTTGCCAAGCTTGACCGCCGTGAGCAAATGGAATAATTCCTGCTGCTTTTAATTTTTCAGCGGCAGCATTTACCTCATCCCAAGTTGTTGGAACTGAAATACCGTTAGCATCGAAAACAGCTTTGTTTGCCCACATCCAGTCAATTCTGTGAATATTAACTGGTGCAGCACAATATGGTCCACTGTTGTTCTGACACTTGTGTACGGCAGCAATCATTGGATCCAAGAGTTTATCCCAACCTTCTGATTGAGCAATTGGATCAATATTGTAAGGAGCCACAACACCTTCTTGGTCGTACTCTTGAATCGTAGGACCTTTAATTTGAGATGCTGATGGAGGATCTCCAGCAACAATTCTTGCTTTTAATGCAACGTTAGCAGCGTCTCCACCACCACCTGTTACAGGCATATCCATCCATTCGCCACCATTTGCAGCGAAATCATCTTTTAAAACTTTAAGAGCAGCAGCTTCACCTCCAGATGTCCACCAGTGCAAAACCTCTATTTTTGGGGCTGCAATTGATGAAGTAGAAGTAAACGCTAATGTTATTAAAGCGATTAATATTTTTTTCATATTTTTTCCTCTATGCATTTATTAATTTAAGTTAACTTATAAAAAACAATTATAGATAGATTTATTGAGATAATACAATGACTAATTTTACAACTCTAAATTGATTCTCTTCCAAGATCAGCTGCGCCTCTTACACCACTTGAGTCTCCAAATGTATTTTTGACCACTTCAGTATTTACTGTATCACTAAAAACATATTTTTTTAATTTTGGATTAATGTTTCCATAAATTTGTTTCATGTTGGATACCCCTCCTCCTAGAACAATTGCTCCTGGATCAATAATATTTATAACTTGCGCTAACCCTCTGGCTAAATAGTCTAAATATTGGAAAATAAATTCAAGTGCTTTTTCATCTCCATTATTTGCATTCTGCTGTATTGATTTTGCATCCAATTTAACACCATACATATCAAAAAAATGTTTAGAAAAACCTGGACCTGATAAAAAAGTCTCTATACACCCTTTTTTTCCACAATAACAATCATGTCTGTTCCATCTATCGTTAGATCCAATGGGCATCTGATTGTGCCCCCATTCGCCAGTGATGTTATTAAAACCATTAATAATTTTTTTATTAATGACCAAGCCTCCTCCAACACCTGTTCCAATTATTACACCAAAGACAATTTCATGTTGAGACCCAGCACCATCGTATGCTTCTGAAAGTGCAAAACAATTTGCGTCATTTTCAAAAAAAATTTTTCTGTTTAATCTTAGTTCAATATCTTTTTTTAAAGGTCTACCATTAAGCCAAACTGAATTTCCTCCTTTTATACAATCAGTTTCTTTGGATAAAGCACCAGGTGTACCTACACCAACACTACATTTTGTTTTATATTTTTCCTCTAAGTATTTTACCAATCCACATAGTGTATCTAAAGTGCCATTATAATTTTTAGGAGTTTCTTTTCTTAATCTCTCAATTTCTTTTCCATTTTCATCTAAAATAATAGACTCAGTTTTTGTTCCACCAAGATCTATTCCTATATGCATATCAGTATGTAGCTCTACCACCACTTAAATCAAAAACAGCTGCAGTCGAAAATGAATTTTCTTCACTAGCTAACCAAGTTACTAGCGATGCAAGTTCATCCACTTTTGCAAAAGTATTACGGGGTATTTTTGATAACATATAATTTATATGTTCCTCACTCATCTGGTCAAATATACGTGTCTTAGCTGCTGCTGGTGTTACGCAGTTTACAGCTATATTTTTTTGTGCGAGTTCTTTTCCTAATGACTTTGTCAAACAGATTACACCTGCTTTTGAAGTGCTGTATGCGCTAGCATTTGGATTGCCTTCT
>CACNVX010000023.1 GCA_902624045.1 uncultured Pelagibacteraceae bacterium
AAACGCTTAGTATCTAAATTAAATATTAATTTTCTTAAACTTCAAGCGTCAAATAGATTTAATTATAATAAAAAAATAAAAGATGGTGAATCAAGTATAATTTATAATAAATCTAAAAGTAAATTAATTTACAAAATATATCAAAATTCATTTGACTTTCAGTACTTTGATAAAAGTGACTCAAAAAATTTTTCATTTAACGGGATTATAAATTTTAAGCCTTTTTTTTCAAAAATTAATGGAAAATCAAATAAATTAAATTTAAATAAATATTTAAATGGTAATGCATTTATTATGCAATTATTGAAAACTCAAATATTTAATAATAAAAATATAAATTTTGATTTTAATATTAAGGCAAATAAAATTTATGATAATAGTAATTTTGCAAATATTAATTTGGCTGCAAAAATACAAGAGGGATTAATTGATATAGATAATACTAAATTTAGTTGGAAAAAATATATAGATTTTAAATTTCAAGATAGTTTAATTTTTGTGAAAAATGGGCACTTAACACTAGATGGAAAATTAAAAATTAATATTTTGGATTATAATGAGCTTTATAAATTTTTATTAACTCCAAAGAATTATAGAATTAAAATTAAGTCAGTTGATTTGAATTTTACATACGATTTTGATCAAAAAAGTGCGGAAATAAGTGATGTAAGAGTAGACGGAAAATTCAATCAAAATTTAAACAAGATTATTAGTAATATAAATTTAAAAGGAGATAATTTACAAAATAAAATTTACCTAAAAAAGTTAATAAATAATGCAATTAAGAACTATTCGGGATAAATCATTTTTTTAGGATCTACTATTCGTTTATACTGTTTTTCATTAACAAGTCCTGTTTTTAATGCTTCAAACTTTAATGTTGAATTATTTTTTAAAGCACTTTTTGCAATTTTAGCTGCATTGTCATATCCAATGTGTGGAGCGAGCGAGGTTACTACCATCAATGAATTATCTAAATGTTCTTTTATCTTTAACTTATTTGCCTTAATTCCTTTTACACAAAATAAAGCAAAATTTTTTGTGCTATCAGCAATTAGATCAATTGATTGAAGTATATTATGAGCTATTAGAGGTTTAAACACGTTTAATTCAAAATGTCCGTGTGAACCTGCTATAGTTATACCATTATGGTTTCCTATTACCTTAACACAAACCATTGTGACAGCTTCACATTGTGTTGGATTAACTTTTCCAGGCATTATTGAAGATCCGGGCTCATTTTCAGGTAATATTAATTCCCCAAACCCAGCTCTTGGACCAGATCCTAAAAAACGAATATCATTAGATATTTTCATTAAAGCAACCGCACAAGTATTTAGGGTGCCGGAAAAATTTACTATTGCATCATGTGCTGCGATTTCAGCAAACTTATTGGGAGCTGGTTTAAATTTAATCTTTGTAAACTTTGAAATTTCTTTAACAATTTTTTTGTCAAAGTTCTTTTTTGAATTTATACCCGTACCTACAGCTGTCCCTCCTTGTGCAAGAAACAAAATTTCTTTTAGAGCATATTCTATTCTTTTAATACATTTTTTTATTTGTACATGGTATCCAGAAAATTCTTGGCCAAGAGAGATTGGAGTTGCATCCTGAAGATGGGTTCGTCCAATTTTAACAATATTTCTAAATTCATTTGATTTTTTTTTTAGTGCTTTTTCTAAAATTCTTAAATTTGGTAACATTTTACTTATAGTTTCTTGAGCGATTGATACGTGCATAGCGGTAGGAAAAACATCATTTGTAGATTGAGATTTATTTACATGATCATTTGGATGTACTGGTTTTTTAGTGCCTTTTTTTCCTTTCAAAATCTCAATAGCTCTATTTGCAATTACTTCATTCACATTCATATTTGTTTGGGTACCCGAACCAGTTTGCCAAACTTTTAAAGGAAAATTCTCATCTAATTTACCTTTGATTACTTCATCTGACGCTTTTACTATTGCTTTAGAAATTTTACCGTCAATTAATTTATCTTTTGCGTGCACTATTGCAGCTGATCTTTTAATAATTGCTATTGATTTAATAATTGAAATATTAACTAAAATTTTTCCAATATTAAAAAATTTATTAGATCTTTGAGTAGATGCTCCCCAATATTTATCATTTGGGACATTTATACTTCCAATACTATCAAATTCTTTTCTTAATTTCATTGATTAATTTTTAAGTAATAAATAATTATTAACATACAATAAATTTTTAAAAACATACAGGAGCATTATGTCGAATTTTAGCAAAGTTGGTATTTTCATGAAAACTTTTGGTCAAGAAGTTAAAACTAAACCATCATTTAGTACTGAAAAAATAAATAAATTAAGAATAGATCTTATTAAAGAGGAATTGGAGGAGCTTACAGAAGCAATGAATAATAAGGATTTATTAGAGGTGGCCGATGCGCTTACAGATATATTATATGTAACTTATGGCGCAGGGCATGCATTTGGAATTGATTTAGACAAATGTTTTGATGAAGTCCAGAATTCTAATATGAGTAAGTTAGATGAAAATGGAAAGCCTATTTATAATGAAACAGGAAAAGTAATGAAAGGTCCAAATTATTTTAAGCCGGATCTCTCAAAATTTGTAAATTAAAATTCTAATTTATAGTCAACCGCAGGTGCACTATGTGTAATGCTTCCTACGGAAATTCTGTTAACTCCAGTGGACGCAATAGCTTTCACAGTTTTTTTATTAACATTGCCTGAAGCTTCAGTTTCATAATATTTTTTTGCAATTCTTACACTTTCGCTTAACTTCTTAACATTCATATTATCAAGCAAAACAGTATTGAATTTTAAACCTAAAATTGATTTAAGTTGTTTGATTGTATCAACTTCTACTGTAATTTTTTTTCCTTTTTTGTTTTTAATTGCTTTTATTACTAAAGCTCTTAAATTTGAACTTGCGATATGATTGTCTTTAATTAAATATTCATCACTTAAATTAAATCTATGATTTACGCCACCCCCTAATTTAACAGCATATTTTTGAATAACTCTTAAATTTGGAATTGTTTTTCTTGTACAACAAATTTTAGTTTTTCTTCCAGCAAGTCTAACAAATTCGTTTGTTTTAGTTGCTATACCTGATACATGAGATAAAAAATTTAAAGCAACTCTTTCCGCAATAAGAATATTTTTTGCTTTGCCTTTAATAATTGCAACTATATTACCTTTTCTAGTCTTAGAACCGTCTGGCTTTTTAATAATAAATTTTATTTTATTATCAATTAATTCAAAAGTTTGTTTAGCAAATAGTAATCCTCCAACAATTGCATTTTGATTTGATATTAATTTTACTGTTACAATTTTATCATCATCAATTAAACTTGTAGTAATATCTCCCAAAGGATAAAGATCTTCATTTAATGCTAGCTTTACAGTGCTTCGTATAAATTCTTTACTGAGTTTTATTTTGGCCACTTAGTTATCTGCCGATGGCAGCCATTCTTTCAACAGGAATTCTAGCTTTTTCAATTGTCTCTTTATCCATTATTATTTCACCGGTCTCATTTTCTAAACAATCTAATATTTTTGGAAGGGTAATTTTTTTCATATGAGGGCAAAGGTTACAAGGTCTAATAAATTCTACGTTAGGATTTTCAACTTGAATATTATCACTCATCGAACATTCAGTAACCATCATAACTTTTTTAGGTTGATTATTTTTTACATAGTCAATCATGCCACCAGTTGATCCAGCAAAGTCACTTGCTTTGATTACTTCAGGTGGACATTCTGGATGTGCTATGATTTTAATTCCAGGATTATTTTTTCTAATATCATGAATTTCTTTTTCATTAAATTGGTCATGAACCATGCATATCCCCTTCCAAGCAATAATTTCTACATTTGTTTGAGAAGCAACATACTTTGCTAAGTAGTCATCTGGTAAAAATATAACTTTTTTAACACCTAAAGATTCTACTATTTTGACCGCATTTGCAGATGTACAACAAATGTCTGTTTCTGCTTTAACATCAGCTGAGGTGTTTACATATGAAACAACAGGGACACCTGGATATTTTTCTTTTAGGATTCTTACGTCTTTACCTGTTACTGATGATGATAATGAACAACCTGCACCCATATCAGGAAGCAAAACTTTTTTTTCTGGACTCATCAGTTTTGAAGTTTCAGCCATGAAATGAACTCCTGCCATAACAATTATATCTGCGCTCGTTTTTGATGCTTCTATCGCAAGAGCTAAAGAGTCAGCTGCAACATCTGATATACCATGATAAATTTCAGGAGTTTGATAATTATGTGCAAGAATGATTGCATTCTTCTCTTTTTTTAATTGATTAATCCGATGAATATATGGTGCATGCACAGACCACTCTATCTCTGGCATTATTTTTGAAATCTTTTGATAAATTGGATCTGTTGCTTTTTTTACTTCTTGTGTAAATTCCATAAAATATTTTAGCAATTTGAAAGATAATTGTCATTCATTTATTATGGGGCATATTGCGGTCGTGCTGAAATTGGTAGACAGGCACGGTTGAGGGCCGTGTGGACTTTGTCCATGAGAGTTCGAGTCTCTCCGACCGCACCAAATTAATTCATTTTAATTGATCCAGTTAGGTTTTCTAATGCTAATGGAAGCTTCCTTAGTTTTAAAATCTACTTTTTCATTAAAATTTTTATCCAAAAATTTGATTAAAGCGAAAGGGTAATCATTATCAATTAAGACCTTTCCTATCTCTATTTCGTTATTATAAATACTTTCTCCTTCATAAAGTTTTCCATTAATTACATTTATTGGAAATAGTCTTTTTGAAAGTTTATTTTTTAGTTTTATCCTTGCTGTGTTTTCTTGTCCTACATAGCAGCCTTTTTTAAAATCTATTCCATTTAATTCCTCAAAATTACACTCGATTCCAAATAATTTATTCTGTAATTTATTTAAATCTTTTGGGACTATTCCAAGTTTATGGCTTAATGAATAATACTCTTTCAGGTTTGCATCATGAAGATCTAGTTTTTTCAAGGATAAATAAAGTTTTTCTAGATTAATAATTAATCTAGCACCCAGTTGTTTATTTCTTGGATCTAAAAATATTGGATCTTCTCTATATTTAATTGTGCATCCAGGCTGGTCTTTTGCTTCATCAAAAGTTAAGAATTTTTTATGAGAAAATGCTGCTACAACAAATTCGTTACTTAAATTAAGAATTTCAACTTTTGATCTTAGCTTATATAAAGACAATTGTTTGAATAACTCCTCTACCTGAGGTTTTTCACAATCTAAAATATATCCTGATTTGTGTTTTACGATTATAAATTCATATAAAAATTTACCTTGGGGTGTAAGCAGTGAACTAAAACAGGTTTTTACATCGCTTACTTTGTTTATATCGTTACTAATAAGATTTTGAAGAAACTCTTTTGAATCTTTTCCATTAATATAAAGAATTGCCCTGTCATCTAAAATATAAACGCTTTTAATATTCATAATTGATTAATTATAGAATGTAATATAATAACATTTTCTTAAAATGTTAGATCTTATAATTAAAAACGGACAATGCTACATCGATGGCGAATTAAAAGATGTAGATGTTGCTATAAAAGATGGAAAAATTAAGCAGATTGGACAAATTTCAGAGGAAGTAAAAGAGACAATAAATGCAGAAGGCCACACAGTATTGCCTGGCTGCATAGATACCCAAACACATTTTAGAGAACCTGGATCGACTGACACGGAGGATCTTCACTCAGGAAGTAGAGCAGCTATTGTAGGAGGAATAACCAGTGTATTTGAAATGCCAAATACTAATCCACCAACAGCTAATATGAAAGAGTTTCAAAGAAAGTTAGATCTTGCTAAAAATAGAATGTATTGCAACTATGCTTTTTATTTTGGAGCAACAGCAGATAATGCAAATGATTTAGCAAGTTTAGAAGGTTTAGAGGGATGCTGTGGAATTAAGCTTTTTGCAGGATCTTCAACTGGTAATTTACTAGTTGCAGAAGAAGACGATATAGATAAAGTTTTTAAAAATGCATCAAAAGTAGTAGCAGTTCACTCTGAAGATGAAGCAATTTTAAAAGTTAACAAAAAATTAATCAAAGATGGAGATGTTCACAGTCATCCAGTGTGGAGAAGCGCAGAATGTGCAATAGCATCTACTAGAAGAATTGTTCGAATTGCTGAAAAACATAATAAAAAAGCTCACGTCCTGCATATTACTACAAAAGAAGAAATAGATTTCTTGTCTCAACATAAAGGAAATATTACATTTGAGATTACTCCACAGCATTTAACATTGTATGCTCCAGATTGTTATGACAAGCTTGGAACTTACGCTCAAATGAATCCACCATTAAGAGATAAATCTCATTATGATAGATTGTGGTATGGAGTGAGAAATAACTTTAATGATACTATTGGATCTGATCACGCTCCTCATTTAAAAGAGAATAAAGAGAAGTTATACCCAAACACACCTTCAGGAATGCCAGGCGTTCAAACTCTTATGCCTGTAATGTTAAATCATATAAATGATGGAAAATTGTCTCTTAACCAACTAATGAACTTTGTTTGTGAAAATCCAGTGAAAATTTTTGGAATAAAAAACAAAGGATTTATAAAAGAGGGTTACGATGCTGATTTTACTATTGTAGATATGAACAAAACAATTGAAATTAAAAACGAAGACATAGAAAGTAAATGTAAGTGGTCACCATTTAACGGATTTAAATTTAAAGGAACACCTACTCATACAATTATTGCAGGAAAAATTAAAATGGAGAATGGAAAGATTTTAGGTGATCCTGATGGAACTCCTTTACAGTTTAGCTAACCTTTCCAGTAAAACTGTTTACAAGTATTACTCCAATAACAATTAAGAATAATCCTAATATTGCTTGCCAAGCTAGATTTTGTTTAAAAAATATATAGCCAAGAATTGCAATAGTAAATATTCCAAGACCACTCCATGTTGCATACATAATAGCGATAGGTATCTTATTTGCTACAAAAGTTAACAAATAGAAAGCGCAAAGATAAAAGAATGCAAGAGAAGCTGTTGGAATTAGTTTTGTGAAATTTTGAGATACAGGTAATAACATCGTACCAGCAACTTCACAAAATACTGCACCTGCGAGAAATAAATATGTTTTAAACATTGTTTACAATTTTATGTTTGATCAAATCTTCTTTTATTTCGGTTAAAATAGATGGATCATCTATCGTTGGCGGTATTTTATACTCAACATTGTCAGCAATTTTTCTTATTGTTCCTCTCAAAATCTTTCCTGATCTAGTTTTTGGCAACCTTTTAATGACAATTACAACTTTAAATGCTGCAACTGGGCCAATTTTATCCCTAACCATATGGATACACTCTTTTGAAATTGTATCATTATCTTTATCAACACCAGATTTGAGTACGACTAAACCTATTGGTAACTGACCTTTTAATTTGTCAGCAATACCAAGAACTGCACATTCAGCTACAGATTGGTGTTCAGATAATACTTCTTCAATAGCACCTGTTGACAATCTATGCCCTGCAACATTTATAATGTCATCAGTCCTAGACATAATCCAAATGTAACCATCCTCATCAATGTGACCTGCATCATAAGTTTGATAATAACCATCATAATTTGACATATAGTTTTCTTTATATCTTTTGTCTGCATTCCATAATGTTGGAAATGTGCCTGGAGGCAAAGGAAGCTTTACAACAATATCTCCCATTTCATTTGGTTTTGCTAATGATTTATCTGGTTTAATTATTTTTACATCGTATCCAGGTACAGCTTTACACGCTGAGCCATATTTAGTTTCCATCATTTCTATACCTGTGCAATTCGAGCTTATTGCCCAGCTTGTCTCTGTCTGCCACCAATGATCAATTACTGGAACTTTTAGTAAATTCTCAGCCCACTTAATAGTATCCGGATCAGCTCTTTCTCCTGCTAGAAACAAACTTTCAAAATTACTTAGATCGTATTTTGAAAAAAATTTACCATCAGGATCCTCTTTCTTTATTGCTCTAAAGGCTGTTGGAGCAGTAAAAAGAGATTTTACTTTATAGTCTGAAATAATTTTCCAGAAAGCTCCAGCATCAGGTGTTCCAACAGGCTTACCTTCAAACAAAACTGTTGTGCATCCTTTAAATAATGGAGCATAAACAATATATGAATGTCCAACAATCCAACCTATATCACTAGCAGACCACCAAATATCATCTCTATCTATGTTGTAGATATTTTTCATTGTCCATTTGAGAGCAACGATATGACCACCAATGTCCCTAACTATACCTTTTGGAGTTCCAGTTGTACCAGATGTGTATAAAATGTAGGCAAACTCATTTGAGTTCATCTCAACACATTCACAATCCTTTGCATTAGAGATCACTTCTTCCCAGCTAACTTCATTTGGAGCATTTAATTTGACTTCGTGACCAGATCTTTGGAACAGAATCATTTTTTCAATTTTATGACTAGCTATTTTTACTGCTTCATCGACAAGTGGTTTGTACTCAACTGTTCTTCCTGGTTCAAAACCACATGAAGCTGTTACTAATATTTTCGCTTTGCTGTCATCTATTCTGCTTGCAAGCTCATTAGATGCAAACCCACCAAAAACTACAGAGTGAATTGCCCCAATTCGTGCACATGCAAGCATTGCTATCACTGCTTCAGGAATCATTGGCATATAAATAATTACTCTATCCCCCTTTTTGGCGCCTTGATCAATGAGCGCCCCAGCAAATTTGGAGACCTTTAACCTTAATTCCTCATAAGTGAACTTACTTTTGTTACCTGTTATGGGACTATCATATATTAAAGCTATTTTTTGACCTTTACCTTGGTCAATATGAATGTCTAAAGCGTTATAACAAGTATTTGTAACTCCATCTTCAAACCATTTATAGAAAGGGGGGTTTGATTTATTTAAAATTTTCTTTGGTTTTTTAAACCAAAAGATATCTTCAGATTCTTCTTGCCAAAATTTTTCAGGATTATTTATTGAATTTTCGTAAATCTCTTGAAACTTTTTTTGCATAAAATTTGATTCGATTTCCTTAATTTTTTTGATTTTTAACTTGTAAATTGTATTTAATTTTAAAAATTAAGTAAAATCAATGAGAATTAGTCACAATTAAGTCTTCATTTATCTAATTTAATTTGCTATTTAACCACGAAATTGGCTTAAGGTAACTTAAGTCTAGTTTATATAAACTAAAATAAAAACTAACGAAGAGGGAGTTTTTTATGAAAAAACTTAAATTGTTTGCTCTTACAGTTGTTGCATTATTAGGTGTAACAGGTGTTGCAAACGCGGATGCCATGTTAGCTCAAGACGATTTCGTAGGAATTTCGTTTTGGGTTATATCTATGGGAATGTTAGCAGCTACTGCTTTCTTTTTCATGGAAACAGGAAATGTAGCATCAGGCTGGAGAACTTCAGTCATTGTTGCAGGTCTAGTAACTGGTATTGCATTCATACACTACATGTACATGAGAGAAGTATGGGTGACAACAGGTGACTCACCAACAGTTTACAGATATATTGACTGGTTAATTACTGTACCATTACAGATGGTAGAATTTTATTTAATTCTAGCAGCTATTAATAAAGCAAATTCTGGAATGTTCTGGAGACTATTAATTGGTTCATTAGTAATGTTAATCGGTGGTTACTTAGGTGAAGCTGGATACATTAACGCTACTCTTGGATTTATAATCGGAATGGCTGGTTGGGTATACATTCTTTATGAAGTATTCTCAGGTGAAGCAGGTAAAGCTGCAGCGAAGAGTGGAAATAAAGCTCTTGTAACAGCATTTGGAGCAATGAGAATGATTGTTACAGTGGGTTGGGCAATTTACCCATTAGGTTACATTTTTGGTTACCTAACAGGTGGTGTAGATGCTGAATCACTTAACGTTGTATATAACTTAGCTGACTTTATAAACAAAATTGCATTCGGTCTAGTAATCTGGGCTGCTGCAACTAGTTCAAGCGGTAAAAGAGCTAAGTAATATCTTAGTTAAAATTTAAATTAAGGGCAGGTACTATTTGTACTTGCCCTTTTTTTTTATCATGATTAGAATTATGTATAACAACTATACATAATTTATTTTTATGGATGTCAAATTAGAAAAATGGCACAAATGCAAGATTGATAAAGAAGTTCTTAAAAAGCTTTCAAAAAAATCAGATTTAAAAGGACTTCAACATGTTTTGGTTTTTTTTGGATTACTAATTATAACTGGTATTTTTGCATATTTATTTTGGGGGTCAACATGGGGATTTTTTTGGATTTTAATTTATGGAAATATATATTGTTTTGCTAATCCTCTATGGCATGAGACCGGTCACAAGACAGCTTTTAAATCAAATTATTTAAATGAAATATTTTATTATATTTCTTGTTACATGGCGTGTTTTGAACCTATAAGATGGAGGTACTCACATTTTATTCATCATGGAAATACATACTCAACTGAAAATCCTTATGATCATGAAATTGAATACGGGAATGATTTAAAAAAAACTTTACCAAACTTATTTAGAGAAATTATTCCTTTTGGAAATTTAATTTTTTTTAATAAAGACATAACTTTTGAAATTATTAAACATTCTATTGGAATCGAAACAAAAGTTATGAAAGATTGTATTCCAGAAAAAGCAAAAAATAAAAGTATTCTAATTTCAAGAGTATATGTATTTATATGGGTTTCTATAATTTTTTTCTCACTACATATAAATTCTTGGTTACCTGTTATGTATTTTGTTTTGCCCCATTTTTACGGAAAAACTTTACATAAATTAGTTGCTTTTACACAACACGCTGGACTTGCAAGAAATATTAAAGATCATAGACTTACTTCAAGAGAAATGTATCTCAATCCTATCTTAAGTTTCTTGTATTGGAAAATGGAATATCATTTGACACACCATATGTTTCCAACAGTTCCATCATATAATTTAGACAAACTACATCATTACATAAAAAAACAATTGCCAAGAACTAACACAGGGCTTATCGATGCTTATAGAGAAATTATTCCAGCTTTATTGAGACAATCAAGAGAGGAAGATTATTATATTAAAAAAAACCTTCCTCAATTTGACAGAGTTTTTTAGATACTTGTTCTCTTCTATTAAGTGTTTATATATGTTTGATGCCAAAAATAACTTACAATACCCACGACAATAAAACCCATACCATTGAAGTTCAAAATGGCTTAACAGTAATGGAAGGTGCTGTTCAAAATGATATTCCAGGCATTGATGCGGATTGTGGAGGTGGTATGGCGTGTGCAACTTGTCATGTTTATGTAGATGAAGATTGGGTACAGAAACTTCCTCAAAAGGATGATGGTGAAGAAGATATGTTGGATATGGCATTTGAACCTAAGAAAAATAGTAGATTAAGTTGCCAGATAATTGTTTCGGATGAATTAGATGGTTTAATTGTAAATATTCCGTCAAAACAAAGTTAATTATGAATAAAACAGATGCATTAATAATTGGAGCAGGACCAACGGGTTTATTTACTGCTCATCAACTCAAGTTAATAGGTTTAGATTGTGAGATAGTAGACAATTTGGATAAAATTGGTGGACAGTGTATCGAACTTTATCCAGATAAACCTATTTATGATATACCAGCGGTTCCTGAATGTACGGGGGAGGAGCTTACTAATAATTTAATTAATCAAATTAAACCATTCAATATAAAAACTCATTTAGGAGAAAGAGTTGATGAAGTTAAAAAAGATGGTGAAAATTGGTTCGTGAAAACAAATTTAGGTAAAACATTTTTGACTCCAAATGTTATAATTGCTGGAGGAGTAGGTTCTTTCGAACCTAGAAAGTTTCCACCAAAAGAATGTGAAAAATTTGAAAATAAGTCAATATTTTACTCTGTCAAAGATAAAACAATATTTTCAGGGAAAAGAGTTTCAATATTTGGTGGAGGAGATAGTGCTTTGGATTGGGCGGTAGAGCTTTCAAAGTCGTCCAAAGTAAATCTAATACATAGGCGTGATGATTTTAGAGGCGCTAAAGCAACAGTGGATAAAGTTCATGAGTTAGCAAAAGCTGGAAAGATTAATCTATATACTAAATACCAACTCACGAATGTTATTGGTGAGGATAAATTAGAAAGTATTGAGATTAAGCACGATAGTAAAGAAATAAAAAAAATTGAAACAGATTTTGCCCTTGGTTTTTTTGGTTTAATTATGCAACTTGGTCCAATTGCAGATTGGGGACTTAATATTGATAAAAAAACAGTAGCCGTTGATACAGAAAAATTTGAGACCAATCAGAAAGGAATATATGCTGTTGGAGACATTTGTTCTTATCCAGGCAAATTAAAACTTATTTTATCTGGATTTCATGAGGGAGCTCTTGCCGCTAGAGCGTGTTTTAAATTAGCAAGACCTAATGAAAAATATAGATTTGAATTCACGACATCTTCAAAAACTATTAAAGATAGACTTGGTGTAAAAAGTGATTGAGCTATTTTCAGCCAATACACCTAATGGATGGAAAATTAGCATTATGCTGGAAGAAATAGGTTACATATATAAAGTAACCAAAGTCGATATTAGTAAAGAAGAGCAATTCAAACCAGAGTTTTTAAGGATAAGCCCTTTCGGAAAAATTCCTGTAATAATAGATCATGATAATAATGAGTGTGTTTTTGAGTCAGGCGCAATACTTATGTATTTAGGTGACAAAAGTAAAAAATTTTATAATGAAAAAGATAGACTTACTATTAATCAATGGTTAATGGCACAGATGGGAACAGTTGGTCCAATGATTGGTCAGCACCACCAGTTTCATCATTATAATCCTGGAAAAAGTGAATTTGGTGAAGAAAGATATTTTAAAATTACTAGAAGAATTTATGGAGAATTAGACGCCAGATTAAATAAGTCTCATTTTCTTGCAGGCTCTAATTATACAATTGCTGATATAGCAACATGGCCCTGGTTGGCAAGACATGAGTGGCACGATATAGGATTAAAGAGTTACAAGAACCTTTCCAGATGGTATCTAGAAATAGCTGAACGTGAGGCAGTTATTAAAGGTTATAGTTTTATGGACAAGGAAGCTAAAATACCTAAAATTTAAAAATTTTATCCAAACAATCTGTAAAGAGTGCTTAATATTCCATATCCTGAAAATTCTATAGCTATTATAACAATAATAATTAATATTAGTTTTTTGTTCATTTAAGAAATAAATACAATAGTAATATAATCCAAAAAAAAGGATAATAAAAATAAATATATTTTTTTGCAAAAAGAAAAGAAATAGAATTTTGTTTAGTAATTTTTTTTTTCATTTAATCGTCGGCGTGTACTTTTTCATCTTTTTCATGCTTTTCTTGTGCTGCAATAGTATATTTAGCAACAGGTCTTGCCATTAATCTCTTTAATCCTATCGGTTCTGCCGTATCTAAACAGTAACCAAACGTATCTTCTCTAATTCTCATTAAGGCTTTGTCGATTTCTGAAATTAATTTGATTTGTCTATTGATTGCTTTCATCTCTACATTTTTATCAATATATGAACTAGCTTGATCAATTATATCTGCAGAAATATTGTTATCATCCATACTTCCATTATAAAGAGCCTCATTATTAGTTTTTATTAATTCCTTTTTCCACTCAGTTAGTCTCATTCGGAAATATATTTTATGTTTTTCACACATATATTTTTCTGTATCTTTTGGAATATATGTTTTAGAAATTTTAATCGGACCTCTAGTTAAAACTTTTGCTGCTTTGGGTTTTAATTTACTTACAACTTTAGTTTTAGATTTAGATACTTTTTTCTTTACTTTAGCAGTCTTTGGCATGGCTTAGTTTTAATCGCTGGCAGTATATTCAGCAAATTAGGGGTGTCAAGCAAGCTTAATTGTTATAAATATTTACAAATGACCATTAATAACAAAAATATCAATAATGTTTTTTATATTTTTGCCATAGCTCATCTTATATTTTGGACTTTGATTCCATCACTCACAAACCATAACTTACCTTTGGATACAATTGAGGCGTTAGCATGGGGAAGTAATTTAGATTGGGGTTTCAATAAGCACCCTCCTATGAGCGCTTTTTTTCCTGAAATTTTTTTCCAAATTTTTGGTCCTCAAGATTGGGTTTATTAT
>CACNVX010000024.1 GCA_902624045.1 uncultured Pelagibacteraceae bacterium
TAATAGCCGAAATAGGCATTAATCACAATGGTAAACTAAGTACTGCAAAAAAACTTATAGACTCAGCTGTTAGAGCTGGTGTTGATGCTGTCAAATTCCAGACTTATATTACTGAAAAACGTGTAAAAAAAAATTCGCCTATTTTTGATATTTTAAAAAAATGTGAATTATCCTTTGATGATTTTAGAAAGCTAAATGAATATTCAAAAAACAAAGGTGTTGAATTTATGTCTACTCCCTTTGACATAGAAAGTTTTAATTTTTTAAAAAAAATAAAGGTCTCAAAAATAAAGATAGCCTCATTTGATACTGTTAATACAAAATTTTTAAAAATTATGTCTAAAAGAAAAACTAATTTCATAATGTCAGTCGGCATGTCTAAAATTAATGAAATAGAAAAAGCCTATAAGATTTTAAAAAATGGATCAAAAAATAATGTCAGTTTATTACATTGTGTATCTTCCTATCCTACAGAAGAGAAGGATTCCCAACTAAACTGTATTACATTTTTAAAAAAAAGATTTAAGTGCTCAATAGGCCATTCTGATCATACAAATGATATATTTGTTCCATTTTGTGCAGTAGCAATGGGTGCAAACATAATTGAAAAACATTTTATGATTAATTCTAAAATGAAATGTGTTGATAAACCTGTTTCAATTACAGAAAATCAAATGAAAAAACTAATAAAAAATATAAGGCGTTTTGAAGTTTCCTTAGGTAAGAATTTTTTTGGCATCAGAAAAAACGAAAAGCAAACAAAGATTTTTAGAAGATTTTCTTAATTTTAGAAAAATCAATAAAGATATTGATGTAAATTTATAAACTATAAATATTTATGAAAAAATTAATTATAACTTCAAATACAAACAGTAAGTATTCTCAAGTGTTCTTAGGCTTAAAAAAATTAAATTTAAAAAATACAGAATTTATAGTTAAAAAAGATTTAAATTTAAAAAAAATAAAAAAATTTGATGTAGTAGTATTTAATAGTTTAGAAAAAAAATTATTAGAAGAAATACATAAATTAAAGATTATATTAATTCAAATAAATCAGTTTAAAAATTATAATTGTCTAGTTGATGTGTCTATAGATCCTTTTTTTAAAATAAAAAAAAATAACCCAAATCCTATAAAAGGAAATTTCACCCCGATTCAAATAGATATAAATAATAAAGAGGAGTTTAAATATATATTGAATATTATAACTATAATGGATTGGGATACTAAATTCTGGAAAAAGAAAATAAGTTTTATTGGTCCAAAAAGATTAACAAAAAATATTATTTTTAGGATTAATAAATTTATAAAAACAAACAGAATTGAAATGGTACAGTTTCTTTCTCATTGTCATGATTCAGAAACAGTAAAAATTGCTGAAGAAAATAAATTTGGATTTAAAGATATAAGAATTACATTAGAAAAAAAAATAAATTATGAAAATTATGAATTTTTAAAAAGTAAAAATGTTACTTTTAGAAAAGCGAAATTAGGAGATTTTAAAACACTCAAAAAAATAGCTAAAAATAGTTATTTAGAGTCCAGATATTATTTCGATAATTTATTTGAATTACAAAAAGTTAAGAATTTCTATATTGGTTGGTTAAAAAAGGCTATATTAGGGACTTTTGATAGTTTCTGTTTATTGATTTGTTATAAACAAAAACCTGTAGGTTATTGTACTTTAAAATTGGAAAGCTCCAGCGCTTCAATTGGTCTATTTTCTATATCTAAAAATTTCCAAGGGAGAGGCTTTTCAAAATTATTATTGTCAGCAGTAGATCTTGAAATGAAAAAATTAAATATAAACAATTTAACTGTTGTAACGCAAGGAAGAAATTATTCTGCATTAAAAGCATATCAAAATAGTAGATTTAAAATATCCAGAACAGAGCTTTGGTATCATAAATGGATCTAGGTAGAAAATAATTTTATGAAAGTACTTTTTGAAATAACTAAATCAGGATTAAAATTACAAAATCAATTTGTGTCATATTTTGATAATTTAACTGAAAATAAAAATACTATTTCAGCAATCACTAAAGATACAGAGGAATGTTTAAATTTTTTGAATGAGAACAAGATTTATAATAATATATTTACCCATAAATATTTCGATTTTAAAAAAGACTTAAAAAACTATAAAATTAACTTTGAACTTTTAAATTCTTTTGAAGAATCTTTAGAAAATACAACTGTTTGGAATATGATTTCTAGTGATAGAAATCTTGGTAGAATATATTTGCATGACTTTGTTGGATATGAGTATAGAAATCCGAAAAATTCATATGAAGAATTGTTAAAGTTTTTTTCATTTAAATTAGAGGAACTAACAAAGATTTTTGATGATTTTAAACCAGATGTTTTTGTGCCTGCTTTTTGTATATCAAATATGGATTCTTTAATAAGTTATAATCTCTGTAAATTAAGGAAAATAACCTATGCAAATTATACATCAGTTAGAATACAAAATTTTTTTACCTTTTCAGACGATTTAATGAAATCAACACCAATTCTTGAAAAAAGCTTTAAAAATAAAATAGAAAACTACGAAGATGGAAAATTCAAAAAAGGTGAAAAATTATACGACCATCTTATGCAAGAAATTAAATCTCCAAATTATTTTGACAGGCAATCTTTAAGAGTTAAAAAAATGGATTTGAGTTCAATTACTAAAATATTTAAATTTTTTGTAATTTCAATTAAAATAATTTTGGTTGGAAAAAACAGAAATTTATCAAAATTTATTAAAAAAATCTTCGACTTCAAATTTTTATATTTAACCCTTAAAGAATTTGTATTTCATACAATTCAAAAAATTAATATGTCACAAAGCAAATTTGATAAAGTTGATAAAAACGAAAATTATATTTATTATACGCTTCATTCTGCTCCAGAGTACTCTGTAAATATGCAGGGAAATTATTGGTCTAATCAATTATATAACCTAGAAGTTATATCTAAATCTCTACCAGCATCTTGGAAATTATATACAAAAGAACACCCAGCAACATTATCAGATAGAACAAGACCTTTTAATTTTTTTAAAAATATTAAAAAAATACCTAATGTGAAAATTTTAAATACTTACGAGGATATGCACGAAATTATATCAAATGCCAAGGCAGTGATAGTTGTTGTAGGCACGGCCGGTATTGAAGCCGTTTTAAGGGGAAAACCATCAATTGCATTTACAAATAATACATGGGATATGCTTGGGCTCTCAAAAGTTGTTGAAAAAGTAGAGGACTTACCTTCATTAATAAAATCATCAGTTAGAGAAAATAACAACATTTCTAACGAATATAGAAAAAAGAGACTTGTATGTTATTTTGAGTCTATAATAGATGAATGTTTTTGGCTAACACATCCAGGAGCAGCCACTTGGCTTGAGGATACTAATAAAGAAACAGAAAAAAAAAGTGGAGAAGAGCTTGCATTAGGGTTAGCAAATTACTTAAATTGCACAAATAAAAATGAAAAAAAATAATTTAAATTTTTTAAAAAATTTTCTTGGTTTGGAAAACAAAAAAATTATTATTACAGGTTGCTCAGGTCAGTTAGGTGCATCTCTTACTGATAACTTTTTAAAATTAGGATGTACTGTAATAGGCCTTGATATGAAAAGACCAAAAAAAATTAATAATAAAAATTATTTTTTTTATAAATTAGATATTTCCAATTCAAAAGAAAATACTTTTATTTTTAATGAAATATATAAAAAATTTAAAAATATTGATTGTTTGATAAATAATGCAGGTGTTGCAGTCTTTGAACCTTTTACAAATAGGTCAGATGATGACTTAGATTGGGTAACTAGTGTGAATTTAAAATCTTATTTCTATAGCATAAAAAACTTTTATAAATTTTCTGATAAAAAAAGTAGCAAAAGTATAATTAATATTTCCTCTATTTACTCAATTATAAGTCCTGATCCTAAAATATATTCAAAAAATGATAGAAAAAGTTCTGAAATATATGGTGCAACCAAGGCTGGAGTAAATCAAATGACAAGATATTTTGCAATTCATTTAACAGACAAAAACATCAGAGTAAATACAGTTAGTCCAGGTGGTATTTTTAATACAACATCTCCACAGAGTAAACTTTTTGTAAAAAAATATTCTTTGAGAAATCCTTTGAATAGAATGGCCAAAACTGAAGAGATAGTTGGTGCAGTAGTTTATCTGGCTTCTAGTTCCTCAACTTATACAAATGGTCATAATCTTATTGTCGATGGTGGAATGAGTTCTTGGTAGATATGCAGAATAAGAAAAAATATAGCAGTGGATACAAACTTTGGATGGAGGCAAAAAAAGTAATACCAGGGGGAAACAGTATTTTATCTAAAAGACCTGAGAGATATTCTGGAAAAATCTGGCCAACATATTTTAAAAAAGCAAAAGGTTGTGAGGTTTGGGATTTAGAAAATAATAAGTTTTATGATTTTGCACAGATGGCAATTGGCGCAAGTATTTTGGGTTATAGCAATGAGGATTTGAACAAATATATAAAAAAAAAAATTGACTTAGGAATAACAACAACTCTGAATTCTTTTGAAGAAGTAGATTTAGCAAAAAAGCTATTAAAACTTAACCCAGGATTTAGAGGTGTAAAATTTGCAAGAAGTGGAGGTGAGGCTATGTCTGTTGCAATAAGATTAGCTCGTTCAGTAAATGACAATCGTCAGGAGATCGCTTTTAGCGGATATCATGGATGGTTTGATTGGTATTTGGCAACTAATTTACAAACAAAAAAAAATCTTAATGAACATCTCCTTCCAGGATTAGATACATTAGGGGTCGACAAAAAACTTAAAGGATCTATTCATCCATTCAGCTACAATAACACCTCTGAATTATCTAAATTAATAAAAAAAAATAAAAAAATCGGAGTAGTTGTTATTGAAAGCGCCAGGTACGATTATCCAGAAAAAAATTTTGTTCATAAAGTTAACAAGATCTGTAAACAAAATAATCTTATTCTGATATGTGATGAAATAACATCAGGTTTTAGAGTATCAAATACTGGAGCATATAGAAAAATAGGTTTTCGTCCAGATCTTGTTGTATATGGCAAGGGATTAGGTAACGGATTTCCAATAACAGCGGTTGTAGGAAAAAAAAAAATTATGAATGCAGCAAAAATAAGTTTCATAAGCAGTTCAAATTGGAGTGAAAGAGTTGGATTTTGTGCAGCTCTAAAAACAATTGAATTAATTGAGAATAAAAAAGTTTGGAAACATATTGATTTAATCGGAAAACAAATAAAAAAAGGGTGGCAAGAAATATTTGAAAAATATGATTTAGATATTAGTGTAAGTAATTTTTTACCATTAGTAACTATGAAGCTTAATTATGGAAATAAAAATAATTTGATATTGACTTATTTTATACAAGAAATGTTAAAAAGAAATTTTTTAGTTTCAGCAAGTGTTTATATTTCTTATTCACATACAAAAAAATTAGTTGAAAGATACTTATTGGAATCTGATAAAGTGTTTAAAAAAATTGCATATCTTCTCAAGGAAAAAAACATTAAAAAAGAAATAAATACAAATATTAGAAGTGAGTCATTTAAAAGGTTATAAAAAAAAAAATAAAGTTGGAATTATAATTCAGGCAAGAATGGGCTCTCAAAGACTCCCTGGTAAAGTTATGAACAAAGTTAAAAATAAACCAATATTGCATCATATGTTAAAACAGGTTAAAAAATCAAAACTTCATGATTTAATAGTAATAGCAACATCATTAAAAAAAGAAAATGAGATTATAAGAAATTTCTGTAAAAAAAATAAAATTAAGTGCTATTCAGGTAGTGAGAACAATTTGGTTAATAGATATTATCTGGCTGCTAAAAAATATAATATTAATATTATTGTCAGACTTACAGCAGATTGTCCTTTAATTGATCCAGAAATTATAGATCAAGGTATAAATAAATTTTTAACTGATAAATATGATTTTGTTGCAAATACCTCTCCTCCTTTTAAAAAATCATATCCAGATGGTGTTGACGTCGAAGTATTTTCATTTCAATTAATCAAAAGGGTAAATTTTGAGTGCAAAAACAAAAAAGATTTAGAGCATGTAACACCTTATATTTGGAGAAAGAAAAAAAGATTTAATTTATTTAGATTTGAATTAAAACAAAATTTATCTAAATACAGATTTACCTTAGATTATAAGGAAGATTTTATCTTAATAAAACAAATTTTAATTAATCTTTACAAAAAACAAAAAAAAATTACGATGAAAAATGTTGTTAATTTTATAAAACAAAATAAAAATATATATTTATTGAATAATAATCGAAATCCTTACTCATGATTAAAGAAAAAATAAACCCTGATAAAAATCTTGTTAATTCTAAAAGTGGATATTCTCAAGAGAGTTATAGAGAAGAGTATGAGCAATTAACGATTGCGTATAATAGAATATTAGAATTTAAGCATTCTGAGTTGTTTTCAAAATTAGATAAAGAAGAAGTTGCTATTGTTGAGAACTATTTAAATTCTTACAAAAAAAAAATTGAAAACATACAATTTAATAAAGATGATTATTTTTTAAATGGTCAAGATATATTAAAAATATCTAAAATTAATGACGATGATTTATTAAGATTCTTAATTTATAGATACAAATATACAGTTTATCCTCATCTTTTTAAAATAGACAAATATCCACCAAATATTCAAATTGAGCCAACATCTATTTGTAATTTTCGATGTGTAATGTGTTATCAGGCTGATAAATCATTTTCAAATAAGTCGAACGGATTTATGGGGCATATGGATTTAGAATTATATAAAAAAATAATTGATGAGATTGAAGGAAACATTGAAGCAGTTACATTAGCTTCAAGAGGAGAACCAACATTAAATCCAAAAATAATAGAAATGGTTCAATATTCTAAAAACAAATTTTTAGGTTTTAAAATCAACACTAATGCATCCATGCTTAATGAAAATTTAATAAAAAATTTACTAGACGCAAATTTTGCTGAAATCGTTTTTTCTGTAGATGCTACTGATAAAGAAACTTATGAAAAAATTAGAATAAACGGTAAATATGAAAAAATATTTAAAAATTTAGAGTTATTTAGCCAAATTAAAAAAAGTGAATTTCCAAATTCCAATACGATTTCAAAAATTAGTGGTGTAAAGATCAGAGAGGCTCAAAATGTAGAGGAGATGAAAAATAAAGTTGGTAGCTATGTAGATGTAGTTCAATTAGTAGACTATACACCATGGGAAAGTTCATATGACAATCCTGTTGGATATACAAACGAACCTTGTCATCAGCTCTGGCACAGAATGTTTGTTTGGCAAGATGGAAAAGTAAATCCTTGTGACTATGATTATAAATCTGCACTTTCAAAATGGAATGTTAAAAATAATACTATTTCAGAAATCTGGAATTCAGATGAGTATAATAATTATCGATCTATGCATATTAATAATATGAGAAAAGATTTATACCCTTGTGATAGATGTACATTTGGAAATGCATAAAAATTCTGTGGGAATAATTGGGTATAGAAATCATAGTAAAAAATTATTAGACATTATTACAAAAATTCCAAAAGTAAAAAAAATAATTGTTTTTTGCTATAAGGATAAATTTATAAACAAATTAGAACAGGAAAATAAAAATAAAAAAATTACGTATACCAAAAAACTATCAATTTTAAAAAATGATTGTGAATCTATATTTATTTCTTCTCCATCCAATACACATTATAAATATTTGAATTATTTTATTAAAGCTAATAAATATATTTTCTGTGAAAAACCTGGTTGTATAAATAAAAATCAACTGAGAAATATTTCTAAATTTCCAAAAAAAATAAAATCTAAAATTTATATTAACTATAATTTATTACATTCAAACTTATATAAATTCTTAATAAATAAGAAAAACTTAAACAAGGATTTAATTAGCATGATTTATCATTCATCAACTGGTATAGCGTATCTAAAAAAGTTCAAGCGTAATTGGAGATTTAAGTCCAAAGATATCTTGCAGAGAATAACTGGTAATTGGGGAGTGCATTCAACAAATTTATCATTAAATTTATTTGGAAAATTAGATAAAAGTTTAATTTCAGAAGGGGGTATTTCATCAAAACAAAAAATTGACACATGTTCTATTACACTTAAATTTAAAAACAATAAAACTTCAAATATATTTTTATCTTATGCATCACCCATGAGTGATGAAATGACTTTTTTTTTTAAAAATAAAATTTTAAAATATCAAGAAGGTAAAGTCATGGAGTTTAGTCCTAGAAATTATTTTGATAAAAAAGGTTTATTTAAAAAACCCCCAAAAAAGAGTCTAAATAATATAAAAGGAGATATATCTAATAATTCGTTAGAAAAATCAGTAAAATATTTTATAAATATAGCAATTAATAATGGATATTTTCCTATTAATTTATTTAATAACGCTATGGAGACGGTTAGAATATTTTTAAATTTTGATTCTCAAAAAAATAAGTTATAAAATTTTATCAATTATGAAATCTTGCTCAAAATGTTTGCTACCTGAAACCCATGAAACTATTGAATATAATGAAAGTGGTGAGTGTAATATCTGCAATCAACATAAGTTTAAAAATGAAAAGATAGATTGGGAAAATAAAGATAAAGAATTTTTTGAAATTTTAGACCAATACAAATCAAAGCATCCTTACGATTGCATTGTTCCGTTTTCAGGAGGGAAAGATAGTGTTTTTACCCTTTACAAATTGGCGCATGAGATGAAATTAAAATGCCTAGTGGTAAGCTTTGATCATAGTTTTTTTAGACCTAAATTAATAGAAAACAGAACGAAGATTTTTAAAAAGTTAGGTGTCGATGTAATTACTTTTACGCCTAATTGGAAGATTGTTCAAAAACTTATGTTAGAAACTTTTTTAAGAAAAGGTGATTTTTGTTGGCATTGTCATTCAGGTATTTTTGCATACCCTATGCAGGTAGCTATTAAAGAGAAAGTTCCATTAGTAATTTGGGGAGAGCCACAAGCTGAATATACAGCATATTATTCATACGAAGATACTTTGAACCAAAATGAGGAAGTAAACGAGGAGAGATTTAATAAGTTTGTAAACTTAGGTATATCAGCAGATGATATGTATTATATGTTAAATGACAAAAACTTAGATAAAAGAGACTTGGCTCCCTATGTTTATCCAAGTGAAGATGAACTTAAAAATTTAAATTTTAGATCAATATGTTTGGGTAGTTACTTTCCCTGGGATGTTAAGAAACAGGTTGCTTTGATAAAAGAAGAACTTGGGTGGGAAGAAGATTTAAATGCCGGTATACCACCAGAATACTCATATGAAAAAGTTGAGTGTCAGATGCAGGGTATTAGAGATTATATAAAATATATCAAAAGAGGATCAGGCAGAACAGCACATCTATCTGCTATAGATTTGAGAAATGGAAGAATAAACAAAAATAAAGCTAAAAATAATATTAAAAAATATGATGGAAAAAAACCTGCGAATTTAGATTTATTCTTAAAGGCTGTTGGTCTTACTGAAAAAGAATTTAATAAGATAGTAAAAACACACACAGTATTTCCAGCAAATGTAGATCCAGAAAAGTTAGAGAAAGGGAAACCTCTGCATGATAGTAATTATTGGGATAAATCAGCACCAATGGAAAGATCTTATACAGAAAAAAAATTAAATAATTTTAATTTTAAAAAATAAACATTATTTTGAAAAATTATTACACTCTATTTTTTTTTAAAAATAAGCTATGAAAATAACATTTTTAGGAACAAATGGTTGGTATAATTATAAAAATACTGAAACCACTTGTATTTTTGTTCAATCAAATAAAGTTAATTTAATATTGGATTTAGGTAGTGGAATTAAAAATTTAAATAATATTATTTTTAAAGATAGACCCACTTATCTATTTATAAGCCATTTACACTTAGATCACATCATTGGTATTCATTATCTAAGTATGGTTAAAAAACTAAAAGACTTAACAATAATTGTCCACAAAAATTACTATAATAATTTTAAAAGAATATTTAATAAGCCATACACTTTAAAACACACTAAATATAAAAGAAAAATTAAGTTCATGACATTTGCTAAAAATAAAAATTGTAAAGTTCCATTTAAATTTTTATTCAAAAAATTAAAACATTCAGATCCTTCATATGGATTTAAATTTTTTTTAGAAAATAAAATTATAAGCTATTGTACAGATACAAAATATTGTAATAATATTTTTGAACTTTCAAAAAATTCTGATTTACTTATATTAGAATGTAATCAATTTAAAATGAAAAATAACTTTCATCTTAGTTTTCAAGAAATAAAGAGAAATATTGAAAAATTTAAAACAAATAAAATATCACTTATACATTTTGGGCCAGAAAATTTTAAAACATTAAAAGACAGACATATAAAATTAAAAAAAAAAATTAAGATGAATAAAAAAATTCAACTATTTGTAACAAAAGATCTAGATGTTTTAAGCATATGATACAAGAAAAATTTTATGTACTGGCATTCGATAATAAAGATACAAAAAAAATTGTAGAATATTTTAAAAATAAAAAAAATTTAAATAAATTTTTAGCAATAACCCCGAATGCTTTCGAGATTTTAAAAAAAAATAAATTTAAGTATATTTTTACTCCTTTTGATATTAATAAAGATTTACATAAAGATCTTGCTT
>CACNVX010000025.1 GCA_902624045.1 uncultured Pelagibacteraceae bacterium
GGAATTATTTTTCCAATTATTGTCTTTATTTTTTTTGAAACAATCTTAGGTTTAAGATTTCCTCCAGGAATAATTACCAATATTTACTATAGCTAGATGGATAATTTACTTTTAATGCTAGCACCACTTTTTAGTTCTAAATTATTATTAGTTTTATTTTTTGGAACTTTGTTTGGATTAATATTAGGAGTATTACCAGGATTAGGACCAACAACAGGTGGAGCATTAATTTTACCTTTTACGATGACACTAGATCCATTATCTGCAATTGTTTTATTGACTTCAATCTATTGTGCCGGAACCTATGGTGGCGCAATAACAGCTGTATTAATTAATACACCCGGAACTCCAGCGGCTGCAGCAACTTGTTTAGATGGTTATCCCTTAGCACAAAAAGGTGAAGCTGGAAGAGCTTTGGGTATGGCAACTGTATCAAGTACTGTTGGAGGTATATTTAGTGTGATTATACTTGTTTTTTTTGCTCCAATCTTAGCTCAACTTGCATATGAATTTGGTCAACCAGAATATTTTGCATTAGCAATATTTGGTTTAACGATGCTTGCATCAATTGGAGAAGGCAGTCCAATTAAAAATTTAATTGCAGGTGCTTTTGGAATATTGATATCAACAGTAGGAAAAGATTTTATGACTTCAATTGATCGTTTTACTTTTGGAATTAACGAATTAACTGAAGGAATAGGTTTTATACCTGTGGTTGTTGGTTTATTCGCAATGAGTGAAATGTTAACCCAATCAACTTTAATAAATCAAATATTTAATAGAATTGCATTAAAGGCAATTAAATTACCTAGCAAAAATGATTATAAAAAAACATGGAAAACAATTTTAAGATCTAGTGGAATTGGATCTTTCATTGGAGTTCTTCCAGCAGAGGGAGGAACAGTTGCATCCTTAATTGGTTATTCTGAAGCTAAAAGATTTTCAAAAAATCCAGAAGAGTTTGGTAAAGGCTCAATTGAAGGTATTGCTGGAGCAGAAGCTGCAAACAATGCAGCAACTGGTGGAGCAATGGTTCCTACTCTTGCACTTGGAATTCCTGGTAGTGCAACAACAGCTGTTATATTGACAGGTTTAATTATCCATGGGGTAAGACCTGGACCAGATTTATTTAGGGAGCAACCAGATTTTTTATATGGTATTTTTGGTGCAATGTTAATTGCTAACATTCTCTTTTTTATTTTTGGATTTTTTGGGGCAAAAATATTTGCAAGAATAACGTTAGTTCCTAATAAAATTTTATGGCCTATGATTTTTGCAGTTTCTGTTTGTGGAACCTACTCTTTAAACCAGTCTATAATAGATGTTTGGATAATGTTGTTTTTTGGTGTTTTGGGTTTCTTTATGAGAAGATATGGTTTTTCTGTTGTTCCTGTTATAATTGGTTTAATTTTAGGAGAGTTAGTTGAGGGTACCCTAAGACAATCTTTAGTAATATTTGATGGAAACTGGCTGATGTTTTTAACACGACCTATTGCTTTGACATTCTTTGTTTTATCTTTAATTGCTCTAGGTTTTCCTTTAATAAGATCAAAGACAATTAAAAAAAGTTATGATTAGGTTTGATTTACATAATAGAGTGGCAGTAGTTACAGGTGGAGCTCAAGGATTTGGTTTAGCAATTGTGAATAGATTTATTGAATCAGGAGCCACAGTAATAATTTGGGATATTGATGAAAAAGCAGCAAAAGAAGCAGTTGATAAAATAAAATCTGAAAATTTAAGTTATTCAATTGTTGATGTTTCTAATTTTGAGAATGTAGCTAAAAATTTATTAAATATTGAAAAAAAATTTGGAAAAAGAAAAGTTGATCTTATTGAATGTAGAATGCATAAATATCCAGAAATTGCTGACTGGAGTATGTATCGGGAAAATGAAAGTTCTTTTTTTGAAAATGTGCTTACTCAACAAATAATTTTTATGTTCAATAAGAAAGAATATGTAATAACTGTTGCTTGCATTGAAAAATGTGAACAAACAAAAAACGATTTGTTTCAGTTAGTAAAAACGATTAAATTCTAATTATCTTCTTTGACCAAACAATCTTAATAACATTATAAATAAATTAATAAAATCTAAGTATAAAGTTAATGCACCCATCACAGCTTTTTTGCCCATCAGCTCACTTGAGTCCGACGCAACATACATGTTTTTAATCTTTTGAGTGTCATAAGCAGTTAAACCAACAAATATTAAAACACCTAAAATTGAAATAACAAAGTACATCATAGAAGACTTCATAAAGATATTAACAATTGAAGCTATGATTATTCCAATTAAACCCATCATTAAGAAAGATCCTAATTTTGTAAGATCTCTCTTAGTTGTGTATCCATAAATACTCATTGCCCCAAATGTTGCAGATGTAATAAAGAAAACTCTTGTTACACTCATTCCAGTGTAAACTAATAATATTGATGATAAAGACAGACCCATCAAAGCCGCAAAAACCCAGAAAGTGGTTTGTGCTTTTGATGCACTCATTTTATTAATTCCAAAGCTCATGTAAAAAACAATACCTAGAGGTGCTAACATTACGAGCCACTTTAAACCTGACAAATAAATTGCATTCCCCATTTGCGTTAGACCAACGATTGAGCCAGCATCATTGGTAACAACAGACATTTTAAATGTTAATAATGCAACAATTCCAGTTAACAATATACCTGTTGCCATATAGTTATAAACTTTAAGCATGTAAGCTCTTAAGCCCTCATCCATTATCGCAGCTGATTGTTGCGCTGCTTTTGCTCTATTTAGTATTCCGTTTTTATCAAATTCCATAATGAGTAATATATATATCCTTTTACTAATTATTCAAGATACCTTAAAAGATTAACAAAATTTAACATAAAATTTCTAATGAATTATAAAAATTTAGGTAATACCGATATTAAAGTGAGTACAATTTGTCTCGGAACCATGACATGGGGAGAGCAAAATACTAAGCTTGAGGCATTTGAACAAATGGATTTTGCATTAGATCAAGGAGTAAACTTTTGGGACACTGCCGAGTTATATGCGGTACCTCCTAGAAAAGAGACCTATGGTGATACGGAAGAAATTATTGGTAACTGGTTTGAAAAAACAAATAAAAGAGACGAAGTTATTCTTGCAACAAAGGTGGCTGGCCCAGCAAGAGATTATTTAAGAGGTGGAAAAAATAGTTTTACAGGTCCAAATTTAGAGTCTGCTTTAATTAATAGTCTTAAAAGACTAAAGACTGATTATATAGATTTATATCAACTTCACTGGCCAGAAAGAAACACAAATTTTTTTGGTCGTTTGGGTTATGAAGAAAAAAAAAATGATGATTGGAATAGGTTTGAAGATGTTCTTGCGGAATTAAATAAATATATAGATCAGGGAAAAATAAGATATGTTGGTTTATCAAATGAAACCCCTTGGGGAGTTTTAAGTTATCTTCAATTATCTAAAGAAAAAAGATTGCCAAGAATGATGTCAATTCAAAATCCTTATAGTTTATTAAACAGATCCTACGAAGTTGGATTAGCTGAAGTTTCTATAAGAGAAAACATTGGCTGCTTAGCATACTCTCCTCTTGCAAGTGGATATTTAAGTGGAAAATATAGAAACAAAAATTTTCCTAAAGGATCAAGAATGGAAAGAGATTTCGATTTCTGGACACGTTATAGAAAGCCAAATACTGAAAATGCAGTTGAACATTATTATAAAATTAGTGAAAAATTTGGTCTAGATATGAGTCAAATGTCTATAAAATTCTGTGAAATCCAAGACTTTATGACAAGTGTGATAATTGGAGCAACTACAATGGAGCAGTTGAAAACAAACATAGAAAGTGTAAATGTAAACTTGTCTGATGATGTCATTAAAGAAATTAACCAAGTACAAACAGTTTATCCAAATCCATGTCCTTAATTAAAAAAATTTTAATATTTTTTGGAATATTTTTTATAAGTGGTATTGCTCAAGTTTCAGCTCAAGAAATAAAAAAAATTGGAAAATACAAAGACTGGGAAGCAATGGTCGTTTCAGATAATAATGGAAAAGTGTGCTTTGCTCAATCACTACCTATTTTACAAGCACCAAAAAAAAATAAAAGAGACGCAAAATTATTTGTGGCTTTTAGACCAAACGACAATATCAAAAATGAAGTAAGTGTCACACCGGGTTATGAATTTAACAAAAAAAATTCTGTAACAGCTGCTTCAGGAAAAAATAAATTTAAATTTGATATTAAAGAACAAGGTTTTGCATGGATTGCTGACAATAAAATCGAATTAAAAATGATAAAACAAATGAGAAAAGGATCTAGAATTATGATTACTGGATACAATCAGCAAGGTTCACAAACTATTGATCATTACTCATTACTTGGATTTACTAAAGCTTATAACGCTTCGAAAAAAGCTTGTAGTTAACTTAATGAAATCAAAAAAGAAAATTGTTCTAGCTTATTCTGGAGGTCTCGACACCTCTATAATTTTAAAATGGTTGCAAGAAAATTATGATGCAGATGTAATTTGTTATACAGCAGATGTGGGCCAAGAAATTGATAGAAAAAAAATTATAACTAATGCAAAAAAATTTGGTGTTAAAAATATAATTATCAAAGATTTAAAAGATATTTTTGTAAAGGATTATGTTTATCCCATGATCAGAGGACATGCGATCTATGAGGGTGTTTATTTACTAGGGACATCGATAGCAAGACCTCTAATTGCAAAAGATCAAATAAGAGTAGCTAAAAAATTTAAAGCCTATGCGGTTTCGCATGGAGCAACCGGTAAAGGTAATGATCAAGTTAGATTTGAATTAGGATATCATTATTTTGGACATAAAATTAAAATTATAGCTCCATGGCGAATTTGGAAATTAAAATCTAGAACAGATTTAATTAATTATGCAAAAAAACATGGTATCGCTATACCTAAGGATAAAAAAGGTGCTCCACCATTTTCAGTCGATGATAATTTGTTTCATACATCGACTGAAGGAAAAGTTTTAGAAAATCCAAAGAATTCTGCACCAGAATTTATTTTTCAAAGAACAGTTTCTCCAGAAAAGGCACCAAACAAACCTTCATTTGTTACTATCAATTTTAAAAATGGTGATCCTTTTGGAATTAATGGAAAAAAAATCTCACCAGCTAAGTTATTAACAAAGCTAAATGATCTTGCGGGTAAAAATGGAATTGGAAGAGTTGACTTAGTAGAAAATAGATTTCTAGGTATAAAATCTAGAGGAGTGTATGAAACACCTGGTGGAACTCTTTTAATCAATGCACATAGAGCAATCGAGTCAGTTACATTAGATAAAGAAACTATGCATAAAAAAGATCGGATAATGTCAAGGTATGCTGAGTTAATTTATAATGGTTATTGGTATTCAAAAGAAAGATTTAAACTTCAAAAAATTGTTGATTTGAAAAGAGGTAAAGTTAACGGTGCAGTTAAGCTTAAATTATATAAAGGGAATATTGCAATTCAATCAAGGGTTACTAATAGTAGCGCCTATTCAATGAAAAAAGTTTCATTCGAAGAAAACAAATCATTTAACAAATCTAATGTTGAAAGATTTATCAATTTTCATAAAAAAAAACTTCGTTCATAAATAAATGAAAATAAATATTTTTGCCGATACTATTTGTGGATGGTGTTTTATAGGCCATACAAATTTAAATAATGCATTAAAAAAATTTCCTGATTTAAAATTTGAAATTAGCCATACCCCCTTTCAATTAAATCCTGAGATGCCAGCAGAGGGAATTTCTCGTGATAAATATCTTCAAATAAAATTTGGAGGGAAAGATTATGCAACGCCAATGTATGAAAATATGAAGTTAAAAGCTCAAGAATCAGGAATCATTTTTAATTTAGAAAAAATAAAAAGAACTCCAAATACTGTGCTATCCCATTTATTAATTATTCTGAGTGAAAAACTAAATTTACAAGATCAAATTAAAAAAAAAATATATCAGTCCTATTTTACAAATGGCCTTGATATAGGAGATATAAATATTTTAACTAAAATTGCTAATCAAAATAATATTTCAGAAAAAATATTTAAAGATTTTATTAACGAGGAAAATATAAAAAAGGTAAACTCAAAAATTACACTGGCGAGAGAGAAAGGTATTTCTGGGGTTCCCTTTTTTGAAATAGGAAAAGAATTTATTTCAGGAGCTCAAAGTTCATTACAGCTAGAAAGTGTTATTAAATCAAATTTAAGTTAAAATTTAGGACAAATTAACATTTGTTTTAATTATTAAAAATTATATCTTTAGCCAATGGAATCAATAAAAAACTGGATGCGAGATGCTGCAAATATTCTATTTGATGATAGCAAAAATGATCTACGTGCACTTCCCAAAACAGTTAGATTACAAATACTTTTGGTTTTAAGTTTTATTTGGACTACAGTTTTTAGTTTATATGTGTTTTCATATACAACTTTTGCATTTGGGTGGGCTGGACTTTTTTTAGCTCACATTGGATTAATATTTGCCGTCTACATGACTTTTAAACAATTCCATAGAGCAGAAGCGAAGTCCACAAGTGTTTTTCAAACAAAAAATTTTGATCCTTTTAAAATAATGGTAATCGTTTTTGTAATAGTATTTATCTTTGTATTTTCAAAAGGAATAGAGGTTTTAACAAGTCCAAACCCAAATTCTTATTCAATTCCATATGATGGTCCCTTAAAATCAGCGATTGAAAAATGGCTACCATTTAGTAAAGATTAATTATGGATAATATTACAAAAAACTTACAGTTAGCGTTGATGTGTATTATTTTAGTTAGTACAGTTATTGCTGTTGGGATTGAAATAAAAAATATGTTCACCAACCAATCTGTTACTCTAGCTGATTTACTTTTAATGTTTCTTTACTTAGAAGTACTAGCTATGGTAAGAGTTTTTTGGAATCAGCAGTCTATCAGTATTACGCTTCCATTGCTTATTGCAATTACCGCTCTTGCTCGGTTTATTATCTTACAAGGTAAAGAGATGGATCCTACCGCACTTGTGTACGAAGCAGTTGCAATTTTATTGATTGCTGCAGCGATTGTTGTTTTAAGGTTGAGACACAGTGATAAATTAGGTCTGAAGAAAAAAAAATCGAAATAATTAAAAATTATGTTTGAAGCTTCGAGGGCTAAAGCCTTAAATCAATTAGATTATTTTGTTGAAAATAATCTTGCAGAATATTCTAGATTAAGAAACTTTGATTTTGGACCTGAAAAAAGATCAAATGTATCTTGTTTATCACCATATATAACTCATGGAATAATTAATGAAAAAGAGGTAATTCAAAAATCACTTAATAAATTTTCTTTCTCAAAAAATGAAAAATTTATCCAAGAAGTTCTTTGGAGAACTTATTGGAAAGGTTGGTTAGAACTAAGACCTAATGTTTGGACAGATTATCTTCTAGAATTAAATAAAATAAAAAATGAATTTCAAAACAATCAAGATTACCTTTCTGCAATTGAGGGAAAAACAAACATAAGTTGCTTTAATGAATGGGTAAAAGAGCTTAAAGATAACAACTATTTACATAATCACACTAGAATGTGGTTTGCTAGTATTTGGATTTTTACTTTAGAATTGCCTTGGCAACTGGGTGCAGAATTTTTTATGCAACATCTTTACGATGGAGACGCTGCATCAAATACCCTTGGTTGGCGATGGGTTGCGGGCGTTCAAACACAAGGAAAGCATTACCTTGCAAGTGAATGGAATATTAAAAAATTCACTAACAATAGATTTCAAAATATAAAATTAAATGAAAATGCTCCTCCAAAGGTATCTGGAAAATCTTACCAAATAATTAAACAAGACTTTAATAACCCACTAAATATTGAGGACAAAAATCTTTTAATCTTTGAAAATAGCCTGTCGTTTGAAATCGCTGATTTTAAAGACAATAACTTTAAAAAAATTTACTTAGTTTCTAACAGTAATGAAAATAGATCGATAAAACTCAGTGAAAAGTTAGTAAAATTTAAGTCTCTGTTAATTGAAGACCAAGAACATAGATTAAAGGAACAATCAATTGATTGTCAGAATATTAATATTAGTGAAATAAAAAATATTGAAAATTGTTGTGGTTTATATCCAACAGTCGGTGAAAATTTAGATTACATAAATTCGAATAATTTAAAAATAAATTTTTTATATAGAAATCTTGATCAATTAGCTTGGCAATACTGCAATAAAGGTTTTTTTAATTTTAAAAATTATATTCCCAAAATTATTTCAAGTTTAAATTAAAACCAACGAACCATACCTATAATTCCAGCTGTAGCATAAAAAAATTGTAAAAATAAAATTCCTTTATGACCGCCTCTGTAAGCCCAAATACCAATTAAGATTGCAGATAAAAGTAATAAACAAAAACCAAAAAATTCTATCCCAATATTTAAAGCTACAAACAGAGAATATAATATTGCAGTTATAACTCCTGCCCATTCAAAGATTTTATTGTTCATAAAAGTTTTTTAAAATTATTGTATAGAATTGTAGAATAGTTATTCATATCTTTCATGTTGTCATTTGCAGATTTATCAAACTTTTCTAGTGCATCATTACCAAGCTGATCCTCTAAAGCTTTTTTATACTCTGGAACACATCCCCATTCATTGACAGTAGTATCTTTAATTTCTATATGAAATTGAATTCCATAAGCGTGGTTTTGATATTTAAAAATTTGATACTTTGTGATTGGGGAAGAGGCTAATAAGGTTACATCTTTATTATTTTCGATACCCTGAACCTCATAAGAATGCCACTGTAAACTTTTAATCGTTTTGGGAAATTTTGAAAATAATTTATCTTCCTGTTTATCTTTTAAGAAATTAATATCCATAATTCCAATTTCTGCTGGATTTGATTTAACCACTTTACCACCTAATACTTCTCCTAAAAGTTGACAACCTAAACAAAAACCTAAATAAGGTTTTTTTAAATCTACAACAAACTCTTTAATTTTTTTCTTTTCTTCGATTAACCATGGGTATTCCGTCTCCATATGGGTATCCATTGGTCCACCCATGCAAAACATTCCATCAAATTTACTTAAATCAACTGGTATTTTTTCACCTTCGTCTAATTCAATAGTAGTAAGTTTAAATCCATCTGCCAACATTAAATCTTTAATGTAACCTGGGTCTTCTATTTTAATATGCTGTAATACTATTATATTCACTAAGCTTAGCTTAGCTTAGAACACTTCTTTGAACAATATTTTACTCTCTCCCAGTTCAACTTCCACTTTTTGCGCCAAGTAAATGGTCTTTTACAAATTGGACAAGTTTTGGTTGGTAAATTTTCTTTTTTCATCAAATTGTATTTTGTTTAATAAATTTATCAGCTTCTGATAAAATTAATTTTTTTCTCTCAGATTTCATTTTATCAAATATCCTTACCATCATCGACAAACGAGGATTTTTTAAAAAAAATTTTCTGTTTCGGTCTATGAACCTCCAATAAAGGCCGTCCATAGTGTTACACCACTCTCCTTTTTTAAAATCCATCATTTTCATAAAATATGCTGATCCACAGATGTAAGGTTTTGTTGCAAAAATTCCTCCATCATTAAATAGTCCCATACTAATATTTGGAACCATCACCCAATCTGAAGAGTCAGCAAACATTTCCATAAACCACTTATAAACAAATAATGGTTTGATCTCACAAAGGTTCATAATGTTTGATAAGATCATTAATCTTTCAATATGATGTGACCATGCATTATTGACCGCATTTTTAATTGCATAATCCAATGGTGGAAGACCAGTTGATCCCTCATACCAAGAACTTTTCATTTTTCTATTATGTTTAAAAAAATTTCCATTTTCAATTTCTTTTGAATATGACTGATAAACTCCTCGCATAAATTCTCGCCATCCAATTACTTGACGAATGTAACCTTCTAAAGAATTCATTCTAATTTTATTTTTTTTATGAAATTCTAAAACTTTTTGGATAACAAATTCAGGTGTAATTAAACCTAAATTTATATAAGGACTTAATGCACTATGAAATAAAATATTATCTTTTTGATCAACTGCATCTTCATAATCACCAAATAAGTTTAATTTTTCTTTTATAAAAAAATTTAAAAGTTTAACTACGTCTTCGTATTCTGTTGCAAACCAAAAATTGTTTGTACTTCCTGGGTGATTTTTAAATTCCTTTTCAATAATAGGCTTTAATTTTTTTGTGTGACTGGTTTCATTGATTTTTGGAAATTTAGGAATTGAAATATTTTTTGGTAATTTATTTCTGTTATCTTCATCAAAACTCCATTTCCCCCCAATTGGATTACCATCTGAACCCATCAATATCCCTGATTTTTTTCTAACA
>CACNVX010000026.1 GCA_902624045.1 uncultured Pelagibacteraceae bacterium
ATTAATATATTCTTTATTAATAACAATTTTCTCTCCTGCGCGATCTGTTGCTGTAAAACTAATCTCATCCAAAATTTTTTCAATTATTGTATGTAATCTACGTGCACCTATATTTTCAACGGAGGTGTTTACTTCAGAAGCTATATTGGCAATAGCATCAATACCATCATCAGAAAATTCTAGTTCAACATTTTCTGTTTGTAATAAAGCTATGTATTGCTTTATCAAACTGAAGTCGGGTTCTCTCAAAATTCTTTTAAAATCTTCGCTTGTTAGCGCCTCTAATTCTACTCTAATAGGCAATCTTCCCTGAAGTTCTGGGAGTAAATCGGATGGTTTTGCAAGTTGAAAAGCACCAGAGGCAATAAACAAAATATGATCAGTTTTAATCGGACCATGTTTGGTGTTAACTGTTGTACCTTCAATTAAAGGCAACAAATCTCTTTGCACACCTTCTCTTGAAACGTCACCACCAACTCTATCTGTTCTTGCAGAAATTTTATCAATTTCATCTAGAAAAACTATGCCATTGTTTTCTGTAGAAAGTTTTGCAGCTTTAATAATTTTATCTTGCTCTATTAATTTATCTGACTCATCATTGATTAGAATTTCGTGAGACTCTTTCACGGTCATTTTCTTTTTTTTTTCTTTATTGCCCATCGATTTACCAATCATTTCTCCTATATTTATCATTCCAACATTCGCACCAGGCATTCCAGGAATTTCAAATGAAGCTCCAGAAGACCCAGTATCACTTACGGCAATTTCAATTTCATTATCATCTAGGTCACCATTTCTAAGTCTTTTTCTAAAACTTTCTCTTGTAGCAAGACTTGCTTTTTTTCCAACTAAAGCGTCAAGAACTTTTTCTTCCGCTGCTTTTTGAGCTTGCGCAAAAACTTCTTTTCTTTTTTTTACTTTTTCCATTGCAATGGCGATTTCAATCAAATCTCGAACTATTTGTTCTACATCTCTTCCAACGTAACCTACTTCCGTAAATCTAGTTGCTTCAACTTTTACAAATGGTGCTTCAGCAAGCTTCGATAATCTTCGTGAAATTTCTGTTTTCCCTACACCAGTTGGCCCTATCATTAAAATATTTTTTGGCAAAACCTCATTCTTCATTTCTCCTTTAAGAGCTTGTCTTCTCCATCTATTTCTTAAAGCAACAGCTACAGCTCTTTTTGCTTTATTTTGTCCAACTACAAACCTATCTAATTCTGAAACTATCTCTCTCGGAGAGAGAGAGCTTACCAAAGATTTTTCTTCTTTTTGATTTTTATCTTTTGGTTGTAATTTTGTTACGTTTGAATTATCCATTATATCTTTTCAATTTTAACATTATCATTAGTAAAAACACATATATCAGCGGCAACCTTAATTGCTTTTCTTGCAACCTCTTCGGCAGATAATTTACTTTCCATTAAAACTTTTCCAGCTGCCAAGGCATAATTGCCACCAGAACCAATTCCAATAACATCTCCTTCTGGCTCTAAAACATCTCCAGTTCCAGAAATAATATAACTATTGTTTTTATCACCAACAGCCATAAGTGCCTCTAATCTTCTTAAATATTTGTCGGTCCGCCAATCTTTCGCCAGCTCTACGGCAGCTCTAGATAAGTTGCCGGCATGTTTTTCTAATTTTCCTTCTAGTCTTTCAAATAAAGTTAATGCATCAGCTGTAGATCCTGCAAATCCAGCAACTACATCTCTTTTTTCAATTTTTCTAACTTTTGAAGCAGTGCTTTTAACAACAGTATTTCCCATACTGACTTGTCCATCACCAGCAACTACTACTTCATTATTTTTTCTAACCAGCACAATTGTTGTCATAGCTAATAAATGGTAACTTTTTTTGATACTTCAAGTGTTGAGACTATTATTGATATAGACAGATTATGTATGTATACCATTAAAAATATATGGCTAGAAAAGGAAAAGTATCTCGAAAAACAAAAGAAACCAACATTAATGTTGAAGTTAATATTGATGGGAAGGGTAATTACCAAATTGACACTGGTATAGGTTTCTTAGATCATATGCTTGAGCAGTTATCAAAGCATTCATTAATTGATTTAAAAGTTAAAGCTAAGGGAGACACTCATATTGATCTTCACCATACAACAGAAGATACCGGTATTGCAATCGGTGAAGCTTTAAAAAAAGCTGCAAAAAAATTTGTTGGTATCAAACGTTATGCTCACAGAGTTATTCCAATGGACGAAACATTAACTAGAGTTGCAATTGATGTTTCAAACAGACCTTATTTAATTTGGAAAGTAAAATTAAAAGTAGAAAAACTTGGTGAGATGGACACAGAACTTTTTAAGGAATGGTTTCAAGCTTTTTCACAATCTGCTGGAATTACTTTGCATGTTGAAAATATTTATGGTGATAATAGCCACCACATTATTGAATCTTGCTACAAAGGTTTAGCGAGATCATTAAGAGACGCATTAGAGATGGATCCAAGAAACAAGAAGAGTATTCCATCCACTAAAGGCTCATTATAAGTTAAATGAATGTCACAATAGTTGATTATAATTCGGGTAATATAAGCTCGGTCATAAACTCTTTTAAGGAAGTTGCTAAAGATGAAGTAAATATTGAAGTAACTTCAGACTTAAATAACATTAAATCTTCAGATAAAGTAGTTTTACCAGGTCAGGGTTCGTTTAAGAGTTGTATCGATGCCTTAAATAATATCAAAGGTTTGGTAGATACATTAAATGATTTTGCAATTAGCAAAAAAAAACCGTTACTTGGAATTTGTGTTGGATTACAAATGTTTGCAGATATCGGATACGAAGAAACTGAAACAAAGGGCTTAGGTTGGATTTCAGGAAAAGTTTCTAAAATTGACAATCAAAACAATAAATACAAACTTCCACACATTGGTTGGAATGAAATAAATATTGTTAAAGATAGTAAGATTTTTAAAGATATAAAAAATAATTCTCATATGTATTTTGTACATAGTTATGAATTTATTCCAGAAGATAAAAAAGTGATTTCAGCAACAACAGATTATTCTTCAAATATTGTTTGCTCTATTGAGAAAGAAAATATTTTTGGAACCCAATTTCACCCTGAAAAGAGCGATAAAATAGGACTCAAAATAATAGATAACTTTATAAAATTATAAAATGAAGAAAACAACAATATTAATTATTTTGTTGCTAATTTTGCCAAATAAAAGTTTTTCGAAAATCTTAGAAGTTGGTTCGAATAGTTTAGATGTTCCAAATAAATTTTATTTATATAATTGGTCCAACAGTTCTTTTAATGGACAATTAAATCTTTGTTCTGATGAATTTGTTAACTGTTTTGGATTAATTGATAAAAAATTGAAAGAAATAATGACTAGACTAGATAGTGGAGAAAGTTTTGAAGATATAAAAATATTAAAAAATTTAATGTCAACCTTAACAAAAAGAACTTCAAATTGTGTTGAGTTAGATAACGGCTTGTGCAAATCTTCAATGAAACGGTTTTGGTCAAAATTAAAATCAACTTTAAAAAATAATAATTCTGGTACAATTCTTAATTATATGGAAGCTAGAGATGCAGACGATTTTTTGAATAATCTTAATTTTGATAAATCAATTGATGAAATAAGACAAATGACAACTGGGGAATTAAACGATTTAACTAGAGAAATAAGAGATGAACTTACTTATGGTAACAAAAGTTATTGGCCAATTTCGGAGGATCTTGGAATAAGAATAAAAAAATTTAAAATTTCAAAAAAATCTAACGGATCAATTTTTTCAATTTTACAAGGGGATGCTAATTATGTCCTGATGGGGATGCAATATAAATTTAAAATTTCTTTTTATGCTTCAGAAAAAAATGGAAATTTATTCCAATTTGATGGTATGTGTTTAGCAGACTGCTCAAAATTTTTTAATACTTTTGATAAAATAGTTAGTAATTCTTTTGATAAAACAATTTCAACAGAAAAAATATCAAATACTACAAAAAATGAATCTTTAATTAAACAATTAAAAGAGCTGAACAATTTATATAAGTCTGGTGTTTTAACAAAAGAAGAATTTGAAAAAGCTAAGAAAAAAATATTAAATTGAATGAAAACTTTTTTACTTTTTTTATTTGTATTAATTTTAACATCTTGTGCAAGCTTAAAAAAAACTGAGCTAAATGATAAAAATAAACAACAAGATAAAATACCACTAAATGTAACTATGGAAACAACAATTAACATAGATAAATGAAAATATTTCCAGCGATAGATATTAAAGATAAGAAGTGTGTGAGGTTAGTTAAAGGAGACTTTGATAACAAAACTGAATACGAAATCTCACCTTTGGAACAAGCCGGTAAATACAATGATAATGGATTTAAAAACTTACACATAGTTGATTTAGATGGAGCTTTAACTGGTGAAACGATTAATTTAGGTATTATTAAAGAAATAGTTCATAAATTTGATTTTAAAATTGAAATTGGTGGTGGTATCAGAAACTTTGATAGTATTCAGAAATATACCGATGTTGGTGTTGAAAAAGTTATTTTGGGAAGTGCAGCTATTAAAGATAAAAATTTTTTAAAAGAAGCTTGTAAAAAATTTCCAGATAAAATTGCTTTAGGTTTAGATGCTAAAGATGGGTATTTATCAGTCTCGGGATGGAAAGAAAACTCTAATAAATTAACTTTAGATTATTTGAGAGAGGTTAACGAATATGGTGCAAGCAGACTGATTTATACTGATATTAATAGAGATGGGATGAAGCAAAGCCCTAATTTTGAAGAAACTGCTAAGGTTGCTAATACTTCTAATTGTCCAGTGATTATATCTGGCGGAGTTTCATCAATTGATGATATTAAAAAGGCCAAGGAATTAAATAATAGTAATATAGAGGGTATAATTGTTGGAAAAGCTATATACGATGGCGATATCAAATTAGAGGAACTTGTTAAGGAGTTAGATGCTTAAGAATAGAATAATACCTTGTTTAGATGTTAAAAATGGACGTGTTGTTAAAGGAATTAATTTCGTAGATTTGAAAGATGCAGGTGATCCTGTTGAACAAGCTAAAATTTATTCAAATGGTGGAGCAGATGAAATTTGTTTTTTAGATATTACTGCTTCAAATGAAAATAGAGATACCATTTACGATGTAGTTAAGAGGACTTCTAAGAATTGTTTTGTTCCTTTAACTGTTGGAGGAGGCATTAAAAGTGTTGAGGACATTAATAAACTACTAAATTGTGGTGCAGACAAAGTGTCAATTAATACAGCCGCAGTTCAAAACTCAAAAGTGGTTAAGGAAAGCTCTAAAAAATTTGGTTCACAATGCATTGTTGTTGCTATAGATGCAAAAAAAAATGGAGAAAGCTGGGAAATTTTTACTCATGGAGGAAGAAACTCAACAGGGATTAATGCCATTGAATTTGCTAATAAAATGGAAAATTGTGGAGCAGGAGAATTACTTGTAACATCAATGGATAAAGATGGAACTCAATCTGGATATGATATTGAACTAATGAAAAAAATTTCATCTAATGTAAATATCCCAGTAATTGCATCTGGTGGTGTCGGAACATTGGATCACTTAGCCGAAGGTATCAAGTCTGGTGCAAGTGCAGTTTTAGCAGCATCTATATTTCATTATGGTACCTATTCTGTTGCAGAAGCTAAACAATATTTGGCTTCAAAAGATATACCTGTTAGAATTTAATATGCTTAAAATTTTAGAAGAACTCATATTACTTGCTAGAGAAAGAAAAAATAATCCTATTGAAGGTTCATATACAAATAAACTTTTAGAAGACAAGAATTTAGCAAAAGAAAAAATACTTGAAGAAGTAAATGAACTAATAGAAGCTGTTGAAGAAAACTCAAATAAGATACATGAAGCTGCAGATGTTCTTTATCATCTGACGATGTACCTAGAGGCTAATAATATAAAAATTGAGGAAATTATGGAAGAATTGATTTCCCGGAAGAAATAATAATTAACAAAATACTTATAAATTCTATAAGTATTTTTTCTTTTAAGAAAAGATATACTTTTCTTAAAATGAGCCACAAATTCTACAAACCAGCACGATCAAGATTACAAAGAAGCGAATTAGCAGTTCCAGGCTCTTCCCCGCAAATGTTTGAGAAAGCTTTAAACTCTGCTGCTGACTATATTTTTTTAGATCTAGAAGATGCAGTTTCTCCAAATGACAAAATCAAAGCTAGAGCAAATGTTATAAAAGCTCTTAATGAAATTAAATGGAGAGAAAAAGGCAAAACCATATCAGTAAGAATTAACAGTCTTGATACACATTACATGTACAGTGATCTAGTAGAGATAGTTGAACAAGCTGGAGACAATGTGGATACAATTTTAGTCCCTAAGGCCGGAACAGCAAGCGATGTTTATATGGTTGATTGTTTATTGACACAAATAGAAACAAATAAAAAATTAAAAAATAAAATTGGAATTGAATGTTTAATTGAAACCGCATTAGGGATGTCCAATATAAAAGAAATAGCAAAATCAAGTGATAGACTTGAAGCTTTACATTTTGGTGTTGCAGATTACGCAGCGAGTTTGAGAGCTCGAACTGTGGTTATAGGAGGATTAAATCCTGATTATCCTGGTGATCAGTGGCACCATGGACTTTCTGAATTAGTTATGACTTGTAGAGCTTATGGTCTTAGAGCAATTGATGGGCCTTTTGGTGATTTCAATGATCCAGATGCTTATGTCGCTGCAGCAAAAAGAGGAGCAGCAATGGGTATCGAAGGAAAGTGGGCAATACATCCTTCTCAAATAGAACTTGCTAATAAAGTTTTTTCTCCGGCAGATACGGAGGTAAACAAAGCTAAAAGAATTTTAGAGGAACTAGATAAAGCAGCAAAAGAAGGAAGAGGAGCCGCACAACTTGATGGCAGAATGATTGATGCTGCTTCGGCTAGAATGGCCGAAAATATTGTAAATATAGATAAATTAATCAATAATAAATAAACATGGATATTCACGAGTATCAAGCTAAAGAAATTTTACACAGTTTTGGAGTTACCATACCAAGAGGTGGTATTGTTTATAGTCCTGAGACTGCAGAAAATAAAGCTAGAGAAATTGGGGGTTCTAAGTGGGTTGTAAAAGCACAAATACATTCAGGTGCAAGAGGAAAGGCAGGTGGAGTAATTGTTTGCAACTCCCCTCTAGAAGTTGCACAGGCAACAGATAAGCTTTTAGGTAAAAAATTAGTTACTAATCAAACAGGTCCTGAAGGAAAAATAGTAAATAGAATTTATATTGAAGAAGCGACAGATATAGAAAAAGAATTATATCTAGGACTAGTTTTTGATAGAGCATCAGAGAGCATCATGGTTGTTGCCTCAACAGAAGGTGGAATGAGTGTTGAGGAAATAGCAAAGGATAAACCAGATACTATTATTAGATCTAAGATTGAAGTCGCTGTTGGTATCCAAAGTTTCCAGGCGAGAGAATTAGCATTTGGTTTAGGTATTGAACCAGAGCTAATTAGAAGAGCATCAGAAACTATTATGGGATGCGCTAAAGCTTTTAGTGAATTAGATGCTACTATGGTTGAAGTAAATCCGTTAGTAATTTCAAAACAAAAACAGATACTAGCACTAGATTGCAAAATGAGTTTTGATAATAATGCAATGTTTAGAAGAGATAAAGTTTCCGAATTAAGAGACAAAACTCAAGAAGACGAGAAAGAGGTTTATGCATCTGATAGAGGACTTAATTATGTAAGTTTAGAAGGAAATATTGGAAATATAATTAATGGAGCCGGATTAGCAATGGCATCAATGGATATGATTAAATTAGCAGGAGGAGAGCCAGCTAATTTTCTTGATGTAGGTGGAGGAGCAACTCCTGAAAAAATTGTAAAAGCTTTTAGGCTTATTACCATGGATAGTAAGGTGAAGGTGATTTTAGTAAACATTTTTGCTGGAATTAATAGATGCGATTGGGTTGCGGAAGGAATAGTTCAGGCATTAGAAAAAATAGAAATCAAGGTTCCGTTAGTAATTAGATTAGCTGGTACAAATGTAGAAAAAGGAAATAAAATTCTACGAGATAGTAAATTAAATTATATTGAGGCAAAAACTCTAGAGGACGCTGCAAACAAGGCAGTGGCAGCATTAAAATAAAAAAATGGCAGTAATAATTAAAAAAGATACAAAAATTTTAATTCAAGGCTTCACTGGCAAGATGGGAACTTTTCATGCAGAAGAGATGATTAAATATGGATCAAATATTGTTGGTGGTGTTACACCTGGAAAAGGAGGACAAAAACATTTGGATAGACCTGTGTTTAATACCGTTAAAGATGCAGTAAAAAATACTGGTGCAACAGCATCAATTTTATTTGTACCACCAGCTTTTGCAGCAGACTCCGCAATGGAAGCAGCAGACGCAGGTATAAAAACTTGTGTAGCTATAGTTGATGGCATCCCATCACATGACATGATTAGAATTAAAAGATACATGAGAAGGTATTCTAGAAGTGAAAAAATGACACTAGTAGGGCCAAAATTGTGCAGGCATCATTAGCCCTGGTAAATCAATGTTAGGAATTATGCCAGGTCATATATACAAAGAAGGAAGAGTTGGAATTATAAGCAGATCTGGTACCTTAGGTTATGAAGCAGCAGAACAAATGAAAAATTTAGGTATTGGAATTTCTACAAGTGTTGGAATAGGTGGAGATCCAATTAATGGAAGTTCATTTAGAGATATAATTGAAAAATTTGAGACAGATGATGAAACTGATGCAATTTTAATGATAGGTGAAATTGGAGGTCCTCAAGAAGTAGCAGCAGGTGAATTTGCAAAAGAAAATATGAAAAAACCAGTGATCGGGTATATCGCAGGACTTACAGCGCCAAAGGGAAGAGTAATGGGTCACGCAGGAGCAATCGTTTCGGCTTATGGGGAAAGTGCAATAGAAAAAGTTGAAATATTAAAAGAGTGTGGAGTTACTATTTCCAAAAATCCATCAGTAATGGGTGATACGGTTAAGTCTGTGCTCGAAAAAATTTAAATGGCTTACGACGATCAAAATATATTTGCAAAAATTTTACGTGGAGAGATACCATGTAATAAAATTTATGAAGATGAATATGTTTTGTCATTTTACGATATTAACCCACAAAAAAAAATTCATGCTCTAGTAATTCCAAAGGGAAAATACATTGATCTTGATGATTTCAGTTTAAAAGCTTCCCCAGAAGAGATGGTTGGATTAATAAAAGGCATAAATATAGTCGCTAAAAAACTAGGTATTTCAACAGAAGCAGGCAAAGGTTATAGAGCTTTAGCTAATATAAGCGATCATGGTGGCCAAGAGGTGCCTCATTTACATTTCCATTTATTTGGAGGTGAAAAAGTTGGGAAAATGGTTGAGTGACAGAAGAAATAAAAAGAAATTACCTAGAAATAAAGTCATTAAACGATCTAAAGGAAGTAAACAAGCCTTCAGAAGAATACTCCTTAAATTTGATAGACCCAATTAATTTTCAATTAAATAAGTTTTTTTATAAAAATATAGGAAAAAACCATAATTGGGTTGATAGATTAATATGGAATGAACAGAAATGGATTGATTATGTTTCAAGTCAAAAAGTTAAAACTTATGTTCTTAAAAATAAAGATGATCTTGTAGGATTTTTTGAATTAATTTTTCATTTTGAAAAAAAAGAAGTAGAAATTGCATATTTTGGCATTCTTGAGGAGTATCAAAATAAAAAATTAGGATCTTTTTTGTTATCCGAAGCTATAAAAAAATCTTTTGATAAAAATATTATTAGAGTTTGGTTACACACTTGTTCTTTAGATCATAAATATGCTTTAAATAACTATATTTCTAGAGGAATGAAAATATTTAAAACCGAAATTCTAAATTTTTAATTTTGAGGTGGAATTTTAAATAAATTTTTTGAAATTATTCCATTTTTTTTAATAGAATAAAGATATGTTATATTT
>CACNVX010000027.1 GCA_902624045.1 uncultured Pelagibacteraceae bacterium
AATGTAAAAGTAGTGACTAATAAAATTAAAGATATAAAAATAATTACAAATGAAACCTTAAATTCATCTTTAAAAAAAAAGGGCAAACTTTTGTTTGCCCTTTTTAATTTTTGTACATTTTTCATATTCAAATGTACTTTTAATTAGATTAGTTAATGTAACCTAAAGCTTTAAGCTGCGCAGTCATTTCAGCAAGCATTTCTTCCATTTGCTTACCCCATTCATCTGCACCTACAACACTAGTCTCATCAAGACCAATTTCTGTTAAGAAATTTTTGTAGTAGTTGTGACTCATAGCTTTCATCATTCCAGCTTCTAATTGTTTTACTCTATCTGCTGGTGCGCCTTTTTTAGTTACGAATCCTCTAACAGTAGATAAAGAAACCGGTATACCTAATTCTTTTGCTGTTGGAGAGTCTCCAATTTTAGCCATTCTATTATTTGCTAGTACAACTGAAACACAAAGTTTACCTTCATTAATTTCAGTCAGTGCTTCACCTAAGTTTAAAACACCAACATCAATATCTCCTTTGATAAGATTAGTTTTAATTGGTGCAACACCTTTGTATGCAACGATAGTCGGATCTTTTAATCCGCCTTTTTTTGTAAATGCAATTGCACTAACATCGTCAATACCACCAGTATGAGTAGTTCCATATTTTAGTGATTTTGATTTTTGTGTGCTAATAAATTTTTTAGCGTCTTTAATGTCATTTTTACAATTTACAACAAATAACTGAGGGTCGTCTGTTCCTCTAGCAAGTGGCTGCATATCACTCAACTTAACTTTAGTTTTTCCTAAAGCCATAGAAACAGCATGACCTGTTGTCCAAGTTAAAGTGTGATTTCCATCAGCTGGTAAAGACATCATATAATCCATGGATGCGGCTCCACCTCCACCTTTTTTGTTTACTAATTGCATGTCTTGCTTAAGGACTCTTCTTGCTCTTAATAACATCATTCTAGTAGTAACGTCAGTTCCACCGCCAAAACCAGCGTGAGTAATTGCTTGTATTGGATGACCATCAGCTTTGGCTGATGTGATCATTAATGGAAGAGCTACAACAAAAAATTCAGTTACTAGGAAAGCAGCTGCTAAAAATAGTTTAAAGCTTTTTTTCATTATTTCCCTCTTTAGTTAATTTATATTTAATAATATAAACATAATCTGCTACAAGACGTAAAGAAAAAAATGATTGAAAATAAATCTAACATTGCTCTTCTACTAGGTGATCCAGCTGGGATTGGACCAGAATTAATTTCAAAGCTTTTGAATGATGATATGACAAAAAAAGCAAACATCGTCATCATTGGTGAAAAGCAAGTATTTGAAAGCGGAAATAGTATTACAGGAATTTCACATAATATACATGTTGTAGAAAATTTTGATGAGGTAAATTTTGATAAATCAAATAGATTTTTGTTAGATATTTCTAAAGGAAAAAATCATAAATATAAATTAGCAGAACCATCAAAAGAATCTGGAGAAAGTGTTTTACAAGCTTTAGATTTAGCTTTGACTCTTGCTAAGGAAAAAAAAATAGATGCAATTAATTTTGCGCCAATGAATAAGACAAGTTTAAAACTTGGAGGGAATAAACATTCAGATGAATTACAGTTAATGGCTGAAAAACTTGAAGTAAATAGTTTTTGTTGTGAGTTTAATGTGATAGATAATTTTTGGACAGCAAGAGTAACATCTCACATTCCAATTAAAGAAGTTGCTCAACATATTACAAAAGCAAATATCATGAAACCGATTAAGTTAATAAATGAAGTTATGGAGCTAAATGGTGTAAAGAATCCACGAATTGCTATTCAAGCACTTAACCCACATGCAGAGTTTGGTACAGAAGAAAAGGATGAAATCATTCCTGCAATTGAGGAAGCAAAAAAACTTGGTTATAATGTTGATGGTCCGTTGCCATGTGACACATCCTTTGTAGTAGCTTACAAAAATAAAAATCACGATTGTATGGTTGGTATGTATCATGATGCTTTACAATCTGGTCTTAAGGCATTTGGTTTTGACAGAGGAGTTACTGTTCAGGGTGGGTTAAGTGTACCAGTAACTACTACTGCCCATGGATCAGCATTTGCTATCGCGGGTAAAAATGAGGCTAACCTAGATCCAATTTTAAATTCTTTTAAAATTGCTTTATCGATGTCACAAAATAAAAAAAACTAAATTAATCCCGCGTCTACTGTAAAGTTTTGTTTTGTACATCCAGAAGAAACATTAGATGCTAAGAATAAAACCATTTTTGAAACATCTTCAGGTAATAATTGTTTTTTTAAAGCCTGATTTTTTAATATTTCCTTTTTAAATTTTGGATTAAGCCATAATTTGGATTGTCTAGCGGTTGCTATTGAACCAGGTGCAATTGAGTTTATTCTTATATTATATTTTCCTAAATCTCTTGCTAAAGATCTTGTTAGCCCATGAATTCCTGCTTTTGCAGTGCTATATGCCGGAAACATTACTGCACCTCTAACCCAACTTACAGAACCTAAATTTATTATTGATCCACCTTTGTTTTTTACCATACTTTTTTTTACTGTTTGAATAGCAAACAAATAATGTTTTAAGTTAATTGACATTCTATCATCCCAATATTTTTCAGTGATATTCTCTAGACTATGTCTTTGATCATTTGATGCATTATTTACCAATATATCAATTGGGCCTTTTTTCTTAATAATATTAAGAATAGATGCTTTGTATTTTTCAATATTTTTTATATTACACTCTACAAATGTAGGTAATTTGATATTTTTCTTTTTAATTCTATTAAGTGTGCTTTGTGCTTGCTTTTTATTTATATCAAAAAAGTAGACTTCAACACCTTGCTCACATAAATGCTCAACAATAGATGATCCAATACCTGAAGCTCCGCCCGAGATTAATGCTCGTTTATTTTTTAAATCAAAATATTCAGTTTTCATTTTATAAATAATTAATAATTATTTAAATCTTCTAAAGAAGGCATTGAGTCTGCAGCACCTAGCTTAATAGTTGAAATTGCTGCAACTTTATTTGCAAATTTAAGTGATTCTTTTATATCTAAATCTTTTGATAACCCTACAGCTAATGCACCATTAAAAGCATCACCTGCACCTGTTGTATCTAGAACTGGATCTTTAAGTTGAAATGCGTTAGTGAAAAAACTTTCTTTTTCATTTGCAAAAAAACATCCCTTTTCTCCTAAAGTTATAACTACATTTTTAATACCTTTCTTTAGAAACTGCTCTGAGGCGCTTTTAATATCTTTTTCACTTTCAATTTTTTTATTCAAATAAAATTCTGACTCAGTTTCATTTGGTGTAAAAAAATCTATTAATTTAAAATCCTCATCATTAATTTTGCTTGCTGGTGCTGGATTTAATATTGTAGTTAATTTATTTTCCTTGGCTTTTGTTAATGCATATCTAGTAACATCATACGGTGTTTCTAATTGTGTTAAAAATATTTGTGCTTTTTCAATAAAATTTAAGTTTTTATCAATATCATCATTGATTAATGTTCCTGCTGCACCAGGTACAATATTAATTGCATTATCTCCTGTTTTTTCATTTACCATTATCCCTGCTACTCCAGTTGAGTGCTTCTCATCTTGAATAATGCTAGCAGTATTCATACCTAATTCATTATATAAAGTTAAAGCCATCTCACCATTTTTGTCTTTACCAATTTTTGTTATAAAGTTGACACTACCATTTAATTTGGCTGCGGCTATTGCTTGATTTGATCCTTTTCCACCTGGTCCAATAATATGCTGTGATCCTAGAATAGTTTGTCCTTTTTCAGGAATTGCATTAGCTATAAAGCAAAGGTCTGCTACAAATACACCAAGAACTGAAATAGTTTTCATTTTTTAAATCCAAACGTTTCCGTCAGGTAAAATGACCCCTTTAGTAAGTATAAAACAACCAAAGGGTCTTGCGTCTGTGGTAGTAACTATACAATAAGCTTTCTTAGCCTCTTTATAAAATTCTTGTCTCGAAATTGACCCTACATTCCATATTTCACCAGAGATTTTTTTTACAACTTCAATAAATTCTTTGTGTGTTTCTGTTAACTCTTCTGGTTTATCATCTACTTGCATTCTTAAGGCAGGAGATCCTCCTTTTGAATTTATAAAACTATCTAGTGGAAAAACTGACAGTATAGCTGCTGCAGCTTCTTTTATACCTACTCCATCTAATCTTATTATTTTTTCATTAGTCGTTTTTGCGGGAAAATTTGCATCTGCTAATACTAATTTTTCTCCATGGCCCATGGATCTTAAATGAAAAAGTAAATCAGGGCTTAATACAGGATCGATTTTAATAAGCATAAATTATTATATTACATAAAAAAAAAGGGTGGAATTAAATTCCACCCTTTTTTTTAAATTATATAAATATCGACTATTTAAAATCGTTAGCGTTTTCTTTTGTTACTAATTGTGTTCCTGTATCAATGTTTGGATCAATACTTCCACCATTAGCTAATTCAAGAGCATATTTAACTCCATATGCACCCATGTTGTAAGAAAACTGTGCAATTGTTGCTGTCATTTCTCCTTTTAAGATACTTGTAGCTGCATCTGGAGTAGCATCAAATCCTACAACAATTACATTATTCATATCAGCATCTTTAAGAGCTTGCATAGCCCCCAAACCCATGTTGTCATTAGAAGCAAAGATTGCTTTAATGTTTGGATTCTTTAGGATAATTGACTCTGTTACAGATCTACCTTTTGCAGTATCCCACTCAGCAGTTTGAGTTGCTACAATGTTTAATCCACAATTTTTAAACCCTTTAATTGCACCATCTCTTCTAAGTAGAGCTGTAGATTGCGACTCGATACCAGTTAAGATTGCAACATCAGAACCTTTTGCTGTTTTATCACAAATAAATTTAGCAGCTAACTCTGCACCATTCATGTTATTTGTACCTATAAAAGTTACACCTTCATTAATTCCTTTTGTGTCAACAAATACAACCGGTACTCCACTTTTGATTGCATCATCTACTATTGGAGCAAAAGCATTTGGATCTCCTGGAGCTAATGCTATAGCATCAACACCTTTAGCAAGTTGATCCTCTACTTGGTTAATCTGTGCTTGAACATCACCTTCTTGTGGCGGTGCTACTAATACAAGATCTACACCTAGTTTTGCTGCTTCTTCTTTAGCTCCTTTTTCTACAGACGCCCAGAAAGGGTTACCTGATCCAGGTCCCTTAATGCTGAATAATATTTTTTTTCCAGCAAACGCTCCTGTTGAAAAACTTGCTAATAGAAAAACAGAAGTAATAAAAACACTTATAATTTTTGTTAAGTTCTTCATTTATTTCCCCTTAGTTATTTTTAAAAAATAAATTTAAACTAAATTTTTATTGAAATTCAACTATTAATAAAAGCAATTCTAATTAGGTATTAGACAACTAAGACGTGTATTAATATTATTTTCGAGTTCCTAAATCTCTTCTTAAAACATCTATGTAAACTGCCAAGACGATTATTGAACCAATTAAAACTTGTTGCCAAAAAGAGCTTACATCCATTAAATTTAATCCATTTCTTAAAATACCCATGATCATTACTCCCGCAAAAACTCCAAGTACAGTTCCTCTTCCTCCAAAAAAACTTGCTCCCCCTATAATGCATGCTGCAATAGCATCTAACTCTGACTGAAGTCCTGCGTTTGGATATCCAGAGTCAGTTCTGCCAGCTAAAATTAATGCACCTATTCCAGATAAAAAACCACATAAAGAATAAACAATTACTAAAATTTTATTTACATTAATACCAGATGCCCTAGCCGCATTTGGATTTCCACCAATTGCATAAATCCACTTACCAGTTTTACTATGGTTAAGAAAAATCCAAAAAATTATATAAACGATTGCAATTAAAACTAAGCTTACAGGTAAATATTGAGATTTTTCTAGACCTAACCATTGGAGATCAATTCTACCATGACCCAAATATCTAACTTCATCTGTAAATCCACTTATTGGTGTTCCGCCTGAAATTAAATTTCCTGCACCTCTAAAAATATAAAGTGTCCCAAGCGTCATAATGAATGGATGAGGCATCCTCAATAAGGTTATTCCCAATCCATTAAATAACCCACATAAAAAGCCAGCAATTAAAGGTGTCATAACAACTATAAACCAAGGGGCCCCTGCTTTAGCAACGACGGCTAAAATCATAAGTGATAACATCATTATAGAACCAACAGACAAATCTATTCCCGCAGTAACAATTACCATAAACACACCTAGGGCTAACATTGATTGCCATGAAATTTGTTTAAAAACGTTAGTCACATTACGCCAAGATAAAAATACATCAGGCTGCAAGATATGCATTACCAGTATCATTAATACTAATAACAAAAGAATTCCATATTTCTCAAAATAGGGAATTAATCTTAAATGTAGACTTTCTTTATTTTTATCTTCCATAATTATTTTTTACCCATTATCCAGCCGATAACCTCATCTCTAGATGTACTTTTGAGTTCAGCCTCAGCAAAATTAGTTCCTTGAAATAAAGCCATAACTCGATCACAAACCGTAAATATATCATCCATTCTATGACTAATAACAATAACTCCCACTCCTGTTTTTTTTAAACCATTGATTAAATCTAATACTTTTCCAACTTCTTTAATTGCTAAGGCTGCTGTGGGTTCATCCATGATTACTACTTTTGCATTAAAAGCTGTAGATCTTGCAATAGCAACTGCTTGTCTCTGTCCACCAGATAATTCTTCTACTTTTTGATCAGCACTTTTTACATTTATTTTTAATTTATCTAAATGAGCATTTGTAAGCTCTTTAATTTTATTAAAATCTAACAATTTTAAAAATCCTAAATTTTTAGTTGGTTCTCTTCCAAGAAATATATTCTCACCTATGGGTAAATTACCTGCAAGTGCAAGATCTTGATAAACCATTTCTAAACCTAATATTTGTGAGTCTCTAGGACTTTCTAGAACCTTTTCTTTTCCTTGAAAATGCAACGACCCAGAGCTAGGTTTATAAAGCCCAGACAAAACTTTCATCAGTGTAGATTTTCCAGCTCCGTTATCCCCGACTACTCCCAAACATTCTCCAGCATGCACTTTTAAATTTACATTTTCTAGAGCTGTTATTGTTCCAAAATATTTTGTTATTCCTTTTGCTTCTAGAAGTAATTCATTGGATGTTGACATAAATTAAGAAATTATAAAAAAATCAATTAATTGCAACAGGTTTTGATGCCAATAATCCTACGGTTTTGCTTTGAGCCTTTTTGCAAAACTTAGGTTGCAAATTTT
>CACNVX010000028.1 GCA_902624045.1 uncultured Pelagibacteraceae bacterium
AATTAATCTTTTTTGCTCAATATTATTATCAATATTATATCTGGGAATATCAAATAATGGATCTGCTTGTTCAAAAGGCCTTTTTGTAGAAAAAGCCATAGTATATCCAACGTCTTTAGCAATATTAATGACTTTGTCGTTTACTTCATTTTTACTTCCATATGGATAAGCTAAAAATTTTACCTTTTTATTAATTATTTTTTCGATTTCCTCTTTTGACTCACTTAACTCAATCCGAACATCTTCATCACTTAAAGAAGTTAATTTTGGATGTGTCTGAGTGTGACTACCAATTTCAATGAGAGGATTTTTACTTAAATCTATTAGTTGATCAATATTAATTAACAAATCCTTGAAATTAAAATCTAACTCAGTTCCAAATATTTCATCTAAATAATTTTTTTGATTATGATAGTTTAGATTAATTACTTCTTTAGATATTATTCCAAACCAATTGATAATATCTCTTTGATTAACCAAATATTTTTTTTTTGAATTGATGTAAATATATTTTTGTAAATTTAAATTATCCCATAAATAATACCACCACATAAAGTCGTTTCTATTTAAAAATCTTGTAATTACAAAAATTGTTGCTGGAACATTGTGGTTTTCTAATACAGGAAGTGCTAAATTTATATTATCTAAATATCCATCATCAAAAGTTACTGAAATTGCAAAACTTTTATTTTTACTTTTTATATGGTGCTCAAGCTCTTCGAGCGGTATTATAGTGAAATTTTTCTTTAAAAACTCTATTTGTTCCTCAAAAATATTTTGTTGGACTTCTAGTCCTGATAAAGGATTATTTTTGTTTAGAGCTTTATGGCGTTCGGCAATTCTATGATAGCAAAAAACTGCATAATTCAATTTACTAGAAAAGATTTTGTTAAAAGGAAAATAATATCCAAAAGGTAAAACTAATGACTTAACAAAATTTGATGTATTTAAATAAGTATTTAGGTACATTTATTAATCAATTTATAAAGTTTTTTGTACAACTTATCTATAATATTTATTTTTTTTAAATAAAAGACAACTAGTATTATAACTCTTGCAAGTTTTCCTGAAAACGAATTAGTTAAAATGACATCAAATAAGTCTGTAGTTTTATTAGTCCACTTTTTTTTATAATTTTCACCACCTATTGTAAAATCAAAAATTTCAAGATTTTTAAATTTAGATAAATTTATTAAATTTTCTAAAAGTATATTGCCACCCGAATATAAACCAAATTTTTTGCCATCAAAACTTGGCATAAGATAATAAAATACTTTATTATCAAGGATGCCTACATGTGTTGATATATAATTGTTATCAACTTTAATGGCTGATACATGTAATTTTACAAAATCGAAATCACAATTTAATAAATTCTTATAAAAATTTTTATAATGTTTAGAAGCAAACATGTTCCACACATTAGTTTTTATGTATCTTTGTTCCTTTTGAGCAATCATTTCTTCTAAAATTTCTTTTTTATTTTTGTAATCATCTGCAACTTCAAATCCAACTTCACCTATGGCAGCTAATCTTTTTAATTGTCTTTTATTATCATTGAAAATTTTTTTTATACTTTTATTTAAATCAAACTTATTCAGTTCAATACTATAGCTTTTATGAAGACCTAAAATTGGTTTATCTAATAAAATTAAAGGGTTATCATAATTCTGATAATTTTTTTGTTTTCTAAAAAAAAATAAGTCATAACTTTTAAAATTTTTAAACAATTCTTGGTTAATGAATTTTATATCTTCGTTAGTAAATTTGTATCTTTTGTCAAAAATTGGACTTAGATAATCTGATACTTTTCCACCAGCCATCTCTACTAACTTTAAATTAAAAATTTTTCTTGTTACTAACGGAAGTATAATTTTTGGTTTATTATTTTTTAAAAAAATTAAATATTTGATTTCATCATATTCATTAATACCAATGTTCTTCCACCAAGTATTTATCCAAACTGGATCTAAAAAAGGTTCAATTAAATAATCATCTCTATTATTTTGGATTTCTTTAATATAGTCTTTGGAAAAAGTAGTATCCGTTTTTAACTGCATATATGTTTCAAATAATTATTTGGAATATCTAAAGGTAAACAAACTAACCTTTTCCACCTCTTAAAACATTTGGTATTTTTGCTAATATTATCAATACTCAAATCTGGCCAAGAAAATATTGTAATCCCTTGTCTTTGGCCCCAATCGAACCATTTTTTTGCATCAGACGCATTTTTTGCATAAAAAGGTAAACACCATAACATTAAATTTTTATCAGCATTATTAAAAATTGGTATAAAGTTATTTTTGATTAAATAGTTTTTCCAAATTTTGTAATTATTAAATCTTTTCAATTTTTCAATTTTGATATTTTTTTGTCTTATTTTGCTTAGCGAAAAATCATCAATGTATGTATTGTAAATAATATTGTCATTTTGATTGGTGGGATCTGAGAAGTCTTTTCTAAGTATTAAATTTTTTTTAATTAAAGTTTTTAATGAAAAATGTTTACTTAATAATTGAATTATAAAATCTTTTATGGTTCTTTTATACTTTGGTAATTTAATACTGGCAATGTTTTTATGATAAAGTACGCCGCCAGAATATATTTGTAAAACTTTACGTGGTGATGAAAAACCAAAATTACCTCTAGTACCTAATAATTTACTATTCTCTTTCCCACCGTAACCATGAGAATTATCCTCAATTAACAATATTTTATTTTTTTTACAAATTTTTTTTAATACTTTAATATTTTGTGGAAATCCAAAATAATTTACCACCATTATTGCTTTTAAATTCTTTAATTTTAATTTAGATTTTAACGATTGCATGTTAATAGTAAAATCATCTTTCATCTCATATTTTAAGATTTTTAAATTTAGTGATTTTAGAGTTAATTCAACCACTTCACACAAATAATCTGGTATTAAAATAGAATCACGATCTGAAAAGTTATAAAACTTTAAACCATTTAGTAGAGCGGTTCTTCCATGAGAAAAATAATATTTTTTCATCTTAAGTAGGTTTAACTTTTTTTCTTTTATTTAAAATAAATCTAAATAAATTTTTGGAAAAGAAAAAAAATGATAAGAAATAGATTATTATAATTTGCATATCAAAAATAAAATTTCTTTTTATCTCTATTCTTGCTTCTTGTGGTAATTTATTCATTATTAGATAAATCGCATTTTTCTTTAACGTATCAATTTTAAATTTTAACCACAAATTTTTATAACTTGAGGCTATTTCTGGATAAAAATTCTCAATTTTTTTTATAAAAAATTTTTTTTCTTCATTAAACTTATTGGGTCTTTTCCAACTTTCACTTTCATGATGAACTCGCCAGCCAGATAAGATATCTGGAACATATTTAAGTTTACAATTTCTTGATAATCTTAAAAAAAAATCAAAGTCAGAAATATAGCTTAAACTTTTATCAAAAAAAATATTTGAATTTAAAGCAAATTTTTTTTTTATTATCAAAGTTTCTAGTGATAAATTGTAATTTTTTAATAATTCTTCAAAAACATATCCTTGTTTGATATTTTTTTTATAAAGTGGCTCTTTTATCTTTTCATTAAAAAATATTGTATTGCAGGTAACTATTCCAACATCATTAACAAAATACTCAATTTGTTTTTGTAATTTGTTACTATACCAAATATCATCTGTGTCTAAAAAAGCAACATACTCTCCATTACATTTCTCAAAAGCTAAATTTCTAGCTTCACCTAGGTTTGTAAATTTTTCTGATTTAAAATATTTTATTCTTTGATCTTCAAAAGATTTTAAAATAATAAAACTTTTATCAGTTGAACAATTGTCCCAGAAAATTAATTCCCAATTTTCATATGTTTGATTAATAACTGATGTGATTGCCTCTTTAAGATATTTCTCACCGTTGTGACAATTCATAATAATACTAACAAGATTATTTTGCATTTTTAGATCTTAAAAATCTTTCAAGGTTCTCTTTATCTCTTAAAGTATCCATACAATGCCAGAATCCAAAATGTTTATACGCTACCATTTGGTTGATTTTACAAATTTTTTGTAAAGGTTCTTTCTCCAGATAAGTGGAGTCACCTTTTATAAACTTTAAAAGACTTGTTTTAAAAACAAAAAAACCACCATTAATCCAGCTATCAAAAAAATTAGTTTTTTCTTGGAACTGCTCAACGTTATTTCTTTTTATCTTTAAGGCACCAAATCTTGATGGGGGTCTGACAGCTGTAACAGTTACGATCTTGTCTCTTTTTATATGAAGTTTTAAAACTTTTTTTATATTAACATCCGATACCCCATCTCCATAAGTTAAACAGAAATACTCATCTGGTAAAAGATAATTTTTTAATCTTTTAACTCTACCACCTGTCATAGTATTAAGTCCTGTATCCACTATGCTAAAGTTAGAAGACTTATTTGTTTGAACAAAATACCTATGCTTCAAACTTTTTTTTTTATTTTTAATCTCTTTAAAAAACTTATTTTTTTTAAAATAATTTACAATATAGTTCGATTTATATCCTGTTGCTAAAATAAAGTTTTCAAATCCAAAATTTTGATAATGTTCAATTATATGAAAAAGAATAGGTTTCTTATAAACATTAATCATAGGTTTTGGAATAAGTTTTGTATATTCTGATAATCTGGTTCCCATACCTCCTGCTAAAATTACAACTTTAACTTTTTTAATGTTTATTTTTTTAATCTGCATAATTTTTTAAAGTGATTTATTTGTTCCAAGTAAATATCTGTTACATTTAAATTTTTGTAATATTTTCTATACCAATCTGCGGTTAAACTAACACTTTCATCAAAATTCAATAAAGGCTTCCAATTTAAATTTTGTTTAGCTTTCATGATACTTAATGCCAAAGTTTTTGTTTCAGAAAATTGCTTATTTTTTTTGATTTTAATTTTACTAACACCAGACCAATAATATTGGAATTTTTTAGATAATTGATTTACTGTTTTTATAGAATGTTTTTCTGGACCAAAGTTAAAAGAATGACCATTAAATTTATTTGTTTTAGACATTGTATTTGCTAACATCAGATATCCATTTATTGCATCTAAGATATGTTGCCATGGACGAACAAAATTTGGATTTCTAATATAAATATTTTTTTTTATAATCCAACTTCTTACACAATCTGGAATTATTCTATCTTTAGACCAATCTCCTCCTCCTATAATATTTCCAGCTCTAACAGAACATATCGATAAGTTTTTCTTGAATTTCAAGTAAGTTTCAAAATAAGATTTATAAATTATTTCTGTAGATGCTTTTGATGCACTGTATGGGTCTTTACCACCTAGTGAATCTGTTTCTTTAAAATAAGTTATTCTACTTTTATTTTTTATTTCGTAACATTTGTCGCTTGTTATAATTAAAATGAAACATTTTTTTTTTAAAAACCTCAATGACTCTAATAAATTTCCTGTACCAATCAAATTAGTTTTCCATGTCTCTAGGGGTTTTTTAACAGAAACGCTTACTATAGGTTGGGCTGCTAGATGAAAAATATAATCTGGTTGATTTCGTATAATTATTTTTTTTATTTCACTCAAATCTTTTATGTCAAAAAAATAATTCTTAATATTTTTATTCTTTAATTTTTTTAACACTTTTTTTTGAAAACCGTTTGGTTTTAAAGAAACTCCAATAATTTTTGCTCCATAATTCAATAAGGTTATTGTTAACCAAAGTCCCTTAAAACCTGTGTGACCTGTAATTAGAACTTTTTTATTTTTAAAACTAGAAATATTCATAGATTAAATTCATTCAATAAATTATTTGACCGAATTTTAAAACAACTATTCCTAATTTTATTCGACAATATTAAAGAATTTTTTTTATTTTTTTTCATAAATTTAATGATTTCATTATAATCCTTGGAATACAGATAATGTTTTCTATTGATAATATTTGGGATACAGGAGCTACGTAAATAATCATTACTTTTAAAAATAATTGTTGGAATATTAAGAATTACAGACTCAAGACAAGTTGAAGACATACCTCCAATAAAAAATTTAGATTTTTTTAAGCTATCATAAAAACTTTTATTAACATCAATTTGTGAATTTTTAATATCTAGATTAATAATTATTTTTTTTATTTCTTGAATATTTGTCGTAGGATGTGGCCTGATGATTAATTTAAATTTAGATAAAAATTTTATATTCATTAAATTTTTACAAATCTCTAAAATTTGATCAGAATCTTTTTTTAATATTGGTAAAGCAACTAGTATTTGATTAATTTTATTTGTTTTTTTTTTATTAAATAAATGCTGAAAACTTAAAGCGGATACGGTTGTGGTTTTTAACTTTGAGTCGTATTTTTTAATATTATTTTTGAAATAATTTCCAATTGTTAAAATATTTTTAGGAATTAATTTATACCTTCGGTCCTCTGGTAAAGTATGATCTTGACTAATATACATATTTGCTGGAACTATTCCCATATAACCAACGCTTTTTGAGTTTTCGTGATACTTATTTAGTGCGTATGACCAAGATCTTTCAAATGGCTGATTTTCAAACCATACTACTGAAGTCTTTATGTTAATAGCTTGTTTTTTTAAATTTTTAATAAATACATAATTCATGAAAGACTCTAGATTCGAAAAAGTATATTTTTGGTCTAACAATTCTTCCTTAATTAAATCTGCTAGTTGAAAATTTTTATCTAAATTTTTTTTTTTAAAAAGTGTTTTAATTTTTTTATAAATATTTAATACTGAAAAAAAATCCTTAAAAGAAATAAAATCTTCTTTTATAAGATAAATTTTTGTTCTTCTTAGTATAATTAAATTTTTAATAAAAGACGAAAATTTAAATATCATAATATTTGGAACAAAAAAAATATTTTTTTTCTTATCAATTTTCTCAAATAAT
>CACNVX010000029.1 GCA_902624045.1 uncultured Pelagibacteraceae bacterium
AAATCAGAGAAAGAAAAGCAAGCTCAGGAGCTACAATTGAAGGTCTGCGAAAAAGAAAAAATGATCTGCTTGATAGAATTAGTTCTGAGCTAAATTTGAATGAAGATAATATTTTAGAAAATTCAAATTTAAACGGAGTAGAAGAGCTTCCAAATCCAGTTGATCAAGAAGATGATTTGGACAAGAAAAAACAAGAAAGAGAAAAATTAGGATCTGTAAATTTAAAAGCAGATGAAGAAACAAGTAAATATGAAGATGAGATTAAAAAAATGGAACAGGATCGTGCAGATCTTGTTACCGCTATCGTGAAACTTAAAGATAGTATCAATGAACTTAATCAAAAAGGAAGAGAAAGATTGATTGAAGCTTTTGAAAAAGTTAATAGAAAGTTTAATGAAGTTTATACAAAACTTTTCAATGGTGGAAATGCTAAATTAGAATTGGTTGACTCTGACGATCCACTTGAGGCAGGTTTAGAAATGTTAGTTAGTCCCCCAGGAAAAAGACTTCAATCTATAACTTTGTTATCTGGTGGAGAACAAGCATTGACTGCACTATCTTTAATCTTTGCAGTATTTTTAACAAACCCTTCGCCTATATGTGTATTAGATGAGGTTGATGCACCACTTGACGATGCTAACGTAACAAGATTTTGTAGTCTACTTGAGGAACTAATAAAAATAACCAATACCAAATTCATAATTGTAACTCATCATGCTTTAACTATGTCAAAAATGAACAGATTATATGGGGTGACTATGCCTGAAAAGGGAATTAGTCAGCTTGTGGCTGTTGATTTACAAAAAGCAGAGAGTATGGTTGCTTAACTATATAAATGCCAAAAGACCCTTTCAAAACTCGCTTAGAGATTGCAAAAAACAAGATTTCAAAGAAAAATCTCTACAATAAGAAAAATGACCCCTCTCCTATAGGCACTGCATTCAAATTGAGCACAGAACTAGTATCTGCAGTAGCCGTGGGTACAATTATTGGGTTTATTTTTGACAAGACCTTTGGTACTAAACCCTGGTTTATATTAATATTTTTTTTTGTGGGAGTAGTTGCTGGAATAACCAATGTGATTAGATCTGCAAAAAAAATGCAAAAATAATAAGTACTATGGCAGCAAATCCTATGTCCCAATTCGACGTTTATAGAATTGGACCAGAAATTAAAGTTGGAGCATTCGACATATCTTTTACGAATGCAAGTTTGTTTATGATTTTAAGCACAGTGTCTATTTTGCTAATCTTCAATTTAGGATCAAAAAAAAATTCATTATTACCAAACAAAATTCAATTATTAGCAGAGCTTAGTTATACCTTTGTATCCAAAATGATTAGTGATACAGCCGGATCAAAAGCTAAACCATACTTTGCATTTATATTTTCTCTATTCATGTTTGTTTTATTTTGCAATATGTTCGGGATGATACCTTATACTTTCACTGTAACCAGTCATATCATTGTAACATTTGTGCTTGCAGCATTTATATTTATTGGGGTGACTGTTATTGGGTTTATTAAACATGGATTTGGGTACTTAAAATTATTTGTTCCAAGTGGAGTGCCTGCAGTATTACTACCTTTGATAGTTGTGATAGAAATTATTTCTTATTTAAGTAGACCAATAAGTTTGTCAGTTAGATTATTTGCTAATATGATGGCTGGTCACACTATGATGAAAGTTTTCGGAGGCTTTGTAATTAGTCTCGGAATAGTTGGTGGGTGGCTTCCACTGAGTTTTTCGGTTGCATTAACTGGTTTGGAGATCTTAGTTGCTTTTCTTCAAGCTTATGTTTTTGCGATCTTAACCTGCATCTATTTAAATGATGCATTAAATTTACACCATTAATAACAGAGGAGGATATAATGGAATTAGAAGCAGCAAAAATGATCGGAGCAGGTTTAGCAGCAATTGCTTTAGCTGGAGCCGGTGTTGGTATTGGAATAATTTTTGGAAATTATTTGTCTGGTGCAATGAGAAATCCATCTGCAGCACAAAAACAATTTCCTAACTTGCTTTTAGGTTTCGCACTTGCAGAAGCTACAGGATTATTTGGATTAGTAGTTGCGTTAATCATTCTTTTTGCATTTTAAATTGATGTTTAAAAAAATATATTTTCAGTCGATATTTTTTAGCTTCTTTTTTACTAGAGAAGCTTTTGCAGCTGAAAGTGGAGGTATGCCTCAATTAAATCCAGAGTTTTGGGTATCTCAAATTTTTTGGTTATTGCTAACTTTTGGTATTATGTATTTAGTTTTATCAAAACTAATACTGCCAAAAATTAGTAACAATTTGGAGTCGAGAAAATCTCAAATATTAGAAAATATTGAGGCTGCTGAGAAACAAAGAGAAGATAGTGATAAAAAGTTAAAAGAATATGATGAAATTATATCTAAAAGCAAACTTGAAGCTAATAGCATTTTCAATCAAGTAAGAGAAAAAGTTCTAAAAGATATTAGTTCAAAAAGAGAGGTTCTTGACAAGCAAATAGATAACGAAATTTCTGATGCAGAAAAGGAAATAGATACTTTAAGAAAAAATTCAGCAGAGAAAATCAATAAAATAGCTATTGAGACATCATCTGAGTTGTTACAAAAACTAATTGGAGCTGAAGTAAATAATAGTAGTATATCTGCAATTGTTGAGGATCTATCTAAAAGAAATGGAGATAAATACTATGGCAATTGATGCAACATTTTGGGTAGCCGTATCATTTATTATTTTTTTTGGATTACTAATCTATCTAAAGATTCCTCAAAAAGTTTCTGAAATGTTAGATAAATTGATATCAGACATAAAAAATGAAATTGAGGAAAGTGAAAAATTAAGAACTGAGGCAAAAACATTATTAGATAACTCTCAAAAAAAATTAGACACAGCTCAATCTGTTAGCAACGAAATTCTTGAGAACGCTAAAAAGGATGCTGATAGATTGTTAATTGAAATGAATGATAAGTTTCATAAATCATCAGAGATTAAAAAAAATTTAGCTGAAAACAAAATAAATCAGATGAAAGAGGCTGCTTTGAAGGATATTAAGGATGCATCAATAAAGATTGCTGTGGATTCAGTTAAAAGAATAATAACTACTTCTGTAGATAAGTCGAAATTAGATGCTGTGTTTCAAAAAAATTTAGAAGAAGCTAAAGAAGAGTTAAAAAAAATTAACTCATAATACACTTACAATTTTTCAAAAAAACTATAAATTACTAAAATGAACTCTATAGTCATTGGATCTGGATTTGGTGGTATTGCAGCAGCATTAAGACTCCGAGCAAAGGGTCATAAAGTAAAAATAATTGAAAAACACCCAGACCTAGGTGGTAGGGCCAGAGTTTTTGAGAGAAATGGATTTATATATGATGCTGGACCAACAGTAATAACTGCACCATATTTAATATACGAATTATTTGGGTTATTTAATAAAGATTTTAAAAATTACATAAAATTAACACCACTTAAAATTTGGTACCAATTTATTTTTGAGGATAAAACTAAATTCAACTATTCAGGTGATGAAAAAGAAATGAGGGAGCAAATTGAGAAAATTAGTAATGAAGATGTTAATGGATATGAAAAATTAGTTAATTTCACAGAAAAAATATTTAATAAAGGTTTTTCAGAACTTGCAGATGTACCATTTAATAAACCTTTTGTAATGATGCAGCAATTACCTGCTCTACTAAAACTTAAAAGTTATAAGTCAGTTTACTCATTAGTTTCATCCTTTATAAAAAATGAAAAATTAAGAAGAATGCTTAGTATGCATCCTTTGCTAGTTGGTGGAAACCCTTTTACTACTACTTCTATTTATGGATTAATTCTTTTTTTAGAAAAAAAATGGGGAATACATTATTCAATAGGAGGAACAGGTAATATAATAAAAGGTTTTGAAAAGTTAATGAATGAAGTTGGTATTGAAATACTAAAAAATAGCGAAGTGACAGAAATTATTACAAAAAATAATAAAATAAGTGGTGTAAGATTAAATAATGAAAATCTAATTGATGCAGATAATGTTATTTGTAATGCAGACCCACCAGCGTTTTACGAGAAAATGTTGAGCAGAAGCGGCAAAAGTTCAATGTTATTTAATTGGAAGAAGAATCGAATGGAATATTCAATGGGTTTATTTGTTTACTATTTTGGTACAAAAAAAATTTATGAGAATGTTGAACATCATACGATAAAGTTTGGAAACAAGTATAAGGAACATCTTGATGATATATTTGATAAGAAAAAATTAAATAATGATATCAGCTATTATCTACATAGACCCACTGCAACTGATAAAACTATGGCCCCAGAAGGAAATGATTGTTTCTATGTTTTAGTGCCTGTTCCTAATAATCAGTCAAAAATAAATTGGGAAATTGAAGGCGAGAAAATGAGAAATCTTGTAATTGATAAAATGGAAAAAGATTTAATGCCAGATCTTAAGAATAATATAGTTAATGATTTTTATCTAACACCTGATTACTTTGAGAAAGAATTAAATACAAAATATGGATCTGGATTCTCAATTCAACCTAAATTTACACAGTCTGCATATTTCAGATTTCATAATAAATCAGAAATATATGATGGTTTATACTTTGTTGGTGCTGGTACACACCCAGGTGCGGGAGTTCCAGGTGTTCTCTCTTCGGCGAAAGTTTTAGATAAATTATTATAATGTTATCTAAGAATTATTTATCTATTTATGCAAAATCATTCAATTGGGCAGGTTTTTTTTTACCAAAAAAAACCTATAAAAGATGCTCAGTTCTTTATGATTTTTGTAGAGTAGCAGATAATATTGCTGATGATGAAAATAAAATAGAAATAAAAAAAAATAATTTTATTAAATTTAGAGATAACTTTGTAAATAAAAATTATGATGACCCGATAATTAAAAATATGTGGGATCTGATGAATGAATTCAAGATTTCTAAAAAAATTGTGGATGATTTACTTGAAGGTATTAGTTCTGATATCAAAGAGAAAGTTAAACTTAATTCAAAAAAGGAAGTATTAATATATTCCTACAGGGTGGCTGGAACTGTTGGACTGATGATGGCTAAAATATTGAATGTTAGCAAAAGAACATCCCTAAGATCTGCTATTGATCTAGGAATAGCAATGCAATTAACAAATATTTCTAGAGATGTTATTGAGGATAAAAAAAATAACAGATTTTATATTAATGAAACTTTTGAGGATATAGAGACTACGATAAAACTTTCAGAAAAATTTTATAATAATTCCTTCTACTCAATAAAAGAAATACCAATTACTTTTAGATTTTCTATTCTAGTTGCAAGAAGAGTTTATAGAAAAATAGGATATAAAATTTTAAATAAAAAAAACTTAGAAAGTTATAAAAAATCTGGAAAAATTTATGTTTCAGACATTGAGAAAATAATTGAAACTTTGTTTTCTGTTTTTGATTTAATTAAATTATCACTTATAAGTAAAAACGATGATAATATTGAACATGATCATGATTTGATTAATGAAGAAATAAATTTAGATGAAAGAATTTGATTATATAATTATAGGTGGGGGTTGCTCTGGTCTTTCTTTGGCTTATGAGCTTGAAATTTTTGATAAATTAAAAGATAAAACTTTAGCAATTATTGAGCCAAGAGAAGATTATAAAAGAGATAAAACTTGGTCCTTTTGGAAGGTTTTTTCTCATAACTTTGAGGACTGCGTTAAAAAAAGTTGGAATAATTTTACGATAAATACAGCTAATGAAACCAAATATGTGGAGTGCCCTGCTTCTCCTTACCAGACAATTGATAGCGGTTTATTTTATGAAAAAATACTTTCAAGATTAAGATTAAATAAAAATATCCACTTCTTTAAAAATATAAATGAAATAGATACAACAGATTCATTTAGATTTAATAGCGTACCTAAAATTGAAAATATGGAAAATAGGTTATGGCAACATTTTTGTGGAGTTGAAATAGAAACAGATAAAGATTTTTTTGATAATGAAATATTTAACTTAATGGATTTTGCGTGTGATCAAAGAAATAAAGTTCATTTTTTTTATACTCTTCCATTTACAAAAAGAAATGCATTAATTGAAACTACATGGATATCAGATCTTAATGATGAAAAAATTAAAGATTATGACAATCAAATTAATGATTATTTAAGTAAACACTTAAATATAAGAAAATATAAAGTAAACTATAAAGAAACAGGTGCAATTCCGCTTTTTAGACAAAAAAATAAAAAAAAATCTAATGAGATTTATATAGGTGCGGCAGGAGGTATGACTAGATTAAGTACAGGCTACACTTTCTTAAATATACAAGAACAGAGCAGATATATAAGAGAAAACATTGAAAATATTAAAAATGTTAACCTATACAAAATTCAAACCAAATACGATTTTTTAGATAAAATTTTATTAAGAGTTCTTGAAAAGAATTCAG
>CACNVX010000030.1 GCA_902624045.1 uncultured Pelagibacteraceae bacterium
CTATTGATCTTAAAGATAAAAGTTCAATGGCTGATTACATGATCATCGCGAGTGGAACATCATCTAGACATATACAATCTTTATCAGAACAAGTTTTAGAAAAACTGAAAAATAATGGTGTAAAAGACTCTAAAATTGAAGGCAAAGAAAGTGGAGAATGGAAACTTGTTGATGGAATTGATTTGATTGTTCATATTTTTCACCCAGAGAAAAGAAAATTTTATGAATTAGAGAAAATTTGGTCAGAACTAATCCCAAAAGAAAAGTTGATCATATGAAAAAAATTCAATTTTTTTTATTAATTTTTATTTATATTTTTTCCTTAACTAAACCAGCTATCTCAGCTGAAACTAATATTTATAAAAAAATTGATCTTTTTGGTGAGGTTCTAGAAAAAATTAATGAAGAGTATGTTGATGAGATCAATCAGTCTGAAAGTATGGATTCTGCAATTAATGGTCTTTTGCAATCACTTGATCCATATTCAGCATATATGTCTCCTAAAATTTTTGATGAAATGCAAACAGAGACTAGCGGTAAATTTGGTGGATTAGGAATTGAGGTTAGCATGGAGGCTGGAGTGGTAAAGGTAATTTCACCAATAGATGACACACCTGCATCAAGGGCTGGATTAAAAGCTGGTGATTACATAGTAAAAATAAACGATATTCAAGTTCAGGGAAAGTCATTAAGTGAAGCAGTTGATTTAATGAGAGGACCTGTAGGTTCTGGAATAGAGTTAACAGTAAGACGAAGAGGTGAAAAAAAAGCATTAACATTTAATATCATAAGAGAAGTTATTCAGATTCAATCTGTGAAATCTGAAATTATAGATGAAGGTATTGGATACGTTAGGCTTACTTCATTTAATGATAACAGTAGTGATCAAATAGAAAAACAAATTAAAAAGCTTAAAAAAAATAAAAACTTAAATTCGTTTATTTTAGATTTAAGAAATAATCCTGGAGGTCTCTTATCTCAAGCGATAAAAATCACAGATTTTTTTCTAGAAAATGGAGAAATTGTTTCAACAAAAAGCAGAAAAAAATCTGAAAATAGAAAATGGTTTGCAAAACAAGGAGATATTACTGATGGAAAAACATTATTGGTTTTAATTAACTATGGTTCAGCATCTGCATCTGAAATTGTTGCAGGAGCTTTAAAGGATCACAAAAGAGCAATTATCATCGGTGAAAATAGTTTTGGTAAAGGTTCGGTCCAATCAATAATTCCTTTAAAAAATCGTGGAGCTATCAGATTAACTGTTGCAAAATATTATCTTCCTTCTGGAAAATCTATTTCTGAAGTAGGTGTTAGACCAGATATAGAGGTAAATGAAGAAGGTGATGATTTTAGAATAAAAACTGATACAGATAATCAATTAAATTACGCCATTAAGTTACTTAACGGATAATATGAAAAAAAATTTTAAAGATTTACCACTGAGAAGTGGAGTCGGAATAGTATTGTTAAATAAACAAAATAAAGTATTCGTAGCAAAAAGAATTGATAATCCTAAAAATTTTTGGCAAATGCCACAAGGTGGTGTTGATAAAGGAGAAGATTACTTAAAAGCTGCATTTAGAGAATTAGAGGAAGAAACAAGCATTAAAAGTGTAGAACTTATAAAAGAATTAGATGGTACATTGACCTACGATTTACCAGACAGATTATTAGGTATTATTTGGAAAGGTAAGTACAAAGGTCAAAAGCAAAAATGGTTTTTAATGCGATTTATAGGAAATGATAGTGAAATAAATATTAATACATCCAATCCAGAATTTTTAGAATGGAAGTGGATTGACCTAGATTTAATCACAGATGTTGTGGTAGATTTTAAACATCATATTTACAAAGAACTTAAAGAAAAAGTAAAAAAATTAATTTAGAGTTTTTAAAACTTCTACCTTTTGATCTGCTAAATATTTAGATTGATCATTAATATCTGTTTTATTAGCCTCTTCTTCTGCCTGTTTAAGTAAATCTTGTTGCTTTGATTTATCTATATCAGTAATATTAAAAATTGTACTTGTTAAAATAGATAAATTGTTATTTTTAAACTCAACGATTCCATCTTCAACATAATAATTTTCATCACCTGATTTTGATAAAATCTTAATTATCCCAGGTTTCAAAAAGGAAATAATAGAAATGTGATCCTTCAATATTCCCATTTCTCCCTCAAAAGCAGGGACCACAACTTCTGAAACATCATCTTTTACTAAAAAAGATTTTTCAGGATTTACTATTTCAACTTTAAACTCTTCACTCATTAAGCAGCAGCTTCTTGTTCCATTTTCTTAGCTTTTTCTATAGCTTCTTCAATTGTTCCAACCATATAAAAAGCAGCTTCAGGTAAGTGATCATACTCACCTTTGCAGATTGCATCAAAACCTTTAATAGTTGAGTCAAGATCAACAAGTTTTCCTGGAGAACCAGTAAATACTTCTGCAACAAAGAATGGTTGAGACAAAAATCTCTGAATTTTTCTAGCTCTTGCTACAACTAGTTTATCTTCTTCAGATAATTCATCCATACCAAGAATAGCTATAATATCTTGTAAAGATTTATATGATTGTAGTATTCTTTGAACATCTCTTGCTACTCTGTAATGCTCATCTCCAACAATTCTTGGATCTAAAATTCTTGAAGTAGAGTCAAGTGGATCTACGGCAGGATAAATACCTATTTCAGCAATTTGTCTTGAAAGTACAGTAGTTGCATCTAAGTGAGCGAAAGATGTTGCTGGAGCAGGGTCTGTTAAATCATCGGCAGGTACATAAATTGCTTGTACAGATGTAATTGACCCTTTGTTTGTTGTCGTAATTCTTTCTTGTAGGTTACCCATGTCAGTAGCTAATGTCGGTTGATATCCAACAGCAGATGGAATTCTTCCTAACAAAGCTGAAACCTCTGAGCCTGCCTGAGTAAATCTAAAAATATTATCTACGAAGAAAAGTACGTCCTGACCTTCTTGATCTCTGAAGTATTCAGCTACAGTTAAACCTGTAAGTGCAACTCTTGCTCTAGCTCCAGGAGGTTCGTTCATCTGTCCATAAACTAAAGCAGCTTTTGAACCAGCTCCTTCTTTTTTAATTACTCCAGACTCAATCATTTCATGATAAAGATCATTTCCTTCTCTAGTTCTCTCTCCAACTCCTGCGAAAACTGAAAAACCACCATGAGCTTTTGCAACGTTATTAATTAATTCCATAATTAAAACTGTTTTTCCTACTCCTGCTCCACCAAATAATCCAATCTTTCCGCCTTTTGCATAAGGTGCAAGTAAATCAATAACTTTAATACCTGTTACAAGTATTTCAGTCTCTGTTGATTGGTCGTTAAATTCAGGTGCAGCTCTATGAATTGGCCAACTTTCTTTAGTCTTAACCTCACCTCTTTCATCTATTGGTTCACCAATTACATTTATAATTCTTCCAAGTGTTTCAGGTCCAACTGGAACTTGAATAGGAGCATTAGTATTAATAACTTCATCACCTCTTTTTAGTCCTTCAGTAGCATCCATAGCAATTGTTCTAACAGTAGTTTCACCTAAGTGTTGTGCTACCTCTAAAACTAGTCTGTTATCACCATTTTTACATTCCAATGCTGTTAAAATTTCTGGTAGTTCACCATCAAATTTTACGTCTACTACCGCTCCAATAACTTGTGTAATTATTCCTTTGCTCATAATTATAAACTTTCTGCTCCTGATATGATTTCTATTAGTTCTTTTGTAATTGCTGCCTGACGACTTCTATTATATTCGATAGTAAGTTTGTCAACCATTTCACCTGCGTTTCGGGTTGCATTATCCATTGCACTCATTCTAGACCCTTGCTCGCTAGCTGAATTCTCTAACATTGCTTTAAATATTTGCGTAGAAATATTCTTTGGCAATAAATTGCTTAAAATTTCATCTTCATCTGGTTCAAATTCGTAACTTTCTTCTGAGCTACTTTCTTCTCCCTCATTATTTAAAGGTATAATTTGCTGTGCTTGAGGAATTTGAGTAATTACATTTTTAAATTGGTTATAAAAAATTGTACAAACATCAAATTCACCTGCTTCAAATTTTTCAATTACCATTTTACCAACTTTGTCAGCATCGAAATAATTTGCATTTTTAGACTCTTTGAAAGAAATATTTTCAATTATTTTGTCACCATAAACTCTTTTTAGTTGATCATTTCCCTTTGAGCCTACTGTAATAATTTTAAGTTCCTTACCTTCATCTAAAATCTTTACAAAATAACTTTTAGCTTTTTTAATAATATTAGAATTAAATCCGCCACATAAACCTCTATCAGAAGTCATCACCACACAAAGATGAGTTTTTTCCTGACCTGTACCTGACAATAACTTTGGTGCATTTTCTTTATCAGATACGCCATTTGATAAATTTAAAATAATATTATTCATTTTTTCAGAATAAGGTCTTCCCTTTTCAGCGCTTTCTTGAGCTCTTCTTAATTTAGCTGCTGCAACCATTTTCATAGCTTTAGTAATCTTTTGTGTAGACTTTACACTAGCTATTCTTTTTTTTAGGTCGTCTAAACTTGCCATAAATTATTAAGATTTAAAATTTCCTTTTAATTGAGTGATTACCTCAACAAGTAATTTTTCTTTATCTTCCTCAAGTTTTCCTGAACTTAAAATTGACTCTATAATTTCAGGCTTATCTGATTTACATTTTTCAATAATCTTGCCTTCGAATTCAGCAACGTCTTTTAAATCAATATCATCCAGATAACCTTTTACTCCACAAAATACTGAAATAACTTGTTCTGCAACAGTCATGGGTGAATATTGTTTTTGTTTTAAAAGTTCAGTTAGTTTAGAGCCTCTATTCAATAGTTGCTGAGTAGATGCATCTAAATCAGATCCAAATTGAGCAAAAGCTGCCATTTCTCTGTATTGTGCTAGCTCTAATTTCATTGAACCAGAAACTTTTTTCATTGCTTTTGTTTGAGCTGATGAGCCAACCCTAGACACAGATAAACCTACGTTAATTGCAGGTCTTATACCTTGGTTAAATAGTTCTGTTTCAAGGAATATTTGCCCGTCTGTAATTGAAATAACGTTAGTTGGAATGAACGCAGATACGTCACCACCTTGTGTTTCAATAATTGGTAGTGCTGTAAGTGATCCACCACCATGTTCATCGCTTAATTTAGCTGCCCTTTCAAGTAATCTACTATGAAGATAAAATACATCTCCAGGATAAGCCTCACGTCCTGGGGGTCTTCTTAATAGCAATGACATTTGTCTATAAGCAACTGCTTGTTTAGACAAATCATCATAAATTATTAACGCATGCATTCCATTATCTCTAAAATACTCACCCATTGTACAACCTGTGTATGGAGCTAAAAATTGTAAAGGTGCAGAGTCAGATGCAGTAGCAGCAACGATTGTTGTGTACTCCATAGCTCCAGCTTCTTCTAATGTTTTTTGAATTTGTCTTACTGTTGATCTTTTTTGTCCAACTGCAACGTATATACAATACAGTTTTTGTTTTTCATCACCAGATTCATTGATTTTTTTTTGATTAATAATTGCATCTACTGCAACTGCAGTTTTACCAGTTTGTCTATCACCAATAATTAATTCCCTTTGTCCTCTTCCAATCGGAACTAGACTATCAATTGATTTAAGACCAGTTTGCATTGGTTCACTTACTGATTGTCGTGGAATAATACCAGGTGCTTTAACTTCAACCCTACTTTTTTTAATTCCTTTATCTAATGGTCCTTTTCCATCAATAGGATTTCCTAAACCATCCACTACTCTTCCTAATAATTCTTTTCCAACTGGAGTATCAACAATATTACCAGTTCTTTTTACTACATCCCCTTCTTTAACATTTCTGTCATCACCAAAAATTACAACACCAACATTTTCACTTTCTAAGTTAAGAGCCATACCTTTTGAACCGTCTGCAAACTCTACCATTTCACCAGCTTGAACATTATCCAAACCATAAATCCTAGCAATACCATC
>CACNVX010000031.1 GCA_902624045.1 uncultured Pelagibacteraceae bacterium
CATCCACATAAGATCAAAAATATTCTCCATAATAAATTTTGAACCCATAACTGCAAAGAATATTGCAATCAAAATTACAGATTTAAAAATAATAATGAATTCTATTAAAGATGATAAAACAATTTGCTTTTTTGAAAAACCTAAAATTTTAAAAACTAAATTTTGATATTCTTTAACTTTCCCTTGAACCATAATTGCACTTGCAATTACGATTAAACCTATAACAATGGTAACTGCTGAAATTAAAGTGACAGCAATAAATACTTTATTTAAAACAGCTGTAACTTTTGATAGGTAATCAGCAATTTTTATCATTGATAAACTTGGCATGATTTCGAGCATTTCAGTTTCATCAAATTTATTTGAATTAAATTTAGCAGTAGCTAAATATTCGTGTGGAATATTTTTTGCATATTGAGGGTTAAACAACATTGCAAAGTTAATACTCAAATCTCGATAATCTACTTCTCTGAAATTAATTACCTCACCTTCAATTTCTCTTCCATAGATATTTAAAGTAAAGATATCACCTAATTGAATATTAAAATCTCTAGCAATTTTTGCATCTAAAGATATTTGAAGTTGATCAGGATTTGATAAATCCCACCATTCACCTTCTAAAATTGGATTATCTTCAGGTATATTTTCTACCCAAGAAGATCTTCTTTCACTACCAATGACCCAGTAACTATCATTATCTGGTTTGATATAAGTATTAGGATCCACACCATTAATTTTTACAATACCAGAGGATACCATTGGTACAATTTCAATAGATGCATTTGGATCCATACTTAAAATACCTTTTTCAAATTTCTCTTTTTCTCCTTTTTGAATACCCACGAAGAAATAATCAGGTGCAATATCAGGAATAGATTTCGCAATTTCTCTTTGAAAATTTGTACCAACTAAAGCTAGAGTTAATAACAAAGTAACCCCTAAACCAAGAGACATAACTGTAATGGGAGTTATACTTTTTGTCTGGGTAATATTTTTGATTGAAACTTTTAAAGAAATTATTGAACTAGATTTAAATCTTTTTAGGAAAAAAATGATTAATTTTGAAAGTAAGAAAAATACAATTAAACACACAAAAAAAGCACCAAAGTAACCCAAACTATAAGAGGGTTGTTCAGATCCAATCGTGAATAACAAAATTAAGATAGATAATAAAACAAAGCTTAGAACAACTGATCTATTAGAATAATAAAATTGAAGGTTTTGGAATACGTTTCTAAATAAGTTAGACGCTTTAACTTGATCAATAGAACTGATTGTTGGAATAGAAAAAATTACCAACACCAATAATCCCACTAAAAATATTTTTAAGAAATTCAGCAATGAAAATACTGGATAAACATTCAATCCCAATCCATCAGATAAATATTTATCTGCTATTGGTACAATTAAAAAACTCGTTCCATAAGCAACAACAGTGATGATAAATAAAAGTATAAATAACTGCAGATAATATAACGTTTTTATATTACCTGAATAAAAGCCAACCGCTTTTCTTACAGCTATCGACATGTTGTTTTGATTAATAAAAGAAAGCAAGGTATTTGCTATACCAATACCTGCTATCAACATTGCACTGATAGATACTAAAGACAAAAATTGAGAAAAATTATTAATAATTCTCTTTATGCCACTCGCAGAATTTTCAGGATAACGAAGTTTTACTTTCTGATCATCTTTAAAAATATCCTCAATTCGTTGTTCAATTTCCTCTGGCTTGTCATTTTCATTAAATTTAACTTTGTATTCATAGTTTAAAAAGCTTCCAATGCCATTAAGCTTTAAAATTTCTAAAGTTTTTTTTCCTGCTAAAGCCCAATCGCCAAATGCAACAAATCCACTTACATCTGGAACTGATTTAATAATTCCAATTACTGTAAAATTTTTATCTTGAACTTTTACTATTTCATTAATTTTAATATTTAGGGTTTTTGATAAACTGTCATTTATCAGGATAGTGTTAGGCTCTTTTTGCATTCTTTCATAAGCACCAATTGGCTCATAAACAATATTTCCATATAAAGGATATTTTTCATCCACAGTTTTAATTCTAGTAAATAATGATTTATTTTTATCTCTGCCAGTTGTCGAAAGCATGGTACTGAACTCAATCATTTGAGAAACGGCTGCAAATTCTTTTACTTGATTTACTAGATCTAAATTTCCTTGATTACGATTGTAATCAATCTCTAAATCTCCACCCAAAAGTGCTTTGGCATTATCATTTAGTTCTTTTTTAAGACTATCCTCAATTGTGAAGATAGCACTTAAGATAAAAAGACTTATAAATAGTGTAACAATTATACTAGAAATTTTAAGATAATTTCTGCTTAAATCTTTTAAAGCGTATTTAAAAATCAAACTAAATTCTGAAGGATTATTTAATTTTTCCATCTTTAATCTTTATTTTCCTTTTAGCTTTGTCAGCAAGTTTTGGGTCATGAGTTACCATGATTAAAGAAGACCCTTCTTCTTTTACATATTTAAATAAAATATTTGCAATCATGTTAGAATTTTCAGTATCTAAATTTCCTGTTGGTTCATCTGCTAAGATTAGCTCTGGTTTCATGGCAATCGCTCTAGCGATAGCAACTCGTTGTTGTTCACCACCTGATAATTGACTTGGTAGATTATTAAAGCGATGTTTCAAACCAAAACGATCTAATAAAATTTTTGCTTCTTTTTCTGGATTATTAAAATTATTAAGTTCAAGTGTAAGAGCAACATTTTCAACCGCAGTGTAATTAGGAATTAAATAAAAGGACTGAAATATTACTCCAATATTTTTTTTTCTTATTTCAGAAACCTCATCCTCACTAAGGCCTGTTATTTCTTGATCATAAAAAACAATTTTACCAGAGGTTGGTTTCTCTAAACCTCCAATTAACATTATTAAACTTGTTTTCCCTGAGCCACTTTCTCCAACAACAGAAACAGTTTCTTTTTTCTTAATATTTAAATTAATATTCTTTAAAACACTGATACTATCTTTTCCAGTTTGGTATTTGAGATTTATTTTTTTTAATTTAAGGAGAGTGCTCATGAATAAAACTATATTTATTAAAATTTTGATAATCTTTCTAGTGCACATAAACGCAAGTGCAATAGAAAAGGTAGTTTTATTTGGTGATAGTTTGATGGCTGGATATGGACTACCTAAAGAATATCATTTATCAATAGTTTTAGAAAACAAACTTAAGCAAGCTGGTTTAAATATTAAAGTTATTAACGGAAGTGTTTCAGGAAGTACGTCATCAGGTGGATTAAATAGAGCTGATTGGAGTTTGTCTGAACCAGGAATAGATTTAATCATTTTAGGATTAGGAGCCAATGATATGCTTAGAGGAATTCAACCAGAGGAAACAGAAAGAAATTTAGAACAAATAATAAAAGTTGCTCAGAATAAAAAAATTAAAATTGTTTTAGCTGGAATGGTGGCGCCAGATACTCATGGAGAAAAATATAAAAAAGAGTTTGATGCTATTTATCCAAAGCTATCAAAAAAGTATAATTTAACATTAATCCCATTTCTTCTTGAAGGTGTGGCACTTAATCCAAGTTTAAATCAACAAGACGGTATACACCCCAATAAAGATGGAACAATTAAAGTAAGTGAAACAATAAAAAAAAGTATTATTAATATAATAAATTAAATGAAAATATTTCTATCAATATTTAGCTTATTATTTTGCCTTAGTTTTGCTCAAGCTCAAAATACAAATATTACTTTAAATTCTGATTTAAACTTAAATTGTAAATTTGAAAAAGTTATTTTAAAAAATCCAGACCATAACTTTGAGTCTTTCACAAAAGATCAAATTAAAAGAAAAGATATAAATAAGTTAATAGTCGAATCTAAAACTCCAAATGTTCTTAATGTTAAAAATTTATCAGAATTTTTTAATAAAATTGATTTAGAGGTCAAAATTTCAAATAATGATATATTCTTAATTCAAGCATTTGATAAAGAGAGGAATTATTCTGAATCTGCAGTCTATACTAGAAAAACAGGTGAACTTATTCACGAAATTACAAGTAATATAAAACAAAAAGAAAAAGAAAAAGATATTTCTTTTTATAGTTGTAAAAATAATAACAAAGACACTTAAGACCAAAGACTCTAATTCTAATATTTGATAACATCTAACTATGAAGAGGTTATTATTAGTAATTTTGTTTTATTCATTTTCACAGTTTAGCTCCTTGGCAAACGAAAGAGATACTAGACTAAACCAATTATTTAATGAGTTAAAAGTGAATAAATCGAAAGTAGCTTTTATAATTGAACAAGAAATCTGGGCTTTGTGGAGTACACATCCAACGGATGAAAAACTTACTGCAAGATTAGAAGAGGGTTCTCAACTTGTGAGAGATCAAAACTACATAAGAGCAAAAGATATTTTTACTGAAGTGATTAATCTTGATCAAAATTGGGCTGAGGCATGGAATAAAAGAGCAACTGTACTTTATATGCTAGGAGAATTTCAAAAATCTCAAGATGATATAGATCAAGTATTGGCTTTAGAACAAAGACACTTTGGTGCTTTAGCAGGACAAGGTTTAGTAAATATTCAGCTTAAGAATTATGAAAAAGCAATAAGAAGTTACGAACAAGCACAAGAAATTTATCCCGCAATGAGATCACCTAAAATTATGATTAAGCAGATAGAAGAATTAATGAAACAGCAAACAATATAATGTGTGGAAGATACGTAGTAAAAAACCCGGTAACAAAAACAAATAAATTAGTTAAATCTGCAATTCAAGTTGAAGATACTGAAAACTATAATGCTCATCCTTATCAAAAACTTCCTGTAATAAAAAAATATAAAAATGGAAATACTTTAGAAAATCTACAATGGGGTTTAGTTCCGGGATGGGCTAAAAACAAAGATTTTAAAGCTTTGATTAATGCAAGACTTGAGACAATTGATGAAAAAGTTTCATTTAAAAAATTGATTAAGAATAACCGATGCGTTGCTGTAGCAGATGGTTTTTATGAATGGAAAAGGGAAGAGAAAGAAAAAACTCCTCATTATTTTACACGTGAAGATACAAATTCTATTTTTTTTGCTGGAATCTTTGAAAATGATCAGTTTTGCTTAATTACGGAAGATGCAAAAGACAACATAAGTGAAATTCACCACAGACAACCTGTTATCCTTAATCAAACTGATATTAATCGTTATTTAAATTTAGAATTACAAGGCTCTGTATTTTTAAAAG
>CACNVX010000032.1 GCA_902624045.1 uncultured Pelagibacteraceae bacterium
TTGTTATTTTCTTTGCCTAACAAATCAGCAATACATCGTGTACCATTTCCACACGCACCAGACACTCCTCCATCTGAATTATAAAATTCTAACGAAGCGTCTGACTCATCATTTTTTTTAATTAATATTAATTGGTCGCAACCAATAAATTTTCTGTCACAAATCTTAACTATTTGCTCTTTCGTCAAATTTGTAATTTTTTGTCTATTATCTATGATGACAAAATCATTACCTAAACCGTCCATTTTAAATGCTTTAATATCCATATATTGATGTTTAACTTATTTATTGACTTTTTGAACCTCTATTATAGGTTGATGCCGTTTCCGCAAAAACATTAACTTTGTGGTGTCTTTGGAAACAAAGAGATCGACACTAGTCAGCGAGGGTTCGCCCACTAGTGCGTTATTGCTATGCGTAATAAATATGTTTGAAAATTTAACAAATAAATTTGAAGAAATTTTTTCTTCTCTGAAAAAAGCACCTTCACTTGATGAAGCTCAAGTAGACGAAGGATTAAGAGGCATTAGGCAAGCCTTGCTTGAAGCCGACGTCTCTTTAGATGTTGCAAAAGATTTTATCGAAAAAGTTAAGCCAAAAGCGTTAGGCCAAGAGATTATAAGGTCTACCTCCCCTGGGGATATGGTTGTTAAAATTGTCTATGATGAGCTTGTAGACTTACTAGGTGCAACAAATAATGATGTAAACCTAAACGCAGTACCGCCTGTTCCAATGATGTTAGTTGGATTACAAGGTTCTGGTAAAACAACAACAACAGCAAAATTAGCAAAATTTTTAGAAAGTAATAAAAAGAAAAAAGTAATGATGGTCAGTTTAGATATTTACAGACCAGCCGCACAAGAACAACTTAGATTTTTAGGAGAACAGAATAATATTTTAACTTTACCTATCATAGAAGGTCAGCAACCCACTGATATTTGTAGAAGGGCAATAAGTGCTGCTAATTTAAATGGAGCTGAAATAATTTTATTTGATACTGCTGGTAGAACTCAAATCGACCTACAAATGATGAGCGAGATTAAGCAAATTGAGGCTGTTATTAATCCAACAGAAACTTTCTTAGTTGCAGACTCTCTAACAGGTCAAGTTGCTGCTTCAGTAGCAAAAGAATTTAAAAATACAGTTAATTTATCTGGAATTATTCTAACTAGAGCTGATGGTGATGCAAGAGGTGGAGCTGCAGTGAGTATGAAATATGTTTCCAACGTTCCAATCAAATTTTTAGGTATAGGAGAAAAGATAGATAATCTTGAAGTATTCCATCCAGATAGAATTGCTAACAGAATACTTGGTATGGGAGATATTGTATCTCTTGTAGAAAAGGCGGCACAAGATTTAGGAGAAGAAAATCTCAAAAAAGCAGAAGAAAGTTTAAAAAAAGGTCAATTCTCTATGGAAGATTATTTATCTCAATTAAGACAAATGAAAAAAATGGGTGGTATTGAGGGAATTATGTCTTTTATGCCAGGTGTTTCTAAAATTAAATCTCAAATGGATTCAGCAGGAATTGATGAGAGTATAATTACAAAAAATGAAGCTATTATTTTATCAATGACAAAAAAGGAGAGAGAGAATCCAAAAATAATAGATGGTTCTAGAAAAAAAAGAATTGCTAATGGCTCTGGCACAGATCTGGCCACTATCAATAAATTGCTTAAGCAATTTAAAATGATGTCTGAAATGATGAAAAAGATGTCTAAAGGAAATCTGAAAGGTATGTCTGATAAAGGTATACCGCCAGAGCTATTTAACCAATTAAAGTAAAAAAAGGAGAAGAAATGTTAAAATTAAGATTATCAAGAGGTGGAACAAAAAAACGTCCTGTTTATAAGGTTGTTGTTGCCGACAGTCGTTTTGCAAGAGATGGAAGATTTATAGAAAAGGTTGGTTTTTTTAACCCTCTATTACCAAAAGAGAAAAAAGAAAGAGTGGGTCTAGAAGCCGAGAGAATTAAATATTGGCTTGGTCAAGGTGCACAACCAACAACTAGAGTAGCAAGAATTTTAGGTGAGAATGAATTAATGCCTATGCCTGCTAATGGAAATAATCCAAATAAAGCAGTACCAAAAAAAGAGAGAAATAAAAAAGAAGAGGACAATAAAGAAGCTCCAAAAGCAGAAGCAGCCCCAGCAGAGGAAAAAAAATAATTTAAAGATTATTTATGTGGCAAGCTCAAGTGTTTACACTCTATCCAGAAGTTTTTCCCGGCCCTTTATCTAAAGGACTTTATGGAAAAGCTTTATCAAATAATTTATGGAAACTAAAGGTTGTAAACATAAGAGATGCAGCTAACGACAAACATAAAACAGTAGATGACACACCTTATGGAGGTGGTTCTGGGATGTTGTTAAAAGCAGATATTCTTGCAAAGTCCTTAGACGAAAATAAAAATGAAAATGCGAGAATTTTATACTTGTCACCAAAAGGAAAAAAGTTTGATCAAAATTTAGCAAAAGAGCTAGCTAATGAAAAATCATTGTCAATAATTTGTGGTCATTTTGAAGGAGTAGATGAGAGAATACTTTCAACAAGAAAGATTGAGGAGATTAGTATTGGAGATTATGTTCTGTCAGGTGGAGAATCGGCAGCATATGTAGTAATAGATAGCATTTTAAGATTACTGCCAGGTGTATTAGGAAATGAAAACTCTAAATTAGATGAAACCTTTGAAAATGGTCTTCTAGAGTACCCTCAATATACAAAACCTCAAGTTTGGGAGGAAAAAGCCGTACCAGACGTACTATTATCAGGGGATCATAATAAAATTAAACACTGGCGTTTATCTCAATCTGAGGCTATAACACGCGACCGAAGACCAGATTTATGGGAAAAATATAAGAAAAATAAACTTGATAAACATTAACATGAAAACAATTGAAGAAATAAATCAGCACAACGTTAAGAAAATACTTTCAGAGAAAAAAATTCCTGAATTTTATCCAGGAGACGTTGTTAAAGTTGGTGTTAGAATTACTGAGGGTAAAAAAGAGAGAATTCAGTATTTTGAAGGGGTTTGTATTGCAAAAAAGAGTAGGGATTTAAATTCATCTTTTACTGTAAGAAAAATCTCTTTTGGCGAAGGTGTTGAGAGAACTTTTCCTTTATTTGGAACATTAATTGACTCAATTAAAGTTATCAGATCTGGTAAAGTAAGAAGAGCCAAACTTTATTATTTAAGGGACAGAACAGGTAAATCAGCAAGGATCGCAGAAAAAATTAGAAAAAAAATTGGTATTGATATTGATGTAAAACCAGAGACAGTTACTGAGGAAAATGTAGCCCCAGTAGAAGAAGCTCCAAAAGATGAAGTAGCTACAGCTGGAGAGGCTCCTAAGGTAGACGCAGCACCAGCAGCAGAGACTACTAAAGAAGAAGCTCCTAAAGTAGAAAAGTCAGAGGGTGCTTCAGAGAAAAAATAATATTTTTTCAATGGCTACAACACTTTACGATAAAATTTGGAAAGATCACTTAGTAGATCAACAAGATGATGGTACAGCATTATTGTTTGTTGATAGACACTTGGTACATGAGGTAACCAGTCCACAAGCTTTTGAAGGTCTAAGAAATTCAAATAGAAAAGTAAGGCATCCTAAGTTGACTTTAGCTGTTGCGGATCACAATGTTCCAACTACAGATAGAACAAAAGGAATTGCTGATACTGACTCAAAAATACAGGTAGAAACTTTAGAAGCGAATTGTAAAGAGTTTGGGGTACAACTTTTTAGTATGAATGACAAAAGGCAAGGTATTGTTCATGTAACAGGTCCAGAACAAGGTTTCACTCAACCAGGTACAGTTATTGTTTGTGGAGATAGTCATACCGCTACACATGGAGCATTTGGTGCGTTAGCTTTTGGAATAGGAACATCAGAAGTTGAGCATGTATTGGCTACACAAACATTAGTTCAGAAAAAAGCTAAAAATTTTAGAATTAATGTTAATGGAAAATTACCCTTGGGTGTAACTTCAAAAGATGTCATTCTTCAAATTATTGGTAAAATAGGAACAGCAGGTGGAACGGGATGTGTTTTGGAGTATGCTGGAGATCTAATTGAGTCTTTAAGCGTAGAACAACGTATGACTATTTGTAATATGACAATAGAAGGCGGCGCTAGGGCTGGATTGATTGCACCTGACGAAAAAATATTTCAGTATCTTAAAGACAGACCTATGTCTCCTAAGGGAGAAAATTGGCATAAAGCAATCGAATATTGGAGTAGTTTAAAAACAGATTCTAACGCAAGTTTTGATAAAGAGATGAGTTTACAAGCTGATGAAATTGTACCAATGATTACTTGGGGAACTTCGCCACAAGACGTAATAACTATTGATGGAAATATTCCAAATCCAAGAAATGAAAAAGATGAAGACAAAAAAAATTCTTTAGAAAGAGCATTAGATTATATGGGATTAAAACCAGATATGGCAGCTACGGATATCAAGATTGACAAAGTTTTTATTGGTAGTTGTACAAATGGCAGAATTGAGGATTTAAGAGAAGCGGCTCAGATATTAAAAGATAAAAAAATAGCATCACATGTGCATGCGATGGTTGTTCCTGGGTCAGGATTAGTTAAGGAGCAGGCAGAGCAGGAAGGATTAGATAAAATCTTTGTTAATTCAGGGTTTGAATGGAGAGAACCTGGATGCTCAATGTGTTTAGCTATGAATGCAGATAAATTAAAACCAGAAGAAAGATGTGCCTCTACATCTAATAGAAATTTTGAGGGTAGACAAGGTAGAGGGGGAAGAACACATTTGGTTAGCCCGGGTATGGCAGCAGCAGCAGCTATTTCTGGAAATTTAGACGATGTGAGAAAATACCAAAATTAAATGAGAAAATTTAATACACTAAAAAGTATTCCTGCATATTTACCTATTGTGAATATTGATACGGATATGATTATTCCAAAACAATTTTTAAAAACAATTAAAAGAACTGGTCTTGGAAAAAATTTATTTTTTGAAATGAGATATGATGAAAATGGAAATATAATTCATGACTTTGTTTTAAATAAAGATCCATATAATAATTCTAAAATTTTAATTGCTGGGAACAACTTTGGCTGTGGTTCTTCAA
>CACNVX010000033.1 GCA_902624045.1 uncultured Pelagibacteraceae bacterium
GTCAAAATATTTTATCTCATTTAAAAAATTTATAGAATTTTCAAGAAGTAAAAAATATGATGACCTGTTAAACATTGATGGAATGGGTGAAACACAAGTTAGTTCTATAAAAATATTTTTTTCTAATTCAATAAATATTAAAGTTTTAAATGAACTAGATAGAATTTTAAAAATAAATGATGCTGCAATTTTAAAAAAAGACGGGCCTTTAAATAATAAAACTTTTTTAGTAACAGGTAAGCTTACAGGGATAAGTAGGGCAGAGGTAAAATCTTTAATTGAAGGTAATTCTGGAACAACGGTGAGCAATGTATCTAAAAAATTAAATTATTTAATTACAGGAGATAAACCTACTAAAAGAAAAATTGATAACGCAAAGGAACTTAAAATTAAAATTATAAATCAAGATGAATTTTTAAAAATGTTAAATAAAAGTAGCTAACCACTTCTTTTCTGCTTTATTTAAATATTTTGAAATTTTTGAGTAAATATTAAGGTGATATTTAAATAAATAATTTTTTTCATGAATAGTTAGTAATTTTGTATTAATTAAATCTTTTTCAATTGGCACCATAGTCAAGTTCTCGAAAAAAATATTTTTTTTTGATTTTTTTATAAAAACTAAGTTTTCTATACGCATTCCAAATTTATTTTTTTTGTAATAACCAGGTTCATTACTTAAAATCATACCTTCGCTAAGTTTAACTTCGTTTAATTTTGATATTGATTGGGGTCCCTCATGAACATTTAGAAAAAAACCCACGCCGTGTCCAGTTCCGTGAGCATAGTCAAGATTGCTTTGTCTAAGAAACTTTCTTGCTCTTATATCGATTTTTTTACCAGTATTATCTTTTTTTAAGTCAGTAGTTGCAACTGCAATATGACCCTTAAGCACTTTTGTAAAAATATTTTTAATTTTTAGTGGTTGTTCAGAGAAACAAATGGTTCTAGTTACGTCTGTAGTTCCATATTTATATTGTCCACCGGAGTCGCATAAAAAGATATCTTTTTTATTAATAATTCTACATTTGTCTTTTTCAGCACGATAATGAACTATGGCTCCATTTTTTCCTGAGCCAGCAATAGTATCAAAGCTTGGATACATATAACTTTTATTTTTTTTCCTAAATTTTTCCAATTTTTCTTGTGCTTCAAACTCAGTAATTTTTTTTTTATTTACATTCTTTATCCAATAAAGAAATTTTGTTAAGGCTACACCATCTATTATATGTGCATTAATTGTGTTTTTAATTTCTGTATTATTTTTAATCGATTTAAATAAATATATTGGATCAGATTTTTTTTTTATTTTAAACTTAGATTTAATAATATCCTCTAAAAAAATTGAACAAGAATTTTCATCAATTATAAATTTCCCCCCTTTTAAACTTGAAAGCATTTTTGAAAAATTTGTCGTATCGATAATCTGATTATATTCAATTCCATTTTTATTGATAATTTTTTTACATTTTTGGAGCTTACTTATCAAAAATAATTTTTTTGTTTTACTGATTATTAGTCTTGAATTTGGTACAGGGCTGTTAGGACTATCTTTCCCTCGAATATTTAATACCCAGGCAACGTTTTCAGGTGCACTTACAAAAATATAATCAGAATTATTTTTTTTTAAATATTTTGAAATTTTGTTAAGTTTTGAGATAGTACTTTCTCCTGTTATATTTTTATTAAGAGAAAAAAAAGGAATTGTATTTTTAACTTTTTCATTTTTTATTTCATCTATTAAATTTTTATAAATAAATTTAATTTTATTGTATTTCAAAAAACATTTTTGAATTTGATTGTATGTAAAAAGTTTAGGATCAATACCCAAAGTTAAATTTTTAAATAATTTACAATTTATGACTTTTTCATGGTCAAAAATCTTAAAATTAGATCCAGATTCTTGACGACTCTGAATTGAATATCTACCATCTGTAAATAAGAAATTTTTTTTTTTTAATATTACGGCTAATCCAGCAGAACCGCTAAAATTTGAGATAATTTTTAATCTATTTATTTTCGAGTATTCTGTAAAATACTCATCATTTTTTGGTACGATGTACCCATCAATTTTATATTTCTTAAATTTATCTCTTAATATTTCTATTCTATTTTTCATTTTATTCTTTTTTGATATCTTATCCAGCCAGGACTTCTCGTGCCTTCTTCTAATTCAAAATCTTGATTGAATTCAAAATCTTCATCAGCATTTATTTCCTCTTCAAAAAAAGAATTTTTTTCTAAATTTTTTTCTGGTAATTCATCTATAAATCTTGATGCCATGCTATCAATCCAATCACCTTGGTAAAATCTATTCATTGAAAAAGATATTATTGCTATTTTCTTAGCTCTTGTTATTCCTACATATGCTAAACGTCTCTCTTCCTCTAGGCCTTTTTGACCTTTTTCCTCAATTGACTTTTGATGAGGAAACAATCCTTCCTCCCATCCCGGCAAGAATACAACCTCAAATTCAAGCCCTTTAGCGGCATGCATTGTCATCATATTTACTTTTTGCCCATCCCATTCTTGATCTACTGAAGTTGCGAGTGAAACATGTTCCAGAAAAGTTTCCAGGTTATCAAATTCTTTCATAGCACTTAATAATTCTTTAATATTTTCAAGTCTATTTTCATTGTCTAAGTCTTTTTTATTTTTTAACATTGCAGAGTAGCCAGACTCATCCAAAACGATTTGTAACAATTTTACATGATTAAAATTTTTTTTTTCCAAATCATTTCTCCATTTATTTAAGCTACTTAAAAATAAACTTAGGCCCATTTTTGTTTTCGGTTTAATTAAATTTTGTTCAAGCATTTTGATAGACGCTCTTTCTAAACTCAAATAATTTTTTTTTGCAAAGTCGTGAATATTTTTAAGAGTATTATCCCCAACAGATCTTTTTGGATTATTTACAATTCTTTCAAAAGCAAGATCATCTTTTTCTTGATGTATTAATCTTAAATAAGCCACACAATCTTTAATTTCTGCTCTTTCATAAAATTTTGTTCCTCCTATTATTCTGTATGGTATTCCAATTTTAAGAAATCTTTCTTCAAATTCTCTAGTTTGAAAAATTGCTCTCACAAGTATTGCAATATTATTATAGTGAATTTTTTTTTTAATTTTTTTTTCAATTTCGTCAGAAATTCCTATAGCCTCATCTTTACCATTCTTAAAACAGTTAAGTTTAACTAAATCACCTTCTTCCTTGGTGGTAATTAAAGTTTTGCCAACTCTATTAAGGTTATTCGCGATAAGATTTGACGCCACAGATAATATATTCTGTGATGATCTATAATTTTGTTCAAGCCTTATAACTTTTGTGTTCTTATAAACTTGGTCAAATTCTAAAAAATTTTTAATTTCTGCACCTCGCCAACTATAAATTGATTGGTCATCGTCTCCAACACAGCAAATATTTTTATTTTTTTCAGAAAGTAAATTTAGCCATCTACTCTGAATGAAATTTGTATCCTGGTATTCATCAACAAGAATATATTTAAAATTTTTCGAATAAACTTCCCTTATATCTTTATGTAATTCTAATATTTTTACAGTATGTAAAATTAAATCACCAAAGTCACATGTATTTAAGTCAATTAATTTTTTTTGATAAATCTTGTATAGAGGTAAAATTGTTTTTTCAAAAATATCTTTTTTATTAACTACAACATCTTCAGGATAAAATCCTTTATTTTTCCAACGGTCTATAATTGCTAGAACAAATCTTGGTGATAATTGTTTAATATCTATGTTTTCAGCTTTGCAAATATTTTTTATAAGTCTAATTTGATCATCCGTGTCAACAATTGTAAAATTTGAATTTAGGTTTGCAGCTGAAGCGTGTTTTCTAAGTAATTTTGCGCATATGGAGTGAAATGTTCCAAGCCAAGTAAGACCTACAGCTGCTGAACCTAAAATTTTACTAATCCTATTTTGCATTTCTCTTGCAGCTTTATTTGTAAAAGTAACTGCTAATATCTGATTGGGAAAAGCCTTTTTTTCCCTAATAATATTAGCAATTCTTGATGTTAGAACCTTAGTTTTACCCGAACCAGCTCCCGCAACAATTAAAAGTGGCCCATCTAGATGCATAACTGCCTCTTTTTGTGCATTATTTAAATCATCTAAATAATCTTTGTTTATCATTTAAAATAATACTTTATAAATCTTTCTGGTTAAAATGAGCAAATCAAATTTTTTTTCTAAGTTTTTAAAAAACATCAGTAATTCAATTAATAAGCTATTAGAGAAAAATTTAAACAAGTTAAAATTAAATAATTTACTTAATTTAGCTCGTAGTAACAAAATTTTTTTGACTATTGTCGCACTATTAATTTTATCAGTATCATATTTGTCAATTCCTAACATTTTTAAACAAGATAATATTAAATTAAAATTTAGCCGAGATTTATTAAGTGAATTTAGTTTGAATTTTAATTTCTCTGAAAATTTTAAATACAATATTTTTCCTCGGCCACATTTCATCATTGAAAATTCATCAATTATATTTAATAGCAAGAATATATCTGAAGTTAAGAAATTAAAAGTATCGATATCTTTAGAAAATCTTTTTTCTCTAAAAAAAATTAAAATTGACGAACTAAT
>CACNVX010000034.1 GCA_902624045.1 uncultured Pelagibacteraceae bacterium
CCAACAAATCCAAGAATGTAAGGCAAAATTACAACGGGTAGCATCAATAATGAATAAATTAATATATTCAATTTTGTGCTTTCTATGCCGTTAGTTAATGGAAGCATTGGTACTTTTGCTTTTTTATAATCATCAGACTTATACAAACTTAATGCCCAAAAATGAGACGGAGTCCAAAAAAATATGATCAGAAAAAATGTTAAAGGTTCAATGGATAACGAATTTGTTGCAATGGTCCATCCTATAACTGGTGGCAATGCACCTGATGCTCCTCCAATAACTATATTCTGAGGAGTTTTTCTCTTTAACCAAATTGTATAAACAAAAACATAAAATAAGATTGTAAATAACAATAATCCTGCTGATAGTCTGTTTGCAAAATAATCAAGTGCTATAATTGAAAATATAGATAACGAAATACCAAATACTAACGCCTGATTTTTATTTATTTTACCCGTTGGTATTGGTCTCAAACAAGTTCTTGTCATTAAAGCATCAAGATCAGACTCATACCACATATTTAATGCTCCAGCTGCTCCAGCACCAATAGAAACAAGTAAAATTCCTATAATAGCATCTTTTGTAGGAATAACATTTGGTGCCATTAATAATCCGACTGCACAAGTAAAAATTACTAAAGACATGACCCTTGGCTTCATTAGTTTAAATAATTCTGAAAGATTAAAAACGTCTTCTTGACTTAAATTTCTAAATTTTAATTTCGACTTAATCATTTTTAATTTTAAAAAATCTTAATTATTAACTCGCAGATTTTTCAATACTCTCCTCATCTTCAAACTTTGGTAATTCATCAAAAGTATGAAAATTAGGTGGAGATGGCACAGTCCATTCTAAAGTTGTAGCACCTTCGCCCCATGGATTTTGAGCAGCAGCTTTCTTTTTATAAAAAGCATAAATCAAATTTATAAAAAACACTGCTAGACCAATGATTGATATATATGAACCAATTGAAGAAATATAATTCCAACCAGCAAAAGCATCTGGATAATCCGCATATCTTCTTGGCATACCTGCAAGCCCCAAGAAATGCTGTGGAAAAAAGACTAAGTTTACACCTATGAATGTTAACCAAAAATGTAACTGGCCTAAAAACTCTGAGTATTCATAACCGCTCATTTTACCAAACCAATAATAAAAACCTGCAAATATTGCAAATACTGCTCCTAGAGATAAAACATAATGAAAGTGGGCAACTACATAATAGGTATCATGCATAGCTGTGTCTACACCTGCGTTAGCTAGTACTACCCCTGTTACTCCACCAACTGTAAATAAAAATATAAATCCTAAAGCCCAAACCATTGGTGTTTTAAACGAAATTGATCCACCCCACATAGTTGCTATCCATGAAAATATTTTTATTCCGGTTGGAACAGCAATGATCATTGTTGCAGCTAAAAAATATGCTTTAGTATCTGTACTTAATCCAACTGTGTACATATGATGAGCCCATACAACAAAACCAACTATGCCAATTGCAACCATAGCATAAGCCATACCCAAATAACCAAACACTGGTTTTCTAGAAAATGTTGAAACAATGTGACTAATCATTCCAAAGCCAGGTAAGATTAAAATATATACCTCAGGATGACCAAAGAACCAGAATAAATGTTGGAATAGAACTGGATCGCCTCCAGTCTGTGCATCAAAGAAAGCTGTTCCAAAATTTCTATCCGTTAAAAGCATTGTAATTGCTCCTGCTAAAACTGGTAATGATAACAATAATAAGAAAGCTGTTACTAGTATTGACCAAGCAAATAATGGCATTTTATGAAGTGTCATGCCTGGAGTTCTCATATTTAAAATCGTTGTTATAAAGTTTACTGCACCCAAAATTGATGATGCACCAGCTAAATGTAAACTTAAAATCGCAAAATCCATTGCAGGTCCTGGTTGTCCTGCCTTTGATGATAAAGGTGGATAAATCGTCCATCCACCGCCAACTCCTGTTTGACCTGGAGGGCCATCCATAAATATAGACATTATTAACAAGATAAAAGAGGTTGGTAACAACCAAAAAGAAATATTGTTCATTCTTGGAAAAGCCATATCTGGAGCACCAATCATTATTGGTACAAACCAATTACCAAATCCACCTATCATTGCAGGCATTACCATAAAGAAGATCATAATAAGACCATGGCCCGTCACCAAGACATTATACAAATGATAGTTTCCACCCAAAATTCCATCACCTGGATGCATCAATTCCATTCGCATTAAAACTGAAAATGCAGTGCCAATTACTCCGGCGATAATTGCAAATATTAGATACATTGTTCCAATATCCTTATGGTTAGTTGAATATGCCCAACGCTTCCAACCAGTTGGTGTATGATGATCGTCGTGTGATGCTGATTGTGTATACATAGTTATTTACTCGCTAGTTTTTTGAATTGATCTTCTTCTATAATTTCTTTTGCAAATTTAACTTTGGCATCTGTTAACCATTCTTCATATTCTTCATCCGTAACAACCCTAACCTCAATTGGCATAAATGCGTGTTTAATTCCACAAAGTTCAGAGCATTGACCATAATAAGTCCCAACTTTTTCAGCTTTAAACCAAGTTTCATTTATTCTACCTGGAACAGCATCTCTTTTTACCCCAAATGATGGTAATGCCCAGGCATGTAAAACATCATTTGCTGTAATCATAACTTTAATAACTTTATTAACAGGAACAACTAATTCATTGTCTACAGCCAGCAGTCTTGGTTGATTTTCTTTTAAATCTTTGTCTTCAATCATATAAGAGTCGAAGTATATATTTTGATCAGGATACTCATATCCCCAATACCACTGATAACCAATTGCCTTAACAGTTACATCTGCTTTTGGTATAGAATCTTGTTTGTATAAAATTTTAAACGATGGAACTGCCATTACGATTAAAATCAAACATGGTATTAAAGTCCATAAAACTTCAACAGCTACGTTGTGAGTCCTTTTTGACGGAATCGGATTTGCTGACGCTCTAAATCTTATACATGCGTAAACCATCAAAAATAGAACAAATACACTTATCGCAATTATAATCGGGAGTAATAAATTATTATGAAAATTAACTATATCTCTCATAGATTCTGATGCAGCTTTTTGAAAACCTAATTGCCAATCAAATGGTTGATTAGCTAAAGCGCTTGAACTAATTAAAATTGTTAGAAATATATATAAAATTTTTTTCATTTTTTTACTCTATATAGAGCGTCTTTTAAAAAAATACACTTTTACTTTTAGCGACAAAATATCAAAAAATCGCGTAATTTATGATCGATAAAGCAGAAATTACAGCCGTTTCAGACCTCAAGATGTTTTCATTAATTTTGATTGGCTGAACACCATTAAACTTGAGAATCTCTATCCTTTCCTCTTCAGAAAAATCTCCCTCAGGCCCTATTATTACGCAAGTTGGTTTTGCTGTTAATTTTTTTAAATTTATTTTTGTATTATCAGTATTGATGTCCGTAAATATTAAATCCATTTCTTTGTTAAGAAAATTTTTCAGTTTCTGAGGTTCCTCAATCATTGGTACATTAATTCTATTTGATTGTTCTGCAGCTTCTATAATTACTTTTTCTAATCTTTCTTTATTTATTTTTCTAACAATTGTTCGATCAAAAATAATTGGCAAAAATTTTGTTACACCAAGTTCTGTAGCTTTTTGAATCATAAAATTAAAATAATTTGATTTAATCGGAGAGAAAGCTAACCAAAGTTCTTTGTTATTTTGTTTTTGTCTTAATTGCTTTGTAACATTAAATTCAACGATACTTTTTGAGATATTTAAAATTTTTGCTTCCCATTCACCACTAGTATTAAATAAAGAAAAAACTTCATTTTCTTTAACTCTCATAACTTTCGAAACATAGTGAGATTGAGATTTGTTAAGTTTGTCAGTCAAATTAAGAGATAAACTTTTTGGAAAAAATAATCTAATGTTACTCATTAAGACAGTTTTAATTATGAAAAATATTAAAGCAATAATTTTTGATGCATACGGAACTTTATTTGATGTCAATTCAGCTGCTGAAAAGTGTAAAGATAAAATTGGTGATAAGTGGGAAGGTTTTGCTAATTATTGGAGAACCACTCAATTGGAATACACTTGGCTTAGAAGTTTAATGAATCGCCATAAAGATTTTTGGCAAGTTACAGAGGATAGTTTAGATAAATCGATGAAAGCTTACGAAATAGATCCCTCGATGAGAAATGAGTTGTTAGATCTTTATAAAATTC
>CACNVX010000035.1 GCA_902624045.1 uncultured Pelagibacteraceae bacterium
GTCAAAAACTAAAATATTACATTTTTGTGAAATTAATTTTGATTTATGCCATTTATGAAAATTAATAAGGTTGTCAGCACCCATTAAAAAATAAATTTCAATGTTTTTATTTTTTTTTAAGTAATTGATTAAATTTATAGTTTTATTTGATCTAATAATCTTTTCATAAAATTTAACCTTTATAAATGAACTAGTGCCAATTATTTTTTTACAATATTTAATTCTGTCTGAAACAGATGTTTTACTCTCTATTTTAAATGGATTTTTTTTTGTAATTGCCCAAATAACTTTTTTGAGTTTGAATCTTTTTTTCGCCTCTTTCGAAATTGCTAAATGTCCTCTATGAGCGGGATCAAATGATCCACCTAATACACCAATTTTTATTTTTTTATTATACAATTTAATTTCTTATTTTGCCATTACTAGTGATTTCATATTTGTATGAAATCAATTGATTTAAACCTACAGGACCTCTTGGTGGTAGCGTATTAGTAGAAATTCCAACTTCTCCACCAAATCCAAATTCACCACCATCAGCAAATTGAGTTGAGGTATTATGCATTGCAATTGAGCTTTTAACGTTTTTTAGGAAATATTTTGCTGTCTTTTTATTTTTTGTAATGATGGAGTCAGTGTGCATAGTTCCGTATTTGTTAATATGCTTAATTGCCTCTTCAGAATTTTTAACAACTTTAACAGATACAATTGATGATAAATATTCAGTTGACCAATCTTTTTCTTTTGCAGGATATACTTGACCATTGTAATAACTTTTCAAAATCTTATCGCCAATTATTTTACAACCACTATTTTCAAGTTCCTGCAAAATAGGATTACTAAATTTTTTGACTATATTTTTATGAATAAGAATGGTTTCAGTCGCACCACAAATACTTGTATTTCTTAATTTAGCGTTATAGACAACTTCTTTAGCCATTTTTAATTCTGCATCTTTATCTATATAAGTATGACAAAGCCCCTCTAAGTGCCCAATTATAGGTACTTTGGATAATTCTAAAACTTTTTTAACTAAATTTTTTCCACCACGAGGTATGATGACATCGATATATTCTTTCATCTTAGAAAGCATAATATCCACAAGCCTCCTTTGTTTTGAATCAATAAATTGTATAAAGTTTTCATTAACTTTATTTTTTTTAAGTGCCTTTCTAAACAGCTTAGCTAAAGCTTTATTGGAATTTATGGCCTCAGAGCCTCCTTTCAAAATCACTACATTTCCAGATTTAAAACAAAGACTAGCAACATCTGAAGTTACATTTGGTCTACTTTCATAAATAACCCCAATAACTCCAATTGGTATTGAAACTCTTTTAATATTCAACCCATTTGGTCTTTTCCATTTTTCTAAAGTGCTATCTATAGGATCCCTTAATTTAGCTATTTTTAAAATAGAATTTATAATTCCATCTAATTTATTTTCACTTAAATGAAGTCTTTTGATTAAGTTTTCTTTTAAACCTTTTTTTCTTGCGTAATTAATATCTTTTAAATTTTGATTAATAATAAATTTTTTTTCATTCTTAATTAATTTCGCGTAATCATTTAAGACTTTATTTTTTACTTCAGTTGTAACTTTATACTCACTAGCTTTTCGAGCTTTTGTTCCAATTAAATTCATATATTTAATCATTTAAATTTCCACCATATCATCCTTATGAATAACTTCTGATTTTGCAACATAGCCTAATAATTTTTCAATTTCATTAGAGTGATGACCCATAATTTTAGTCACCTCATCAGAAGTAAAGGAACTTAACCCTCTAGCACATTCGTTATTTTTTTTATCCAATACTTTAATATGATCACCTTTGTTAAATCTTCCTGAAACTTTTTTAATTCCTGCTGCTAACAAACTTTTTCCAGATTTTAATGCTTTTTTAGCACCATCATCAATTATTAAAGCTCCTTTAGGTGCTACAGAACTTATTATCCATTTTTTTCTAGCATCTAACTTTGAAATTTTTGGACTAAACCAGGTGCAGTTATTTTTTTCAATTATTTTTGAGATAGGATTTGAATATAGTCCATTTGCAATAATCATACTAGTACCAGCAAGCTGACATATTTTTGCTGCTTCAATTTTTGTATGCATACCACCACTTCCGTATTCATTTATGCCTTTAATATAAATTTTTTTTAGATCTTTTTTTAGATCCTCAATTTTTTTTATAAGTTTAGCATCCTGAAAAATTTTAGGATTTTTTGTATACAAACCATCAACGTCAGATAATAAAATTAAGGTATCTGCGTTTGTAATTTGCGCAACCCTAGATGCCAATCTATCATTATCTCCATATTTTATTTCACTCGTTGCAATAGTGTCATTTTCATTGACAACAGGAATAAAACCAAGTTCAAAAAGATTATCAAAAGTTCGTTTTGCATTGAGAGATCTTCTTCTTTCCTCAGTATCCTCTAATGTAAGCAAAATCTGAGAAATATTTAATTTATACTTTGAGAAAGTTTGTGAAAATAAATTCATCAGCTCTATTTGACCAATAGAAGCAATAGCTTGACTCTTATCTAATTTGATATTTTTTTTGTTATAATTCATTTTCTTACAACCCAAAGCTATAGCACCAGAGCTAACAATAACTACTTTTTGATTTTTATTTCTTAATTTTTTAATATCTTTTGCAAAACTAGATAACCATTGTTTTCTAATTTTTTTGTTTTGATCAACTAAGAGAGATGATCCAATTTTGATAACAATTATTTTAGAGTTTTTAAGATACATAAGACAATAGCTTTGCTTTAATTTTTGATACAGATTCTTTTTCCAGAGTTGTCATTGTCATAATCTCACAATTTTTACCCTTTGAAAAATGATCTATAACTTCATTTACTGTTTCTTCATCAATCAAATCGACTTTATTAAGCACAATTAGTTCTTTTTTTTCTAATAACTTTGTACTGTAGCTTTTTAATTCATTTTTCACCTGATTATAAGACTCATTCAGATCTAAGTTGGTGACATCAATTAAGTGCAGTAAAGACTTACATCTCTCTATATGTTTTAAAAATTGTATCCCTAACCCTATACCTTCGTGAGCACCTTCAACTAATCCTGGAATATCTGCAATGGTAATTTCTTTATCATCGTAAGAAGCCACGCCAAGGTTTGGATTAATAGTTGTAAACTTGTAATTTGCAATTTTTGGACTTGCGTTTGTTAATGCTGCTAACAAACTTGATTTTCCCGCATTTGGCAATCCAATAATACCGATATCAGCAATTGTTTTTAATTGAAGCCATATTGTAAATTCTTCTCCGATAGTGCCTTTAGTAAATTTTCTTGGAGCTCTATTTGTAGAACTTTTAAATCTTGTGTTTCCCAAACCTCCTTTTCCACCAGCAGCTGCAACATATTCTTCACCTTTTTTATTAAAATCAAAAAGAAGAGTTTTGTTATCTTCTTCAAATACCTGTGTACCTAGAGGAACTTTTAAAATTAAATCTTCACCACCTTTTCCTGTTCGGTTTTGACCAGAACCATTTTCTCCACGTTCAGCTTTGTGGTGTTGTTGATATCGATAATCAATAAGGGTATTTAAATTTTCCTCTGACTTTAAAATAATTGATCCACCTTTTCCACCGTCCCCACCATCTGGTCCACCAAACTCAACATATTTCTCTCTTCTAAAACTAGGAGATCCGTCTCCACCGTTTCCAGCTTTAATATAAATTTTAACTTGATCGAGAAATTTCATAATACAACATCTATTTTAATTGGTTGTACTATTAATTGGGCTTTACAGAAACAAAAGTTCTATCTGATTTAGATTTTTTGAAAACAACTTTTCCTTTAACAACTGAAAATATTGAATGATCTTTACCCATACCAACATTTTCACCTGGAAAAATCTTAGTTCCTCTTTGTCTAACAATTATGTTTCCAGGAATTACTGTTTCACCACCATACTTTTTTACACCAAGTCTTCTACCGGCACTATCTCGTCCGTTTCGTGATGATCCACCTGCTTTTTTTTGTTGCCATAATTTACCTAATAACTATTTGCTTACTGCTTCCTTAACTTCTTCTTTTTTTGAAGTTTTAGAAATTTTTTCAGCTTCTGATAACACTTTACCATCTTTTGAAAAAATTTTGTTAATTCTTATCATAGAATATTGTTGTCTATGCCCATTTTTTCTTCTTGAATTTTGTCTTCTTCTTTTTTTAAAAATTAAAATAGTTCTATTTTTGCTATTTTTAATTAAATCAGCCT
>CACNVX010000036.1 GCA_902624045.1 uncultured Pelagibacteraceae bacterium
TAAAATTTGAGATTTAAACAGGCTTTGTAATAAGTTATTAAATAATATTAATACACCAGCTAATTTGTAATCTTTTTCTTCTAAACTAAATTTATTTTTTAGATCAAAATTAATTTTATTAATTAAATCATTTCTTCTTAAATCTTCCTGTGAGTCTATAATTCTCAAACTAATTCGAGCCTCATTATCCTCAATTGAAAGGTAGGGATCAATGATTTCAGTTTTAATACTCTCAGGAATTTTGGAGTAAAGTACTCCCATTTCTAAAGTGCCTAAAGGCTTATTGTTATTTAATTGAGTAGCTACCTCTATAATTGAAGAAAAAGATAGAACTTTACCAATTTCAGGTAAGCTATCTAAGTAATTATGAACAGATGTAATTAGATCAATTTTGTCTTTAGTAAACCAATATTTTTCATCATTAGAATCTTCTTCATCACCCCAATCTTCAAATTCATCATCATCTTTGGATTTTTTCACCTCTTCTTTTTTTGGAAACTTTATAATAACTTCTAAAGGTGTGGTACCACCTAGCTCTTCATCTATAAGCTTCATACCCTTATAAATTTCTGTATTCTTATCAAAGTAATTTATAAAACTATTTTCGACTTCAAGCTTAGTTATTCCAATAACACTAAAAACGATAACTATTCCAGTTACTAAAAAGATTGAGTTTTTATTATTTAGAGAAATTAGACCAAGTAAATTTGTAATTTTTGATTTTTGTTCTTTATTGACTGAAATATTATTTGTGGGTGCAAAGTTTAAAAGGGTAGGTAGCAAAGTGAACGTAATGATAAATGAAGTAATTAAACCAAAAGTCATCATCCAACCAAAATCGATAATAGGTTTTATTTCACTAAAAATTAAAGATAAGAAAGCAAAAATTGTTGTTAGAACGGTATAAAGAATTGGCCAAAACATTTTTGAAGTTGTTATAGAAATAATTTCGAAATTATTTTTTGAGGGAAAATCTTTTTTAAGTTGAAGAAACCTTGTGCTCATATGAATATTCATTGCCATTGTTAAAATTAACATCAGTGCAATGAAATTTGACGAGATGACTGTAACTTTCCATCCGAGCAGTCCAAGTAGCCCCATCATAATTACTACAGAAAAAAGACAACTACTTATAGGAACTATAATCCAAAGAAGGTTTCTAAAAACAAACCACAAAGTAGCAACAATAAATAATAGAACACCCAAACCAAAAACAATTATATCACTTTTGATAAATGTCATCATGTCATCGGCAATCATTGGTATTCCACCAAGATAAATTTTTCCAACATCCCCATAACTTTGAATGACTTGTCTTATTTCTAAAATATTCTGATGGTTTTGTTTTTTGATTTGATCTTTAATTACCTCAATTTTCTCTTTTGATTTATTATCTATATTTTCTAATTCCTCAGATTTTTTAATGTTAACAATAATTCCACTAGTTTTTCCGTCTTCACTTATTACAAAATTTCTAAAAACAGGACTATTTAAAATTTCTTTAAAACCTCGATTTCTGTCAATATCATCATCTTTTAAGGTTTTGAAACTTTCTAGTCTTTCTTGCAAAGGAGCATCAGAATTATTTAAAAGAGGTATATCTAATAATGTAATCACACTATGTACCCAGTTAAGGCTCTGAATTTTATATTTTAAACTTAGCAAATTATTAATTGATGAGTCAGTTACCATTCCTTCATTTGGCGTATAAGTAAGAATTAAAAATTCATTAGATCCATATCTTTCAGACACTTCTTTCAGATATGCTAAATCTGGATCACCCTCTATTAGTAAAGTTTCTGAAGAAGCATCTAACCTAAAGTCTTTTGAGTGATATCCAAAACTTAATAGTGCAACTATTAATAATATAAATATTGTTTTTGGATTTTTAATAATAAGATTTTGATACAAATGAGCCATTGTTCAGACTCTTTATATTTGAATTTAACCTGATTGAGTATCCTTAAATTTTGTAAATCTTTCTTCAAATTCCAGTGTTACATTACCAATTGGTCCATGTCTCTGTTTGCCAATTATAATCTGTGCCAAATGAGCAACTTCATTCATTTTAGCTTGCCATTCTGCATGCTCAACTGTTGCTTCTCGCGGTTCTTTTCTTTGCAAGTAATACCCTTCTCTATAAACAAACATTACAACGTCTGCATCTTGTTCAATAGATCCAGACTCTCTTAAATCTGCTAGCTGAGGTTTATGATCATCTCTTTGCTCTACTTGTCTCGATAATTGTGAAAGAGCTACAACAGGCACTGAAAGTTCCTTAGCGATCGCTTTAAGACCTTGGGTAATTTGGGAGATTTCTTGAACTCTACCATCTTTATTAAATGTAGTTCCTTTCATTAACTGAATATAGTCAACTACAATTAAATCAAGACCAAACAGCCTTTTTATTCGTCTAGCTCTATTACTAAGTGCCGCAATACTAATTGCAGGTGTTTCGTCGATATACAATGGAAGTTCAGAAATATTTTTTGATGTTTCTAAAAATGCATCAAACTGATCACTCGAAATTCTTCCTCTTCTAATATCGTTAGAACTTATTCTTGCTTGTTCAGATATGATTCTAGTAGATAATTGTTCAGAGGACATTTCAAGAGAGAAAAAAGCTATAGAAGATTTCTTTCCACTATCTTGTAATTTTTGGGCTGCATTAAATGCAATATTAGTTGCAAGAGAAGTTTTACCCATTGATGGTCGTCCTGCAATGATAATTAAATCAGATTGATGTAATCCCCCAAGTTTATCATCTAAATCTCGTAACCCGGTCGGTACACCCACAATTCCTTCTTCATTTTTATATGCTGCTGAAGCCATTTCAATTGTTTGTTTCATTGCTTCATCAAATTTTACTAAAGAAGAGTTAAATGATCCTCGTTCAGCTAAATCAAATAACAATTTTTCAGAATTTTCTATAATTGTTTGACCATTAGTATCAAGATTGTTTAATTTTGCGCTATCAATGGTTTCCTCTGAAATTTTTATTAATTCTCTTCTAACAAACATGTCATAAATAATTCTAGAGTACTCAATAGCTTGTCTGACAGAAGTAGAAAATTTGGTAATTTTGACTAAATATTCAGGTACATTTAAATCATCTTTTTCATCTTCAAAATAATTTTTTAATGTAATTGGGTTAGCAAGCATTCCCTTATAAATAAAGTTTTCAATAGCTTCAAAAATTTTTTGATGCATTGGGTCATAAAAATTTATGCTAGAAATAATTGTATTTATTTCATCGAAGATATCGTTGCTTACAAGAATAGACCCTATCACAGCCTGTTCAGCTTCAATATTATTTGGAAGTTCTTTAAATTGATCTTTTACAATGGTTAAATTGTTTTCCATAAATATAAATTTATAGAAATTATAGACAAATCAAATTGAAAATTATAGTTGGGGAAAAAAATGTATAATTATTGTATCGTATCAGTAGATAAAACATTTATAGTTATTTCTGCGTCAACTTCTGAGTGTAGGGAAATTCTTACTTTAAATTTTCCTATAGCCTTTATTTCTTCAACTGGTTGAATCATTGCAGGTTTAATATCAATCTTATTTTCATCTTTGATTAATTTAGAAATTTCTGTTGGTTTTACAGATCCATATAATTCTTTATTTTCTGTACTTAGCTTATTTACAATGTATTCCTTGCCATTTATTTGATCTGCAATTGACAAAGCTTCTTTTTTTATTTCGTTGTCTTTTTTAGACAGTTCAGCCTTAATTCTTTCAACCTCTTTAATATTTTCCTTTGATGCATAAAGAGCTTTTTTGTTAGCAATTAGAAAATTTCTAGCATAACCTCTTTTTACATCTATTACTTCACCAATAGATCCTATTCTTTTAACATTTTCTAGTAAAATTACTTTCATTATATCAATGCTAAATTTCTGGCTCTTTTTATTGATAGAGATAATTCTCTTTGTTTTTTTTGAGAAACATTTGTAATTCTTGAAGGGAGTATCTTACCATTTTCAGAAACATATTTTTTTAAAAGTTTAATATTTTTATAATTTATTTCTGGGGCACCTTTTACAGATAAAGGACAAGTTTTCTTAAATTTATACTTGTTTGGTTGAAAAATACTTAATTTTGCGAAATTACTTTGTTTACCTTTTTTATTTCCACTTTGTCTTTTTTTCATTAGTTCTTAATACTCTCTTTTTTCTCGTTATCTTCTTTTTTACCAAAGTAATTGGTTTCTAAATCAAATTTTTTAACTCT
>CACNVX010000037.1 GCA_902624045.1 uncultured Pelagibacteraceae bacterium
AAATGGAAAATTAGAAGTTGTAATTTTAAAAGGACAGGAGTCTTTTAGGATCAAATCTTTTGTAAATTCAAATATTTGGACTTTGTTGCCTGCTGGCAAATCAAAATTTAAAAAAGGCGAGATGGTCGATTGTTTTTTCCAAAACAACTCTAATCAAACTTTAATTTAGAAACGTATTTTTGTTGTAGAAAAAACTTTTTACAATTAGATTTCACAATATGTTAGAGTTGAGAAATCCAAGAATTGCTATTCCAGTTGTTCTTTTTGCTGGTTTATTATGGTCTTTTGGTCCGCTCGTTGTCAGATATATGGATAGTCCCCAACTAGTCCCTTGGCAGTATATTTTTGGCAGAGGTTTAACAATTTTCATTTTATTAAATCTTTATTTATTTTTTGAGGAAGGAAAAAATTTCTACAAAAACTATTACAAAATAGGTTTATCTGGAGTAATAGGTGGGTCTGGTTTGGGGGTTGCTATGATCACATTTATTTATTCAATTACAAACACTAGCGCTGCAGTTACTTTGCTATGTTTAGCAGCAATGCCTTTTTTTACTGCATTGTTAGCATTTTTATTTTTAAGAGAAAAAATTTCTTTAAATGTTTGGATATCAATAATACTCGCAACAGTAGGTATAATTATTATGGCACTTGGTAATACTGGTGAAAAATCATTAATTGGTTTTGTATTTGGTTTAACTTCTTCAATTGGTTTCTCTGTTTTTTCTGTGTCTCTAAGATGGAGAAAAGAAACACCAAAATTCACAACAGTCGCTTTTGCAGGTTTCTTTTGTTTTGTGTTTGCAACAATTATGATTTTATCAAATAACTTAGTTTTCTTTTCATCTAGTTATAATGGAGCCTTATTTTCTTTGCATGGAACATTAGTTTGCTTTGGTTTAATTTTATATTCAATTGGATCTAAGGCGATTCCAGCTGCAGAATTGACATTATTATCTTTAACTGAGGTTGTAGGAGGAATTTTTTGGGTTTGGTTACCATTATTTGGCATTAATGAAGTGCCATCCACTAATACTATTATCGGTGGTTTTTTTCTTTTTGTATCTATATTTTATTACAGTTTAATAATGCGATGGAATAAAAGGTTTATAGCGTTAAATTAGTATGGAGCGACCAGATTTTTTTGAACTTAAAAACGGTGAAAAAGTAAAATTACCATTCACAAATAAAGAATATAACGACCGGGTAAACAAACTTAGATCAGTGATGGACCAAAACGGTCTAGATATGGTTATCTTAACATCCATGCATAACGTTGCATACTACACTGGATTTATTTATTGCTCTTTTGGTAGACCATACGGATGTGTGATCACTCAAAATAAAATCTCAACAATTTCAGCTAATATTGATGCAAGTCAACCATGGCGTAGATCCCATTGTGATAACGTTATTTATACCGATTGGAAAAGAGATAATTTTTTAAGGGCTATTGTTTCAATAATTGGAAGGGACGAACCTCCAAAAAATATTGGAATTGAAAATGATCATGTCACTTTAGATATGCGAGAAAAAATAGGGTCGATTTTCACTTTCTCGGTGTTTAGTGATGTTTCAAAAGATTTGATGAAACTTAGAATGATTAAATCAAGTGAAGAGATAAAAATCATTAAAAATGGTGCAAGAATTGCAGATATTGGAGGTGAGGAAATAGTAAAAAATATTAGCGAAGATAATACGGAGATCGAAGTAGCAATAGAAGCAAGAGATAGAATGGAAAGAGAAATTGTTAAAAGTTATCCAGGTGCAGAGTACATGGACACTTGGGTATGGTTTCAATCTGGTATTAATACAGATGGAGCTCACAATCCAAAGACTAATAGAAAATTAGTTAAAGGAGATATTTTATCTTTAAACACTTTTCCAATGATCTCAGGATATTACACTGCACTAGAGCGAACTTTATTTTTAGATCATGCTGATGAGGCTTCACTTACAGCATGGGAAGCAAATGTTAAAGTTCACAAACGAGGATTAGAATTAATTAAACCAGGCGTTAAGTGTTCTGATATTTGTCATGAGCTTAATGAACTCTTTGCTGAACTTGGTTATCTTCAGTATCGAACTTTTGGTTATGGACATTCATTTGGAATGCTTTCACATTTTTATGGAAGAGAAGCTGGTTTAGAATTAAGAGAAGATATTGATACTGTTCTTGAGGAAAATATGGTGGTATCTATGGAGCCAATGATCATGATCCCGGAAGGTAATCCTGGTGCAGGCGGATACAGAGAACACGATATTTTGGTGATTGGTAAAGATGCAGCAGAAAATATTACAAAATTTCCTTTCGGCCCAGAACATAATATTATAAAAAACTAATCTTTATGAGTGAGAATAAAACTATTGTTAATAGTTGGAACGAATGGGATCCATTAAGACATGTAATTGTCGGTAGAGCGGATGGTACTTGTATACCAGCACCAGAGCCAGCATTAGATGCAAAAGTTCCAGAAGATAGTGATATGCGAGGTCAGTTTGGTCCAAGAACAAAAGACACAGTCGATAAAGCAAATGAATTATTGGATAATTTTTCAAACATGCTTAAAAAAAGAGGCATTAAAGTTGATCGACCAGTACCAATAGATTTTAATCAAAAAACATCCACACCAGATTGGGAAGCCGAAACCATGTTTGGCTGTATGCCTCCAAGAGATGTTTTGTTAACAGTAGGCAATGAGATTTTAGAAGCTACAATGAGTTATCGATGTCGTTGGTTTGAGTATTTATGTTACCGGCCACTTCTAAAAGATTATTATAATCAAGATCCAAATATGAGACACGAGTCTGCTCCAAAGCCAAGATTGACAGATGCGGATTATAGAAAAGATTATTTATCAGATAAAATAGGTGTTCAAAAAAGATTAGAGTGGACTGAAAAAAAATATTTTGTAACTACCGAAGAAGAACCATTATTCGACGCTGCTGATGTGTTAAGATTTGGTAAAGATTTAGTTGTCCAACATGGATTTACAACAAATTTAAAAGGGATTGATTGGTTAAAAAGACATTATAAAGATCATAGAGTTCATGCAGTTAACTTCCCAGGTGATCCTTACCCAATTCACATTGATGCAACTTTTACACCAATAAAAGAAGGTTTAATTATTAACAACCCACAAAGAAGACTTCCTAAAGAACAAAGAAAATTATTTGAAGATAATGGCTGGGAAATATTGGACAGCGCACAACCAGCACACAATGAACCACCACCATTATGTTATTCATCAACATGGCTATCAATGAATGTTTTAGTATTAGATCCTAAGACTGTATGTGTGGAAAAAAGTGAAACTTATCAAGCTGAACAATTGGATAAATTAGGAATGGAAGTTGTGCCAGTAGAGCTTAGAGATGCCTATGCTTTTGGTGGAGGTTTGCATTGTTGTACTGCTGATGTTTACCGAGAAGGTGAACTCAAAGATTATTTTCCAAAACAATAACTAATTTGGATTTTGTTTTAAAAATTCAATGTATTTAATTACATCGTCATATTTTTCATCTGGGATATCTTTGTAGCTGGCATTGAATTTACTTTTCACGCAAATAGCAACATGAGCATAGGGATTTCTTCCCTTTGGGTGATTTGGGTGATCAGGTAATTGACCCACCAAATAATCGCCAGCTTCCTGAATAATTTTCCAGAGTTTACTTGCGTTTTCTTTATTCATGATAATAAATTTTATCTAAAAAATAAACTTTTTCTAATATCTATAATTTCTCTTATCTTTTTTTCTTTAATAGCATTCCAAGAAACAAATAAAGTACACAATTGATACAAGGCGAATATCTCATTTTTTTCATTTTGGGATAAATCACTATCTGCCTCTACATAGTCTTCAAAATGAGAAATATTTTTTCTTGCACAGTTTAAATAATATTTACAAGCATCTGTTACTGTAGCAGTTGACCACCAGTTAGAATCTCTGAAAAGATTAGATATTTCTTTATAAAAAGAACTTGTTTCATTAATAGCTAAATCCTTTTGAACATTTTCTGAAAATTGATCTAATTCAAATTGAATTAAAGCTAATATCTTTTTTTCGCTACTTCTCTTC
>CACNVX010000038.1 GCA_902624045.1 uncultured Pelagibacteraceae bacterium
TTTTTTCATCTTTGTTTAAAGTTTTAAAAAATTCACTGCTCTTCTTTTTTGAAGTTGATGTGAAATAGACAATGCAATTTTTTTTTAAAAAACCTTTAACTATTTCTTTTCCTAAAAGGCCAGTTCCACCAGTTATCAAAATTTTTTTCATGTTTATAATTAATATATTAATTTTTTTTAGCTTAGCTAATTTTTTATTACTTTTTCAATTTTTGATAGTATTTTATCGATATTTTTATCAGTTAAATTTGGTGATAGTGGCAAACTAACAGTTTGATCACCTATTAAAGATGAATTTTTATAATCAGAATTTTTCCAATTGTATTTTTTTTTATAATATGTGTGTGAAGGTATTGATCTGTAATGTACACCAGTTCCTATGTCTTCTTCGTGCAATTTCATCATGAATTCATCTCTTGTGATACCCACCTTTTTTTTATCAATCAAAATTGTATACAAATGTTTTGCATGAACTGTATTTTTTTCAACAATTGATGGGGTTTGAATTTCATAATTTTTAAAAAAATTTTGATATATTTTCCAAATCCTGTCTCGTTTCTTTAAATGTTTTTTTATTTTTTTTAGCTGTTCAAGACCAATCGCAGCTTGAATATCTGTCATATTGTACTTAAAACCTGCATCAATTATATCATAATGCCTATAACCCTTATCGCTAAACCTTTTCCATGCGTCTTTAGACATTCCATGAAGAGCTCTTTGCTTAATTGGGCCTACTTTTTCTTTTTCATTTGAAAGTATCATTCCACCTTCGGCTGTTACTAGATTTTTTGTTACATAAAAGCTAAAACATCCATACATTCCAAAAGTTCCACATTTTTTTTGTCCATATGAACTCTCAATTGAATGTGCGCAATCTTCTATAAGGATTAATTTGTATTTTTTTACTATTTTTAAAATTTTTTTCATATCACAGGGTCTTCCTGCAAAATGAACAATCACTAAAGCTTTAGTTTTTTTTGAGATTTTTTTTTCTATCTCATATGGATCAATATTCATAGTATTCAAATTAACATCAGCTAAAACAGGAACATATCCACTATGAATTATAGAGTTTACAGTAGAACAAAATGTCATTGCCGGGACTATTACTTCATCACCTTTATTTAAAGCTATTGAATTAAGACTTAAATGTAATGCAGCCGTGCAAGATCCAACAGCTACAGCATGCTTTGATTTAGAATACTTTGCAAAATTATTTTCAAACTTTTTAACTAAAGGTCCTGTTCCGATCCAGCCAGATTTCATACATTTAGTTACAGCTCTTATTTCTTCTTTTCCAATTGAGGGAGATCCAAATGTTATATATTTTTTCATTTTATTAAATAACTATATTTTAAATTTTTTTGTATACAAAGTTTCTCTTTTTTCCATATACCATCTAGTTTCATGAATTAATTTAGCATCAATGACATTTTCCTCACATATGTTAATGTTTGATAATGATCTTATTATTTGTTTAACTTTAAAAAAAACATTTTCAGGAACTGGTTCTAAAATTCTTCCTAAGGGAATATGAGCCCAATTAGACTGTTTGTTTGGAAGGAATTTTAGATTATTCATTATGTCAGATCTTATATTTCGTATAAAGCCATCATCAAAACCCTTGGCGATTATACAGCCATCTTCGTGAAGTTGAATTCCTGATATTTTAAAATCAAATGCTTTGTAATGTTTTTTATCAAGAAAATTTGTTATTTCCTCTAGCCAACTATTTTTCCAATTATCCTTTGGCCATTTAAAAACACAATATTCTACTGCTAAATTTTCAGGTTTTACCCAGTAGCAAAGAGTTCTTTGTAATTCTTTCATTATATCATTTTCAATATTTAACAAAGTATCAATTAATACTCTCGAAAATGGAAGGCCTGATACCAAGGTATACACATCTACATCAATGGGTCTAGGTGTTTTATTTTTCAAACTTTCAATAGTAAACAAATCTATGGATTCTTGTATTAAGTTTTGTGAAAGTGAGTTTATATTAAAAACTTTTTTTCCAACAGAATTATAACTATTTTGAAGATCTAGATCTAACGTCATTTAGATTTACAATAATTTTGATTTTTTCAATAGATCTTTTATTTCATTTAAAGATAAAAGTTTTTTATCAGACCTAGATGGTTCATTTATTTTTTTTAGCCCTGTATATTTTTTTTTTATTTTTTTAAAAAAATTAGGGCTATCATCGTTCATTTCGGGAACAACTACAAAATAGGATTTCAATGAAACTGTACGAGATGCTTCGCTGTCTGTAACTAGTTCCTCATAAAATTTTTCTCCAATACTTGGTTTTGTAATTTTAATTTTTGGATTATTATTTTTTGATAGTGCTTTAGCTAAATTTACAATATTAAAACTCTTCATTTTTGGAAAAAAAATTTCACCACCAAGCATCTCGTTAAGAGAAAAAAAACAAAGATCTATAGCTTGTTCAATATTGATAAAATACCTGGTCATTTTATCAGATGTAATTGTTAAAGATTGTTTTTCACTGATTTGTTTTTTAAATACCTTAATTACAGAGCCATTTGAGTCTAAAACATTGCCAAATCTCACTGAGGCAAATCTAGTTAATTTTCTACCAGTATAATTATTTGCAGCTATGATTAATTTTTCTCCCATTAATTTTGTTGTACCCATCACGCTAGATGGATTTACCGCTTTATCACTACTGGTAAATAAAACTTTTTGTACATTATTTTTAAGAGCAGCATCAATTATATTTTGAACACCAACAATATTTGTTAAAACCGATTCAAAAGAATTATATTCTGAAATTTCTACATGTTTTAATGCTGCACAATGAATCACATAATCTACTTTATTCATTGCTTTTGACAATCTTTCAATACTTCTTATACTTCCTAAAAAAATTTTTATATTACGTTTGTGTTTTACTTTGTATTTTTTTTGAAGAGCGAATAATCCGTTCTCAGATATATCGAAGGCGCATACGGTTGCGCCAAGATTTAATAATTTTTTTGTTATTTCGGAGCCTATAGTGCCACATGCTCCTGTTACTAAAATCCTTTTTTTTTTAAAATTCATCTGTTTATAAATTAGTAAAAATAGTTTTTTTTTAAAATTTGGCCTTTCGGTATATTAACTCGTGATTTTTTTCCAATTATTCTTTTAATCAAATTTGCTCCTAAAGCTCCTTTTAAGAAAGGTCTTAAAGGAATTATATGTTCTTTTTTTATTTTTTGATTTTTTATTATATTTTTTTTTGCAAAGAGTGATCTTCTTTGTACGATTATGGTATCTTTTTCGTTTTTTTCAACTCTTTTAATACCATCTCCTAACATTAATTCTAAATCTCTTACTTTTTTTACAAGCGTTTTGAACGATTTTACATCAGTTGAAAATGAATGATCTGGACCTATATGCTTTGTTGAGTCAGTAAAGTGTCTCTCAATAACTCTCGCACCTAAAGATACAGCAGCTAAAACTGCATCATCATTTTGAGAATGATCGCTTAATCCAGTAATTATATTTGGAAAGATAGATTGAAAAGTATTAATTGTTGAAAGATTAAAATATTTTAAGTTTTTTTGTGAGTTAGTATAGTTTGTATTACACTGCATAAGAACTAAATTTTTGTTTATTTTTGAGATAGTCATAACTGCCTCAATCACCTCATTCATATTTGAAGCACCGGTTGCTAGTAGGACGGGTTTTTTTTTCCTTGCAATATGTTTTAATTCTTCTAACCAAGTGATGTCCCCAGAACCAATTTTAAATGCAGGTAAATACTTCGATACGTAGTCAGCTAATTCTATACTATAAGGACTTGTCATAAATAATATTTTTGCTTTTTTGCATGTCTGATACAATTCTGCAGTCCATTCTGGATTTAATGAGGCTTTTTTATAAGTATCATATACCGAACCTTTCCAATCTTTTTGGTGAGTAGAATTTATTTTAAGTTTTTTAAACCCTATATCACTTACTAAGCTGTCAGCCGAGTAGTGTTGAAATTTTGCAACATCTGCACCAGATTCTTTAGCAGCATAAATTAGGTCTTTAGCTTTATTTAAAT
>CACNVX010000039.1 GCA_902624045.1 uncultured Pelagibacteraceae bacterium
AAGATAAGATAATTTATAATTTCTCCAAGTGAAAAAAAATAAAAAAATGAAATAATATAAAAAAATCTCATTAGATCTTGCGCTCATGTAATAAATTGTAGAGGGATAGATAATACTACAAAAAAAGATATGCATATTCGTGTCAGTAAAATCTTTTTCTATATTAAGATTTTTTAATATTTTTTTACTTTTGAATAATATAAAAACTAAAATAAAATAAGTTAGATTAAGATATAGCCCAATAAAACCTCTTTCAAAAAAATCGTTAAAACTATTATTACAGAAATAGGGAGCTATACGTAAATATAAGTCTAGCAATCCCCCGACTAAAAAATTTTTATTACAAGTGGTTGCTTGGTTAAAATCGTGAGAATAATATAAGAAATCTTGAAAGTTAAATATGTAATACTGAAATCGATGAAAATAGTCTGGCTCGTCACCTAGGGGCAAAATAATTCTAAATAATAAGAAAGTAACAAAAAATATAACAAAATAGAGATAAAGACTTTTAGTATCAAATATATTTTTTATCTCTAAATCATCTTTCATTATTTTTTAATTAATGGAGAGTATTTTATAACAAAATAAATCGAGGGTAGAAGACAAAATATCAATGCAATTAAAGGTGAAATAAATTCATTCAAATACATAAGATATAGCGGAAAGATATAAAAAAAATTATAAATTAACATGTACAAATTAAAGCTTTTATGATTTTTTTTTAAATAGCAAAAATTTTGGTAGGCGTGGTCTCTATGAGCTTTAAAAGAGTTTTGGCCATAATGATATATTCTTAATAAAAAAGTGATTATCAAATCAACTATAAAATAAGATGAAATGATCAATATATCACTTAAAACTATAATGTCTTTTAATACGTAGTGGTTTAAATTTAGAATTAAGAATGTACTTAAAAAAAAACTTCCACTTTCGCCTAAAAAAATTTTTTTTCTAATGTTAAAAATATAAAAAATTAAAAGAAAAGGAAAAAAATATATTAAATATATGAATTCGTTAATTGAAAAATTAATTTGTAATTTTGAAATTAAGCAGATTAAAATAAAAACTACAAATAAAATTAAATTTCCATCACTTCCATCTATGAAATTTATAAAATTGACAAATCCAATTAAAAACAAAATGTTCAAAGCAACATAAATGTGATTAATATTAATTTGAGGAAATAATTCTTCAAATAACTCAAATTCAAAAAAATAGATTAGTATTATTGATAATATGATTTGAGCAAATAATTTTAGTTTTCTACTTAAATTTTTTTTGTCATCGAAAATACCAAATACCAAGGTGGCAGATAATAAAATAAAAATTTCACTGAAATTTTTTCCTAATAACCTTCCGTCTAAAAAAAAGAACATAAAAATTAAGTAAAATATAAAAAAAACTCCTCCAGATGTAATAATTGGATATTTGTGTAAACCTCTAACAGTGGGTTTTGAAGAAAAATTATAATATCCCAAAATAGAACTAGTAGCTTTTAATAAAAAAAATGATGCAAAAACTAAAAAAATAAAATATAGAATTGTCTGGCTCATGTACCTTCAAATTTAAAAGTGTGAACAAAATAATTATTTATAATATTAATGGAAATTAATCCAACAATTTTGGTGTTGTGTGGCGGTAAAGGTGAAAGATTGAAGCCTCTGACCAATAAAACCCACAAATCATTAACGAAAATTGGAGATAAAACCATCTTACATCATTTAATAGATTTTTTTAAAAAAAACAAAATAGATAATTTTATTTTTACTACTGGATATAAATCTATACAAATAAAAACCTATTTAAAAAAAACATTTTCTAAATTAAATTATCAAGTAGTTGACTCTGGGGATGCATCAATAATTAATCGGTTAAAAGATGTTTATAAAAAAATAAATATAGATAGTATCATTTGCTATGGCGACACATTAGCAAATATCAATGTAAAAAAGTATTTAGATTTTTTAAAAAAAAATAAAAACAAAATTATTTTGACTGTTTATCGTCCTGATGTAAAATTTGGAATTGTTGAATTAGGAAAAAAAAATTTTGTAAATAGGTTTCAGGAAAAACCAAAACTTAATATTTGGATTAATATTGGATATATATATATTCCTAAAATAAAGATCAAAAGCCTAAATAAGTCTAATGACTTTGTCGCTTTTTTACAAAAAGAAATTAGAAAAAAAAATGTAGTTTTTTTTAAACATAGAGATTTACATATTACTGTAAATACCTTAAGTGAACTAGATGAAGCAAAAAAAAGTATAAAAAAATTTTCATGAAAAAAACTAAAAATTTTTGGAAAAATAAAAACATATTAATAACAGGTATTAACGGTTTTATTGGGTCAAATCTCGCAAAATTTCTTTTAAAAAAAAATGCAAAAATTTATGGATTAATTAGAAATATAGATAAAAAAACTTTATTATTCTATGAAAAATTAGACAATCGTATAAAATTATTCCAAGGTGATGTTACTGATATAAGACTAATAAAAAGAATAATTAATGAGGAAAATATTAAACATATTTTCCATTTAGCGGCACAAGTTGAGGTGGGTGTAGCCATGAAATATCCTTTCTCAACTTTCGAGAGCAATATAAAAGGTACATACACAGTATTAGAAGCTGCAAGAACAAGTGCCTCAAAAATAAAATCAGTTATAATTGCTTCATCAGATAAATCTTATGGTGAATATCCACCATCTAAGCTACCCTATAAAGAGAATTATCCTTTAAATCCTAAATTTTATTATGATACATCTAAAGCTTGTGCGGATTTAATTGCTAAAAGTTATGCATATAATCCAAATAAACCTTTGCCCATAATTATAACACGTTTTGCAAATATATTTGGTCCAGGACAAATGAATTTTTCAGCTTTAATACCTGATTGCATAAGAAGTTCATTGAAATATTCAAATTTTGAACCAAGAGGGAATGGAAAAGATACAAGAGATTTTTTATATGTAGAGGATGTTGCAGAAATATATGAAATATTGGCGAGAGAGTTAACTTTAGATAAAAAATTATCTGGCCAAATATTTAATGCGGGCACTAGTGAAAAATTTAAAGTTGTGGACATAATAAGAAAGATTTACCTTAAAAATAGAAATAAAAAAGATCTAAGTAAAATTTTACTTAAATTACCTAAGAAAAAAACAACAGGAGAAATAAAGAACCAGCTAATGAATTTTGATAAATTATATAAGTTTTTTAAATGGAAGCCTAAAACAGATTTTAACAAAGGTTTAGACAAAACAATAAATTGGTATAAAAAATTTCTTAAATATGACTCCAATAATACTTTTGCATCATAATGAGCCGGATTTCTTAGGAAAATCAATTAGTTCAATTGAAAAATCTACAAAATCTAAATATGATTTGATAATCATTGATAATAAATCCGACCAAAAGATTGTTAATTATTTAAAAAAAAAATACTCAAAAAAATATAAAATTATTTTTAATCCTTATGATAATTGGGTCTATGGTTTTAACCTTGGTATTGACACAATAAAATACTCTTGGAATAGAATAGTCTTGTCAGATAGTGATATTGTTTTTAAAAATACTAAAAAAGAAGAATGCTGGCTTAAATATTTAAATGAACAGCTTGATAAATATCCTATAATAGGAAAATTGGGTATTTCTTTAAATACAAATATTCTAGAAAAAAACAAATCTCTAAAAGAAATTCTGAAAAGAGAAAAAAGATATAAATATGGTTACCAAATTGGAGATAATATAGTTGCACCTACAGATACTACTGCCGCAATTTATAGAAAAGATCTGTTTATCACTAAAAAATTTAAAATGCGACTTGGTCATACAAGTTTAATTAAACCATACTATTATTCTTGTCGAACTGGGAAAAAACTAGAATGTTTACACTTGGGTTGGAGTAAATATTTGAGGATGATAAAAAATTTTAAAACAAATAAAGTTTCAATAAGAAAAAAAGCTTGGTTTTTTTGTAAATTTAATAGACCTATAGAATCCCCATTGTTAAATAAATTAGGTTTTTTTGAGAGAAATTTTATT
>CACNVX010000040.1 GCA_902624045.1 uncultured Pelagibacteraceae bacterium
GTAATGCGTTTCATAAGTGGATAGGTAAAAGCTAATGGCATAGAGATTAAGGCCATAATAATTGTAAATTTATTAAAATTAATTAGAACCAAAAAAGCTAAGCAACATAATATTAAAGTATAAAAAATTGCAAGATTTACAGATATTTTGTTAGAAGCAATCGGTCTATTCTTTGTTCTTTCAACTTTTTTATCAAAATTTTTATCAACTATATCATTCACAATACATCCTGCCGAGCGCATTAATATGGACCCAGATAAAAATAAAAAAGCAAAAAATAAATAATCTAATAAATTTGAATTTAAATCACACGCAAGCGTTAATCCCCAAACACACGGCCAAAATAAAAGCATAAAACCAATTGGCTTTTTTAGCCTTATTAGTTCAATAAATAAAATAAGTTGGTTCATATTTTACTTGTAAATAACAAAGGCTAGTTTCATAATCAAATTGATTCGTATGAATATAGATTACACTGTCACAGCATTAATGTTTCCAGCAATACCGTTAATGATGGCAGTTTATAGTAACAGATTTCATTCCCTAAGTATTTTAGTAAGACAGCTCCATGATGAGCATGTTTACGAAAAACATATCCCGCCTGAATGGAAAAAGCAGTTTATGAATTTAAGTGGAAGAATTTCACTTTTGAGGTGGACAATACTTTTTGCATCCTTTGGTTTTCTTTTTAATATGTTAACTGTATTTGCTCTATATTTGGAAGAGGTTTTTATGGCTAGAGTAATATTTGGCTCGTGTTGTTTGTCAATGATAATTTCAATACTCTTTTTTATTAGAGAAATTCAAATTTCAACGAATGCATTAAAGTTACATATGTCAGATATGGATGTAGACGTTAATTAGGAATTATTACAGCAGGTCCCAAAATTTTTCTTCCTTCAAGATCTTGATGTGCTTTAACAATTTCTTCTAACTTATATTTTTTAAAAATTTCAATTTTGATTTTTCCAGAGATAATTTTTTCAAACATAATTTTTGATGCTTCATCTAACTCTTCTCTTGTTGAAAGGTATTGTTGCATAGAAGGTCTTACAAGATAAAGACCTTTAGGTTGAATAACTTTTGGTACATTAATATCTGATAATGGTCCAGATGCATTACCAAAGGAAACCATCATTCCTCTTACCGATAAACATTCAATAGATCCATCCAAAGTATCTTTACCAACACCATCATAAACAACTGGCACTCCCTTACTATCAGTAATTTCTAGAACTTTTTTTGCAAAATCTTCTTTATTATAATTGATCACATAGTCATAACCATTCTCTTTTGCAATATTTACTTTTTCATCTGATCCAACTGTACCGATTACAGTACAACCTAAACTTTTTGCCCATTGTCCAAAAATCTGACCAACTCCACCTGCTGCTGCGTGAAATAATATTGTTTCCCCTGCTTTAACTGGATAAGTTTTATGCAAAAGATAAAAAGTTGTTAATCCTTTTGTCATTAAAGTTGCTGCTATTTCAAGATCAATACCATCTGGTACTTTTACTAAATTCTTAGTTGGGTAGTTTCTATGCGAACAATAAGAACCCAAAGGTATTCCTGCATAAGAAATTTTATCACCAACTTTAAAGTCTTTTACATTCTCTCCAACATCAGTAATAACTCCAGCACCTTCTAAACCTAGACCGATTGGTAATTTTAAAGGATATAAACCTGATCTATGATATGTATCTATATAGTTAAGACCAATTGCTTTTTGTTCAATTGTTACTTGATCAGGACCAGGCTTCTCTAAAGATATATCTTTAACTTTTAAAACTTCAGGTCCACCAGTTTTATTAATTTCTACAGCTTTCATAATTTATTTTACAAATGTATCGTTATGATAATCTTGAACTGCTTGTAAGATTTCAGCTTTAGTATTCATTACAAAGGGCCCACCTCTAGCAATTTCTTCATTGATTGGTTTTCCCGAAATAAGTAAAAATTTAGTATCCGTCAAAGCTTTTACAGTTAAATCTTCACCTTTTTTTAATAATATTAAAGTACTATCTTTAACATTGTCGTGTTTATTTTTGCCAATTTCAATTTCACCATTAATCAAATAAATAAAAGTATTATGAGTATATGGTAATTTAAAATTGAATTTTTTATCTTTATTTAATTCGACATCAAAATAAATTGGCTCAACGTTATGACCTTTAACAGGGCCTTCTGCATTTTCAAATTTACCAGCTATGACTTTAACTTGCTTGTTATTGTCTTTATGAACACTCATTTTATCTGCATCAATATAAATATACTCAGGTTTGCTCATCTTTAGTTTAGCAGGCATATTTATCCACAATTGAAAACCGTGAAGCCTACCTTCTTTCATTGCAGGCATTTCAGAGTGAATTATTCCACTTCCTGTTTTCATCCATTGTACATCTCCGGCGGTCATTCTTCCTTTTCCTCCAGTACTATCTTCATGCTCAAAGTCTCCAGCCAACATATAAGTAACCGTCTCAATTCCTCTGTGTGGGTGTGGTGGAAAACCCGCAATGTAATCTTCACTATTTTCAGATCCAAATTCATCTAACATTAAAAAAGGATCAAAATAATTTGGCTCAACACCAATACTTCTCTTAAGTTTTACACCAGCACCATCTGATGCCTGAATGGGTTTTATAATTTTGCTTACTTCAATTGTTTTCATAATTCAAAGAAATAGTAATTATATTTTATAATTCAATATTATTTTTTATCTAAACTATAAGCTCTTGCTCCATTTGCAATTAGGAACATGAAGCCACCAGCTAATGCAATATTTTTCAGAAATGCTGTTAATTGCATTTGATTGCTAAAATCATTATGAAAAATTAAAGCAGTAGAAATACAAAATAAAAATAATAATGCAGCAGCAATTTTTGTTTTATATCCAATTACGATAAGTATAGGAGCAACTATTTCAATAATAATTGCTGGTATGATCATAATGCCGGGCAAGCCGTAGCTATCCATCCATTCAATTGTACCGTCATAATTATTAATTTTGAAAATTCCGTTTATAAAAAATAATACCGAAATAAATATTCTACCTACTAAATCTATAATATTTGTCATTAAAATTTAATTTAACTCCTAACCACATCTATTACAACGAATTGTTGCAAACATATCATCCCAATCGTCTTCTTTTTCCTCCACGTAATCCATTAAGCATCTTAATGCCTTTGATGTGTCTGGTAGATCATATTTATCAACTATTTGTTCTAACATTTTCTCTGAGTCAGAATATATTTCAAAAGATATTTCTTTTTTTTCACTCATATTTACTCCCTTCGAATGAAAGATATATTTTTAATAATCTTATGACATGAGCTAAATGATCGCCTCAAATTAACTGCAATAGCTCTAATAAATTTTTTATTTTATACTCAGGATTGTAATCTAAATTGTCAAAAATATTTTGATTTCTATTTACCCAAAT
>CACNVX010000041.1 GCA_902624045.1 uncultured Pelagibacteraceae bacterium
GATAAGTTCTTCCGTTGATATCACAGTGCCAAAAAGTCCATCCATTGCAACTTTCAGCTCCTAAAATAGTAGCCGCAACTTTGTGTATAGAACCCTCTGCTAGACTATGTTTTATACTGCCATCTGCCATAATTCTGGCTGTTATTTTTTTCTTATTGTCAAAAATGTTAGTTCCAGGTTTGATTATTCCAAGCTCTACTAATGAACCAAAAGGAATTCTTGGTTTTGATCTATTATTTTTTAGCGTATCTAATAAATCTTCCTCAATAGGCTTAGTATTCTTTAATCGTTGCTCAGCAGCTTTAAAATAATTTCTTTCTTTTTCTATTCCAAAATAATTTCTTCGTAGTTTTTTTGCGACTGTAGCTGTTGTTCCTGATCCTAAAAAAGGATCAAGTATTAGGTCATTTTTATTAGATGTGGCTAGTAAAATTCTATGTAATAGTGCTTCTGGTTTTTGTGTAGAATGAATTTTTTTTCCATCCTTTTTAAGTCTTTCAGAACCATTACATATTGGAAGATCCCAATTAGATCGCATTTGCAAATCATCATTTAAACATTTTAAAGATTGATAATTGAATGTGTATTTTGATTTTTCACTTTTAGACGCCCATATTAAAGTTTCATGAGCGTTAGTAAAACGTGTTCCTCTAAAGTTTGGCATTGGATTGTTTTTATTCCAAATGACATCGTTTAAAATCCAGAAACCTAAATTTTGGATTGCTGTGCCAACTCTAAAAATATTATGGTAGCTTCCTATAACCCAAATAACTCCATCTTTTTTTAAAATTCTTTTACATTCACTAAGCCATTCATAAGTGAAATCATCATATTTTTTAAAATTTTCAAATTGATCCCATTTATCATCTACCGCATTTACCTTTGATCTATCCGGTCTAGTCAATTCACTTTTTAATTGTAAGTTGTAAGGGGGATCAGCAAAAATTAAATCAAAAGTTTCACGTGGAATTTTTTTTAATTCTTCAAGACTATCTCCATTAATTATTTTATTTTTGAAATCAGTTTTCATTTATAAAGATTAATTAGACTCCAAATGGATTCTATGGTCAACCTGAGATTGAAAAATTTGGATTCGATTAGTGCTTCTTAATTAGATGGTAACTAGATGTAGTGTTAATATATTTTAGAAATTGGTGAAAAAGTTTTTCTATGATGTTTTGTGATACCTAATTTTTTTAATGCTTTTATATGCTGTCTTGTTCCGTACCCAAAGTTTTTATCCCAGTTGTATCCTTTATTTTTTTTTGATAAGGCAGTTATAAACTTATCCCTTGATACTTTTGCAATTATTGAAGCCGCAGAAATAGAGGGAACTTTTTTATCTCCTTTAATAATTGACTTTAAATTATAATTTTCTAATTCTGGAGTTTTGTTTCCATCAATCAGAACGTGTGTTGGTTTTTTTTTAAGTTTTTTGATAGCTCTTTTCATAGCCAGTAAACTTGCTTGTAATATATTCATTTTTTCTATTTCTTTGACAGAGGCTTTCCCCACAGACCATGTCGAATTCTTTTTTATGTAACTAAATAGATACTCTCTCTCTTTTTTACTTAATGATTTTGAGTCTTTTAATAATTTAGGATTAATTGATTTTTTTAAAATTACTGCTGAAGCATAAACAGGGCCAATTAAACTTCCTCTGCCAACCTCATCAACTCCTGCAATTATTTTCATCAAATTTTTAACTTTAGATCTTTAATTTTGTCTCTAATTTTCTTTAAATCTTCCCATGAGTATTTTTTATTTTCGGGAAAACGAATTAAATAAGATGGATTAAAAGTTATTATTAAAGGGAATGTTTTATTTTTTAAAATAACTTCCTTCCAATGTCCTCTTTCAGCAGATATTTTTTCACTTATTCCTGTTACAGCCTCCATTGCTGAGCTACCCATCAAAACAATAATCTTTGGATTTATAATTGATATATGCTCTTTCAAAAATACTGAGTATCTTTTAATTTCGGCAGAGGTTGGTTTTCTGTCATCAGGTGGTCTAAAATTGATTGCATAACTAGTGTAAATATTTTGTCTCTTAATGTTGATGGCTATAAGCATCTTGTTAAGAAGTTCGCCAACTTCACCTCTAAATGGGACACCTAATTTCTCTTCCTCAGCCCCAGGAGCCTCTCCAATTAACATTAAAGGACTATTTATGTTTCCCTCACCTAAAATAATCTTGTTTGAATTTTCTTTAAATTTACAATTTTCAATTGAATTTATTTGATCTTTTAAATTTTTAAGTAATTCCTCTTTGTTAGTTTGATGATTACCATTGTCCGTTTCTAAAACATTAAATCTATTAATTGGCTTATCAGCGAATATAAACTTTGGCTCAATTGTATTTATAAGTTCTTGGTTTAATTTGGTATTTTGATTTATCACTTTTTTAGTCATAGTATGATTATATGTTCCTAAAAATTTTAAAATTAGTACTAATAATATTTATATCTTATCAGACACCTTTGTATTCTAAAAGTGCTTCTTTTAATGATTTTAACTCAAGAGATTTATCAAATTACTTTTCTGGAATTGTTGCATTTGAAAATCAAGATAATTCTGAGGCTTTAAAATTTTTTAACCTAACCAAAGTATTAATTAACAAACACGATAATTATTTAAAAAGATATGTTAACTCTTTAGTTTTAGATAACAAAGTACCCCAAGCAATTAACATACTAAGAAATAACGCAAATAAATCCAACTCAGATTTTTATGATGCGTATATAATTTTAATAATTGACAGTTTAAAGAAAAATAACTTTAAAAAGGCTGATGAATATTTAACAAGAAGTTTAAAATTTCAAAATGAAGACAGGATAAACCTAGTTATATTTGAAACTCTAAAGCAGTATATTTATACATTTAAAAATAAAAAAATATTAGATAACAAAAAAAATTTTGGAAACCTGTCTCTTATAGCTGAGACATTTCAAAGATGTTATATTGAGGATAAAAGAACCTCATCATTTTTTATTAATTTAATAAATAATCAACAAGGTGACTATTCGAGATATATTTTCTTTTATCTTAATTATTTAATTGATAACAAAAAATTAGATGAAGCAAGATTAGTTGTTGAACAAATTGATTATATAAATTCAACACTTTTGCTTTCACAAAGCAAAAGTTGGGTAGACAAAAAAAAATTTGATGATTTTGGAAAAATTTTTTCATGCAAAGATCACAATGATCTTGTAAGTGAGTTTTTATTCTTAATATCCAATCTTTATTCTTCTCAGGATAATTTTGAAAAATCAAATTTTTACTTGAAT
>CACNVX010000042.1 GCA_902624045.1 uncultured Pelagibacteraceae bacterium
GAAGTAAAATTAGTCCCAAAAAATAATAAAAAACTCGGTTTTTTTGAAAAATTTTTTCAATTATTTAGTTAAATTTGTCTTTTCTTGTAATATTTGTTGTTTTTAATTTCTGACCCATTCAATTTAAAAGTCGTTTGTGTCTTACTTAACTCAAAAAACAATAAAACAAAATATTTCATTTAGTGGGATTGCACTTCATAGTGGTATTAATGTAAATGTTTGTATAAAACCCGCTGAACCCAATTTTGGAATTGTTTTTAAAAGAGTTGATCTTAAAAACAATAATCTTGTATATCCGAATTTTATGAATGTTACGAACACTTCATTAAATACTACGATTGAAAATGATTTTGGTGTTAAAGTTTCAACAATAGAACACTTGATGTGTTCATTATTTGGTTTAGGTATTGATAACGCATTAATTGAAATTGATAATGAGGAAGTTCCAATTCTAGATGGATCAGCTAGACACTTTATTCAAAAAATTGTAAAAGCTGGATTTAAAATAAGTAACTCGCCAATAAAAATTATTAAAATCAATAAAGAAATTAAATTTTCTGAGGGAGAGAGATTTATTTTAATCAAACCTTCCACATTAAGCTTAGATATTGACTTCGAAATAAAATATACAAATCCAATAATTGGAAATCAAAGGAATAAAGTTAAAGTTTATGAGGATGATCTTTCTGATGTTTATGATTCAAGAACTTTTTGTTTATATGAAGACATAGAAAAAATTAAAAAGAATGGTTTAGCCCAAGGAGGAAGTTTAGAAAACGCAATAGTGGTAAACGGTAAAAATATTTTAAATTCTGATGGCTTGAGAAATAAAAAAGAGTTTGTTAATCACAAAATACTAGATTGTATTGGTGATCTTTATACGTCTGGCTACCGAATGATAGCAAGTGTGTCGTGCTCTCAAGGTGGCCATTATTTAACAAATAAATTATTAAGAAAAGTATTTCAAAATAAAGAAAATTTTAGCATACTTGAAATTAAAGAAAAAAATCTACCTCATACTTTGATCAATAGAAATTTACTTAGGTCTATTGCTTAAATTTAATAAGTAATTTTCAAATAGAAAATTTAAGAGTATAAACTTACATGTCGTTTAGAAAAATATTTTATATTTTTTGCATATTTATTTTCTGTATTGCGTGTTCAAAAAAGGTTGTTGAAAAATCAACAATTACTGAGACAAATATTGAACTTCAAATGATGGAAGCATACAAAGAAGGATTAAAGGAATTAAAAAGAGGAGATGCTTTGTTTGCAGCAAAAAAATTTAATGAAGCAGAAATTTTATTTCCTCAATCTGAGGTAGCTCCTAGAGCAGCTATAATGGCAGCCTATTCATATTATTCTCAAAACTATTATGCAGATTCAATAGCTGAACTAGTAAGATTTTTACGAGTATATCCAAATTATAAAAATATTGCTTATGCAGAATACTTGTTAGCATTATGCTATTACGAACAAATTGTTGATGAAAAAAAAGATCTTAAATCAATAAATAAATCTAAAGAACTTTTTACTAGAGTAATACAAAAGTACCCAAACACAGATTTTTCTTTAGATGCAGAATTCAAATTGGATTTAATTAATGATATTTTGGCCTCCAAGGAAATGTATGTGGGTAGATATTATATTGATAGAAAAAAATGGATTGCAGCAATTAATAGGTTTAAATTTGTATTAGATAATTACGAAACAACTGTATACGTTGAGGAAGCTTTGCATAGATTGGTTGAAATTTATTATATAATTGGTTTAGAAAAAGAGTCAAAAAAATACGCGTCATTATTGGGTTATAATTATCAATCCTCTAAGTGGTATGAAAAATCTTACATTATTTTTAATACAAAATATAAAAAAAAAGAAGTAAGAAAAGAAGATAATAATATTGTGAAAAAACTGCAGTCTCTATTTAAGTGAGATGAAAAAAAATCAAATTAAATTGAATTATTTAAATAAAGTAAAATTAATTAATAAATATAATTTTCATTATTACGATAAAAGCAAACCAATTGTTGATGATAAGCAGTATGATGTTCTGAAAAAAGAAATTTTTGAATTAGAAAAAAAATATTCATTTTTAGAATCTAAAGAATCTCCATCAAAAACTGTTGGACATAAACCATCTAAGAATTTTGAAAAAGCATATCATAAAATTCCTATGCTATCTTTGTCTAATGCTTTTAATAGAGAAGATCTTATAAATTTTGAAAAAAAAATTAAAAACTTTATTTCCCTGAATCAAAATTTAGAACTAACTTATACAGCGGAACCAAAAATAGATGGAATTTCTGCTTCATTATCTTATAAAAATGGAAAACTAGTTCAAGGATTGTCCAGAGGCGATGGAAAGCAGGGTGAAGTCATCACTCAAAACTTACTAACAATCGACGATATACCTAAGGAGATTTCTTTTACTGATTTTCCAGATGAGATCGATATCCGTGGGGAAGTATTTATTAAAAATAGTGATTTTAAAAAGCTAAATCAAAAATTCGCAAATCCAAGAAATGCTGCTTCTGGATCATTGCGTCAAAAAAATTCAGATGATACAAAAAAAATACCTTTAAAATTTATTGCTTATACATTTGGATATGAGAAAGGATTAAAAATTAAAAATCAATTTAATTATTTAGAGAAATTAAGTGAGTGGGGATTTAAAACAAATCCTCTAAACAAATTAATTAAAGGTATAGATAATTTGATTAAAAATTATAACGAAGTAGAAAAAAAAAGATCAAGCTTAGATTTTGATATAGATGGTATAGTTTACAAAATTAATGATTTTTCCCTCCAAAAAAGGTTAGGGAATGTAGCGAATGCACCAAGATGGGCTATTGCTCACAAATTTTCTTCGAATAAATCAATCTCAGTAGTTACCGATATAGAAATTCAAATAGGTAGAACCGGAGCGTTAACGCCGGTTGCAAAAATTAAACCAATAAATATTGGAGGTGTGTTAGTCTCAAATGCTACACTTCATAATGAAGACGAAATAAGCAGAAAAGATATAAGAATTGGAGATACAGTAACCGTCGAAAGAGCAGGTGATGTAATACCACATATACTATCTGTAGATATTAAAAAAAGATCAAAAAATAGTTTAAAATTTATATTTCCTAATAAATGTCCATCATGTGGATCAAGTACAATTAAAGAATATAATTCTTCAACAAAAAAAAAAGATGCTGTCAGAAGATGTTCTAGTCAAGATTATTATTGTGAAAAGATTTCAATAGAAAAATTAAAACATTTT
>CACNVX010000043.1 GCA_902624045.1 uncultured Pelagibacteraceae bacterium
CGTCTCATCATTTGTTGCATTAACTCTATCGCCAATGCTTGGGAGCAAGTTTTTAAATAAAAAAGAAAAAATTAATTTTTTTGTTAAAAAATTTAACAATGGATTTATATCTTTTACTAAATTTTATATAAGTTCTCTTGGTTATTGGATCAACAAACAAAAGACTATCACAATATTTATTATATTTATAATTGCTTTATCTGGATATCTTTTTAGTTTTTCAAAAAAAGAGCTATTACCAATGGAAGATAGGGGTGCTTACTTAATCATAGGATCAACAGATGAAGGAAGTTCATTTGAATACACTCAAGAAAAAGCACAAATAATTGAGGGTAGAATTTTAAAATTGTTACAAGCTGAAAACAGTCCTTACGAAAGACTTATAATGAGAGTTCCAGGTTTTGGTAAATCAGCAACAACTTATAATACATTTATTATAATTGCATTATTAGATGAATGGAAAAATAGGGAAAAAGATAGCCAAACAATATTAAGAGAGGCAATTGGACAGGTAGTATCAGTGCCTGAGACTTTTGCTTTTCCAATTTCACCTCAATCAATAAGAGTATCTAGTTATAACAAACCAGTTCAAATGGTTATATATGGATCTAATTACGAAGAATTAGAGGAAATTCAAAACAATGTTTTAAGAGAATTGAGAAAAAATAGAAACATGTTCCGAATTGAGAGTGACTTTACAAAAAATAAACCTGAAGTTAAATTAATCACAAACAAAAATAGAGCAAATGATCTAGGTGTCTCTACAGAAAATATAGGTAGAACTTTAGAAACTTTATATGGAGGAAAAAAAGTAACAACTTTTAGTAAAGAAGGTAGGGAATACCCGATTATTTTACAACAATATTTGGCAGACAGAAGAGATAAAGATGGTTTATCAAAAATTTTTGTTAGATCTGAAACAACAGGTAAACTTGTATCTGTTGCAAGTTTAGTTGAGTTTAAAGAAAAAGGTACTGCTGAAGCACTACCAAGATATAATCGTCAAAGAGCTGTTACAATTTCTGCTGCGCTAGCAGAAGATTATACTCTAACAGAGGCAATAAAATACCTGGAAGATATAATGATTAAAGTTGCTCCTCAAAATCAAGTCACTTGGAAAGGAAAATCTGAAGAGTTAAAAGAAACAACAAATGAAATATACTTAATTTTTGCTCTTGCTTTGTTGACTGCTTATTTAGTAATGGCAGCAACATTTAACTCTTTTGTTCATCCATTTATTATTATTTTAACAGTTCCACTAGCTGTATTTGGTGGACTAGTATTTATTTTATTTTTAAATAGCTCAGTAAATATTTTCTCTCAAATCGCTTTAATAATACTGATTGGTATATCCACAAAGAATAGTATTTTGATTGTAGACTACACAAATCAGATAAGAACTACCGGTGTTAATATTCATGATGCTATAATTAAAGCCTGTCAGCTTAGAATTAGACCAATTATAATGACATCTCTGAGTACGATGATAGCAATGCTTCCATTGGTAATAGGAAATATTGGTCCTGGCGCAGGTGAAGGCTCTAGATTGGCTGTAGGTTCTACAATTTTAGGAGGAATGATAATTTCAACTTTCTTTACTTTATATGTAACTCCAACAATGTATTTGGCACTTGCAAAAAACACTAAACGAATTGATGCTGTTGATATTGAATTAAAAAAGCAATTAAACTAAAAAATAATATATTTTGAAGTTGATAAAGAATTTTTACATTCTGATAATTGTTGTTTATAAATATTTGATTGTTTCTCCACTCTTTTGGCTAAATTAATTACTTTTTTGTTTTTTTTATAATTTTTAAAGTTACCCCATCCTTCATGATAAGCAATATACTGCTTGAATGCATCTTTTTTTGAAACTTTTAGAATTTTTTCAGTTTTATTAGTATACCAACCAATAAAATCTACACTGTCTTTAAATCTTGTCCTAGCAGCAAGCTTATTCCCAGTTTCTTCTTTATATTGTTTCCACGTTCCTTTTACAGCCTGTGAATAACCGAAAGAACTTGATGGTCTCTTATAAGGCACTACTTTAAATAATTTCTGTCTAGGAGGTTTTGCAAATCTATTAAAACTGGATTCCATTTTTATAATTGCAAGCTGTAAATAAACTGGGGTTCCCCATTTTCTCTCAGCTTTTTTTGCATGTTTATACCACATATATCTTTCATTAAATATAGAGCAACTATCTGCTGTATTTTTTGGAACAGACGAGCAACCTGAAATAAAAATTATTAAAATAAATAAATAATTAATTTTTAAAATTTTCATTTTTTTTAAAAAAGTAAAATATAATTATGGCTATAACAACTCCTGCTAGATTTCCAAACAAATCCGAAAATTCAAAACTTCTATTAGGCACAAAGTATTGTAATGCCTCAAGTAAAATAGATAAAAATATTAAATAAATACTTAAAATATTAAATTGATTATTTTTTCGGTAAGTTAGAAAACCAATAATTGAGAGAACTAAATATGCATATAAATGATTTGTTGAAACAATATAATTTGCAGTTAATTGGGGTTGGATCTTACAATCATTGTAAATATAACAGCCAAGTAAACTACCAGGGAACAAATACAAAATAATTAGAATGAAATTGCATAAGTAAAAAATAAATTTATATTTTGAAAAATAATTAATCATTAATAATATAGTTTTATTTATCAAATTGATTTAAAAGATAAACAAATGAGTTATTTAATTTTAGTAAGACACGGTCAAAGTGTGTGGAATCTTGAAAAGAAATTTACTGGATGGGTTGATGTAGATCTGACAGAAAATGGAAAATCAGAGGCAAAAAAAGCTGGTGAATTAATAAAACAAGAAAAAATAGAAATTAATGTGTATTACTCCTCTTTTCAATTAAGGGCTAAAAATACTTTAAAAATTATACAACAAGAATTAAAAGATTTTAAAGAAGTAAAGAGCGCATGGGAATTAAACGAGAGACATTATGGAGCTCTGACAGGGTTAAATAAAGATGAAATGAAAAAAAAACTTGGAGAAGAAAAAGTTCATCAATTTAGACGATCTTGGGACCTTAGACCCGACCCTTTAGATAAAAAAAATCCATATCACCCACTAAATATTGAAACATACAAAAAAATTCCTTTAGAAAAAATTCCTGATACCGAGTCACTAAAAGATACATATGAAAGAGTAATAAAGTTTTATAGTAACGAGATAGAAAAGAAATCAAGTGAAAATATTCTTATTTCTGCTCATGGAAATTCCATTAGAGCTC
>CACNVX010000044.1 GCA_902624045.1 uncultured Pelagibacteraceae bacterium
AAAAGATCTACCAGAAATTAATTTAATTGATCAAAATGAAGTTATTGGCACAATATTGCTTCAACCAAAATATAGTTCCTTTAAGCCTAAAAATGATTTAGAAAAAAATTATTGGTTTACTTTAAACAGAGAGGATATTTTTAAATTCACTGGTAAAAAATTTTCTAAATATATAATTTATCTAGGTGGAGATTATAACGTTCCAAAACCAAAAGTTATAACAGCTAAAATATCAAACAATCATAAAAAGTATGCTTTAACTTGGTTTTCTATGGCGATTTCAATTCTTTTAATATATTTATATTTTAGAAAAAAAAATTATTAGATGAGATACGTAAGTACAAGAGACACCTCAAAAACCTTTGAATTTAAAGAAGTTTTTGTTAAAGGACTCGCAGACGATGGCGGACTGTTTGTACCAAAATCATTAAAAAAATTTAGCAAAGAGGAAATTAAAGATTTCGAAGAACTTAATTACTCAGAATTAGCAAAAAAGATCATTTATCCTTTTATCGGCGATTTTATGTCAGAGAGTGATTTAAGCAAAATAATTGATAAATCTTACTCTGCCTTCAGAAAAGATAATGTAGTTGAGTTAGTCCAAATAGGTGACAGATCTGTATTAGAATTATTCCATGGACCTACTTTAGCTTTTAAAGATGTTGCAATGCAACTTTTAGGAAATTTTTATGAATATTATTTAAGTAGTGAAAATCAAAAAATTAATATTGTAGTTGCAACATCTGGAGACACAGGTGCAGCCGCAATAGATGCTATAAAAGGCAAAAAAAATGTGAATATATTTGTTCTTCATCCTGATAATCGAGTTTCCCCAGTTCAAAGAAAACTAATGACAACAGGAAAATTTGAAAACGTATTTAATATTGCTGTTAAGGGAAATTTTGATGATTGTCAAAACTTAGTAAAATCCATGTTCGCTGATAAAGATTTTTCAAATCAAATAAATATGTCGGGGGTTAATTCAATTAATTGGGCAAGAATTATTGCGCAGAGTGTTTATTATTTTTACAGCTATTTCTTAGTTAAGCATGAAGACCAACCAACTAATTTTTCTGTTCCAACCGGAAATTTTGGGGATGTTTATGCTGGATATTTAGCTAAAAAATTAGGTTTACCAATAAATAAACTGATAGTAGCAACTAATCAAAACGATATATTACACAGAGCAATATCAAAGGGTAGTTATCAAGCAGAAAAAGTTTCTGAAACTATATCTCCTAGTATGGATATTCAAATAGCTAGTAACTTTGAAAGACTTATATTTGATCTAAACAATCAAGATGATGTTCAAACATCACAGGATATGAGAAATATTAAAGAGAATGGAAATTACTCATTGGATACTGAAAAGCTTAATAAAATAAGGAAATATTTTTTATCTGTAAGAATGAGTGAAAAGGAAACTTTAGAAATAATAAGTTCTGTTTACAATAAATTTAGTGTTGTACTCGACCCACACACAGCGATTGGATTTGGTGCATTTGATAAGCATGATATAAGTGGAAATAATATTGTGCTAGGTACAGCGCATCCTTCTAAGTTTCCTGATGCTATTTTCAGAGCTATAAAAACTAATACTGATTTACCAAGTGAACTGATGTTTATTTTAGATGAAAAAGAAAATTACGTTACAATTGAAAATGATGTTGAAAAGGTAAAACAACATATTAAAAATAAAATCCAATGAAAATAAAAGAAAATGATTTATTACCAAACTCTGAGGTTTTCATACTCGAATTCGGGGAACCAACAAAAAAAAATATCGAGGATTTTTTAAAAAATAAAAAAGTAATTTTATTTGGTGTACCAGGTGCGTTTACTTCAGTGTGTTCTAAAAAACATCTACCCAGTTATATTGGTATGTATGACAAATTTAAAGAGAAAGGAGTAGATCATATAATATGTATATCTGCTAATGATCCTTTTGTCATGAATGCCTGGGGAAAAGAAAATAATGTTGATAATAAAATTATGATGTTAGGAGATCCTTTTTTAAATTTTACAAAAGATATTGGTGCAGAGGTAGACAAAAGTGAAAGAGGGTTGGGGATAAGATCAAATAGATACACAATGTTTGTAGAAAATATGAAAGTAATTAAACTACAAGAAGAGAAAGATACAGGAACTTGTGAAATTTCAGCTGCAGAAAATTTTATTAAATTAATCTGAATTAGCAGCTCTTTTAGCTAACAAATCAACCTCTTCATTTAAAGGATTTCCATCATGAGCTTTTACCCAGATCCATTGGATATCTAAAAATCTAGTCAAATTATATAATTCAATCCACAAATCTTTATTTTTTACATCCTCTTTTTTTGAGGTTTTCCATTTGTTATTCAACCATGTATTAATCCATTCAGTTATCCCATTTTTTACGTATTGAGAATCTGTATAAATTTTTATTTTAGACCTAGCCTTAATTCCTCTTAAAGCATTTATCGGAGCTAAAAGTTCCATCCTATTATTTGTTGTATTTTTTTCATTTCCACTAATTATTTTTTTTTCATTATTTTCATTTATTATAGCAGCCCAGCCCCCGTTACCAGGATTTGTTTGACAGGAGCCATCTGTATAAATTGTTATCATTAATTCAAATAATCCTTAAACGAATTTAAATTATTATGTGTAAGTAGTTTTTGATAATATTCATTAGGGTCTTTAATTTTAATTAAAGCTGTTTTTGGCGTATTCGAAAAGTCATATAGCCTAGTTAATAGATATCTAATTGCAGCTCCTCTACACAAAGTATTAAGAGAATTTTTCTCTTTTAAAGATATTTTTTTTATACTTTCATATCCTTTAATTAAACTTTTTATTTTTTTTTTATTCATTATAAATTTTTTGTTTTTTAGATCGAAGCATAACGCATTGATACAGATAGCTATTTCATACATAAAGTAGTCATTAGCTGCGAAGTAGAAATCGATTATTCCCGATAGTTTATTTTTTTTAAAGAAAATATTGTCTATGAATAAATCACCATGAATAATACCTTTTGGTAGTTTTTTTGGCCAAGTTTTTTTTATATTTTTCAAATTATTTTTTAAAAAAATTTTTAAATTTGAGGTTTCTTTTGATTTAAACTTTATGCTGTTTAGCAAGGAGTCTAAGTTATTAATCCCCATTGAATTTTTTCTAACTAATTTCATTTTCTTTGTAATAAGGTGCATTTTTGCGATTGATTTTCCTATCGTATAGCAATCAATAGTATTTAATAATTTTTTGTCTTTACCCTCCAAAA
>CACNVX010000045.1 GCA_902624045.1 uncultured Pelagibacteraceae bacterium
ATAGAATCGTCGAAATAGGATGTATCGAATTAGAAAATTTAATACCAACTGGTAATAACTTTCATTGTTATTTGAATCCAGAAAGAAAAGTGTCTGAAAAAGCATTTAAAATTCACGGATATGCTGATGATTTTTTAGCAAAGCAAAAAAAGTTTTATGAAATAGAGGAAAAATTTATTAATTTTATAAAAGATAAAAAATTAATAATTCACAATGCAGAGTTTGATATTGCCCATTTAAACAACGAATTAACTATCGCTGGAAAAAAAATTATTCAAAATGATATTGTTGATACTTTAATTTTAGCTCGAAACAAATTTCCTGGATCACAAGTTAGCCTGGATGCTTTGTGTAAAAGATATAACATAGATAACTCTAAAAGAACAAAACACACTGCTATTATTGACTGCCATCTATTAGCCAAAGTCTATATAAATTTAATAGATCAAAAAGAGCCAACATTGGATTTCAAAAAAAACGATCAAGAAGTAGAAATGAAAAGTGATTTTGTTACCCCTTATTTTAAAAAAATTATATCGCCTTCTCAACAAGAACTAATTGAACATAAAGAATATTTGCAAAAAAGTTTAAAGAAAAATTATTTCAATTAAATCTTTCGTTATATAATTTTTCAAAGTCTATTTTTTTTTCAAAACTTATATGGGGATAGCCCGAATTATGAATTAAATTTAAAAAAGATTTTTCAAGGTTTGGATAGATCTTAATTTGAGAGTCACATAAAATAATTTTTTCTAATTCTTTTTTTTCTTTAACATCATCATTAACTTTTATAATAGTTGCGTAAGTAAGTTCAAAATGTGATTTTTTTTTACTTTCGAGCTTGTCTTCAAATTTCATGATAGTATTTATTTCTACCATCTTATTTTTTAGTGCTTTAGATTTAATGTCTATATTGAGTTGGTATTTTGAAATAAAGTCTTTAACGAATATATATGTTTCAATGTCTTTTGTCTCACTTGACATATCTTTTATGTATTGAGCTAAAATTTTATACTTTTCTGTCATTGTCATCTTCTATATCTTCAAATTCTCCGTCTATAAAATCGTTTTTTTTAGTTTTTTTAAATTTAAATTTTTTTATTAAATTGTTGAATAGCAATTTTCTTGTTAAAGGAAAAATTAACAGAAACCCCAAAGCGTCTGAGACAAATCCAGGCACAATTAATAATATAGCAGCAAATGCGATTGCGGCCCCAGATATGACTTCATAAGTGGGGGTTTGATTTTTGCTTAGTTGTATAAAACCCGATTTGAGTGTATTGAGTCCCTCATACTTGGCATAATAAATACCCACAATGGCAGTAGAAAAAATTAATAAAATTGTTGTTATCGCTCCAATTTGAGATCCAATTTTAATCAAAAGATAAATTTCCATAATTGGTAAGAGTATAATTAGGAAAAATATTGTGTTCATTTGTCCATAATCTAAATTGCTGGTTGAAATTAATCAACAGAGTAATTACTATATGCCTATGAATTACAGTTTCGAGTATATTGATATAATTTTATTAGCCATGATCGCTGGCTTTATCTTTTTAAGATTGAGAGGAATTCTTGGTAAAAGAACAGGCTTTGAGGGTAAGTCAACCACTCAATTAAAGGAGGTTTTAAAAAATACAAATATAGAACAACCAAAAGAAATAAAAGAAAATTTTGATAATAAAGCGCAACAAGAATTTTTAAACGGTGCCAAAATTGCATATGAAACAGTTATCACCGACTTTAGTGATAATGATAATAAAATTACAACAAGCAAACCTCTCTTAAACAGCAAGATCTATAATCAATTTAGTGATGCTCTTAAGGACAGAAATGCTAGAGGTCATCATGCTGAAATCACTTTTATAGGAATAAACTCAGCAACAATTAAAGAGCACGTGAAAATTGGAAAAATGTTAAATGTAACTGTAGATTTTATTGCCGAGGTAATAACTTGTATCAGAGATAAAGACAAAAAAATTGTTTCAGGAGACCCTGAAAAAATTAAAAAAATCTATGATACTTGGGTATTTTCTAGAGACATAACTTCACCAAATCCAAATTGGCAACTTGTTAATATATTAACATAATTGAGCGACAAACTATCAGATAAAGATAAAAAAGATTGGGAAAGTTTTATTTCATCTAGCGAGGCAGTTCCAAACAAAGATATTAAAAAATCAAAAAAAGTTTTTTTCAAAGAAAGGTCAATAGATTTACACGGCTATACCTTAGATGATGCAAATGAAGTTATTAATAAATTTATAAAAAAAGCTTATTCTGAAAAGGTAAATAAACTAACAATCGTAACTGGAAAAGGTACGCATTCTAGCATTGAAAAAGATCCTTATGTCTCAAAAGATTTAGGTATTTTAAAATATTCTGTTCCAGACTACATCTTAAATAATAAAGAATTAATGAAAATGATAAATTATATTAAAGATGCTAAAATTGAAGATGGGGGTAGTGGTGCCTTTTATATATTTTTAAAAAAATAATTTATGATTATATGGCTAGCATCATATCCCAAAAGTGGAAATACTTGGGTTAGATCATTTTTATCATCTCTTATTTATACAAAAAATGGAGAAGCAAATTTTGAAAGTTTAAAAAATATAATGCAATATCCCCAAAGAAGATTTTTTAATAACTTAAAAGGGAATGTTGACAATATATATACGCTCTCCTCAAATTGGGTACCTTCTCAAGTAAAATTAAATTCAGACAAAAAAAATAAAATTTTAAAAACTCACAATATAATGTGCTCTATAAACAAAAATGCTTTTACAGATAATGAAAACACAAAAGGTGTGATTTACATAGTTAGGGATCCAAGAAATGTTGTAACTTCAATACAAAATCATTTTTACAAAAAGGACGCAAATGATGCACTTTCTTTTATTTTAGATGAAAATAAAATAATAGGAAGAAATTTAGAAAATTTGGATAAAAATATAAGTAAAGATAATGAAATTATTACTTTAATATCCTCCTGGGGACAACATTATAACTCTTGGAAAAATTTTAAAAAAAATTTTTTATTATTAAAATATGAGAATTTAATTAAAGATCCATATAAAGAATTTTCTAAATTAAGAGAATATTTGTATAATATATTAAATTTATCTTTTAGTGATAACAAATTTAGACAATCAGTTGAGTCA
>CACNVX010000046.1 GCA_902624045.1 uncultured Pelagibacteraceae bacterium
TCAGTTTTATTCAACTAGTTTCACCAACTACTTCCCAAATAAGATTAAAAAAAATCATAAAAGATTCTCACAACATGGTTTATTATATAAGTATGTTATCAACAACAGGTGGAAAGCTTAAAGTATCCCCAAAGAAAATATTAGAAAAATACAACAAGATAAAAAAACTAAACAAATCAAAAAATGTTGTTATTGGCTTTGGGATTACAGAAAAAACCATCCAATCTCTAAAAAAAGCTGATGGTTTAGTAGTTGGAAGCGCAATTTGTAAGGAAATCTCTAAATCAATTGAAAAGAGACAAAATGCTGTCACAAATGTTACTAAAATCGTGAAAAGATTAAAAAATAAAATTCAATGAACTGGATAACTAAAATTATAAAAGCAGGTGAAAAAATTAAAACCGCTATACGTGAGAGAGCTACAAAAGAGGATATTGCAAAAAGTGATTGGACATCATGCTGCAAGGGTCCAATTTTAAAAAAAGATTTAGAGGAAAACTTATGGGTGTGTCCAGATTGTAAGCGTCATCATAGAATAAAACCACATCAAAGATTTGATATATTATTTGGAAAAAACAATTATGAAATTTTCAAAACTCCAATACCAAAAGATGATCCACTAAATTGGACAGATTCCAAATCTTACAAAGAAAGGTTAAAAAGTGCGCGAAAAAAAACAGGACTAGAATGTGGGATGATGGTTGCCTCTGGAACTATAAATAATATTAAAATTACAGCTGTAGCCTCTGATTTTGATTTTTTAGGAGCTTCAATGGCAGCTGCAGAAGGAGAGGCTTTTTTATATGGAATACAACATGCGATAGAAAATCAAACACCTTTTTTATGTATTAGTGCAGGTGGAGGAATGAGAATGATGGAAAGTTTAATTTCATTATCTCAAATGACAAGAACAACTCTTGCAATTAATGAGTTAAAGAAAAATGGACTTCCATATTTAGTTTGTATCACTGATCCAACAGCAGGGGGTATCACCGCATCATACGCTATGTTAGGTGATATTCATATTGCTGAACCAGGAGCTTTAATTGCATTTGCAGGAGCAAGAGTAATACAAGGAACCGTGAAAGAAGAACTTCCTGAAGGTTTCCAAAAAAGTGAATATGTAGAAAAAACTGGTTTTGTTGACTTGATCGTTGAGCGTAAAGATCTTGCATCTAAAATTGGAACTTTATTATCAATATTATTAAAGAAGAATTCTGATATAAGTGCTGAACAAAATGAAACTTCAGAAAATTCTCAGCAACTTTCAAAAGTTGCATCCTAAAGAAATAGACCTATCACTTGATAGAATTAAAAATCTTTGTGAAAAACTAGGAAATCCACAAAACAAAATTAAAGCAATATCAATTGTAGGAACTAATGGTAAAAATTCTACAATACAAGCTGCTTATTCAATTCTTAAAGAAGCAAATTTCGAATGTAATGTTTACACAAGTCCGCATATTCAAAAAATTAATGAAAGATTTATTTTCAACAACCATGAATCAAATGATGACGATTTAGCTGATTTATTGGAAGAAGTTGAAAAAATTAATAATAATCAACCTATTACAGTGTTTGAGATGTTATCAGCTTGCTTTTTTTATAAAGCGGCACAATATCCAGGTAACATTAACTTAATAGAAAGTGGCTTGTTTCATCGTTTTGATGCTGTCAATATTCTAAAAACTAATCTGGCTAGTATTGTTACATCCATAAGCAAAGACCATCTAGATTGGCTTCCAAAAGATAAACAAACAATCGAACAAATTGTATTTGAAAAAACATCTACACTTTTAAATTCAAACATTATTGTAGCTAAACAAAGCACTAAAGAGACTATGGAGTGTATTAAAAAAACTATCTTTCAAAATAAATCTAATAAAATATTTTTTAATGATGATTTTAGTTACTCAATTAATGAAAATGATTTCTTCTATTATGAAGATAAATTTGGTGGATTAAAACTTCCTATGCCTAATGTGCTTGGTCAATATCAGTTAGAAAATATATCTACTGCAATAGCAACTCTTAGGACGTTAGATCTTGAGATTAGGGATGAACATATAAAAAAAGGTATTAAAAATATATCTAGCTTAGCTAGACTTCAGGAAATTAAATCTGGTAAATTAAAAGAATTAGTTAAAAATAATAGATTTATAGTAGATGGTAGCCACAACGAAGATGGCGCTAAAGCATTAAATGAATACCTTCAAAGCTTGGATTGTAACAAACATGTTATAATTGGAATGATGGCAAATAAGGAGCACGAAAAATATATCAGTTACTTTAAAGATATTTCATCCATCACAACTATAGATTTAAAAACTCAGCCTAACTCTATTAGTGGCAAAGATTTGAAAGAAAAATTTAAAAGTGTAACCAATGTTCAATATCAACCAGATATCAAGCAGGCAATTAAATCAATTGATTTAAAAGAAGGTGATCTTTTATTAATTACAGGATCTTTGTATGGGGCTGCTGAAGTATTAAGTTTAAATTAAATATTTTTATCTAAAAATTCTTTCATATGGCTTTCTGGAACACCGCCAACTTTTCTATCTACTTCAACACCTTTCTTATAGATGATAACTGTTGGAACACCTCTAATGCCAGCAGCTGAACCTGTGTTAATTCCACCATCTTCAACATCAGCATAATAAAAACAAGCCTTATCTTTATATTCGTCAGATAATTTATCCATTACAGGTTTTAGTGCCTTACATGGACCACACCACTCAGCTGAAAACTGAATGACTGAAACATCTTCATTTTTGATTTTAGTATCAAAATCTTCGTCTTTAAAATTTGTAAGCATATATTCTTTCTATTAATTAGATCCTTAAAGTCAACTAGGCAATTTCATATTTTTTTTCTATAGACATAATAAATTCATTTATTTCATCTAATTTTTTTAATTCCTCCTCGTCATCTCGATTAGAAGCTTGGTCTCGCAAAGTATCAATTTCTTGATAAGCCATTCCAATAGTTTGCCATTTTTCTCTATTTTTACTTAGAATTCTCCTAG
>CACNVX010000047.1 GCA_902624045.1 uncultured Pelagibacteraceae bacterium
ATAATTATCAAATACGATATAGGCGGGGTTTAGAGTTTCGGCATCTGGAATAATATCTTTATCAGGTGTTATTATAGCAACATTTAATCGATTTAATTTACTATCAATTTTATCACTGTTTTGAATATATTTTCTAAAAAATTTTAATTCCTTTTTATCATGAAGTTTTTTTGCAGAAATATTTAAATATTTGCTGGGTATTTCATCTAATAAATCTATTTTATAAAAACAAGGCTGATTGTTTTTCCATCCTATTTTTTTTAAGTAATTTGATGCTGAAGCATAGGCATCATTGTTATTTTTTAAGTCGATATAACCATTTTGATCATAATCAATCGCATAATTTTTCATTGTGGAAGGCATAAATTGAAAAAAACCAAATGCACCAGCCCAAGATCCATAAAGCGTATTATAGTCAATTTGTTTTTTCTCTATCAATTTTAAGAGTATCAGAAGTTCATTAGTAAAAAATTCTGATCTTCTTTTATCAAAACTTAAGGTTGCTAAGGAGGATAAAATATCCATTTTTCCGACGTATGTTCCAAAATTAGTCTCTATACCCATTAAAGATAAAAGTAATTCTCTTTCAATTTCAAACTCATCTTCTATAGAATTAATTAAATTTAAATTTTTTTCGTAAAATTTTTTTCCTGATAAAACTTTTTTTGATGACGTTCTTTTTGATATATAGGTTTTAGTGTCTTCATAAAATTCAGGTTGATATCTATCATATTTGATAACATCTGATAAAAATTTGGTATCAGACATCACCATATTAAATGTTGTTTCTGATATGTTGTTTTTTAGAGCTATTTTTTTAAAATTTAATTTCCAATCCTCAAAATCTTTATTTATGTCAGCAAGTGAATTATTAATTAAAACCAATATCATAAAGATTAACAAACTAATTTTTTTCATAAAGATCCTTTAAATATATGATTACAGCAAACCAAATTAGAATAAAACTAACTAATTTTGCAAATGAAAAAGGCTCATTGTAATAAAAGTAACCTAATAAAAATTGCAATGTAGGAGTAATATAAAAAATCATTCCCGTAGGACCAAGACCACATAACTCGACTCCTCTAACATATAAAAATAAAGGAATGACTGTCATTGGTCCTGCAAGAAATATAAATAACATCATACCAGGTTCAGATAGCCTAAAATCATTATATCCATTAGCTGCTATCAAATAAAAAGCAAATAAAGCAAACGGCAATATAAATAAGCTTTCTATTAAGAGACCTACATCAGTATCTACCTTTATTTTTTTTCTAACTAAATTGTAAAAGCTCCAACTAAAAGCTACAATTAAACCAACCCAGGGTAAGGATTTAACACTTACGAAAATTAAAAATAAAATTGAAATTAGAACTAATAAAATTGCAAAAACTCTTTTTTTATTTAATTCTTCTTTAAAAAAAATGTAGCCTAGCATAACGCTTAAAATAGGCATTATAAAATAACCAAAGCTAGCATCTATAATTCTGTTGGTGGCAATTGCATATATCCATACACCCCAATTAATAAAAATTAAAAAGCCAGATATGAGTAAATAAAATAAATTTGATTTTTTTTTTAAAATTTCAAAAAAAACACTCCATTTAGAAAAAAAAAAAGTAGTTATTATCAATGTAAAAGCAGTCCATAAGCATCTATGAATAACTAGTTCAAAATGTCCTATAAATGCTATGTATTTAAAATAAATAACACCAAAAAAACCCCACCAGAAAGAACCCAATGCTGTAAGAAGTAAGCCTTTATTAAATTCTTTATTCATAGTAGATCCTCTGTTTACCTATTATCAAGTTTATTAGACTATTTTATGGTTGAATTAAATGATTATAATTATAAAACCTTGCTCACGGAGAGATGGCTGAGCGGTTGAAAGCACCGGTCTTGAAAACCGGCAAAGGGGCAACTCTTTCCTGGGTTCGAATCCCAGTCTCTCCGCCATCATTTTTGTGTATAGTCAAAATTTTTATACAAGAAATTAACGTTATTATTTTCAAATTCAAAATCAGTTTTAAAACCATTGAAAAAATTATATAAATTAGTGTCATCAACATTCAATAGTTTCTCTAAATCAAGAAGATCATTTTTATTTAAATTATTTATATATTTTTTGGTAAATGCACCCAAAAGATTATCCATTTCCTTTGTACCTCTATAATTAGATCGGTAAATAATTTTTTTTTTTAATTCATCTATGTTGGTCATAATAATTATAATATATTAGTTGTTAATGAATAATAAAACAAATTATGAATATTTATTGTCAGACTTAAGTTCTTTAAAAGGTGTAGGAATTAAAACAAAAAATTTATTAAAGAAGAAAAATATTAATAATTTATTTGATTTACTTTGGAAACTTCCAAAATCTTATACAGATAGAAGCTTGTCATCAAAAATAAAAGATTTAAAAATTGGTGAAATACAAACAGTAACTATAATTCCACAAAAGTATAACTTCCCAAGAATAAGGAAATTACCAAATAGAGTTTCATGTAGTGATGAAACTGGTGAAATAGATTGCATTTTTTTTAATAGTTATGAAGGCTATATTAAAAAAATACTGCCTTTAGGAAAAGAAATTACTGTTAGTGGTAAAATAGGTCATTTTAGGAATAAATATCAAATTACAAATCCAAAATATGTTTCTGAGGACTCTTCTTTGATCAAACAAACTCATAATAAATACTCATTAACTGAGGGTATTTCTGAAAAAATATATAATAAAATCTTAAATCAAGTAATCAATAATTTGCCTGTTTTTAACGAATGGCACTCTAAAAGTATTTTATCTAAATTTAAAAATATAAGCTGGAATAGCTCAATTAAAGAACTGCACAAGCCTAAAAATATTGGGAATTATAAATCAAATTTCTATCAAAGACTTGCTTTTGATGAAATATTTTCAACATTTCTTGTTAATTCTGAAATAAGAAAAAA
>CACNVX010000048.1 GCA_902624045.1 uncultured Pelagibacteraceae bacterium
CAATGCTATTAAGTGTGGGCGCAATTAATACCTTTTTAATTAATAAAAAACTTAGAGGATATGTTTCAATTAATGTTCAATCTGGAGAGGCCTTAGATACCCATTCTTTTGCAACACTTATAGGTGTTGGTGCAACAACTGTTAATCCATATTTGGCTTTTGATAGCCTATACCACAGACACAAAAAAAAATTATTTGGTCAATTTAGTTTTGACGACTGCGTTGAGAGATATATTAAATCTGTAAATGCCGGACTGTTAAAGATAATGTCAAAAATGGGTATTTCAGTTTTAAGCTCATATAGAGGAGGGTGTAATTTTGAAACTGTAGGTCTAAGCCGAACAATTGTAAGTGATTATTTTCCAGGAGTTGTCTCCAAGATTTCAGGAATAGGATTGACTGGTATTGAAAAAAAAATAAGAGCAATTCATAAAGAAGCTTTCGAAAGTTCAGAAACTGTTTTACCTATAGGTGGTATATATCGGTATCGAAAAAATGGAGAGACACACCAATATCAAGGAAAGCTTATTCATTTATTGCAAAGTGCAGTTGGATCAAATTCATACAAAGCATATAAAAAATATGCTGAGGGAATATATAATTTACCTCCAATAAATTTAAGAGATTTAATTGACTTTAGAAAAAAGAAATTAGGTACATCTATCGATTTAAATGAAGTGGAGCCAATACAAAATATACTAAAAAGATTTGGAAGCGGAAGTATGTCTCATGGAGCATTATCTAAAGAAGCTCATGAGACTTTAGCAATGGGTATGAATAGGATCAAAGGCGCATCGTGTAGCGGAGAAGGTGGTGAGGATGAGGAAAGATTTAAGATTATGAAAAATGGAGACAGTGCAAATTCAAGAGTAAAACAAATAGCTTCAGCGAGATTTGGAGTAACAATCAATTATTTAAATAATTGTAATGAAATAGAAATAAAAATTGCTCAAGGAGCAAAACCAGGAGAAGGTGGTCAACTTCCTGGTTTCAAAGTAACAAATGAAATTGCAAAATTAAGACATTCAACACCTGGGGTTACATTAATATCTCCACCTCCTCACCATGATATTTATTCAATAGAAGATTTGGCCCAATTAATTTATGATTTAAAGCAAATTAATCCTAAAGCACGTATTGGAGTAAAACTAGTTGCATCTTCTGGAGTTGGTACTATTGCTGCAGGTGTTGCTAAAGCTGAGGCTGACATAATATTAATTTCTGGACATAATGGCGGAACCGGAGCAACTCCACAAACAAGTGTTAAATATGTGGGGATACCCTGGGAAATGGGACTTACTGAAGCTAATCAGGTATTAACATTAAATAATCTAAGACACAAAGTTACTTTAAGAACAGATGGTGGAATCAAAACCGGTAGAGATGTTGTTATTGCAGCAATGATGGGTGCAGAGGAATATGGCGTAGCAACAACAGCTTTAGTAGCTATGGGATGCATAATGGTTAGACAGTGTCATTCAAATACTTGTCCTGTTGGAGTTTGTACTCAAGACGAAAAATTAAGAGAAAAGTTCACAGGAACACCAGATAAAGTTGTCAATCTATTTACCTTCATTGCTTCTGAAGTCCGAGAAATACTTGCAGAAATAGGTTTTAAGTCCTTAAACGATATAATTGGAAGGACAGATTTGTTGATGCAAGTTAATAAAGCATCCCCAAATCTAGATGATTTAGATTTAAACCCATTATTTGTTCAAGCTGATCCAGGAGATAACAAAAGATATTGTAAAATCCCAGAAATTAACAAGGTTCCTGATACTTTGGATCAAGAAATTTGGCCAGAAATTGAAAGAGCTCTAGATAGTTCGCAAAAAATTGAAAAAGAATATTTGATTAAAAATACCAATAGAGCAGTTGGAACTAGAATTTCTCATCATCTTTATAAAAAATATGGTTATGAAAAGTTAAATGAAAATTTTTTAACATTGAACTTTAAGGGATCAGCAGGACAATCTTTTGGTGCTTTTTCTACAAAAGGTTTGAAGCTTGTGCTTAAAGGAGATGCCAATGATTATGTGGGTAAGGGCTTATCAGGTGCAACTATAGTAATAAAACTCTCAGATGAGAGTAATTTGATTTCAAACGAAAATACTATTATAGGAAATACTGTTTTATATGGAGCTACATCTGGAAAACTTTTTGCAGCCGGTTTAGCTGGAGATAGATTTGCGGTAAGAAATTCTGGAGCAATTACAGTTGTAGAGGGATGTGACTCTAATGGATGCGAATATATGACAGGAGGCACAGTCGTAATATTAGGTGAGGTGGGGGATAATTTTGCAGCTGGTATGACAGGTGGAATGGCATTTATTTATGACAAAAATCTTCAATTTGAAAAAAAAGTAAATCCAGACTCAGTATTATGGCAAAATGTTGAAACCGAATACTGGAAAAAATTTTTAAAAAAATTAGTTATTGAGCACTTAAATGAAACTG
>CACNVX010000049.1 GCA_902624045.1 uncultured Pelagibacteraceae bacterium
TTTATTTCTCCAGATATATATTTAATTTCTACAATTACATCGTCTGAGGGATTGATTCCTTTTTCAATATTTATGATACTAATTAATTCAGATCCAATTAAATTAAGATTTTTTCTATTAAGTTTATTTTGAAATTGAAGTGGCAAAATACCCATTCCAATTAAATTAGATCGATGAATTCTTTCAAAACTTTCAGCTATAACTGCTTTAATACCAAGCAATTTAGTTCCTTTAGCTGCCCAATCTCTAGATGATCCAGTTCCATATTCTTTTCCACCAATAACTACTAAATCTGTGCCTCTCTTTTTATATTCAACTACCGCATCATAAACTGGCATAATCTTTTCTTCTGGGTATAGTTTGGTTAAACCACCTTCGGTTCCCGGTACCATTTCATTTCGTATTCTAATGTTTGCAAAAGTTCCTCTCATCATGACTTCATGATTCCCTCTTCTTGAACCATAAGAATTATAATCCTTAGGTAAAATTTGGTGTTCCATAAAATACTCTCCAGTTGGACTATTTTTTTGTATCGTGCCAGCTGGTGATATATGATCTGTTGTCACCATATCGCCTAAAATTAGTAATGGTCTTGCGTCCTTAATTTCTTTAAATCCCTCAGGTTCATCTGGTAAAGAATCAAAGAATGGAGGTTTTTTTACATACGTAGAGTCTTCATCCCAATTGTAGATACTACTTTTATCAGTTTTAATTTTTTGCCATTGAGTTGGGCCTTCAGACACATTTGAATATCTATGTATAAACATTTCAGCATTAAGCGAATGTTTTAAAGTATCTTCTATCTCTTTATTTGAAGGCCAAATGTCATTTAAAAACACATCTTTACCATCTTTATCTTTTCCTAATGAATCTTTGTATAAATCAACTTCCATATGTCCAGCTATTGCATACGCTACTACCAGTGGAGGTGAGGCTAGATAGTTTGCTTTGATATGAGGCGAAATTCTTCCCTCAAAATTTCTATTACCTGATAAAACTGAAACCGCATAAATATTCTCTTTTTGAATAGCCTCAACAATATTTTCAGGGAGTGGACCAGAGTTTCCAATACATGTTGTGCATCCATAACCAACTAAGTTAAAACCTAATTGATCTAAATACTTATTTAACCCAGCTTTTTCTAAATAATCTGTTACCACTTGAGAACCTGGAGCTAAAGAAGTTTTTACCCAAGGCTTTACTTTTAAACCTTTTTCAATTGCTTTTTTGGCTAAAAGCCCTGCTCCAATTAAAACATTTGGGTTAGAAGTGTTTGTGCAAGAGGTAATCGCTGCTATCAATATTGAGCCGTCCTTTATATTAAAATCAGTCTCAGCTACCTTTGAAAATGATTTTACCTTTTTATTTGTAGCTTCTTGCAATACTTTTTTAAAAGAACTAGGTGCATCAGTTAAGAGTACCTTGTCTTGTGGTCTTTTTGGTCCTGAAATAGTTGGAACTACACTTGACATATCTAAAGATATAATATCAGTAAAATCTATATCATTACTTGCCCACAATCCCTGTTCTTTTGCATAATTTTCAACAATGTTTACTGAGTGCTGATCTCTTCCCGAAAATTTCAAATACTTTAATGTTTCTTCATCTATAGGAAAAAAACCACATGTTGCACCATATTCTGGTGCCATATTTGCAATAGTAGCTCTATCAGCAAGTGTCAAATTTTTTAAACCTTCTCCATAAAACTCAACAAACTTACCAACCACTCCTTTATCTCTTAACATTTTAACAACAGTTAAGACTAAATCGGTTGCTGTAGTTCCTTCGGGCATTTTATTTTTCATTTCGAAGCCAATAACCTCAGGTATTAACATTGATATTGGCTGACCTAACATACCTGCTTCAGCCTCAATTCCACCAACACCCCAGCCTAAAACTGACAAACCATTAACCATTGTCGTATGACTGTCTGTTCCAACTAAAGTGTCTGGGAAAAGATATTTATCATCATTAAACTCTTCTGACCAAACAACTTTAGATAAATACTCTAAATTAACTTGATGACAAATTCCTGTCCCAGGAGGAACTATCCTGAAATTATTAAATGCTTGCTGTCCCCATTTTAAAAATGAGTATCTTTCTCCATTTCTTTCAAATTCTATATCAACATTTTTTTCAAAAGAATCTGCATTAGCAGACTGATCTACTTGTACCGAATGATCAATAACAAGATCAACAGCAGATAATGGATTGATAGTATTAGGATCTTTATTTTTATCTTTCACCGCTTCTCTCATTGCAGCAAGGTCTGCTACTGCTGGGATGCCAGTATAATCCTGAAGAAGTACTCTCGCAGGTCTATAAGCAATTTCAGTTTTAGATTTTTTTGTTTTAAGCCAATTCTTAATAGCTTCTATTTGTGACTTAGTAACACTCAAGTCATCTTCATATCTTAACAAA
>CACNVX010000050.1 GCA_902624045.1 uncultured Pelagibacteraceae bacterium
TATTTACAAAAAATTTTTTTTGGATATTCAATTGTACAATTTCCTTTTTCAATTTTTCCATTAATATTTTGTTCAAAATCAAAATTAAAATTTTTTACACTTTTTAAGTTTGATATTATTTTTTCTTTATTATCAGCGCTAGCATTTGATATTATAAAATAAAATAAAAAAAATATAAAATATCGGAACATTATAAAACATCTCTTTTACCGACATGATTAGCTTTACTGACTATTCCATCAGCTTCCATCATGTCAATAATTCGTGCAGCTCTATTATAGCCAATTTGAAGTTTCCTCTGCAAAAATGATGTTGACGCTTTGCCTTCGGATCTGATTATTTCAACCGCTTTTTCATATAGATCATCTTTATCCCCAAAATTCTGGTTTTCACCAATCTCTTTTTCATCAGCAAAATTAAGAATTTCATCAACATAATCTGGTTCAGCTTGTAATCTCAATGAATTATTTATTTTTTCAATTTCATTATCCGAAACAAATGGCGCGTGTATTCTTACGATTCTGTTAGCTGAAGACATATATAACATATCGCCTCTTCCGAGCAATTGTTCAGCTCCTTGTTCACCAAGAATAGTTCTGCTATCAATCTTTGAGGTGACCTGAAAAGATATTCTTGTAGGAAAATTAGCTTTAATTGTTCCTGTAATTACATCCACACTAGGTCTTTGAGTAGCCATAATAATATGAATTCCAGCTGCTCTTGCCATTTGAGATAATTTTTGTATGTAATTCTCAATTTCCTTGCCTGCCACAAGCATAAGATCTGACATTTCATCAACAACTACTACAATAAAAGGCATAGGTAATTTATGTTTGGAATTATAGCTATCTATGTTTCGTACTCCTTCCTTTGTCATTAATCTGTATCTGTTTTCCATTTCCTTAACTACCCAACCTAATACTGATGCTGCTTTTTTTGCCTCTGTAATTACCGGACATAACAGGTGAGGTATCCCTTCATAAGTAGACAATTCAAGCATTTTCGGATCAATTAAAATAAATTTACATTTGTCAGGTGTATGACGATAAAGAAGTGATAAAATTATTGTGTTAATACAAACAGATTTACCTGATCCCGTTGTTCCTGCAATTAAAAGATGAGGCATAGAAGATAAATCTCCAACTATAGGCTTACCAGAAATACTTTTACCCAATGCAATAGGTAATTTTATTTCTTTCTTTTTAAAATCAGAATTTTTTAATATTTCACTCAAATAAACATTTTCTCTTGTATTATTAGGGAGTTCTATCCCAATCGTATTACTACCCGGAATGGTTGAGATTCTAGCAGATTCTGAACTAGTATTTCTCGCTATATCATCCGATAAATTTATTATTTTTGAAACCTTAACTCCTGCTGCAGGTTCAAATTCGTTTAAGGTTACAACAGGTCCACGACTAATTTTTTTAATATTGCCATTAACACCAAAGTCTAAAAGTATTTTTTCTAAAAACTCCGAATTAGTATTTTCGTTTTTATCGTTATTTTCTCTTTCTTTTTTAGTTGGTTCTTTTAATAATTCTAATTTCGGCAATTTAAAAATTATTTTATTATTATTTTTGTTCTCTACTTTTATAAAAGGTAAATCCTCCTGAATAATATTTTTAATTTCGTCCTGTGGAATGTATTCGCTAATTAATTCACTTTTATTTGTATAACTCTTTTCGTTTTTTTTATTAAAAAAAGTATAAATTTTTTTCGTTAGTTTAAAAAGATTTATATGATGAAAATTTATACTAATTAGAAAAAAGATTAGAATTAAAAAAATCATAACATAAAAAAATATAGTTTCATTTGTGAGTATTAAAGAATTTAAAAATGTTTGATTAAAATAAGAGCCAACAAAACCTCCATTTCCATTAATATATAATGTAAACGCATCAGAGAAGAAATGACTTAAAAAAAGTGTCCCAAGTATTATATAAATTATTGAATAAAAAATATTTTCAATAAATAAAAAAAATTCCTTTATTATAAAAATATTAATACCAGTAAAAATAAATGTTAAAGAAAATAAGTAAGAAATTAAACCTATGGATTGAAAAAATAAATCTGAAACAAAACTACCTCTAAAGTTTAAAATATTTTTTATCTCTGTATTTTCTGGAAAAATAAAATTTGGATCTTCAGGTGAATAAGTAATTAATGATGCCAAAAGTAATAAACCAGCAACCGTTACTGCCAACCCAAAGATTTCAGCAAGTCTCTTGACGGTAAAATTAATTAATAAACTAGCTGTTTTTTTAATATCCATAAATATGAATCAAATTAACTACTTTGTATCATCTAATTTTTGTTGTTAAAATTAAAAATAATATGAGAGTTTGTATAATTGGATCTGGATTATCTAGCTTAACTTTAGCTAAGGCTTTAGTTAATAAAAAAATCAATGTTG
>CACNVX010000051.1 GCA_902624045.1 uncultured Pelagibacteraceae bacterium
TTACTTGATTAAAGTTTTTGTCTTTAAAGCTAAGTGAAATAACATTTTTTTCTAATAATATTACATCACTAACATCACAAAAATATTCATCAAAATAATTTTCATCGGCTACAACAAAATTATTTGGTATTGAAATTAAAATAGTAAAAAATAAAATTCTTTTAAAAAGTCTTTTTATAGAATAAAGAGAAAAAATTTTGACTTTTTGAATTATTCGTATGATCACCATTATGTACATGAGTAAAGTTTGCACTCAAATTAGTCAATTCTGTGATTGATTTACTAAAAATAATATCAAAGTTAATTTGTCTTGCTTCGGGCTCTAAATCAACATCTAAATTATTATAAGTAACAGTTCTATCTCTATCGGATGAAGTTGGAACTCTCAAGTTTAAGCTACCATCCTCAACTCTTTGTGGCTGATTTATAAAAAAACCTATTCTTTGATCTTTTTTTAAAAAGTTAGCTTTAGCTAAACCTAAAGTAAATGAACTTGTCAATAATGGCGAAGAGCTATCAATATAAGAGTTCGCAGCTTTATCAATGTAAGTATATCCAGCAAAACCTGAACCAACGAAAGTGATATCGTCACTTAAATTCTTTTTGTATTTAATTCCAGTAAAGTTTGTATTTGACAAATCTCCAGTTGCAAAAACACCTGATGATGTAGAGTTTAGAAATTTATTTTGCTCGTAGTTAGTGCCAAATACTATCTGAAGATCACCAGTATTTTTTATGCCTTTTTCTGAGCTTGATAAGGGGTTCAAGTTAAACGATAAGCCTAAATCATTACCATGTGCGTTTGTAAAAGTATCAAATCCAAAACTACTATTAGAATTAAATGACATAAAATAATCTTGTCCTGATCCAGTATTAAAATAAGGATTTACTAAATAGTTATTACCAAAGTTACTATCATTAAAGAAACTAGATAGTGGATCTACTGCATTTTCAAAACTATTTGTTGAATGATTGTAACCTAAAGCCAAAAAATCACCCGCTGATTGGAACATGGAACTCTGTAAATAATCTCCATTAGTTTCAACTGTAAAATTTCCATATAAGTTTTTGTGTGTTGCTTTATTTTGAACTTTTGGCTGAAGTCTTGCGATGTGATTTTCAATTGTATTTTGAGAAGTATAGCTTCCTGAATTAAAAAAACTATCTACCTCTACTTCAAAATTTGCTCTATCAAAACTATCATATACTTCCATTGTTTGACCATTTAGAGCAGCATTTAAAGCATTAGAAAATGCTGCGCTGCTAGTGAAACTATTATTAACTAAATCATTGTAACTTGTATTGGGATCATCTAACAGGTTACTCCCATTTATAGTTTGTAAAGATCCAACTGCAGCTGTGGCAGCATTTAAATTCATCAAACCATGACCATAAATTGATGTTTGGGAATACTCACCGCTATCGTTAGCTGTTGATAAAAGTCTTGAAACAACTTGGGCTGGAGTTAAGCTAGAAAATTCCTCCATAATTATAGCTAATCCTCCTGAAACCATTGGAGCAGCCATTGAAGTACCACTTGCAAATGTATATGAGCCAGATTCAGTTAACGAATAAATTCTCTCACCTGGTGCTGCAATACAATATGAGGAAGCTTTTCCACACTTGTTAGAGAAAGAGGCTAAATATCCATTATCTCTTCCTAGTGTTGAATAACTTATTGCTACAACACAAACTGATACAGCGCTTATATCTGTATTGTAAGCCATTGTCTGACATTCAGCAGACGGCTGATCCTCACTATCATTACCAGCAGCAAAAACTGTTATTTTAGGTGTTGCTAATTGTGAAAGATCCTCCCAATTATCATATATTGTTGGCCCTAACGCTCTGCATGCGCTAGCACTAGAACAATCAGCATTGGTACCCCAACTATTATTTATAATATCTATAGCTGCAATATTTTCTATTAAACCAAAAGCATTACCTAATGTTGTATCACTTCCAGCTCCACTAGAGTCTAAGCCTTTAAATGCATAAATTTGCGCATCATATGCAACACCGTGCATACCACTATCATTTTTTTCAGCAGCAATTATACCTGCAACGTGAGACCCGTGGCCTTCATCATCTGATGCATTATTGTCAGAGTTAACTGTATCTGAACCAGTTGTGAATGCTACCATGTTTGCATTGATATCTGTATGATCAGCATCAACTCCTGTATCCACTACAGCTACTTGAATTCCATCCCCTGTCGCACCTCTAGCATAAGCTGAACTGGCACAAACTACTCTTCTGGTCTTTTCAGATAAGTAAATTGAACCCTGATTATACTCAGTAGTTTGAAAAGCTGTTCCAGAATCTGTGCACATTGTTACTGTGCCCGTACCTA
>CACNVX010000052.1 GCA_902624045.1 uncultured Pelagibacteraceae bacterium
AAGATTTACCAGCATGGGAAGAACGAAAATGGATTGGTAAGAATATTAAAATAAATGGATTTTTATTTAAAGTTGATGACAACATTTCCAGGTGTTCAGCAACTAATTTAAAACCTAATACTGCTGATAAAACCTTCAATTTGCCTCAAAAATTAAAGGAATTTTATAATCATTTTGAACTCGGTATTTATATTTTTCCACTAGAAGATGGCAAAATATCTGTAGGCGATCAAATTATAATCTAGCCTAAAGATTTTTGTTCTTCGATACTAGTCTTTGCGTTATTGCTTGTATTATTCTCTAATGTTGCAGGAGTATCGGGGTCTAATTCCAAACCTGCAGGTGTAATTGTTGCTGGGACAGGTGTGAATGTTGAATCTGGATTTTCAACAGTTTCTCTTACTTTCATTCTGTATAAACCAAATCCACCAATTATTGCGTGAGCAATAATTAAAAAAATAAATAAACCATTTATTCCAAACCATTCCATAAATATAGAGCATAAAATAGGACCACTAATTGCTCCAACACCAAAAATAAACTGCAAACCACCACCAGCAGCTACGAATTTTGATTTAGGAACAAAGTCATTTGTGTGAGCTAAGTTTAATGAAAATAAAGGAAGACATAAACTTGAATACAATCCTACTGAAATAAAAAATACAATTTTTCTGAAACTAAATTCATCCATGTAATAAATATTTTGAATAGGATCATTTGATGTTAAAATTGAAATAAAAGCTAAAAAAGAACTTCCAAATGTTGTAATTACAATAACTTTCCTTCTATCAAATATATCTGAAAAATAGCCAATCGGGCCTTGACCAATCACCCCTGCGATTGTTGCAATAAACAAAAGTATTGATGTTTCAATTAAAGTAAATTTTGCAAGTGTAGCATACACAGAAATTAATGAAAAAAAAGCTGCGTGAATGACGCCAGTAAAGAATGAACTCAATGAACCAAGCGGAGAAATTTTATACAAGTCTTTAATACTTATTGTTTCTATTTTTTTAAATTTAGGTGCAGGTCTCTTTGTTAACAAAATAGGAACTAGTGCAATTGAAAGTAAAATAGAGACTAAAATAAATGGTTCATAATCATCTGGCTTACTGACATTAAGCAATAACATACCAACGGCCAATCCAAAATAAATTACCATCATGTATGCAGATAATAATTGTCCTCTATTTTTATTAGTTGCTCTATCATTTAACCAGCTTTCAGTTACTACATAACAACTAACTAAACTTATACCTGTTATAAATCTACTTATTGTCCACATGAAAGGATTTACATAAACCACAGCAATCAACGCACTTAAAGAGGCAAGAGAAGCAAATGCAGCAAATACTCTTATATGACCAACTTTTGAAACAAAATTAGGCGTAGTTCTAGAGCCCACAAAATAACCAACAAAGTATCCTGACATGAAGATACCGGTTGTAAAAACACTAAAATCCTCAAGTACTGATCTAATACCCATGACTTGCATTTGCAAACCATGAGCAATCATCATCACACCTATTCCAATGAATAAAGCCCAAGATTTTTTTACTTCTTTTTGCATTTATTATTTTTTAATAATTGATGGCTAGGTAATTTTGGTTTGTGTTTTTTTTATGGCCAGTAAAGAATGAATGGCTATTGTGATAATGATAACTATACCTCCATATATGGTTTCATTAGAAGGCTGCTCCTTAATAACCATCCAAACCCACAATGGTCCAAGAATTGTTTCTAAAAGGAAAAATAGATTGACTTCAGCAGCGGTTATAAATCTTGGCGCTATAGTTACTAAAACAAATGGTATAGCTACACACATTACACACATTAAAGGTATATAATAAAGGTCATTTCCTACTAAAGAGAAATCTTTGACAAAGAAAAAGGCAAATATTGCAACACAAGATTTACCAATTACAGCAGCAGGCACCAAATCAGTTGATTTAGCATATCTTGCAATGTTAGCATTACAAGCTAATCCAAACGAAGTGATTAATCCAAATAAATCTCCATAAAAATTACCTAAGGTTAATGAGTCGTAAAAAATATAAACACATGCAATGAATGTAATTATTATAGCGACCCAAGTCTTATTATCTGGTTTTTCTTTTAAG
>CACNVX010000053.1 GCA_902624045.1 uncultured Pelagibacteraceae bacterium
ATAACTAGATTTTTATCATTAGTTGCATAAATAATTTTAGCTTTTCCTTCATATAATTTTTTTCCTTTTTTCATTATTTGAAAACTCTTCTAAAGATAAAATTTACATTTTTTAAGTGTTTAGAGTAATTAAATATAGATTTAAGTTTTTTTGGTTTTATCTTGCTTGTTACAAATTTATCAGATGAGATCACATCAAATAAATTTAAATTTTTACCAAAACAATCTTTTGCATAGGATTGAACTAATTTGTAAGATTTTTCTCTACTTAAACCTGATTTAGTTAGTTCTAGCATAACTTCTTGTGAAAAAATCAAACCTTTTGTTAAGTTTAAATTTTCCAGCATTTTTTTTGGGTAAACAATCATGTTGTCTAAAATATTTGCCAGTCTTACTAAAGCAAAATCAACTGTTATGTTAGCATCTGGCCCAATATTTCTCTCAACACTTGAATGAGAAATATCTCTTTCATGCCAAAGAGCGATATTTTCTAGCGCAGGTATTACTGCGCTTCTTACCATTCTAGCTAATCCTGTTAAATTTTCGCTTAAGATTGGATTTTTCTTATGGGGCATTGCAGAAGAGCCTTTTTGATTTTTAGAAAAAAATTCTTGTAACTCATAAACTTCAGATCTTTGTAAGTGTCGAATTTCCACAGCTACTCTTTCGATTGATCCTGCAACAATTCCTAATACAGAAAAATAGAAAGCATGACGGTCTCTAGGAATTATTTGTGTTGAAATTGGTTCAACTTTTAAACCTAATTTCTTCGCGACATGTTTTTCAACTTTTGGATTAATATTAGCAAATGTACCTACAGCACCTGAAATAGCGCAAGTAGAAACTTCATCAATAGCATCTTTAAGTCTTTTTCTGTTTCTCTTAAATTCTTCATAGAATGAGGCTAACTTTAAGCCAAAAGTAATTGGTTCGGCGTGGATACCGTGGCTTCTTCCAATGCAAGGTGTAGATTTGTATTTTTTTGCCTGTTTTTTTAAAACTTTTAAAATTTGATCTATATCTTTTAAAATAATTTTACCTGATTGAACTAGCTGGATATTAAAACTAGTATCTAAAACATCTGAAGATGTCATTCCTTGATGCAGGTATCGTGCTTTAATTCCAGTTCTTTCTGTTATTGAGGTGAGAAATGCAATGACATCATGTTTAACCTCAGACTCAATTTTGTGAATTCTCTTTACATTAATTTTAGCTTTTTTCTTAACAATAGAGGTAACTCCTTTTGGGATTTGACCAAGTTTTTCCATTGCTTCAGCTGCAGCGATTTCAACATCAAGCCAAATTTTGTATTTATTTTCCTCCGACCAAATATCAGTTAGTTCTTTTCGAGAGTATCTTTTAATCATTAGTTATAAATATGGAGGCTTTGAATAACCTTTAGCAGATTCTGTAAAGATTTCATAACCATTTTCAGTGATTCCTACCGTATGTTCAAACTGTGCAGATAATGATTTGTCCTTAGTAACAGCTGTCCAACCATCACTTAAGATTTTTACATCATATTTACCTGAATTAATCATTGGCTCTATTGTAAATGTCATACCAGGTGCTAGTTCCATACCTGAATTTTTTTTACCATAGTGTAAAATATTTGGTGGTTCATGAAACATTGTACCTATTCCATGACCACAAAAATCCCTTACTACAGAAAAACCTCTTTCTTCCACATGTGATTGAATTTCATACCCTATATCGCCTAATTTGACTCCTGGTTTAAGAATTTTAATTGCTTTCATCATAGCTTCATATGTTGCATCAATAAGATTATTTAATTTTACCTGAGTTTTTCCTATAGAAAACATTCTACTAGTATCTCCATAATGTTCATCAATTATTGCGGTAACATCTACATTCACAGCATCTCCATCTTGCAAAATTCTTTCTGATGGAATTCCATGACATACAACACGGTTTAATGATGTGCATAAAGATTTTGTAAATCCTCTATAATATAGTGGAGCAGAGTATCCTCCGTTATCTCTAATAAACTCATATCCAAGCTTATCTATATAATCAGTTGAAATACCTTCTTTAATATTTTCTGTTAACATATCCA